>NZ_JAAOYS010000001.1:0-821904 GCF_011759495.1 Dyella sp. SG562
CTTTGGTTACTTTCTCTTTGGGCCAGCAAAGAGAAAGTGACCCGGGCGCCGGCAGGCGCACGGAATGCCCGCTGCATAAGCGGCCAGTTCGCGGCACCGCAAAAACCAGGCGTGGTCGCCACTGGATCCCGGCCTACACCGGGATCACAACCATCACCCCAACATGAAATCCACAGCGGCCGCTGCATGCAACGCAGCCGTATCAAACAGCGGCACCGGGCTATCCTCCCGCCCAACCAGCAACCCAATCTCGGTACACCCGAGAACCACCCCCTGCGCCCCGCGCGCAGCACAATCCACCATCACCTCCCGATAAAACTGCCGCGAGGAATCGAGCACCACCCCCGCGCACAACTCCTCGTAGATGATGCGATGCACCTCGCGCCGCTGCCCTTCGTCAGGCACCAGGCACCGAATGCCATACCTCGCGCGCAAGCGCTCCCGATAGAACTCCTGTTCCATCGTAAAAGCGGTACCCAGCAACGCCACTTGATGGCAACCCGCCGCGCGCAGCGCCGCCCCCGTCGGATCCGCGATATGCAAAAACGGCAACGGCGTCGCCGCCATTACGGCATCAGCCACCTTATGCATCGTGTTGGTCGCCAGCACGATGGCCTCGGCGCCGCCGGCCTCCAGCCGCCGCGCCGAGGCGGCCAGCAGCTCCCCCGCGTGATGCCAGTCACCTTGCCGCTGCAACGCCTCGATCTCACCGAAATCCAGGCTGTCCAGCAGCAGCCGCGCCGACCGCAGCGGCCCCAGCCGCTCCCGCACGCCGCGGTTGATCAACTGATAGTAGGCAAGCGTCGATTCCCAACTCATGCCGCCGATCAGGCCAACCGTGCGCAGGCGGCGTTCCATCCTCATGCCGCCTGCGGGCCGAGCGCGCGCATCCGCGCACCGATGCCGAGAAACCGGTAGGCCAGCGACAGCAGCACCACCCAGCCGGCGCCCACGTACAGCGCCACCCGCGTGTCGGGGCTGTAGCCGAGCATGAACAGCACGAAGGCCAGGAACACCAGGCACACCACGCTGGTCAGCGGCCACGCGCGCAGCGGGAACTGCGTGGCGCCGTAGCGGCGGCGGAAGCTGAAGTGGGCGATCAGCACCATCATCCAGGTCCACACCGTGTTGAACGCCAGGATCGACATCATCATGGCGAAGATGCGCTCCGGCAGCAGGTAGTTCAGCACCACGCCCAGGACCAGGCACGCCAGCGTCACCAGCACCGCGCGCACCGGCACGCCGTGCTCGCTCACCTTGCCCAGGAAAGCCGGCGCCTGCGCCTTGGTCGACAGGCTGTACAGCATGCGGCTGCCGCTGAAGGTGGTGCTGTTGAAGCCCGACAGCGCCGCGGTGATCACCACGAAGTTGATCAGGCCGGCCGCCTGCGGAATGCCCAGCTTGCCGAAGGTGGTGACGAAGGGGCTGCCCTGCGTGCCGAGCTGGTTCCACGGGTAGATCGCCATGATCACGAACAGCGCGCCCACGTAGAAGATCAGGATGCGCCACAGCACCGAATTCACCGCGCGCGGAATGGTGCGCTCCGGCTGCGCGGCCTCGCCCGCCGCCATGCCGATGGTCTCGATGCCGCCGAACGCGAACACCACCACCGGCAATGCCAGCACCATGCCGGTAAAGCCGTGCGGGAACCAGCCGCCATGCCCCCACAGGTTGGACAAGCCCACCGGCTGGCCGCCATTACCCCAGCCCAGCCAGATCATGCCGGCGCCGCCGAGGATCATCAGCACCACCGTCACCACCTTGATCAGGGTGAACCAGAATTCCATCTCGCCGTAGACCTTCACCGCCATCAGGTTCAGGCCGCCGATCATCGCCACGCTGCCGAACACCCAGATCCACTGCGGCAAGTCGGGAAACCACTGGCGCATGTAGATGCCCACCGCCGTGCTCTCGGCCATGCCGACGCCGACCATCAGGATCCAGTAGTTCCACCCGGTGAGATAACCGGCGAACGGACCCAGATAACGGTGCGCATAGGTGCTGAAGGACCCGGCCACCGGATCGTGCACGGCCATCTCGCCCAGCGCGCGCATGATGATGAAGATCATCGCGCCGCCGAACAGGTAGGCGAACAGCACCGAGGGGCCGGCCAGGTTGATCGCATTGGCCGAGCCCAGGAACAGGCCGGCGCCGATCGCCATCCCCAGGGCCATGAAGGTGATATGGCGCGGGGTGAGCCGGCGCTGCAGGTGCTGAGTCATGAAGAAGAACCGCGAGGTGGAAAGGTCAGCGCATCAAGCGCCGCTTCGGTTTGACCGGCAGCTTGCCGCGCCAGTACTGCAGCAGCACGAAGCCGCCGAGCATGCCGCCCAGGTGCGCGAAGTGGGCGATGCCCGGCGCCCAGCCGGTGGCGCCGGAGATCAGCTCCAGCGCGGCGTAGCCGGAGACGAACAGCCAGGCGGGGATCTGCGCCGGGATCGGGAACAGGATCAGCTTCTCGTGCGGCCACAGCATGCCGAAGGCCAGCAGCAGGCCGAAGATCGCGCCCGAGGCGCCCAGCGTCGGCGTCTGGAAATCCTGCTCGATAAAGCGCAGCCACAGCAGCTGCAGGAGCGAGGCGGTGATCAGGCAGACGAAGTAATAGATGGTGTAGTTGCGCGTGCCCAGCAGCCGCTCGATCTGGCTGCCGAACATGAACAAGGCGTACATGTTGAAGAACAGATGCAGGAAGCCGCCGTGCATGAAAGCGTTGGTCACCACCTGCCAGGGCTGGAAGTAGCCGCTGCCCAGGGGCCACAGCGCCAGGGGCACCAGCAGCGAAGGCATCAGCTGCTGCAGCAGGAAGACCGCCACGTTGGCGATCAGCAGGTTACGGGTTACCGGAGCGAGGTCGTAGAACATGGGCGGTTCCGTGGGCAACGGCCAAGGGTAGCGGCTGAGCCGGGGCGCCGCCATCGGCGCCCGATGGCGCGGCGCAACATCCTGCGACAACTCGCCGCACCCATCCGGGGAACCTTGCGGGGCGCGGCCCGGCCGCGTGCCGGCAGCCGTTTTGCGCCGCCGGCGGCGAACGCGCATCGTCACCTCGGGTTGACATCGCCGCGCGGCGATGCACAAATAGCCGTCCATACGGCCGAACCCCCAACGCGCCGTTCCGTCCCCAGCAGGAATGCCACCGCTCGTGACCATCCAGGGTTATCGCCAGCTCGCCAGCACCACGCATCGCATGTGCGCGATGTGTTGCTGCTGTTGTTGTTGCTGATCGCGCGCTTTCCCTGTTGCCGGGCGCCAGTCCGGAATCCCCAAGCAAGCCAGCGTCCACCGGACGCCGCCGGGCCGGATATCACGATGCACTTCCCGCTGTTCTCCTCTTCGCCACGACACCGCCATGCCATCGCCGGCACGGGCTGCTGTTGTCGTTGCTGTCGAATGTGTCGCTGCGGCTGATCCCGCGACCCTAGGCGTTTTCCCGCGCCGCCATTGACGCCATCCCCACGGCGATCCCACGAACGCAGCTCCCCCGCTGCATCCCGCGCATCCATCGCACCTGGCCAGGAGCCGGGACGGCTGCGCCTACAGGAATGCTTCCCGCCATGAACACGATCCGCCTGCTTCCCTTCACCATTGCCACGGCGCTCGCGCTGTCCCCGCTGCACGCGGAGGAGGCCGACGACAAGAAGGCCACCCAGCTCGAAGCCGTCAGCGTCACCGGCTCCAATATCAAGACCACCGACCTGGAAGGCCCCAGCCCGGTGCAGGCCATCACCGCCGAACAGATCCGCAGCAGCGGCAAGACCACCCTCCCCGACCTGCTGCGCTCGATCTCCGCCAATACCGGCAACAGCGTCAACGAACAGCTCACCGGCAGCTTCTCCGCCGGCACGGCCGGCATCTCGCTGCGCGGCCTGGGCCAGAAGAACACCCTGGTGCTGGTGGACGGCAAGCGCGTGGCCAACTACGCCACCGCCTACGAACTGCAGGACACCTTCGTCGACCTCAACGCGCTGCCGCTGGCCGCGGTGGAGCGCATCGAAGTGCTGAAGGACGGCGCTTCCGCGGTGTACGGCTCCGACGCCATCGCCGGCGTGGTCAACATCATCCTCAAGCAGAACTACCAGGGCGCCGAAGTCGGCGCCAACGTCGGCGGCAGCACCGAAGGCACCGGCCAGCGCTCGAATAATTTCCATCTGCTGCTGGGCCAGGGCGATCTGAAGAAGGACGGCTACAACGTGTTCTTCGCGCTGGACGGCACGCGCAGCTCGCAGCTCAACCAGGACGACGTGAGCTGGCTGCGCGACAACGACTTCCGCGACAAGCCGGGCGGCCGCCTCAACTGGACGCCGACCAACTACTACAACAACGATCCCACCCAGGGCTTTGCCAGCGCCGTCGGCCCGGTGCGCAAAGTGCCTTACGGCGCCATCACGCCCGGCAAGAGCGGCGACACCTGGGCCTACAACCCGGCGCAGTACACCTCGCTGATTCCCGGCGTGGAGCGCTACCACGCCGTGCTGAAGGCGACGGTGAAACTCACCGACCAGATCGACGCCTACGGCGAGGCGATCTACAGCCGCAGCCACGCCGCTTTCGTGTTCAGCGGACCGCTGGCGATCGGCAGCGGCCTGCGCGCCTGGGACAACGCGAACCAGAAGCTGGTGAACATCGACACTACCTTGCCGGCCGGCAACCCAGCCAATCCCTATGGCGTGCCGACACCGGTGAACACCAACCTGTGGGACGTGGGCCAGCGCAACAAGCGCGACCGCACCATTTTCACGCGCTTCCTCGGCGGCGTTAAAGGACGTACCGGCGCATGGGACTGGGATGTCTCCGCCGAGCATTCCGAGAGCAGCCTGAAGGAATACGTCACCAACTTCGGCAACCGCTATGCGTTCCAGTCGCTGCTGGCCAATGGCGGCTACAACTTCGCCGCCAACAACCATTCGCAGCAGGCGATCGATGCGCTGCGCCTGTCCACCATCCGCCCCGCCGTATCGCGCCTCACCGCGGTGAATGCCACCGCCAGCACGCAGCTGTTCGACCTGCCCGCGGGCACGGTGGGCTTTGCCGCGGGCTACGAGTTCCGCAACGAGTCGATCAATTCGCGCACCTCGCAGGCGGTGCTGTCCGGCTCCGAGCTGCGTCCGGCCATCGACGTGATCCGCGGCTCGCGCGACGTGCACGCCGGCTATGCCGAATTCAACGTGCCGATTCTCGCCACGCTGGAAGCCGGCATCGCCGGTCGCCTGGACCACTACAGCGATTTCGGCAATGCCTTCGCGCCGAAGTTCTCGCTGCGCTACCAGCCGCTGGACTGGCTGCTGCTGCGCGGCTCGTACTCGCGCGGCTTCCGCGCGCCGTCGCTGCCGGAAATCACCCACAGCACCGCGGTGAGCTACAGCACGGTGGTCGATCCCTACGATCCGGTCACGCCCGGCCAGCGCCGCGGCTATACCGATGTGTTCGCCGCCAACCCGAAGCTGCGGCCGGAGCGCTCGGAGAACTACAACGGCGGCTTGGTGATTTCGCCCAGCGCCGACACCAGCTTCGGCGCGGACTACTACCACATCGTGCAGCGCGGCATCATCGGCCCCGACGACGACGCCACCCTGGTGCAGCGCAAGGACCCGCGCGTGCAGCGCGACGCACAGGGACGCATCAGCATCATCACCAACCAGTACCGCAACCAGCAGAGCCTGACCACCGACGGCGTGGACCTCAGCTTCCACCAGGCACTGCACACGGCGAACGCGGGCGACTTCGCGCTCGACGGCAACTGGACGCGCCTGCTCAAGTACAGCCAGCCGCGCGTGGCCGGCGATGCACCGGTGAACGGCGCGGGCACCAATATCTTCGGCTCGCTGCCGAAGTGGCGCGGCAGCACCGGGCTGACCTGGAGCTACCGCGACTTCGCCAGCACGCTGACCTGGTACTACGTGGGCGGCTACCAGCAGAACCCCGATAACCGCCTCACGCCGGCGTATCCGGAGCGCGTAAAAGCATGGAGCACCTTCGACCTGAGCATCGCCTACACCGGCCTGCCCAAGACCACGCTCACGCTCGCCCTACAGAACCTGCAGAACCGCCGGCCGCCGTGGGATCCATCCAACACCTACTACGACCTGACGCAGGCTGATCCGCGCGGACGCTATGTCTACCTCGGTGCGGACTATCGTTTCTGACCGGCTCGCATAGCGCAGAAAAGGCGTGCAGGCAGGCATCGGAGCGATGTCGTCCTGCACGGCCGTCCCGATTCAAAGATGGCCCGGCGCCCGCGCATGAATCGACACGATGCTCGCGGGACGAGGGCATCAAGCGTCAGAAATTTGCGCGCACATTGAAGTTGTAACGCGTGTCATTGCGGAAGAAACCCTTGGGCACGCTCAATCCTTCGGTGCTGATGATTTCCCGGGTACTGAATGTCGAATTCAAGATGTTGGCCGCTTGCAGCGATACCTTCAAATGATCATTGATCGCATAGATTAACGAAGCGTCCAACTGGCCTTGCGAGGCTGCCATGACGGGAAGGAAAGGGTAGATCGCCTCCCTGCCGGTAATCAGGTATTTCGAACGCCAGTGATAGGCGATGCGCGCGGACAGCGCACCATGCTCGTAGTACGCGCTGAAATTGTACGTATGACGCGATAGCTCATATGGCGGCAGCTTGAGCTGATTGATGCATTGCGTGGCCGGCGCATAACCGACGGGACAATAGCTGGCGGCGCCATGGCTCAAGTTGCGGTGCTCAATGTACGTGTAATTCAGCTGAGTGCCAAAGCCGGAAAGCCAGCCGGGCAGAAATCCATATTTCTGTGCATAAGCGAGCTCCATGCCACTTATGCTGCCCTTCTTCTTCAAATTCGCCAGACCGATGGTGTACTGCTCAGGATAGGTCACGCCATTGTTCGTGACCGTCGTTTCGACCACGCGCGTAATGGTCTGAATGGTGTCGTCCAACTGTTTATGGAACAGCATGGCGGACATCGCGCCCGTGGCGCCGAAGTACCATTCCAGGGCTAGATCGAGACTGTTTGCGGTAACAGGCATCAGATACGGATTACTGCCGCTATACCCATTCCCGACCGTCGGCACAGAGCTGCCATGGGTGCCATAGGGCAGCAATCCGCTGATCGACTGCCCTGCCCGCAATTGGTCCAGCGTAGGCCGATAAATCGACTTGGAGAACGCCAACCGGGTGATCAGATCGTCTGCCCAGCCGATGGACAGGTTGAAGCTCGGCAGCCAGTGGCTATAGGAGTTGCGCGCCTTGATCGGGGTGTATCCGCCATTGGCGAAGTCCATATACCGCCGCTGCTGCGCTGGTGTCAGCGCGCAGAACGTTCCCGGAGACGGTGCCATGCCTCCCCTCCCCTGGTCGAGGCAGTACTGTTCGACGCCGATGCCGTTGAGGATCGCCGCCTGGTTCGGCAGCACCAGGTAGCCCGCCGCCTCATCCCGGGTATGCACGTAGCGCATGCCGATATTGCCGCTGATCTGCGCGCCGTCAAGAAAATCGATGTAGCCATTGCCGAAATTTACGCGAAGGTAGGCCGCACGGGTCTGCTCCTGGTTGGAGGCAATCTCCTGCGGGAGGTAGTACGTACCCGGAACAAAGACATCGCCCGGGACGTATCGCGTGCGCTGACCGAGGGTGTAATACGGCCCTACCATGCCCGGCGGATTCAGGACCATGGCCCGCCGATTGACCTGCCTGATGATGGCCGCGGCCTGTTCGAACTGCATCAGGGGATGCAGCTTGAAATACGGTGCAACGAAGCCTGCAAAGTTGCCGCTGCCGAAACCCGGGAGCGTGAGTTTATGCAATGCCGCGATATCGGGCGTATCGCCGACAGTTACTGCGCTCTGCCCGTATGGAGAGCTGATGGTCTTGTAGTTGTAGGCCGAGTTCCGCGTCACTTCGCTCCGGCTGGAGTTACGGACGCCGAACTGGAGACTGTCGAGAAAACCGGCATCCACGCCGAATGTGCCGTCGAGGCGAAAAGCATGCTGGTCGCCGCGGGACTCCGCAAAATGGTCCTGCGCTGCCGCCCAATACATGTTGTCGGGGTTTGCGTAATACCGGGCCGCCGTTACACCGGGGTCAGGCGAAAGCAGGCTGACCCGGGGTGCCTTGCTGCGGTGCAGGGTAATCCTCCAGTCAGCCTGGGTCGTTTGGCGGATGTAGTAATAGAAATTCCTGAATGTAGAACGCGTGGCCTGCAGCTCGGCGCTCAAGCTCAGCCTCTCGTTGACCTTCCACTTCATGCCCAGGCTGTAGTCATCGGTGAGATAACGGTTCCTGAAAGCCGTACTGTTCAATAGCGTCGGCACGCCGCCGTGAGTGATCGGCGGGAAGTCCGATGAACGCGGCGCGCCCGAGATGACGCCCGACCGCAATACGCCGTTGGAATCGTACGTGGGTGCCGTACCTGCCAGAGGCACCGCGCAACCGGCAAGCGAAACGGAAAAGGCGCAGCCATCCGCTGCGGCTTGCAAAGTGCGCTCGTAGGTGGTCTCGGTGTCCGAGGCGCGATGCCACTCCAAACTGGCCTGCCAAGCCTTGCCTGGGCTTTCCCATTGCGTGGAAACGACATGGCCGAAGCGGGTGCTGGTCCGAGCCTGCACGCGCAGATCGGCGCCCACAGGTACGTAGACATATTGACCGGGCGCCAGCCCTGGATAGCCGTCAGTCCTTCCGCCAGGAAGCGAGCAACCTGCGCAACGCCGCTGAAAGTCGACCAGCGAGATCGCGTTTGCCTGCTGATCGGTGCGATCGTAGGCCAGGTTGAGCAGCACGCCCAAGCGGCCGATGCCGACGTCGCGGTTACGCCTGAACAAGGCGGAGATCTGCGGCGTAGCCCGCTGGTCCAGGCTGCCCCAGTAATTGCCAAGCATTGCCGATAGTTCCGTATCCTTGCTGCTGTCCAAGGGCTGACGTGTCCGGAGGTCGATCGAACCGGCGATACCACCTTCGATCATGTCCGCCGTCTGGTTCTTGCTCACCACAACCGAGCCGATCAGTTCCGGCGATACGGTGAAGAAATTCAAACCCTGACCACCGGCGGAGAACACTTCACGGCCATTGAACAGTGTGCTGACGTACGGCAGGCCCTGCAGGCTGATGTTCGAGCCCTGGACGGAGAAATGATCCGGGTCGGCAGCGACGCCAAAAGCGCTGACCGCTACGCCCGGCAGGCGCTTCAAAGCCTCGGTGACCGAGATGTCCGGCAGGGCGACTGCGTCCTGCGCATGAAGCGCATCGACCACCGTATCGGCGTGGCGCTTGATCTGCAGTGAGCGCCCCAGGCTCTTCGAATAGCCCTCCACGGTCACGCCATCGAGGAGCTTCGCTTCCTTTTCGTCGGTCTCTGGGGATACAGCTTCCTCTCCGTATCCCGGTTTCGCGACCGGCACTCCCGCGAATGGGGCCTGATCGCCCGATCGCGGCCGGAGAGGTTCGGACTGCGCATGCAAACGCTCCGTGGCGATCAACGCCATCGCAAGCGCGAGCAGCAATCGGCTCGACGGGATGACCCCGCGTACATGCGGATGGATTGGCGGCCCCATTCCTTCCTGCCTCCCAACATTCGGTACGCGCTGGTCGGCGCGTACTTTGGCCGCCTCCTGTCATGGAGGCCGCGGGAGCACAGCAAAGCGCACGGAAGCCTCCCTGATCTATAAGGAAAGCTCCCAAATTTCCTTACCATCGTGCGCTGCGGTGTGCCGATCGGCATGGCCAGCGGAACCGGCGCACGTGGACTTCTTTATTCCAGTGAGCGCTCGACGAGCACGCCGTACGAAAGGTCGGCGCGATGGCCGCTCCTGAGTCTTTCACGGTCGATCGCATGAAGCTGCCGCGCCCGCTGCTGAACGCGAAAACTTGCGCGTTTTCAGCGGGCCGCGGCGCGGTTACAGTCCTGCCGGTCCCTTACAGGGAGCCGGGGGAATGCGCCGTTTTCTATCCATCGTTGTGCTAAGCACCATGCTTGCTGCCTGCCAGCAGCATGCGTCGTCGTCGCGCGACGGCGAGATCGCGGCGAACTTTTCACCCGGCATCATGCCGGAGGATTTGGCCGTCCATTTTCACGCGCTGTCCGCGCCCGCGCTGCGCGACCGTTCGCCCGGCAGCGCTGGCGAGCGGCATACCGTCGATTACCTGATCGCGCAGTTCCAGCGCATGGGCCTGCAGCCCGGCGCCGATGGCAAGTGGACGCAGGACGTGCCCTATGTGCGCGGCAGCGTGATCCATCCCGAACGGATGACCCTGCAGATCGAAGGCGGCGCGCAGCCGCTGTCGCTCGCCTACGGCATCGACATGGTGGCCAACTCGCCCGCACAGCATACGAACGCGGCGATCGAACATGCACCGGTGGTGTTCGCCGGCTACGGCATCGACGACCCCGCGCAGGACTGGGACGACTACGCCGGCGCCGACGTCAAGGGCAAGACCGTGGTACTGCTGGCCAACGACCCCGGCTGGGGCAGCCAGGATCCGGCGCTGTTCCACGGCCGCACGCCCACCTTGTTCGGTTCCTGGCGCTACAAGCTGGAGCAGGCCGCGCGCCACGGCGCGGCGGCGGTGTTCGTGGTGCATGACGAAGCGGCGTCGGGCTATCCATGGACCGCGGTGCGCCAGCACTGGAGCAGCCCCTGGTACACCCTGCCCGGCGATGCGAATGCAGCGCCCGCCATCGCCGGCTGGCTGAGCGATGCCGCCGCGCGCCGGCTGTTCGCCAGCGCCGGCCAGGATTTCCAGGCGCTGCGCGCCGCCGCGCACCGGCGCGGCTTCCGCGCGCTGACGCTGGCGGCCAAGGCCAGCCTGGCATTCCAGAGCAGCATCAGCCAGGGCATGTCGCCCAACGTGATCGCGCGCATGAACGGCAGCAAGCAGCCCGGCGATGCGATCGTCTACACCGCGCACTGGAACCACCCCGATGCGCGCGACAGCCAGTCGCTGCACGGCGTGGCCGAGAGCGCGGCGGGCCTGGCCGGCCTGCTCGAACTGGCCGAGGCCTTCGCGCACCGCGCACCCAAGCCGCATCGCAGCGTGCTGTTCGTCGCGCTGACCATGGAGGAATCCGGCCAGCTCGGTTCGCGCTGGTACGTCGACCATCCGCCGGTGGCGCTGGAGCACACGGTGGCGGAAATCCAGCTCGACGCCTTGCCGTGGCTGGGGCCGAGCCGCGACCTGGACGTGCTCGGCTATGGCCAGTCGCAGCTGGACGATTACCTCGCCGATGCGCTGCAGAGCCAGCACCGCCGCATGCGCTCGGGCGACGAGCGGGCCGGCATGGAACTGTTCCGCTCCGACGCGCTGAGCTTCGCCACGCGCGGCGTGCCGGTGCTCTACGCCCGCTCCGGCCTGGACCTGCGCGACGGCGGCGACGCCGCCGGCCGCAAGCGCTACGGCGACTACCTCGCGGCCAGCGCCAGCGCCCCGCCCGCCGGTACCGCGCCGAGCTGGGACCTGCGCGGCCTGGTGGAAGACCTGCGCGCGCTGTTCATGGTCGGCGGCAAGCTGTCGACCGAAACCACCTATCCGCAGTGGAAGCCGACCGCGAGTTTCCACCGCCCTGTGACGGTGGTCGCGCGCTAGCGTTTCGGTCCGCTCGCGTTACGCGCAGCAAAGATGCGGCGTGGCAAGCTGTGCGCGTCAGGTCTCCATGCCGCACCCATGACCGCTGCGCCCCTCCACGTCCTGCTCGCCGGCGCCACCGGCCTCACCGGCGGCGCCGTGCTGCGCGAACTCCTGTCCGACCCCGCCGTCGCCCGCGTGCTCGCCCCCACCCGCCACGCCCTGCCACGCGCCCCCCGGCTGGAAAACCCCATCGGCATGCTCCACCGCACCCTCCCCACCCTGCAGCCGCCGCTGGACGTAGCCCTTTGCTGCCTCGGCACCACCATCGCCCAGGCCGGCTCCCGCGAAGCCTTCCGCATGGCCGACTACGACCTGCCCCTGGCCGTGGCGCGACGCGCACGCAAGCTTGGAGCGCGGCATTACCTGGTGATGAGTTCGCTCGGCGCGAGCGCCACGTCGCGCACGTTCTACACGAAGGTCAAAGGCGAGCTGGAACAAGCATTGATCGAACATGACTGGCCACAGCTGACCATCGTCCGCCCATCTCTGCTGCTGGGACCACGCAAGGAGTTCCGCTTAGGCGAGGCAGTCGCGGGACCGCTGTCGCGCCTGTTGCCCGGACGATGGCGCGGGATTCACGTGGAGACGGTTGCGCGCGCGTTGTGGAAATTGGCGCGAGAAGCGGGCGAAGGAGTGCGGATTGTCGAGTCGGATGAGTTGCGGCGCTTGGGTCGGGCAAGCTGACCTGCGTCATCGCGGGCGAATAGCGCCCAAGCGGCCCAAGGAATAACAGGCGTTACGCTCCGCCCGGCCCCTCACCCTGCCCTCTCCCCGGAGGGGAGAGGGGTGATGGCGTGAGGTAAGCAGGAACGAAGAACAAAAGCTGGCCTCAGTCCTTGAACATCCTCTTCGCCACGGCACGTTGAAGCACCCGCTACGTAAACGCACTGCCGTTTCGTGTAGACCCAGGTTAATCAGACTACCGCAGCCGCCCACTGCTCCTTCTAGTCGCGTCGCGAGCCGTTGCTCTCAGGCCATTCTCTCTTTGGTTACTTTCTCTTTGGGCCAGCAAAGAGAAAGTGACTCGGGCGCCGGCAGGCGTCCGAAATGCCCGCTGCATAAGCGGCCAAATCGCGACAACCGCCCCTAGTCGCTACTGGATCCCGACCTACACCGGGATGACGAATACAGCACAAATAAAAAAGGCCGCCCTGCAGGCGGCCTCAAACTGCCGAAAGCGCTAACGCTCAACCGTTCTGCGCCATGCCCTCAGGCCGCTTGGCGCCAGCGAACCGCTTAGCCCAATAACTCTCATCGAGACTATCGACCCGCACCGTCTTCCCCCGCGAAGGCGAATGAATAAACTGCCCATTGGCAATATAAATGCCCACATGCGAAATGCGCCCACCACCCCGGCGCCCGCCGGCAGTGCGGAAAAACACCAGATCGCCAGGCTGCATCTCGGTACGGTTGACCTTCAGCCCCGCAAGAAACTGCCCCGCCGAATTGGTCGGCAGATCCAACCCCACCGCATGCGAAAACACGTAACGGACAAAGCCGCTGCAATCGAAGCCGGTCGACGGATCGTGCCCGCCGCGCACATAGCGGATATCCCGCAGCTGCATCGCCAGATCGATCAGCGTCTTGCGCAGATCGTCCGCATTGCTGGCCTGCTCCTCGATCGCCGGAGCGGCCGGCAGAGCCGACTGGGAAAGGGCCTGGGCCGGAGCGAGCGCGGCGAACTGGCTCATCAGCGGCGGAGTGATGGTGGCGACAGCAGGGGCGGCCTTGGCCTGTCCGCTGGGGCTGGCGAGCACGGGACCGGAGACGAGCGCGGCGGCGGCCAGCACGGAGAGGACGGTCAATCGCTTGATTGGCATGCGGGAAAAATCCCCTTGCTGTTCACGGGATTGGCCGTCGGATGTGTCGACGACCGTGACGAAGCCGTGAACTTAGCAAAGCGATATAGGCCGTATGTTCGATCCGGGTTAACTAAACCCCGCGGTTTCGAAAAGCTGAAGGGATCAGCAACGTCCGGCATCCCCATGAAAGCAGTGGGAAATCACTGCAAGCACCTGGCCTGGCTAGGAAAATTTCCTAGAAATAACCGTGGCGGAAGTGTGACGGAGGTCCGTAACAGGTCTGCAAGGTAGCTGAAGCGCAATTCAGCCGCGGCGGCCGAAAATCGCCGTCCCGATACGCAGTTCCGTAGCACCCTCGGCCACCGCCAGCGGGAAATCCCCGCTCATGCCCATGGACAGCCGCGGCAGTGCGTGGCCCTCCCCCGCCATGCGGTCGCGCAGCTCGCGCAGCAGGCGGAAGCAGGCGCGCACGGGAGCGGGGTCGCCGGACTGCACGGCCATGGTCATCAGGCCGCGCACGCGCAGGGTGTCCAGGCCGCGCAAGCGGGCCAGGAAGGCCGGCAGCTCCGCCGGATCCAGCCCCTGCTTGCTCTCTTCCGGGGAGGTCTTCACCTGCACCAGCACGTCGATGGCGCGGCCTTCGGCCTGCAGGCGGCGGTCCAGCGCCTCGGCCAGCTCCCAGCGGTCCAGCGACTGCACTTCGGCGGCGAGCCGGGCCACGTCCTTGGCCTTGTTGGTCTGCAGGTGGCCGATCACCACCCAGTCGATGGCGCAGTCGGCCAGCGGGCCGGCCTTCTCGCGGATCTCCTGCACCTTGTTCTCGCCGAAGCGATGCAGCCCCAAGGCGGTGGCGGCGCGGATGGCGTCCGCGCCGAAGGTCTTGCTCACCGGCAGCACGTCCACCTCGGCCGGCGCGCGGCCCGCCTCGCGGCAGGCCGCGTCGACGCGCTCGCGCACGGCGGCCCAGTGGGCCGCGAGATAGCCGTAGTCGTCGCTCAAGCCTTGCCGCCCTGCGCGTAGTGGCCCGCCACCACCTCGGCCACCACCATCGTCACCTTCTTGCCGGTGGGGATGTGCAGGAATTCGTTCGGGCCGTGCGCATTGGAATGCGGGCCGAGCACGCCGGTGATCAGGAACTGCGCCTGGGGGAATTTCTCGCCGAGCATGCCCATGAAGGGAATGCTGCCGCCTTCGCCCATGTAGGCCGCCGGCGCACCGAAATGGTTCTGCGAAGCCTGCGCGACGGTCTGCTCCAGCCACGGCGACAGCTGCGGCGCATGCCAGCCGCCGCCGTCCTTCTCCAGCTTGAAGCTGACCCTGGCGCCGTAGGGCGGATCCTTCTCCAGCAGCTGCTTGACGAACTGCCCGGCCTGGCTGCCGTTGAGCGTGGGCGGCAGGCGCAGGCTGAGCTTCACCGAGGTCTTCGGGCGCAGCACGTTGCCGGCGCTTTCCAGCGGCGGCAGGCCGTCCGCGCCGGTCACCGCCAGCTGCGGGCGCCAGGTGCGGTTGAGCACCAGCTCGGTGAGGTCGTCGGTGACCGGATGCATGCCTTCGACGAAGGGAAACTTCTCGTAGATGGCCTTGCCCAGCACGTGCGAGGCCTGCTTCGCCTGCTCGATGCGCTGCGCGGGAATCTCCACGTACAGTTCCTTCGGCTTGACCGTGCCGGTCCGCGGGTCCTCCAGGCGCGTCAGCAGCTCGCGCAGGATGCGGAAGCTCGACGGCACCACGCCGGAGGCGTCGCCGGAATGCACGCCTTCCTCCAGCACCTGCACGCTCAGCTCGCCGCCGGTCATGCCGCGCAGCGAGGTGGTCAGCCACAGCTGGTCGTAGTTGCCGCAGCCCGAATCCAGGCACACCACCAGCGAGGGGCTGCCGATGCGCGTGGCCAGGTGGTCCACGTAGTACGGCAGGTCGTAGCTGCCCGATTCCTCGCACGCTTCGATCAGCACCACGCAGCGCGCGTGCGGGATGCCCTGCTCGCGCAGCGCCAGCAGCGCGGCCAGCGAGCCGAAGATGGCGTAGCCGTCGTCGGCGCCGCCGCGGCCATAGAGCTTGTCGCCCTTGAGCACCGGCGTCCACGGACCCAGGCCCTCGGCCCAGCCGGTCATTTCCGGCTGCTTGTCGAGATGGCCGTAGAGCATCACGGTGTCGTCGCCCTGGCCGGGCACGTCGATGTAGATCAGCGGCGTGCGGCCCTCCAGGCGCACCACTTCCAGCGTGGCGCCGGGCAGCGACGGCAGCTTGGTGCGCGCCCAGGTCTCCATCAGCTTGACCGCCGCATCCATGTAGCCGTGTTCCACCCACTTGGGATCGAACATCGGCGACTTGTTGGGAATGCGGATGTAGTCCATCAGCTGCGGCACGATCTCGTCATCCCACAGGCCGCTGACGAAATGCGAAAGACGGGCGGTATCCATGGGCGAGCTCCGGCGATGGGGAAAGCGCCGATTGTATCAGCGCAGGCCGAAACGCCGCCGACAGCGCGTAGGCGCGCACCCACGCCACGCGGCGATGCAGGCGCACCGCAGCGCGATGGGAGCGCCGACTGCGGCGCCTTCGCGCCGGCGGCATCGTGGCTGGGCGGCGCACGGACGCCGCGCTGTCCCATCGCTGAAGCCCATCACTGAAGGAGCATCCCCATGCTGCGCAAGCTCGCTACTTTCATGTCCGGCCTGGCCGTGTGCCTGTCGCTGCACGCCGCCACGCCGGTCAACGTCAACACCGCCGACGCCGCCACTATCGCCAAGGCGCTCGACGGCATCGGCCCGGCCAAGGCCGCCGCCATCGTGGCCTGGCGCGAGGAACACGGCCCGTTCAAGACCGTGGACGAAGTCGGCCAGGTCAAGGGCGTGGGCGCCAGCACGCTGGACCGCAACCGTGCCGCCATCCTGATCACCGAGGAAGGCGCCAAGCCCGAATCCGGCGCCACCAAGGCCAGACCCAAGGCCAAAAAGGACGAGGACTGAGCTCCAGTCCGCTCGCCGGCCCGCGCCGGCGCGGCCCTGGCAGGTCGCGCCGGTTGCGCCTACACTCCGCGTTCACGACCGCCCGGTCACCGCCTTCACGACCCAGGCCGGAGCCGTCACAGGGGCCATGTACCTGATTCAGCAGCACAAACATTTGCGTTCCACGCCATGATCCTGCCACGTTACCGCATCGCCGCCTCGGGTATCGGAGGCGCCGGCAAGGGGCTGTTCCTGGAGGAAGACGTCGCCGCCGGTCGCATCGTGACCGCGCCGGATGCGATCGACCGCACCTGGAGCCTCGCGCAGATCACCGCCTCGCCCGAGCTGCAGGTGCAGCTCTATGCGGCTGCGCGCTGGTTCGAGGACCGCTACACGCTGTCCCCCGACTGGCCCGACGAGTGCTACATCAACCACAGCTTCGAGCCCAGCGGGCTGTGGCACCTCGGTTTCGTGTTCGCCGCGCGCGACCTGCCCACGGGCACCGAGATCACCGTGGATTACCGCCACCTGCTCGCACCCGGGCAGGAAGAAGATTTCATCGATTCGGCCACCGGCGAGAAAATCATCGGCCTGTCCTGGGCCGACAGTCTCGCCACCAGTACCCGTGCCCTCGCCAGCCTGCTGGCCGGCGCCGCCATCTGACACTGCAATGTTCGACATACCCACCCTCGAAACCGCGCGCCTGCGCCTCACCGCTCTCTCCGCCAGCCATTTCGACGACTACGCCGCGATGCTCGCCGACCCCACCAGCACGCGCTGGGTCGGCGACGGCGAGCCGCTGGACCGCGGCCATGCCTGGCGTTCGCTGGCGATGCTGCTGGGCCATTGGCAGTTGCGCGGCTACGGCATGTGGGCGCTGGAACTGAAGGACAGCGGCGTCTTCGCCGGCCGCGCGGGATTGATGTATCCGGAAGGCTGGCCCGATATCGAACTGGGCTGGATGCTGAAGTCCGAGTACCGCCACCATGGCTACGCCACCGAAGCCTGCCAGGCCATCCTCGATTTCGCCTGGAACCAGCTGCGCGCGCAGCGCGTGATCAGCCTGGTGCGCGTGGGCAACGAAGCTTCCGACCGCCTGGCCGAGCGCCTCGGCGGCGAGCACATCGAAGACATGGATTTCTGCGGCAGCTACAACCACGTGTTCGCGTACTACCCGCCGTACCGCGAATCGCGCCGCGCGGCCTACGCCTGAGCGCATGAGCGCCTTCCACCGCGTGCCAGCGGAAAGCCTGCGCGCGGAGCCCTGGGCCAACGGCGCCGGCACCACCATGGTGCTGGCCAGCGGTCCGGATTCTTCTGCATGGCAGTGGCGCCTGAGCATCGCGCAGATCGACCGCGATACCGATTTTTCCGCACTGCCCGGCGTGCGCCGCCAGTTCACCGCGCTCGACGCTTCGCTCGCGCTGCGCTTCGCGGACAGCGAACGACATGCATTGCGCCTGGCCGTGATCCGCTTCGACGGCGCCGACGCCCCGCACGCGCGGCTCACCGACGGCCCCACCCGCGCCTTCAACCTGATGCTGCGCGATGGCGCGGAAGGCGAACTGATCGCACGTCCCTTGAACGGCGCCATGCTGCTGCCACCGTCGGCCGGCGCGCACTGGTTCCTCTATCTGCTCGCCGGACACGCCGAACTGCGCAGCGGCGGCGAAAACCTGGCGATGACGCAGGGCGAATCGGTGTGGATCGAAGCGGCGGGCACGCTGCGCATCGAAGGCGGCGGCGAAGTGGTGCTGGCGCGCATCGAGCCCTGAGCACGCCGCGGCATCGCATCGCCGATTCTGCCGGACACAAAGACACCGCACGCACGGATCGCCGAATGCCACTCGTCAAATAGGGGCATTCGTAATCTCCCGCACTTGCTTGACGCGTCATGCGGGTGGCGCCGGGGATATGTGGCGGTGGCGCCATGGAGCGAAAAGCATCGGCGCTTCGGGCAGACAGGGATGGCTATATCCGGAATGTCGCTGGCTTGCTTGCGACGTTGTTTGCGCTTGGGATCAATGTGGGTGGGGCTGGATCTGCTGACTGCAGTATCGAGCGATATCGCTAGAGCGGCCCCTCACCCCAACCCTCTCCCCGGAGGGGAGAGGGGGATGCAGGGCGCGGCGAAAATCGAGCGCAGAGCTCGCGGCGCAGCCGCGGCGTTCCGCTGGCGCGCTTTTGACGTTGCTCTTGATCTACCGGGTCCCCTTGGCGCCGGCGGTGAGGGCTGGACGAAAAGGCCCCCGCAAGGGGGGCGAGGACAGGAGTCCTCGCCTTTTTGATCAGGGCATGGATGCCCTGTCAAAAAGCCCGGCCAGCCCTCACGTACCCTCAGCAGCTGCGCTGCTGAGGGCGCCAAGCAGGGTGCCCTTTCTTCTTGGTTACTTCTTCTTTGGGCAACCAAATGATATCCAATATAGACTTCATAACTTGCTCAAGGATCGATGCTTCACGTGGACGCAAACATCAAGGTTTATAGCTATTTACGCTTCAGTGACGCTCGACAGTCCACCGGCAGTAGTGCCGATCGCCAGACCGAGTATGCGGCCAACTGGGCCAAGCGCCAGCAGCTACAGCTCGATGATTCGCTCTCCCTCCGCGACGAAGGATTGAGCGCCTACCACCAGCGTCATGTAAAGCAAGGCGCCTTGGGCACCTTCCTCCGTGCCGTGGACGAGGGCCGCATTGGCGCCGGGTCCGTGCTGGTCGTGGAGGGCCTGGATCGCTTGAGCCGTGCCGAACCGCTCCAGGCCCAGGCACAGCTCGCCCAGATCATCAATGCCGGTATCACGGTGGTGACCGCCAGCGATGACCGGGAATACAACCGGGAGGGACTCAAAGCCAACCCCATGGAGCTGGTCTACAGCCTGCTGGTGATGATCCGGGCGTATGAGGAAAGCGATACCAAGAGCAAGCGGGTCAAGGCGGCCATTCGTCGTCAGTGCGAGCAGTGGGTGGCCGGCGCCTATCGCGGTCGCATCCGCAATGGCCAGGATCCCCAATGGCTCACCTGGCAGTCGGGTAGCTGGCAGCTCATCCCGGAACGGGTCGACGCTGTCCGGATGGCCATCGACTTGTTCCGGGCCGGGCATGGGGCGGTGGCCATTGTCGATCGTCTCAATGCTGCGGGACTCTCCGTCTCGGACAAAGGGACCCGGGCGACGCACCTGTATAAGGTGTTTCGCCTACCCGCCCTGCGAGGTACGAAGACCCTGTCGGTCGATGGCGTCGAGTACGCGCTGTCCGACTACTACCCAGCCATCCTGAGTCCGGAAGCCTTCGACGAACTGCAAGGCCAGATCCGGCAGCCTGGTCGGCGCAAGGGTAAAGGCGAACTGCCGGGCATCATTACTGGGCTACGCCTCACCCAGTGCGGGTATTGCGGGTCGGCCATGGTGGCCCAGAACCTCATGAGCCGGAAAAAGGACGACGACGGCCGGGTCCATGACACCTATCGCCGCCTGTCTTGCGGCTCCGGGCAGGCTTATCGTCGTTGTTCGGTGGGTGGCAGCACGAGCATCGCACCGATCGAACGGGCGCTGCTGGAGTTCTGTTCGGACCAGATCAACCTGGATGCCCTATTGGATCGCGGCTCCGTCGATCCGCCAGCTCGTCAGAAGCTCACCGCCGCCAAAGCACGCGTCGCCGACATGGAGACGCAACTCAAGCGCTTGACCGATGCTTTGATGCAGGATGACGGTGCAGCGCCGGCGATCATCCTTCGCAAGGTCCGCGAACTGGAGGATGAAGGGGAGCGCCTGCGGCAGGAGATGGCCGAGGCCGACGCGGAATGGGCGGCTGTGTCTCGAAAGGCACCGACGACCGCCGATGCTTGGCGTGAACTGGTGATCGGCGTGAAGAGCCAGGATTACGATGCACGGCTGAAAGCACGGCAACTCGTGGCCGATACCTTTGCTCGCATCGTGGTGTATCGCGTGGGTGTCGAGCCCGGCGAGGCTGCCAACTCTGCGCTAGACCTGGTCCTCATACCGCATGGCGGTCACCCTCGTGCGCTAAGCATTCACCGCAAGACAGGGCAATGGCTGGGCGCGGAAGAGGTAAGTACCCAAGCGTTAGGCTACTGATCTGCATAGTCGCTACGTCACGAAACGCAGTCGACTCGAAGTCAGGTGCACGTGTAGATGGTCACCGTGGGTATCATGATCCTCATCAGTAAGGCGGCCATTGTCATGATCAGCGGTCGCCTTGCCGTGCCAGTGAACATCAATAATAAGCCATGCCATCTTCAGCAGCTGCTTTCGGTCCGCTGATCACAGAAACCCGGCCCTCGCGATCAACTTCATCAGTGCACGCAGGCGGAAAGCCGAATACGTCCGGCCCATCTGCCCAGGCATCTATGGAGACGATCGACATGACGGTTTTTAGCGAAATACCGCGGCAACGCTAGTCCTATGGGGGGGCTTCGGCGTGAATCGGCGCCGAAACTCAATCCTATGCTCCTTGCCGTCATCCACCAGCGTGATTCCCTGCCCAGCTTGCGCCTTGCCGTCGAGACTGACTTGATCGCCCGGCTCAAGGCTCTCTTCTTGCAGGATGGCAATGTGATAGTCCGTTTCGCGAAACCGGTAGTCCATCGTGAATGAGCGCCACACCGCAGGCAGAACGGGCCTGATGTGCAGGCGCTCACCCTCCAGTTGCAAGCCAAGCAGCGACTCCACGATGAGCCGGTACATCCAGCCAGCCGATCCGGTGTACCAGCTCCAGCCTCCGCGTCCGGTGTGCGGAGCTACGCCATAGACGTCGGCGGCTACCACGTAGGGCTCGATCTTATAGATATCTACGGCCTCGGCCGTCAGGCAGTGGTTGACCGGATTGATCATCCGCAGCAGCTCCCATGCACGCTCGCTGTCACCCAGCTTGGCAAATGCCATCGTTGCCCAGATCGCTGCGTGGGTGTACTGACCTCCGTTTTCCCGAACGCCGGGCACATAGCCCTTGATATAGCCCGGATCAAGCGCGGACTTATCGAATGGAGGCTCCAGCAGCTGCACCAGTCCAATATCCCGCCGCACCAGGTGCCGATCCAGTGAATCCATCGCTTGGTGCTGACGTTCCGCGTTGCCCGCCCCTGACAGCACCGACCAGCTTTGCGCAATGGAATCGATCTGGCACTCCTCATTGGTGGCCGCCCCCAAAGGGGTGCCATCGTCGAAGTACGCGCGCAGGTACCAGGCGCCATCCCAACCATCCCGCTCGATGTTGTCGCGCAGCGTGGCCGCCTCGGCCTCGCAGCGCTCCGCGAATGCCTCGTCGGCGTGCAGGCGCGCCACAGGCGCGAACTGCATGAGCACGTCGTAGAGGAAGAAGCCCAGCCAGACACTCTCGCCATCGCCATGCTCACCAACACGATTCATTCCATCGTTCCAGTCTCCGCTACCCATGAGTGGAAGTCCGTGACTACCACGAGGCATGCTGCGTTCGATGGCGCGCACGCAATGCTGATAGAGCGTCTCTTGCAGGCCCGAACGCGCCGGCAGATCGTAATAGGACTCTTCGTCGAGTCCGACCTGGCGCCCCTCCAGGTAACCCACCATTTCATCGAGCACACCGTAGTCGCCCGTGGCGACCACATGGCGGCAGGTCGCCAGCGGGAGCCATAGATAATCGTCCGAGCAGCGCGTGCGTACGCCATGATCCAGTGGCGGGTGCCACCAATGCTGGACGTCGCCTTCGACGAACTGATGCGAGGCACACAGCAGAAGATGTTGGCGCGAGCTATACGGCGAGGCATGAGTCATCGCCATGGAGTCCTGCAGCTGATCGCGGAATCCGTAGGCTCCGCCCGACTGGTAGTAGCCGCTGCGCGCCAGGAAGCGGCAGGCAATGACTTGATACATCAGCCACCCATTGGCAAGAACATTGATCGCCGGGTCCGGCGTCTGCACTTGCACCTTCCCAAGCGTCCAGCGCCAGTGCATGCGTATGGCCTCCAGGGTATTGGCGGCGGTGCCACGGCCACGGAACCTTTGCACCATAGTGCTTGCCGCCTTGGCGTCACTGGCCACGCCAAGGCGGAAAATGATTTCGTGTTCATCGCCATCGTCCAGGTCGAAGCCGAGCTGGATGGCGCCACAAGGGTCCAGTCCTGCTCCCACCCTCCCCGACAAACGCGCCTGCGACATGGCCGCTGGAGCCCGCAAGCTGTTATTGCGCCCAAGGAACTCGCTGCGGTCGCAACTGACCGTGCGGGCGGGGTTGTCGACATCGAAGAAGGCCACCCTTCCCGGGAAGTCCGAGCTGTAGGCATTGCGGGCAAACAATGCTCCGGTCGCCGGATCCGACTCGGTCACTACATGCATGGCCGTTTTGCTGCGCAGCTCACCCAGCACCCACTCGACATAGCCCGTGGCGGAAAGGCGGCGCGTGCGTCCGGATACGTTGTGCACCTTGAGCACCGATAGTTTCACCGCCGAATCCGGCGAAACGTAAACCCAAAGTTCGGTGCGAAGGCCTTCCTCCGTGTGTTCAAATACCGAGTAGCCGAAGCCGTGGCGTGTCACATAGAGCCCTTTGCCGCGACATGGCAGCGGTGTAGGCGACCAGTAGTGTCCGGTTTCCTCATCGCGCAGGTATATCGCCTCACCACAGCTGTCGGTCACCGGGTCGTTCAGCCATGGGGTAAGTCGGAACTCATGCGCATTCTCGGCCCAGGTATAGGCGCTTCCGCTTTCGGAGACCACGGTACCGAACTGTGCGTTTGCCAGCACGTTGACCCAGGGCGCGGGCGTCGTCTCTCCTGCCTCGAGCGCGATGACGTACTCGGTGCCATCCGCGCTGAAGCCGCCATAGCGATTGCTCAGCAAAAGCGGGGCGGCCGACTGTTCTGTTACGACGCTGTCGAAGTTCTCGGCGAATGCAAGTCGGCCCGCCGTTGGAGTGAACGGCATCGGTGAGGACCTCACCCGCCGTCGATTGACTTGCTCGACCAGTGAGCCGCGGTTGTCGTCGATGATCAGGCGCGCGACGGCCTGCACCAGAATACGGTCCTCTTGGGAAATCTGCTGCGCGGGTCGTACGAAGATGCCGCCGGGTCGATCCAGCAGGCTCGCCTCAACGCCGGACGCGATCAGGCCCATGATCATGTCCTGCAGTTGCTGTCGATAGCCGGCACGATCCTCATTCCATATCACCAGGTCAACTGCCAGCCCCTTCAATCGCCAGTAGGCGTGAGCCTGCACCAGCTGACGTACCAGATCGATATTGGCCAGCTCCGCGATGTGCAACAGCACAATGGGCAAGTCGCCAGAAATAGCTTGTGCCCATAGCCCCGATTGGCCGCGCCGATTCGCCATAAGAATCCTGGCGTCGGCGCGCATCGACGCATTTGCGTAAATAATGGACGCAGCCATGCGTTCGTACAGTTGCGCGTCCGTCAAGCGTGCATTCAATTGGCTCAGCAGTACCTGGCTGTGTGTCCACGCCAGGTCGAACACGCGATCGGCCAGGTGGCGATCGCGATACTTCGCCAAGAGATGCATGCACGCATCGCGGCTATCATCGATACCGGTCACCAGATCGACCACGGCCGACTGCTCGGCTTGCAGCGTGATCCGGCAGCGGATGGCAACGATCGGGTCGAGCACCGAACCTTCGCTATTCGAAAGGCGGCGATAGGCATCGGCGCTATCCATGACTTGAGGTGACGCGGCGCTGCGGCCTCGGCCAATAAATCGGGCGCGATCGGTGTCGTAAGAGATTTCGTCGATATGGGCATCATGCACGGCCAGCAGATGGCACAACCATGGCGACGTCTCCTGACTGGAGCGAGCGCGCCGGGTGCATACGATGGCCTGCAATGAGCGCACCAATTCGGTTTGCACGAACAAATTGCTGAAAGCCGGATGTACCGCATCGGCCGTCGGTGGCGCCAGCACCACCTCAGCATAGCTGGTGATTTCGATGACCCTCTCCGTGCGTCCGCGATTGGTGATGCGGAGACGACGAAGTTCGATGTCGTCTTCGGGCGACACCACGATTTCGGTATGAGCGACGAAATCACGTTCGCGCACGCGAAACTCAGCGCGCGCCTCGGAGAAGATCGCTTCGTAGAACTCGGGCTTCTTCAGGGTCGGCTGGTAAGCGCAAGACCAGAAGTCACCGCTGGCGACATCGCGCAGATAGCAGAACGTGCCCCAGTTGTCAGAACTAATGTCCTCGCGCCATCGAGTCACCGCCATATCGCGGTAACGGCTGTATCCGCCACCGGCACTGCTCACCATGACGTGGTAGCGTCCATTGGAAAGCAGCTGTACAGCGGGATCCGTACGATTTGGTTCGGTAAAAACACGCAACCGAGGCTCGGGCACCAGTGACGACGCTTCCAGTGAAGCAAGTCCTGTGGCGTGCTGATATTCCGTCGCTATTCGTGGCACTCGCTCCTGCAGCAATAGCAGCGTGGCCTGAAAACCTGGGTCCGCCTCGAAGCGCTTCTGCATCGGGCGTCGTCGCAATACGTAGTTGAAAGCCAGGAGATTCATGCCCTGGTGATGCGCCATGAAAGAATAGATAACGGCTGAACTCTGTCCGCGTGGCAGGCGCGAGGGGGTGTAGTCGACCGCCTCATAGAGACCGAAGCGTCCCTCCATGCCCTCGTCCGCGAGGCGTTGCAGATTTTCGCAAGCCGCTTCGGGTGCGACCATTAGTGCCAGGGCCGATGCATAGGGCGCAACGATCAGCTCCTCGCCCAGGCCGCGCTTGAGGCCAAGGCCCGGGACGCCAAAGGCCCGGTACTGATAGTTGTAATGGATATCGCGCGCGTTATACCCGCACTCGGAAACGCCCCAAGGGATATTCAGCTGACTACCGTACTCAATCTGCCGATTGACGGCAGTGCGGCAAGTCTGGTGCAGCAACGTGCCTTCATAGCTTGGCATCACCAGCAGTGGCATCAGGTACTCGAACATCGAGCCTGTCCATGACAGCAGCGCCGGCTCGCCTCCGACGCTCGTCAGCAAGCGCCCGAGCGTGAACCAGCTTTCCTGAGGCAGCTTCTGCTGGGATATCGCCACAAAATTCGTGAGTCTCGCCTCTGATGCCAGCAAGTCGTAGAAGCCCGTATCGAGCCGACGCTCGTCCACGTTGTAACCGATGGAAAGCAGGTGGCGATGGGAGTCATAGAGAAGCCCGTAATCCATCTCGGCCCGCTCGGCGGCCTGCTGAGCCAGCCGGGTGAGCGCAAGGACCAGCTCTATGGCCCGTCGCTTCGCTACGACGGCCGTCGCCTGTGCACGGACGGCTTGCTCTGCGTCGATTGGCATATTCGCCGCCTGTCGAAGCGTTGGAATGCCTTTCTTTCCGCCCCCTTCTCTCGCGTCGGACAATCCGGCAAACACGGCTAGGTAGTCCGAGGCGTCACGACATTGCAACAGCAGCAGTTGCAACCAGAAACCGACGTCATCGCCCACAACGCCACCCAGCCCGATCGCCACTTTCTCGACTCTGTCCAGCATTTTTTTCACGCTATCGGCTGCAGCTGGCAGCGTTACCGGTGGCGTGGTGATGGCAGCATCGAGTTCGGCCACGATGGTCAACAGCATATCTGTGTTCTCGGGCTGCTCCGTGGTCACCGCTTCGCGCAGAAGCTCCAGCGTGTCATGCAGGCCGTCGAACATGCGCTTGTCATATACCGGATCATCCGGCAGTGCGATCAGGCCGGAACGAAGGGTCAGCAAATGCCCTGCAAGATTGCCGCTATCTACCGCGGACACGTATCGAGGCCGCAAAGGTTCCAGCGATCGCGTGTCGTACCAGTTATAGAAGTGCCCCCGATACCTTTCCATCCCTTGCATGGTTTGCAGCGCCGCAGCGGTGCGATCCACCAGTCGTGCGGCGGTCAAGTAGCCAAGATCATACGCCGCAAGGTTTCCCAGGAGTGCCAGCCCCATATTGGTCGGCGATGTGCGGTGCGCAATCGCGATCTCTGGCTGCTCTTGCATGTTGTCAGGGGGAAGCCAGTTCTCCTGTGGCCCGACATGCACTTCAAAAAATGCCCAGGTTCTGCGCGACAGGCGGCGGAGCAAGCGCTGCTCGTCCGGCGAAGGGGTGAACACGTTGAAAAGAGGCGGCTTGCTTATCCACCATGCGACGACGGGCGAGGCGAGCCAAAGCAGCAAGAGCGGACCAGCAATCGCCAATGCATCCGGTCGCCGCCATCCGAGAATTACCAGGGTCGTGATGGCGACGAGCGGTCCGATCCACATCGATCTCAGCAGCGCCAATACGCCATTGGCGACGGCGCGGCCCGCTTCTCTTGATGGGTTCCATTGCAAGAGCCGCCGCCTACTGATGATGACGCGCCAAAGCGTGCGCAGTATCGCGTCCAGGCTATAGAGCGCCTCGTGCGGCAGCCATATCAAAGCCAACATAGCACGAACGAAGTGTTGGCCTATGGAGTACATGGTACCGTGCAGATGCCGGCCAAGCATGATCTCGGATGGCTTCCGGAGCAGGTCCAGCAGTGACGCGAGAATCGGCGGTACGAGCACGACAGCCAAGACTGCGAACGTCCACGATGTCACTCGCGACACGTTCATCCAGCCGATCAGAAGAAGCGCAATCAGTGACGGTGGAACCAGGCTTCGACGGAGGTTGTCGATGATCTTCCAGTGCGACAGTGCAGAGAGTGGGTTGCGTTCGCGGCGCTTGCCCCGCAAAGGAACCCACGGCAGAAGCCACGGCAGCAACTGCCAGTCGCCGCGTATCCAGCGACGACGACGCTTTACATCAGCGTCGTAGCGAGATGGATATTCCTCATAGAGCTGGATATCGCTGATAAGCCCGGAACGGGCATAGCAACCTTCGATCAGGTCGTGGCTCAGGATACTGTTGTCAGGAAAACGCCCGGCGATCGCCTGCTCGAAGGCGTCGACATCGTAAATACCTTTACCGATGAATGAACCTTCGTGAAAGAGATCCTGATAGACGTCCGATACTGTTCGAGTGTAAGGATCGACACCGGCTTCGCTACCAAAGATTCGCGCATAAGACGACCGCGTCGCGCTGGTCAGACTGATACCGACGCGCGGCTGCAAAATGGCGTAGCCGGATACGATGCGACGCTTGCGTGGATCATAGACAGCGCGATTGAGCGGGTGCGCCATCGCCCCGATGAATAGCCGGGCGGAATCTCTCGGAAGCTGCGTATCGGCGTCCAGCGTGATGACGTATTTGACCTCCCGCAGGATTTCCGTGCGCCCCACCACAAGCATGAATCGCTCTCGACCGATGCCACGCAGCAATGCGTTGAGCTCGGTCAGCTTGCCTCGCTTTCGTTCGAAACCCATCCATATCTTATCGGCCGCATTCCAGCAGCGTGGCCGGTGAAGCAGAAAAAACCGGTCCGCGGTTGCATTGGGATAGGCGGCATTGAGGCTATTGATACGTTGCTTGGCAAACAGCAGCAAGGCGGCGTCCTGTTCCAGCGTCTCGATTGGCGCATCCGTGAAATCCGTCAGCAGGCAGAAGTGAATATGTTCGTCGCGATTGGCGAGAAAACGCACTTCGATACTTTCAACTAGTTCGTCAATGTCTTGAAAGCTTGAGAACAATGAAGGAACGACCACCAACGTGCGAGCTTCTGCAGGCACGCCCTTGCTGAAATCCATGCGCGGCAACATCTCGGGAGGTAGAGCGATGGTCGCCAGCCAGTTCACCAGGCTGGTTGCCAGCTGGCTGGTCATCAACACTATGGGCACGGCGATCAGTGCGGCCAGCCAGCCGTGCAGGCCATTGCGCCCGATATCCAGCACCAACGGACGAGCAAGCAGGAGAGTTAGCAGCGCGATCAGGCCGAGATAGATCTCCAGCGGGGCCGCTAAGATGAGCCGCCGAAGCCTTTGCGCAAAGGGTGCTCGGACGAGCATGTTGCGCTCCAGGGTCACCGCCCCTTTGCCCACTAGATAGAAGCCGACGTGCGACTGCGCACCTCCTTGCTTAACTCCGCCACGGGCTAACTCGACGGCCGCTCGGGCGACCTCCGTTTCAGAGTGGCCACTGTACTTGGAAAAGGCTTCGACCACATGGCGATAGCGGTCGCGCGTATCGAAATCCATGGTGGAGTGGACACCAGCCGGGTCCTCGCGAAGGGTGTTCTCGACCGAACTGGTGCTCTCGACGAAATCGCGCCAATTCATGGCTGACAGCGTGCGAAGACTGCCGATACTGTTGCCGATGGATACTTGGTCCGCTGCTTGCTGCTGCGCCTCCAGTTGCACCAGATGTTCGACGCTCAGCCCGGACTCCGAAAGCCGTTGCTCGATCCATGTCAGTGGCAGCGCCAAGGCTGCGCCCTGCCCTTGCAGTCGCCGCGTCAGTTCTGCGACGAAGGAGCAGGCCATCGGCGGATCGGATCGCGCCATGTCTGCTACCGCGAGCACCACATTCTTGGGGTCGCGCTCGGCGATATCCGCCATTATGTTGGCCCACTCGTCTGCCAACTTGCGATCACGCCAGTGAGTCATGACGCGCATCGCTATGCGACGAAGATTGTCGATGAGGGCGAGCCGGAGCATGATTGGGATGGCCCATAGCTCGCCAAGCGTGAGGGGGGACACCGTTTGATAAGAGGCCACGAAGCGTCGCAGGCCTTCGCTATCCACCCTGCCGTCGGAATGACAGATCGTTTCCAGGGCAATGTCGTAGACCCGCGGAAGTCCTGCGGACGGCCCGCCGCGAAGATGCGTAAGTTCGTGGCTGTAGCCCTTCGGGAAGTGCTTCTGTGCAATGCGGATCTGCTCTTCGACCAGATAGAAATTATCGAGGAGCCATTCGCCCGCCGGCGTGATGCGCAGTCCGTCTTTCAGGGAGCGCGTGAGCATTTCATAGGCTCGCGAAAGGATGGCTTCGTTGTCGGCCAGACGCGCCAGCAAGGTATTGGCTTTGACGTGCTGGCTCGCGTGATGTCGACTTGCCAGATCCGCCCCGTACAGTTCCATCTGCTCCGCGCCATACAGCTCCGAACGCAACGTCGGCTCAAGCACGTGGCTGGCGCGGCGCGGCATGATCCGCTTGCGAAAGGCCGCCTTCAGGAGATGTAAGCTCCGCAAAGCCAAGCGTCTTTGTATGGTCAAAAGCGTGGCCTTCCGGTTGTAGTGTAGGCTGTGTCTGCCAGACCCAGAGCCGATCACGCTGGGCTTTTCGCCATATGGTTTTACGCCAATCCGTGAGGCAGTGACGTGAAGGTGGATGAGAGGCGGCGCGACGCCGCCTACCGCCAGATGCCCGACTGATCTCGCCTCGGCAGGCATTCCATGCCGGAAGCTGTTGGTCTTTATCCGGTCGCGCAGAAATGGGGGTATGCCATGCAGATAGGTATCATCGGGCGCAAGCCGGCCAGTGCCCTCGTCGCCAAACGATGGCTACAGGCCGGATACCAGGTCGTCGGCTTCGATCCACATCACGAACCGGGCAAAGTGGCCTGGCCTACGGGCGCGACGCCGGTCGATCGTTTCGACGATCTGGCTATCGTTCTTTCACCGCCTCGCACTCTGTGGATGGCGATGCAGAGCCGCGCGGAGACCGAGTGCGTCTACAATACTTTGCTGCCTCTTCTCGACAGGGGCGACACGGTTATCGATGCAGGTCGCTCCTATTACAAGGACACGCTTCGTCGGGCGCTTGTGTTCTCCCGATTTCAGTACTGGCTCATCGATGTAGGCATATGCGGAGCATGGCCGCTGACAGACGGCTGCTGCCTGGCCATTGGCGGAGACCGGTCGATGGTTGAGCGGCTTAGCGGCTTAGCGGTATCTTCGATGCGCTCGGAGCTTCGGGCGCACAAAGCTGGGGCAGGATCGGCCGGGAGGGAGCGGGCCATTTCGCAAGGATGCTCCATCAAGCCATGAAGTGGGCCATGGTGCAGGTGGCCGACGAAGGTTTCACGATCCTTGGCCTTAAGGCTGAACCTGCCGTCGATCTTCGGTAATTGGCGACGCTCTGGGACCATGGCGATAAGGCGCGTAGTTGCTTTTTGAATCTGGCGGCCCCTGACCGCGTGACGAAGCGTGGTCGAATGGGTGCGCAGGATGCGGCGCTCGATGAAGCTCCCGACGCCAGATGGGTCCTTGAGGAAGCATCTGAGCTGAGGGTGGCCATACCCCTGCTTGCGGGGTCGTTGCTCAGTCTTCTGCGCGAGACCTCCCCCTGATCCGTGCAGGCGCGCCAGCTTGTCAAGTCGCGACCCGCGCTCCACTGAGTTAAACAAAATATTCACAGCAGGATCGCTGTAGATGGGTTAACCCGTTTGTGCAGTTTTCTGGAACCCGATCCGGGACCTAAGATGTATCGAGCCGTAGAGGAGAAGCCTATGCCCCAGGCATATGGTCCGCGACAGAATCGCCTGCTCGCCGCATTACCTGAAGCGGAGTTGGCGCATTGGCTACCGCATCTTGAGGCGGTGGACATGCCACTCGGCAAAGTGCTTTATGAACCTGGTAGCCGATTGGCTCATGTGTACTTTCCAACCACCTCGATTGTGTCATTGCTATACGTGATGGAAGACGGGGCCTCGGCGGAGATTGCCGTCGTCGGCAACGAGGGGATTGTCGGCATTTCGCTCTTCATGGGAGGGGAGTCGACGCCGAGTCGTGCCTTAGTGCAAAGCGCGGGCCAGGGATATCGGCTTAAGGCCGACCTCATGCTGCAGGAATTCAGTCGCGCCGGTGCCGTCATGCACCTCCTGCTTCGTTACACCCAGGCCCTTATAACGCAGATGGCGCAGACGGCAGTATGCAATCGCCATCACTCCCTAGATCAACAACTGTGCCGATGGCTCCTTCTGAGTCTGGATCGACTGCACTCCAAAGAACTGGTGATGACGCAGGAGCTGATTGCCAACATGCTAGGCGTTCGTCGTGAAGGTGTCACGGAGGCCGCTGGCAACCTGCAGCAAGCCGGGCTGATCCGGTATCAGCGCGGCCATATCACGGTGCTCGATCGCGAAAAACTGGAGCGTCGAACTTGTGAATGCTATGCCGTGGTCAAGAAGGAATACGACCGCCTCCTTCCCCCGATGGCGATTTAAGGGATGCGCCAGCATCGCCTATTTGTAGTCGATGCCCGGGTTGGCGATCCGCCGCACCAAGCCGGCTCGACCTCCTGCCTGGAAGCCAGTCGTTTTATGCAGCGCTTCAGCCACGGTAAGAGCCTTGAATGCCCTTCATTGTCGGGACCTCTAGCGGCAAGCATGGATTGATGCATGAGATACGCCTGGGAAACGCTATCTACCCACGTCAATCTTTTCCGAGAGGCTCACTATTGGCTGACAATCCATCGGATTCGGTGGAACCGGTCTGCCGGTATGCCCGGCCCAAAGAGCGTTCCACGGATCGAATCTGCAGAGCGCCGGACGGATGCCGTAACAACGCCTGCCTCAACAGCGCGTTCTCTTTCATGATGCGCTGATTCTGATCGAGAAGGGTGTCAAAACGCCCTTCCAGACCGGTGACGTGGGTATCGCCGGATATCGTCATAAGTATTCCGATGGATGTAATCAGTAAACCGACTTGGTGTCATCGCATATTGCCTTTCACGTTAGCATCTTACGTCGCTCTGACGACCGCGTCAGTACGGTGGCGCACCGACGACAAACCTCGGCATGCGTACGATTTCCATTGAAAGCCACGCCGGAAGGAAAGCAGACGTTCCTTCCGGCCGGTAATCACTGAAGTTACCCAGACGCTTTCCGAAGATGGCATATCACGCTGTCAGCGCCTGTACAGACCAGCACTACGCTTATAGCGTGGCGGACACCCTCGGCTGCCACAGGGTTCATCATGCTTTATTACGCACTCATTTTTCTTGTCATTGCGTCGATATTCGGCACCCTTGGCTTTACGGGTATCGCCGGAGTCGCCACTGGTGTCGCCGAATTCATTTTCTTCGCGTCCTTGGCCTTGTGCATTACGTTGCTCACCTTCAACAGGCACGGGAACGAAGTCACGACCACGCACCCTGTTGACGGCAAGTCATAATCCTTTCTGGCACACGTTTGCGTGACGTGTAAGGTACAGCTCATGTGCCAGTGCGTCCCACTGAAGAGTCACCGCATATCAGGAGACGAATATGAATGGCCATCGAGCAGAGCTTCAGCGGACTCTAGAACAGTTGGAACGCTCTGTTTCCAGATTGCGTAGCGAGAGCCTGGACGATCTCGACTTTTGGTGCAGGTATGCGCCTCTAGCTCGTCAAGCCCTTGCATGCGCCAGCGCTTCTGACAATCAATGGATGCGCGATCGCATTGCCGACATCGAAGGCATCAGTGGCATCATTAACCCCAACTGGAGCCGACCAAGCCATAGTTGGCCAACGCTACCTGGTAGCGAGCAGTGACATAGCCATAGCCAGGGAATTCATCATGTATGTCATGGATAAGTGCCACCAATCGGGCGTCGCCCAGCCCCACGGCTTTGGCGGTTGGGCGACGGTAGAACGTACTGCGGGCGAGGCCGATCACTTGGCAAGCCCTTCGAATGGAACAGGCCGCGGGCCGCTGACGACGAAGAAGTCGTCGTCGCTGCTCGAGTGATCGCGTTTTTGCGTTTTTTTGAGCAGATCCGCTTCCATGGTCAGCTGGCCAACTTTCCGTTCCAACTGGCTTTGGGCGTCACTTTATTCATTTTCAGTAGGCACGGGCGCTCCGTTGCGGCTAGCGTGCATAACATTGACGACAAGTCATAGCCCCTCATGGACACCCCATCTACTTCTCGCGGATAGCACTTATGGGGCTGACCAATGAGTCTCACCCCATGAATGGCACGACGCCAGGCAATGATGCGATCACCGAACAAGGGCGGCAATGCCCCCATAAGCCGCTTGGCCCTAGCGCTTGGAAATACGCAACTAGGTAGGCTGGACATGCCGCGCAAGCCTGAGACGCGTGTCGATAGCTAATGCATCAAGCTTTGCTGACCCAGGCACATTCAATATCGTCCTTAATGACCTGCTGAAGATCGGTTATCGACAGTTCCGAGACCTCGAAGACTCTCCCATGCCGTGCTCCCCGATAGTCGCCATCAAGGCGAAACGTCGCCGCCCAGACAACACTGTTCAGGACAGCTGCGACATACATGGCGGTGTAGTCGAAACCGTCGCTCGTCGTCCCTGCAATGTCAGACATGGTTGCAACCTCTTCGGGTGAGATGCGGATAGATAGCCTCGCGGTCTTAGAGGTTTGGCTCACGGACTGCGGCACTGACTCAAAGCATCGACTCCCAAACCTCAGCGTGCGTAGCAGCTAGGTCGCCGATTCCCTTTCGTGTAATGCCCACACCAAGACTCTTCATGCCGATCACCTTGGTGATCATCAAGTGTGTCGAGCGGCTCAAATGTCGGCTTGACAAGGCCGCGCGCATTATTCGATCAATGTTCGGCATGGACATGTTCGTCAGCTCGAAGTGGCTAATATGCCGAGCTTAACTTCGCTGACCAGCAGCGTCGCCCCCCCCGAAAGCTATGCTTCAGTTAGATGCGGTGTGCTGGTTCGATATAACGTTGGCCGGCGAACGACAGAGCGTCTTCCAGTCATTGTCGCTATGACAAGCTAGTCGCCAAAGCAGGCTGCTTGCCAGCTATACGTACCGTGCATATCAGAGCTCCTTGACCGAGACCGCTTATCCGGGCTTCGCGGATATCTGGCTTAGTCTAGGCGGCACCACCTCATCGTCAGAAGCAAGTGCATGACCGCCCTCTGACACAAGGTCATTCAACGCGCTGGCCAGGCTCCACTCCGCCGTCTTAATAGCTCTAGGATTGTCTTCGGCCTTGGTGTCAACTGGGGCATGGATTGAAGTCGATTCATCGGCGTCGCCATGGCTTTCATCCGCATGCACGGTCGCGCGATGCGCGCCTAGCGCCCATGCGAGCGCTGATACAGGGTTCATGCTATCGACCATTGAACTAGGAATGAGGATGGTGGTTCCGCGCTCCTTCGTCGTCTCATAGATGATATTCATAGCGCGCAACTGGAGTGCAGTCGGCTGATCGGAATAGACCTTCGCCGCGCTGACGAACTTGCTCGCAATCTCGGCCTCGGCTGACCCAAGGATAATGCGAGCCTGCTTCTCTCGTTCGGCTTGAGCCTGCCTCGACATAGCGTCCTGCAGCGCCACGGGAATAGCCACATCGCGTATTTCCACTGATCGCACCGTCAACCCCCATTCGGTGGTCTTATTTCCGATTTCAGTGCATAGCGCTAGGTCGGCGGATTGGCGGTCCGATAGCAGGGACGCGAGCATCGATGAGCCAATCATTTCGCGCAGTGAGGTTTGAGCTACACGGGCGATGGCCTGCTGGTAGTCGGTAATGGCCAGTGCAGCCTTCCTGGCATCGTGCACGTGCCAGAAGATAATGGCATCCACGTTGACAGGCACCGTGTCGCGCGTGAGCGCCTGCTCAGCGTTGAAGGCGGTGGTCTGAATACGCTCATCAACGACCGCGACCACTCGATCGATCACCGGAATGATGAGAAATAAGCCAGGCCCACGCACCCCCAGTAGTTTTCCTGCGCGCAGAACAACAAACTTCTGCCACGTGTTGGCCATTTTAAGCGATTGCGAAACGATTGCGGCGGCGCCCCAAAAACCAATCGCCACGCCTATATTGCCGCGATACATAAACAGGCCGCCCACGGCAGTCAAGGTGGCGACGATGAATAGGGTAATAGTGTTCACGACGTCACCCCGCTTGCCAGTGGCGAATGAATGGCGATGACTCACATTGGGGTCGAAGCGGTTCCGTGTCGGTGCGTTGGCGCACGCACGCGATTTCTCTTGCATCGATTCAAATAGATCGTGTCACGGCCTCGGGTTATTGCCCCCCTCCTCGCCGTTGCACTTATCCGATGCATCAAGCCCGGTGACTGCATCGGCCATCCGAGTGAGAAATCATCCTCACCACCCTTGACGGATGGTGGTCCTTCAATGACTACAAGGGACTCGCTATAAACCAAACGCATTCACCTCGCCCATGGAACTGAGGACGTGAACGTCCACATTGGCCACTGAGGAGAGTCAACAGCGCTCGATCGGTAGAGCCTGCAATCGATGCTCAGCAAGGTACTGCACTTCGTCTAATTGGTACGGACCCAGACAAGCTCGATGTCCTCCATGACGGCTTCTCGAACCTCATTCAGCGATACGCCGAGAAGTTCATTGATGCCGCCATGTCGCATGCCAAAGAATATTCCATCACGCCGATAGGTGGCGCTCCACCTGACACGATCCGAGCGAGTGAGTTCGTAATCGCCGTCGTACGTAAAGCCATTCGTAGTTTTGCCAGATATATTGGTCATGATGACTTCCTTCGACGGTGATCACCAATGCCCTCAGATTCTCTCGACAGGTGCGGGCGCAATGATCAACCATCGTATGGGGATGCGAGCGCTCATCGATCACGATGAGCCACGGGTTGTGTTGGTCGCTCCATCATTGTCCGTGCGATCCGAATCGATACAATCTCGATCACTGAACGATTCCGACAGGTCGAGCTTGAGTGCGCCGTCATCTTGTCGAGGCAGCGGCAGAGGCTTTTCTGGAGAATGTGCCGCCCACACCGAATGGCCCGAAAATCGCTGAGTACAGCGATCACTGTGAGCAACATCGGCGGCCGGCGAGAAGCGCATCTTGTGAGGGTAAAAATAGAGCAAGTTGAGCTGATTGAGGATGTACATGGAAAGGCCTCGAGTGCGAACCTGCATCCTGCAGGGCGTGCGCGTGCATCACCCACAACTCCGATCAGTGCGGAGGAGGCTCAGAGAGCTTGGAAGAAAAGTCACGGATAGTCTGAGGCGCCGGAGGCATGATCACTTGAGCCGCGGCGCCTCCCCAACATGCGCCTTCTTTCGTTACGCCGCCGTAACGTGTCGTCAAACCCTTGCGTCCGAAGCCCCCGACAGGCATCCGAATACGACCGGGTTAGATATTGTGTCCGCCTCGTCTTCTCGCGTTACCCCCACCTAACAACCGCAGGCGCATGCTGCGTTGGCGCCAGGAATAAAGCCTTCTCTTGGCAGGCGCCTCAGTCACGCGGTCCTATCCCTAACGCCACCTGAGTACTTCTCCGACTCTTATCGGAGTTGCGGCTTCGGCCGCCCCAGATCCGCCACTCGGATCACCACTCAAGGCACATATATGTCCAACCATGACGCCAATACTACCCACGCCCCTGGCAAGAACATCATCGAGACAGCGGCTGCGAATGGATCCTTCCATACGCTAGGCAAGGCCCTCGAAGCAGCGGACCTCACCCAAACCCTGAAGGAATCAGGCCCCTATACCTTCTTTGCGCCGACGGATGCGGCGTTCAAGAAGCTGCCGGAAGGCACCCTGGAGAACTGGCTGAAGCCAGAGAACAAGGCGGAGCTTATCTCCGTACTGAAGTACCACGTGATGCCCGGTCGAGTACCGGCGGTTGACGTCGAGAAGCTGACCACACCCAAGATGATGCAGGGCCAGACGGCAGCGGTCACGAAAGACGGCGACAAGCTCCGCATCGGCAGCGCAATCATCACTGGGCGAGACATCACCTCGAGCAACGGCATCATCCATGCCATCGATGCGGTGAACGTGCCCGCCAAGAAGTAACTACCAGGAACTTGTGGTGGGGCCATCCCCGCCACCGGTTTCATCACACACCGGCCTACCGTTTGACTTCGACTGCTGTTTCGACTTGTAGAGGCTCATTATTTGAGGCGACCGCTATGATCACCCTTCTTTCACACATCGCCCATCGTCCTGTGTCACTGCTTGGCAAATGGATAACACACCTAAGTGATCTGTTCGATCATCTTATCAAGACACCTCCTTTGAAGCCCTTGCAAGTGATGTCTCGAAGGCAAAAGCTCGCTGCAGCAGTAGACGCCGCGAAGCATATAAAACGAGGCATGCGTCGATGATTCTTGGCACGTTTGCGAGATTCATCTACTTCTTCCGCCCTTTCCGGCGGGGCGCATACCGCCACGCGCCATCCATCGAAGAGTTAGCTCTGATGCATCAAGAGCACACGGGATGGATGCGTCGGGCGATTCGCATGTATCAATCACTATGGCGCCGGCCACCTTTAGATTCCGTGCGCTTCGTGAAATCGAATCGCGAATGAGAACAAAGGAAGGCTTAGTTCAGTCGAAGGTGCTTTAAGGGAAAGACGTCGCCATGCTAAGTCATTTCTACTCGATGCCATCCAGATGAATCGTCATAGTTCTTCCGGCTGATATCTGCACTTGACCGACCTGTCATGCGCCATCTTTATAATGCCAGGTGTCCAGATCGTTAGCTGGTTCGTCCCCACGGCGGATGGAGGCCTCTATGAACGGCAATCCACTGATTGATTGGTGTGAAAAGGTGGCCGCACCGGTCCTGGAGGCGGCGGCGGCCGGGCAGCCGATTAACTTTGCAGCGAAGCAAGCACTTCTTCGCCTATCGGACATACTGGCATCGCCAGGTATAAACGAAGGCGAATCATCCGCCGCAAACGATCAACACCCGATTGATCAGCTTAGTGCTCTAGAGCGGGTATCTGGCACCTGCAAAAGCTGAGTGGCCTGCGGACTTAACACGCGACACATGTCGATAGGACTACACCAAGAAAGGGCTTGACGCCTACGGGCCACCTGTCACGCGCATGATCAATAACTGGGATGCCTGACTCGTCTTTGCTTCAGTCACTGGAGGTATCGATCATGACAGGCATTCAAGGCTCTTACCGAGGATTGATCTACATCGCCATCTACCGCCGTGAAAGGGACACCGTGAGCTGGTCGGCGAGTCTTGAAGACGATGACGGGGAAGTGACGTTTGTCGCAAACCATTTCCCCTGTAGCCTTGGGACAGTCGACTGCGAGAGTGCCATTCGACAACGAATTCTGACAAGCATCGACGATTACCATCGCCGCCACGAGACGCCGATCCTTCACTAGTGCCAGAGCCGAAGGTCGGCAATGCTTCGCGCGGCGGTGACATCACCAGCATCATTCTCGTGGACGGCATGGTTGACCACGAGGTCACCCTGAGCGAAACCGCAATGTATTATTTACTTGGTGGCCAATGCTGAGTTCCAGACCGGTGGAATAGGTTGGTGCGCCCCCGGTTTCGTCGTCGGGGCGACACTCCCGCCTTCAGTAGCGGGACGAATTAGGATCCATGGTCACTTTAGCTGCTTCGCATAGTCAGCGGGCGTGAGCCCGCCCAAGGCCTTCTTTGGCCGCTCTTCGTTGTAGTCCCGACGCCAGGTTTCGATCTCAGTGCGTGCCGCAAGTTCGGAAGCCAGTGTTCGTTGAGGCACTCATCACGCAGTGCGTCCGTTGAACGATTCGATGTAGGCGTTCTGATTGAGTTTTCCTGGCTCGATCAACCTCAGTTGCACGCAGCGCTCATGGCGCTGCGCCAGGCCGACGATGCGATCGCGGAGCACCACATTGCGATCGGGACGACCTTTATAGTGATAGACGCTTGCGCTCATGCCGACGATGACCAGTGCTCGACGCTCGCTAAGTTCGTTGCCCACCATGTAGCGCACAAGCTCTGCTCTAGGCGTGCGCAGTGGTTTCCCGCAAGCCTCGCATGGCGGGCCGAACAAGCTGGCCCGGTGATGCAGCAACGCTTCGGGATCTGACTCTTCTTCACCAGTTAATTCTTGATAGCGCGACAGAGCGTCAGCACCGAACCGCTGATCGAGCGCCTGGGCCACCGAGGCGCCTTCTACTCGCCGAAACTCCTGGATCCTGGACACCATCGCAGAGAGTAGGGACGCAATCTCGGCCCATTCTTGCTCATCGAGCATTGGCGCGTTCCGCTTGCATCTCCAGCAGTAGAGTGTCCTTGCCATAAGCCCCTGCTCCTTGGTCAGGGAGCGGCCATCAGCCGCCCTGTCTATCCATCGACTAGCTCAACTTCGCGAGACACGGCGTACCTAGCGACTTAGTCCGGCATGTCTGCTTCGGGTCGAAAGCGGACTTTACTGAACATCTGGACTAGCCAGGAAAAATGGTCACCACGCCGAGTTCTGACCTTCTGCCATGGCTCCGGAAGAGGTCGTGTGTCATGCCATGCCCGCCGACACTTAAATAGGTCGCCAGGGGGCTTATCGGGCAACCGTTACACTTGCCGATGGCCTTTCCTTTAAGGTGGCTCACTGGCGTGCTCCCTAGATCCCCAGACACGCCCCCCTTCGCCGGAACCGGCAGCACGGCGCCGACCTTCCCGCCGTCACCGGTACCCGACACAGCATGCGCAAGCACGTATCCGACGATATCTGGCAGCAATTCCAACAAGAGCTGGCCGCCTTAGACAGAAAGCCGGCCGAGCCATTGAACTCTGAGGAATTGGCCATGCTGACGCCGGCGCAACGGCTCGCACTGGCCAAAACCGAGTTCCGCGATCTGCAGCGAAAGCACCGACTTCACCTCGATGACGTGCTGACCTTCTTTCCTGAAGAGGAAGTGGTTTCGTTCCTGCAGAGTCTTATGAACTAAGGCATGGTGCTTTGGGCTTACTCTCCCTCGCAGATGAGCACGACCTGCGGCGAGCGCCAGATGATCTGCCTGGCATTTGAGCGGATTTGGCGGCGCTCGGTCCAGCCCCAGGGACTCACTTCTGGCGCGCATCAATCCGCATCACTTGCCACTCCACAGAAATCCTTCCTCGGACCAAGCAGGGCGCGGCTCGACGCCCTTGCATCTATTGCATCAAAAGTGCGGAGAGAAGTGCCCTGGCGAGGAGGGGGGACGACCGCGCGCGCTGAGGGCAAACCCTCTTTGCTCATGCACTGACCAGGGCCGTGGCCGCGACAAGCGCCCGTCTGGGCGCCGCACGCCGAGCCCCTGCTCGGATCCCATTTCAACCGCCGGAGAACGCCCCGAGCGACCGGCGAGGCCTGCTCATGCCACTTTCACACCTCAGTGCTAGATTTCGGTATCCGTTGATCGGTCGATTTCATCCACCCAATAAAGGGTCGCGTTATATGCACCTGCTCTCACGTGCAATCCTCGGCGTCGGCCTCGTCGCCGGCCTTTCCGGCACGGCCATGGCCGCGTCACCCAGCAACGGGCTTGGCCAGGCTTGGCCCAATGCACCCGACGTGAGCACGAACCCCAACTTCCATGTCTACGTCTTCGACTTTGGCGGGGTTCGGTACATCCAGGTCAATGACGCCAACGGAAACGTACTCGGCAGCGTCGGTAGCGCTGGAGGCATCTTCCTTACACTTCCCATTGGCCGGTACGCGAATCTCGTCGACACGCCATCCCAACCGACCGCCCTTCCGGCAGCAACGCAACCAGCTGCCGCACCCAAGCCGGTCTACAACGATGGCACCACGGCCATCACGGCGACGCCACTGTCCAACGGCGCCATGCAGTTGCGCGCCGCCGATGCCTGTGGCGACCCGGTCACCTGCAATATCAAGGTGCAGTAAAAGGACGGGCTAACTCCACCTAGGCGTGGGGTTGGCCGGGATGCTGTAGCGAGATCATGAGCCGCCGACCGTGAGGCAATGGGCGCTCACGCGTTGAACCTTGATAGGTCGCTGCGCGGTCCTCGATAGCACGGCGGCCCAGGCCGCTGGACAGCAGCCGCAGGGACGGCAGCAGCTTCTCCCAACCAATGTGCGCCAGGCGCTCCACGTCACCGACCGTTTGCACCAGCAACGTCATGCGTAGTGGGCGATGCGTCCCGCAGCGGACCTTGACCAACACTTCGCTGACGTTCTGTTCCATGCAGGCGTCCGTGACGGCATCGCAGATGAGGCGATAAGCAGCGAGGTGCATCGCTGGGGGAAACACGCTGGCCGGTCCCCGGACATCACACCAGAAGGCGATCCCGGCCGCCTCAAGGTGTCTCGCTAAGACACCCTGCGCTACCATCCCCGGCAGTCCTCTATCGCGGTACATCAGCGGATGCATGGCGTCGCTCAGGAGGTGGAGTTCGCCTTTCGCCGCCTCGGCAAGCCGACGATAACGACGATCCTCCGCCGCCGGCAGGTAGAAACTCACTCGGGAAAAAAGGTGGCTCAACATCACATCAAACGCTTCGCGCGTACGCTCAAGCGAGACCGCCGCACTGCGCAGCTGCGATTCACCCAGCTCCACGTTCCGCTGCGCGAGCGCCATCGCCGTGCGTGAGTCCACGCGCTCCTGCTCGGCCCGCCGATGAAGTCCCGCCACATGCTCGCCGACGAGCAGCATGGTGGCGATAGCCAGTGCCACCAGAACCTCCGCTTGAAGCGTGTTCGGATCATCCTGCGTCGGCATCAACAACATGATCCCCACGCTGGCGAGCGTCCCGGCCAATGCCGCGCCCCTCCAACCATGGCGGAGCGCCAAAAACACGACCGGCAGGAACATCGCCATCTGAGCGACCGGACGACTTTGTGCATCCTGGAGACCCGCCCACCCGACGAGCAGCATCACGGGAATAGCCACGAACACGGTCTCGAACAGGAGCCGACTATCCGCCACCTCGTGAAGCCAGGCATGCCATTGGCCGCGGGCCTCACTCGCTAGCTGGGCGAGGACCATCGCCGTAGGTGCAATCGTCAGCACGCCTAGCAGATTACCCAGCACCAGCCGCGGCACCACCTGGCTGTAGTCAAGGACATAGTTTGGTGGCAGCGGAGTAAAGAGCAACTGGCCAAGCGTGATGCCCGTGGCCATCGTCGCCACCACGAAGGAGCACAGGACAAGGCCAACGACCTGAAACGTCCCCTGCTTTGGAAAAAGCAGCCCGCGCTGACGGAAGGCCCAAACGACGGGCATGTAATACGCAATCGCCGGCACCAAGTTTATCGTTGCCCATACAGCGCCATATTGCGGATAGCAGTCGATACTCACGTAGACCATGCGCGCCAAACCGCCGAGTGCCAGCGCCGGCCAGTAGCGATACCGCGCCAGAAGCAGCGCACTCAGATGAAAACCGGTAACGATGATCCAGTGGGTAAAAGTCACTTTGCTAATGAGAAACAGCGCAGCGCAATACAACGCGCCGAGTGCAAAGTGTCGAATCAGGGCGTCCGCCCTTGGCCCAACCCGCATCGTTCTTCCCCTTGCCCAATCCTTGTGGTGTACCGCTCGAAAGCCGGGATCACACCGAGCCCAGCGTGAAACGCCTGTGAATCCTACTCGAAGGTCCGGAAGACGCGTAGGCGGCTTCGCCACACACTTGGTATCGATGCCGGTCAGCCTATTCGATATGCTTTCAGCACAGGAAAATGGAACTCACACAGGGAATCTATGAGCGGCATATGGGAGAAGGTCGGCTTTGGCGTGGTGTGGACGATCGTAGGTGCCGGCGCAACAGCCTTGGGATCAAGTACCTAATTTCACGGAAAGGCATAAAGGCGATACGGACGAAATTACCTATCTGAGCGGCCGTGTCCACGATCTCGAAAATAAGAATGATGAGCTTCGCAAAGAAGCCGGGGACTCCAAAGCATCGAGCCAAGCCGCCAGCGATCTAGTTACGTGCCGCGCGCAGCTGGAAGATATGCGACGCGTCCAGAACACGGCAGTGATCCAAGAAATACGACGACTTGAAGAAGCCGTAACTCAGGATGAGCGTCGTCTACCGGGCTTTGTTATTTATAACTGGACGGACGGTCAACCGAGTAAAGATAACGAGTCGTCAAGCGCCTATGTATTGAAGGAACGACTGACCAGAGAACGCTCAGACCTTTCAGCCATGCGTTTAAAGCTGGTATGCGCGCCCTAACCTTCTTCCACATTGGTCGTCTCATTTAGACGTCTAAATCCAGGCCAAAGCGCCCCTGCCAAGTCTTCACATTTCCTTGACATGATCTCCTGAGATGCTGCTGTGCTGGTCCGCGGCTTGCCCGACCGGAAGCATGCACACGGCTTTACGGATGACGCCGCGCCGCTGATGGACCGCAGCGCGAACTTAGGATCGAGACAACAACGGCGAGGGAACAAGGATGGCCGCTAGACAAAGGTGTCATAGCCGCACGCGCCGCGTGTGGTTTTCAGCGTGGGCGCTAGCCCTGTGTTTGGGATGGGTGGGCGCGACTAGCGCCACGACCTACTACGCCATCCCGTTCTACATAAAAGACTTCGATACGAACAACAACCCCGTACAGTATTCGTGGGGGGAAATCAGCCTAGCGCTCGATGGGACGAAACAGTTCCTCGCTGCCCGCTACCCCGCCGGCACGAATTGCCAAGTCGCCTCAGCCTATGAGAACGCGACACAGCAGGCCCAGGGCAACGTCGCGAAGGTCTACTACGTATCGACCGACCCGAGCAGCTTCGTCTGCCCAAGCCATGTCATCGAGATTCAGTTGTCGGCCTACGACAACAATCCCGAAAAGAACACCGGTGATGCGGGCAACTGCAACGGCGGCGACGGCGTGCAAGGCGGCGACGGCATCGTCACCTGCCCTGGCACCCCCTTGGTCTTGGACCCGATCAATCTGGCGACGGGTAATAAGTACGACCAAGAATCCGATTTCGATGCCCTGCCCTGGCTGACCTTTCGGCGCTTCTACAACAGCCAGGCCAGCGTGCGACCGGCGAGCATGGGGCCACAATGGCGCCACTCCTTTGACCGCTCCCTGCTGTTCCAGAACACGCTCGTGGGCGGCGGCGGCACGTCGTATATCCAACTACTCCGGGCTGACGGCCGCAGCGAGCGTTTCATGCCTACGGCCAATGGCGGTTGGGCAGCCGACCCCAATATCCCGGACACGTTGACGGCCGACAGCACGGGCTTCACCGTCTACGTGGCCGGCCCGAATCAGTTCGAGCGCTACTCGACCTCGGGCCAGTTGCAATACATCGCCGACGCCACCGGCCAAACGACGACGCTCACCTACAGCGGCGGCAAGTTGCAGACGGTGACCGACCCGTTCGGTCGCACCCTGCAGTTCGCCTACGACGGCGCCGGCTTGCTGCATACGGTGACACTCCCGGACGGCGGCGTGCTGACGTACGGTTACACCAACGGAACGCTGACCTCCGTCCAGTATCCGGATAGCAAGACCAAGCAATACGTCTACAACGAACCGACCTACACCGGCGGAGCCAACTTACCCTACGCCCTGACCGGCGTCATTGATGAAGCGGGCGTTCGCTACGACACCACGGGCTACAGCGCCACCAATGGTCGCGCGGTGTCGTCGTCGCATGCCGGTGGCGCCAATGCGGGAAGCGTGACAGGCGGCAGCAGCTCGTTCGCCACCATGACGTTTCCGCTGGGCGCGTCGGGCAACGTCTCCATGAAAGACGATGGCTATGGCGCCATCAAGCTGACGGGTACGTTTGCGGCCTGCAACACCGACTGGTGCAAGCAGAAGTATCAGACGATTCAGTACGACACGAACGGCTATCCCAGCCAGTACACGGACTTCACCTTCAACGTCACCAAGCTCACCTACAACACGGCGGGCCTGGAAACGCAGCGGATCGAAGGCTACAACCTGGCGTCGCTCGGGCAACAACGCACGATCAATACCACCTGGGACACCACGCTTCGCAACCCCTTGACGCGAATCACGCTCGACAGCAACAACAATCCCATCACGCAAAGCGCCTGGGTGTACAACAGCACCGGCCAAGTCACTGCGCGTTGCGAGGTTGATCCGGCTGTCAGCGGCGCATCTAGCTATACCTGTGGGAGTAACGCGCAGGCGCCCGGAGGCGTGCGTCAGTGGACTTACACCTACTGCACCAGCGTGGACGGCACCCAATGCCCCGTCGTCGGCCTAAAGCTGACGGAAGACGGCCCGCGCACCGATGTCTCCGATATCACGCATTACAGCTATTACCTGACGACGGATACGTCTGGTTGCGCCACTCCGGGCGGCGCGTGCCATCGGGCGGGCGACCTCTATCAGGTCGCCGACGCGCTGGGCCACGTGACCACGAACACCGCCTACGACCAAGCGGGGCGGCCGACCCGTCTGATTGATGCCAATGGGGTGATCACCGATCTGACCTACACACCCCGCGGCTGGCTCAAGACGCGCACGGTTGCCGGAGCGACGACAACGTATACCTACAAGCCTTATGGCGCCGTCGAATCCATTACCGATGCCGATGGCGTGACGATCACCTACGGCTACGACAACGCGCATCGGCTGACCGACATCACCGATGCCCAAGGCAACCACATTCACTACACGCTGGATGCCGCGGGCAACCGTACGGACGAAGCGACCTATGCCGTGGGCAGCTCCACCCCGAGCCGCCACCTGTCCCGCACGTTCAATAACCTGGGCCAGCTCACCAAGATCATTGACGGCTTGAACCACACCATCTTCGACGCCAGTGCCAGTGGCGGCTACGATGCGAACGGCAACCTGGTGACGTCGGTCGATGCGCTCGGCGTAACCCAGACCCGGAGCTACGATGGCCTGAATCGCTATTCGGGCCTCCAAAGCAGCGCCACAGTCAACGGTTCGACGGTGGTGTCGTCCACCAGCTACACCTACGACGTGCTGGACAACCTGACCCAGACCCTCACGCCGGACTACAAGTACACGACCAGCGCGTACGACGGCCTGAGCAACCGGAAGACGTTGACCAGCCCCGACACGGGCACAACCTCCTCCACGTTCGATGTCGCTGGCAACGTGCTGACCCGAACGGACGCCAAGAACGTTGTCGCCACGTCCAGCTACGACGCGCTCAACCGCGTGACGGCGACCACGTACGTCGATACCAGCCTCAATGTCGCTTACCACTACGATGAGGCCGACAGTGTTACCGGCTGCGTGGGCTCGTATCCGGTGGGGCGCTTGACCCGCATGGTCGAAGCCAGCGTCACCACGGTGTACTGCTACGACGCCCGCGGCAATGTCACGCAGAAGAGCCAGACCGAGGGTTCGGTGACCGACGTGACGGGCTACTCGTATACCTCGGCGGACCGGCTCGCCAGCGTCGTCACGCCGAGTGGCACGTCCGTCCAGTACCAGCACGACACCGTGGGTCGCATCAGCGCCATCACGGCGCTCCCGCCCGGCACGACGGGCGCCGGCACCGGCAACATCGCGACCAGCATCACCTATCTGCCCTTCGGCCCCGTTGCGAGCTACACCCTGGGGAACGGCCAAACCGTCACGCGCACCTACGACCTGAACTACCAGGTGACGGACGCCACCAGCCCGGCGCTCAACCTGCACTTCGCCCGTGATGCCATGGGGCGCATCACGGCCCTGGGCAATGTGCCTGGCGCCAACCCCGCCACGGAGACCTACGGCTACGATTGGTTGTCGCGACTCACCGGCGTGAACAACGCGGCTGGCACGAGCGTGGAGTCCTATACGTACGACGCCATCGGCAATCGCACGGGCAAAACCGGTAGCGGCCTCGCCACAGGCACATATAGCTACTACCAGTATCCCCACAACTGGCTGAGCTACATTGGCAGTGCCGCCCGCACCTACGACAACAACGGCAACACGACCGCTAGTTCGGTGGGTGGCGAATCGTTCGGCTTCGGCTACAACGGCCGGAATCGGATGACCATCGCGCAGCGCAATGGCAGCACCGTCGGCACCTATACCTATAACGCCCTGGGCGAGCGCGTCGCTAAGGTGGCCACGCTGCCGGCGTCGCTGAGCCAGCGCTTCGCTTATGACGAGAGCAGTCAACTCATCGGCGAGTACGGTGGGACCACCCGCGATTACATCTGGCTGGAAGATCTCCCGTTGGCCGTCATCGATACGCAAGGCACGGTGAGCACCACCAATTACGTGCATGCCGACGGCCTCAACACGCCGCGGGCGGTCGCCGACAGCACTGGCGCAACGGTATGGCAATGGGCGTATCAGTCCAATCCATTCGGCGAGGCTCAACCCAGCTCCACCAGCGGCTATACGCTTAATGTGCGCTTCGCAGGGCAATACTACGACGCCGAATCCCGCATCGCCTACAACATCAATCGTCACTATGAGGCGGCGACAGGTCGCTACCTCCAAAGTGATCCGACCGGACTGGACGCCGGCCCGAGCACGTATGGTTATGCCAATCTCAGCCCCCTGACTTTCACTGACCAGCTTGGCTTGCTCCCGACACCCCTACCTAAGCAACGTCAGCGAACCGTGCCATGCAAAACAGCGGAATTGGAACAGTGCCAAGAAATGTGTGCTCAGAATGGCACTACCGTCCAAAGTTGCAGAATGAATGAACTATTTAAGGTGACGAGAATAGTGGATGACAAATCCCTCTATGGATGGGTACCAAGCAAGCTAAGTTGCTCCTGCAAAGAACCGCCGCGGAGACCTTGGATCGTGCCCGAGCCCGAGCCAACTCGCTCTCCCGCCGCCGTCTCACCGAAATGCGACTGCACCGACCCGATAGAATGTGCAACTCACTAGGAAGCATCCCGTGATCACCTTTGATAAGCGCGAATTGCCGGAAGGCGCAGACTCAGTCAATCCCGAAAAACTGACTATCGGAGACACCTATTTCAAGGTTTCGTATGCCGATGAAGGCATGACCATTCCTTTGATGGATTCCGTGACTTATATCGGTCGAAATTTGGTTGATGATGATGAAGACACCCTCTACTTCCAAGACGTGGAATCCTATCGCGAAGGAGTTCGTTTCTCCGATACCGATGTGGAACCGGGTTCGGCCATGTTTTACGCTAACCCTGCCGAAGAGCTTCGATCGATGTTCGACTTTGAGGGTGCGCTCGAGGAACTAATGAGATGCTCTATTCGCCGAAAGAATAGGTGAGCGCGACACATCTCGAAGAGAAGGCGGTTAGTGGCCGCCTTCTCTATTGCATGAACCCGTCAATGACTTAAGCAGCTCACACACGCAGGCTGACAAACACCACCAAAGCTAATGACGATCACTTTTGATAAACGCGAGATACCTCCGTATGGCCAGTTCGTCAGCAATGACAAGCTGGTCATTGGCGAAACCTACTTCCATGTCACCTACGTCGATCAAGACATGTTGATCCCCACAGTCAGCTCACTGGTATACATCGGAAGGAATTTGGGCAATAACGAAGTAAACAGGCTCTACTTTCAGGACGTCGATTCCTACTTCGATGGCTTGCGAATCACCGACGAGAACCCTGACCCCAATAGCATGCGGCTCGAAAGCTTCCCCGAAGATAGTCCTTCCGTCTTTGAATTCGACTATGCACTCGAAAGCTTGATGCTCTGCTCCCTTCGTCGAAAAGCAAAGTAAGCAGCGTCCTCCTGCATCCAGGTGCTTTCTCTAAACAGAGTGATATGCCGTTCAGGATTTCTCGCGACTAATGACCCAACGCCACCGGTTTTGAGTAGCGCTTCGATTTGGAGTCCAATCCCTCAGCCGAAGGAGATTGGACGTGAAGAAGCGTTTTACCGAAGAGCAGATCATCGGGTTCCTGCATGAAGTTGACGCGGGCATGCCGGTCAAGGAGCTGTGTCGCAAGCACGGAGCTGCGTGCGGGTCTTCATGGTTCTCAAGAATGGCTGCTGTCTTATTCGGGCTCGTCAATCTGCTCCAGACGCAGAAACCCTTCCCTATCCTCGCCAAGACTGCGCAGGCGATTGCGTCGCCCACAGACCGGGCACATAAAGTGCAGGCCGAAGCTGTCGAGGTTGGCCTCGGCACCTCCCGTGAACTCCGGGAATTCGGTATGGCAGCGGATGCAGATCCACATGCCGGCGAGCATACGCCAGCCGAGCGTCAATGGTGATAGGTCGATCGCCACAAAACGACGTGGCCCGTCGTCATTTGGGGTCCAGCGGGACCATGCCTACGAACAGGTGTAGGCCTCCGCGCTGCAGAAGGCGAGACCCGTTTATCGGCGTTGATAGACGACGCCTTGAATCAAGACCTGATCCGGCTCCGGTTCCTCGTCAAAACGTTTATGCGCTTCGGCAATGGCGAGTTGGTTCTTGTTTGCCCAGTTAACCAAAGCCATGACCGGCTCCAGCAGCGTTCTTCCCATGTCAGTGAGTTCGTAATCAACGCGCGGAGGAATGGTTGGGAACATCGTTCGCGTCACCAGTCCATCGCGCTCCAACCCGCGCAACGTCAGCGTCAGCATCCGCTGGGAAATGCCGTCGATGCCGCGCTTCAATTCGTTGAAGCGCCGTGGGCCATTAGCCAGCATGACGACGATGTAGAGGCTCCACTTGTCGCCGATGCGATCCAATATTTGGCGGGTTGCCACACAGCCGCCGGCATTCGGTGCAGGCATATCGGTGGGCAGCTCGATGTGACCAGGTGACATGCGTGTGCCTTCTTGTGAGGACAGGGCAGAAGGCACCATCCTAGGTATGAATTAGTAAGTCAGGACAATTAGCTGACTTAGTTCTTATTTTATACTTAGGAGCCATCATGAGCCATACCCTGCTTGTCACCTCCAGCCCGCGCGGGGCTGACAGCCTGTCCACTCGCTTCGCCACCGAAATCGCAGAGGGCATCCAGGCCCGCTCGGGCGGCCCGCTGACCGTGCGCGACCTTGCCGCGAATCCTCCGCCCCATATCGCACCGGCCTATATCCAAGGCAGGACCACCTCGCCCGGAGAGCGCACGCCGGAACAGGCAGAGGCAGTGAAGGTCGCGCAAGCGTTGGTCGATGAGTTGAAGGCCGCCGATGTGATTGTGCTCGGTTCGGGCATGATCAACTTCGGCCTGCCCTCGCAGCTAAAGGCTTGGTTCGATCACGTCACCTGGCCGGGTGTCACTTTCGGCTACGGCGATACTGGGCCGAAGGGGCTTCTGACCGGCAAGAAGGTCTATCTCGTTACCGCTGCCGGCGGCGTGTTCTCGGAAGGTGCTTGGGCACCGTTCGACTTTCAGACCAGCTATTTGCTGCACCTCCTCGGTTTCATCGGCCTAACCGACGTTGAAGTGGTGCGTGTCGAAGGCACAGTTCTGGCCCCCGATGTGGCGAAGGCCGCCATCGCCAACACGGAAACAGCCATCAAAGCTTTGATGACGAAGGCTGCCTGACCTCATGGCCGGGGAAAAACCATCGCACTGTGCAGCGCGACCGGGCCGACCGGGAGGCACATCATCGAGGAAGCCTTGAAGCAGGGCTACAACCTGTCGGTCTATACGCGCGACGCCAAGAAACTCGCGCCGTTCGCAAGAAGGGTCGAAATCGTTGTCGGTAGCGCGAAGATCAGATCACGAGATGGTTATGCAAATAGATCTCTATACTGAAATCTCATGTCCGTGGTGCATCGTCGGACATCACCGTCTCGACAAAGTGCTGGCGGAGCGTTTTCCCGACTTGGTTGTTGATATCAGGCAGCACCCCGTCCTGCTGCTGCCTGATGCGCCGGCAGGTGGCCTTTATATTCCCGACTTGCTGCGTTCGCGCTACGGCATAACCGATCCGAAGGCCGCCTTTGCTCGCCCCGAGGGAGAGGCTCGCGCTTCGGGCTTCGACTTGGATCTTAGTCGTCAGCTCTGGGCCTATCCGACCCAGGCAGCTCATGCCTTGATTCTGGCAGCCACTGGGCGTAACACGCAGCATAGGCTTGCGGTTGCAATCACCGATGCTTACTTCATCGCAGCGAAGAATATCTCCGATGCGAATGTGCTGGCCGACATCGCAGCCGACTACGGCTTCGACCGCGATCAGGCGCGTGCCATTGCACTTGATCCCGAACAGCACCGCCGCGTCGAGCAGGAAGCGGCCAAGTCGGCCGATGCCGGTGTCCGTTCGGTTCCTCACTTTGTCTTTGGAGGAGGCATTGCCATCAATGGAGGGCGCAGCGAAGACGAAATTGCTGCGGCAATACATGCTGCTTTTGGCGCAATCTCTCTCTGACGCGGCTTCCCCAAATCCAATGACTCGGAACTTGGCGCAGGTCAAGTCGATAAGGTCCGGCAGTGCCGTCATACGTTCTCTAGCAGGCGCCTCACGCGAGTTCCAATATCGTCTCGCACAGCGCGATAGCCGGCATCGTCCATATGCTTAGGATCGGGCAGGTTCCAATCCTCACGTCGCTTGGCAGGAACCCACGGACAGTTGTCGCCGCAATCCATGGTTACCACGGCGTCGAACTCGCCGCCGACCTGATCTAGCGATTTGGAGGCGTGCGTGCATAGGTCGTAGCCAAGCTCCGCCATGAAGCGAACCGCCTTCGGATTGATGCCCGGATAGCTACCCCTGGTCGTCAGAGTCACAAGAACCCGGGCGGCTGCGAAGAGGAGTGATCCAGCAGGCTTCTCCTCCAAGCGCGGAACTGTACCTTCGGGATGGCACCCGTCCGCCCTGAGGCATTAAGACCTGCGCACTTACTAGACCGGCTATAAACGACTATTGGTCCGGCTGGATGACTTACATCCAAAAACCAGCCAACGGCGTACAGTGACACTGCCCTCCGAGGCGACCATGGAAGGCGCCGTCACAGAGTAGGTATAATGAGCGCAGAATCACCCAATGCCGATATCGGTGACCAGCAACCTCCTAGGCCGCGGGTGCTGGTGGTGGAAGACCAAGACGACGTTCGAGCCATACTTTGCGCGATGCTGGAAGAGCTTGGCTTTGAGGTCATGAGCGCGATCAACGCCGATGTCGCCCATGCTCTGCTTGCCGCTGGCGGTCGCTTTGACTTGTTGCTTACTGACGTCAACATGCCCGGCTCTTTCGACGGAGCGCAGTTGGCCTTCCTAGCACGGGAGATCGATCCAAACATGATGATCGTCGTCGCCTCTGGACGCATTGATGAGGCGGCTGGAAGGCTACCAGCCGACTTGTCGATCTTGAGAAAGCCATTTGGCCTGGAAGAGCTAGTCGCCGTGGTCGGAAACCGACGTCACCGCCCCGACGAGCAAGCGAGCGACGTCGTTGCCTAGAAGACTCCCGAAGCGTTACAGCAGGTCTGCTAGCGTCGTCACCTCACCAGCACACGCCACCGCGGCGATCAACTGCCGAATGCTGATATTAGCGAGGAAGTTGGCGTCCCAGCGCATCATCGACATCGTTTCGCCGGGCTCGCCATCGGGTACGGGAACCTGTGTGGTCCCCTCCCCCAGCACGGCGAGGACATGCTCCTTCGTGAGCGCGTCGGCACCGTAGTTCTGGATGGCTAGCGAACTTATAGGAGTAGTAGCCGGTCACTTCACTGCGCGAGAAGCTGGTGTCCGCGGCTTTCTCGCGATAGTTGTAGAAAACCTCGATGTAATCGAACAGGTCGCTACGTGCTTCCTCGCGACTGCCGTAGACGCGACCTCGTACCCTCTCCTTCTTCGAGCTGCTGAAGGACGACTCTGCCACGGAGTTATCCCAGCAATTGCCACGCCGGCTCATGCGGACCTCCAGACCATGCTCGCGACAGAATCGACGCCAATCGTCACCACCGTATTGCACGCCTTGGTCAGAGTGGATCACTACGCCTGATGGGGGATGTCGCCTCCAGATCACCATCAACAGCGCATCCATCGCCAGCTCACGTGCCAGACTGGGTTTCATTGACCAGCCAACGGATGCACGTCCACATGAAGGCAAGCATGCGCCCACGCCTGCCAAGCTAGTAGACATACCTAGTTATTTGCTTCCCACCGTCCTGGTGACAGCTCTACTCATGCCCCATTCCAAGTCCATGGCTATTTGGACTGGGCAGGAGGGTCGAAATGACCTTCAGCCACTGTCATTCGAAGCAAGCAACCTACGCGCGAATTTGCTGGCGTACTCAGAAAGAGCCTCTCTGTCGACACTGTGTCCGGTGTCAAGACACCAAAGCGCGAAAGATTCGGATTGCACCTCCACCTTAAATGCGAGGACGCCAGCACGTCGTTGTTGATCCAGAACCTTCGTAGCGGCGGCCTCCCACTGACCGAACGTGGTGTGCCAACTGCGCTGGGGAACGAGCCGGCGAAATGCCTCGTAATCCTCCTTTATGAACCAAGGAATGCCAACCGGGTGGCGCATTTTGTTCATGTCCTGCTCCAGCAGCGAACGCCAATCGCGCATGCGTTCCCACAAGATGAGGCGTGAGAGAACTTAAATGCGCGCTTGGCAGCGACGCCCCGCTACGTTATAAGCCTCCGCGTGAGCCTCCCGTGCTCGATAACCTACAGCATGTGGTAGCCGGACTTGCGCCTTCTGACCCATAGGACTAACGTCGAATAGGTCTGCTGTTAGGAATCCCTGTGCCGACGATCACAATCGATGCCTGGGCAGACGGTCCCAACGCCTTTGGTCTATGGCGTGGACACTGGCGGCTGTTACGCGACGGCCTGGCGATCAAAGGGCGCTTTGGTGTCACCGGAGAGCGCTTTCTTACCCGGGTTGATGCTGTAGATGCCGCCATTAGGTGTGGTGTCTCGGATCAGCGAAACGTCCCTGAGGGTCAGCCAAATCATGGATGGTGATCGGGACACACATCCTTCGACTCCGCATCAGTCATAACAGCGCTCCTTGAAGGAAACGCAGTCTGCCGATTGACTTTCTCAAACAACAAAGTCAACAAGCGGCGTGTCATATTCAACCATGAGCGGGTGGCAAGGATCACCACCTTTGGTGATGCCAAGGCATTTCACGGGCTTGCCGCTAGCCAGCAGCAACCCAGACAGCCATGCCACGCGTGGACGGAGGCGCTCCGGCAACTTCGATCGCGTCCCCCAGCACGGAACGAGCACATCGGCGCACTGGATGATGTTTTCCAGCTCGACCGCATTGCGCGGCCCAAATGGGTCAGCACACTTGCCAAGAACTGACACACTAGCAGTACGAAACGCAAAGATGCTCCCGGCAACGCACTGCGATCCGCCCCAGCGCCTCGTAAATCCAATTTTCTTACGCATGCCGGCATCGCCAGCTTCCGCATCGGCGACAGAAGGATAGACCCCAAAGAACGCGAAGACCGGCCCGCTCGCCGCCAACTTCTGAGTGAGGCAGTAGCGGTATCGGCCGCAATCGGAAATGATGGCCACGCTCGGCATATGGAACTGGATTACCGCCTCGCTGGCTCATTTGTCACGTGACCGCTTTCCGGTGACGCGATAAAGAAGTCATCGACATGATCCGACCGGCCTCTATTCCTCACCAATGAATTCCCTGCCAGCGGTCCATGCCGCCGCCTTAGACAGAAAGCGGCGTGCATGCTCGCCAATCTCTTTCGTGAAGCGACCACCACCAAGTGACATTCGCGCACCGAATCGATATGCAGTCACTCTCGCATTTGCGGGATGTTTGATCTCTGTAAGAGATAATTCCCAGCCCCCGATCATCTCACGACGAACGATACTGCTCACGACGCCACCCTCATAAGTCTGGATTGTGACCGACGCTACGGCCTATGAACGAGACTGCCATGAAAGCTTCGCTTCGCACCGCATCGACATAGTTCCTCGGCCTTCTTTTATCCTGGTCAAAGATGAGCACTACAAGACCGCCGGGTACGGGACGCTCTGGCGCGTGCATATCTGGTCGATCAAATTGAAAAGCCAATCATCGTCTTCGTGCGCGCACTGCGTTCGCACACCGTGAAATACGCCATCCGTCCACCGGAAGAAATCCGGTTCGCTGGGGTTGCTGGAATGCAGTTGCACTATCCCCGCTTCAATGCGGCTCAGCATGCTTCGTAGCTCTTGTCTCGATTTCAACATGACGTCGTCTCCCGGTCAGTGCAAAGGGCGAACCTTGAGCAGCCCATGCCGTAACTCCGAAACGAATCGGGGAAGTGCTCGGGTAGCGTCAGGAACAAAGCCGCGTGACTGAGGCACTTGCCAAGACTGGAATGTCTTCATGCCCCAACGCAGCATGCGCCTATAGTTGTTAGGTGGCGGTAACGCGGAGGACGACGGAGGCATGTATTGTGTAGTGATCGCCTCGGATGCCCATCGCAGCTGCAAGCGCGATAGCTTTACGACATGCTACGGTAGCGTAACGGAGGAAAGCGCATGCTTAGGGAACATTCTGCTCGGACGGCAATGTTCCGACATCTCAGACCATTCGCAACCTCTCCTCCAAGACCCTGTGACCCGGCTCTCTAACAGAGATCGCTGATGATGCGTATGCGCCACGCATCCTTGCCTCTGTGACGCCAAGTCGTGCTCGGCATCTATGCACTTTAGTCTTCGAGAGATCGTGAAGTGCACCACTGCGCTCTCACCAAGGAGGTCGCCATGACCAATATATCCGGCAAAACCACGAATGGCTTTACGTACGAAGGCGAGTACGAACTTATCCACGCGGATCGCGTCAGATGGAGCGCAACCTACCGACGCGATGGCATCTTCTTCGGGATGCGTCATGGCGGCATCAACGAACTTCTAGGCGTGTCGCCCGGAGAGGTTCAACAGGTCGTCATGGACGATATCGAGTTTACATGGACCCAAGCGGGCTAAAAGCATGGCCCTTTGGCAGCAACGCTCATATATCTGAGCTCGATGATGGATCTTAGGATCAACCGCTTGTCCTTGACGCACGACGTACGACGATCGCTCTACGGAGCCGATGCCCCATCACCACAACTGAGAACGCTCCATTGGTAAAGACCAACTACTCTTTCGAAAAACGCCAGCGGGAAATTGCAAAGAAGAAAAAGCAAGGCGACAAGCAGGCCAAGAAAGTGGCATCCCGCGATGGCGCCAGGATGGAGCCCATGGCTGGAACAGCAAATGCCAAGAGCATCTGATCCTGCCGCCGTTCCAGGAATGCGCTGAGCACCGCAAGTGCGCTTAAGGCAAAAAGCCCGGCACAAGGCCGGGCTCTTTTCCTTCAGGCAAGGATCCTTAGATCGCCTGCACCTGTTCCGCCTGCAAGCCTCGCTGGCCTTTGGTCACGGTGAAGGACACCTTCTGACCCTCGGCCAGGCTCTTGAAGCCTGCAGACTGGATCGAGCGGAAGTGGACGAACACATCGTCACCACCCTCGTCTCGGCTGATGAAGCCAAAACCCTTGGCATCGTTGAACCACTTGACGGAACCAGTTTCAGTCTGGGCCATGTCTATTTCTCCTTGAAACGAGTAAGGCCGCATCGCGGCGGAAAAGCTGGTCGCAAGGAGGAAGGGGAACAACGGTGTAGTGAAAAGCTATCTACAGCATCAGGCCACAATTCATGGTGACCCTCGAAACTCAGCCGCTTCACACTACAGGGTAATTCGCCAAAGAGCAAAGCGCGCATACGCCCCGCTCAGACTGAGTGTCTTCCGTTACCACAGCATGAGGGAGCTGAGTCGATGCCATCATTCAAGCAAGCGCAAGCCTGCGGTGCTGATTGCCAGGCTTGAAAACGGCAACTCCCTCATCGATGGGTGCGAGCAAGTCGCCTCGCCGGCCTTACGGGTAACAGCAGTGGGGAAGCCGATACGCTATGCTGGCCCAAAAGCGCTATTCCGCCTGTCAGAGGTGCTCGCGTCGCCAAGCGTATACGAAGGTCATTCTCGACCTGAAAAGCAGATTCCGCCTGCTGTATCCGAGTAGCCATCCCCGGCTCGGCGATTTGTCCCCGGCATTCGTTGCCGGCACCCTCCTTACTCAGAGAATCCCATGACGCACCCTCCGAAGCCCTTCACGGCGGCAGATATTCATGCCGTCTACGCCACTGTGCCGGCGAAAAAAGACAATTCCGGCGAAAACGATGCGTCGAAGTACACCCGGTCACCGCACTTCAAGCGTGATCCGAACCACCCTGGAAGAGCACCGAACAAACTGGATCTCGTTCCTGGATCGCGCCGAGAGTAGACGAGCGATCAGGGGCAGTTGTCCCTTTCCATGTCGATGCCATTACTGGACTTAACATTCTTCATATGCTCCTAGGGCTACACCACGTGAAGCCATGAAGCACATCGGCCACCTGTCACGCGCATGACCTGCGACTGGGTCCCTGACTCGTCTTCGCTCCAGTCGCAGGAGATCGCCATTGTGTCCGACGAAATCAGAGGTTCGTATCGAGACTTGATCTACATCGTTGCTTACCAGCAAGAAAGCGGCAACGTGAGCTGGTCGGCGAGCCTAGAAGATGATGAGGGGTCAGTGACTTTCATCACCAGCCACTTCATTTGCAGCCTCGGAAAGGTCCATTGCGAGAAGCTGATCCGACAACGGGTCTTCGCGAGCATCGACGAATACCATCGCCGCCATGAAACCCCTACGCTTCACTAAACCAGGGAGACAGCGCCGATCTCATTCCGCGCCAAAGACCTCACATACCAACTCGAACAGCTAGTCCGCCGGCATGGCCTCGCATGATCGCCGCTGCGCATTGCTCGTCATGTGACGCGGCCTGCTGCCGTCGCACGGTCGTTCTTCGACCAGACGACACCGTTCCCGCGCATCTCACCATGGATCTCGCCAATGGGCTGCGCGTCATGTAGCGGAATGAAGAAGCCTGGTGTGTGGCCCTGAATAACGGCCGCATGAACTGCGGCATCTATGAAAGCCGCCTGGCGGAACGCGGTCGATTTGTCATGGGCGGCCCTATTGCAAAGCGGTTTGCGCTGACTCTTTCAAACAGGCAGGGAATACGTAGAGCTTGCGCCACGAATGGCTGCGAAGAAATACCGGCGCCCCCTGGCCACCGCCCAGCGCACACTCTGGCCTCATGTCCAGTTGCCACGTGCACGAGTCGAAGCGTTCTTGCTCATTTGACCTTGACGACGACCTTGCCCCTGGCGTGCCCCGCTTCGACGTAGGCCAAGGCCTCGCTGACCGATTCGAATAGGAACACCCGATCCATGACGGGGCGGATGACCCCAGCCTCGACAAGCCGGGTGATCTCTCGCAACTGAGGCCCGTTGGACCGCATGAATAAGAACGCGTATCCCAGATCACGGCGGGCTGCCTTCCTCCTGACACCAGAACTCAACAGGCGGGCAATGAGCACGACGAACCATGGCGCCTCGATACCTTTTGCGAATGCTGGATCGGGAGGGCCGGAGATCGAGATGAGATTTCCGCCGGGCTTCAGCACACGCAAGGACTTCTCCAGCGCTTCCGCGTTCTGGCTATGCATGACCAGGTCGTAATCCTGCAACACGTTCTCAAAATCGTCTTTCCGGTAGTCGATGACGACATCCGCCCCAAGGCTCTTCACCAGCTTTGCATTCGCGCTGCTCGTGGTGGTCGCCACGGTGGCTCCCATATGCTTGGCCAATTGAATGGCGAAGCTGCCTACGCCACCGGATCCAGCCTGGATGAATACGTTCTGGCCCTTTTTCAGGTGAGCTTTTTCAACCAGGGCTTGCCAAGCGGTCAGGCCGACCAATGGGATCGACGCCGCCTCTTCCATGGTGAGATTCCCGGGCTTGGGCGCGACATCGTTTTCGTTCACGGCGATGAATTCCGCGAATGTGCCGATGCGGTGATCGGGCGCCCGTGCATAGACTTCGTCGCCTATGTTGAATTGCCGAACGCGCGATCCAACTTGAACCACGATGCCGGCCACGTCATGGCCCAATACCAGTGGCATGCGATAGGGCAGGATGAGCTTGAACTCGCCGCTCTTGATCTTGAAATCCAGCAGGTTCACACCCGCGGCGTGGACTTCGATCAACACATCGTCATCCCCGAGCAAGGGCTTCGGCATGTCGCCGAGCCGCATCGTCTCGGTTTTGCCGTATCGGTCTACGATGAACGCTTTCATGGTGTACGCCTTGCCCGCACAGCATCGAGCTGAAGATCTTTTCGAATCCCGGCGTCCATCACGCTGGCGGGTGCGTATTTGCGAAGGAGCTGCAGGCCGCGCGCTCGGCCGCCGGCGGTGTACCGCAGCTTCGGATGGGGCGCCAGAGCAGCTTTCAACACAGTATCGGCAACAACATCGGGTTTATCTCCCGCCTCGACGAGTTTCTTCGTTCTTTCGGCCAGTGCCGCACGAATCTCACGGTACTCGTCGAGCTTGGCATCGGGCTCCAGAAAGTTGGCCTCGAATTGCGTCTTCGTGTACGCAGGCTCGACGACGGAGACCCGGATGCCTCGCGTGCGCAGTTCGTGGTCGAGTGATTCCGAGTAGCCTTCGACCGCGTGCTTGGTGGCCGCATAGAGCGCCCCGTATGGCATCGGCAGGAAACCAAGCACGGAGCCAATATTGATGATGCGACCGCCGCCTTGGCGTCGCATGTGAGGCACGACGGCGCGAGTCATACGGATGAGACCGAAAAAGTTGGTATCAAAGATCGCCTGCGCCTGCTCGATCGAACTTTCCTCCGCTCCGGCGGGAGCAACGCTGAAGCCGGCATTGTTGACGAGTAGATCGATGCGGCCTTCTCGCCGGATCACTTCTCCGACTGCGGCTTCCGCCGACTCGTCCCGCGTCACGTCCAGCGGCAGCATCGCAAAGGGCAGCTGACCGACCTGCGCTACGCGTCTACTGGTGCCGTAGACCGTATAGCCGGCGGAGGCTAGGCGCTCCGCCGTCGCCTTGCCGATGCCCGAGGAGGCACCCGTGACCAGCGCGATAGATTTCTTAGGTTTCATGGGAATGCCTTTTGACGTGTAGCCGTGAACTCGATGAGGTGAAGCGGTGCGTTATCAGGTCGACGCGGTATTGCCTTCCAATGCTCTGATTATGATGTTCATCATATTCATGCTCACAAAAAGGCTCAGCCGCGGCGCCGCTCAGGCTGTGGCCGGGACGAGGTGATTCAACGCAGCCTTCAATAACGCATCGGAGAGCGTGGAATCATCCACAGCACGAGCCATGACCAGGGCGCCAACCATCGTGGCTGCGGTGACCAGGGCATGCTCATGCGCGCCCGGCTGCCCCCAATCGGGCGATTGACGAGCAATCACATCGATCATCTCCTTGATCCGGCGCGTGGCGGCTCGACGCACCTCCTCCGCCTGGCGCGGCATCTCCGAACCAAGCGCCGCGACGGGACAGCCCATTTCTGGACTTTTAACGTGCTCTTTTGACAGGTAAGCGCTCAGCAACCGCTGCAATGCCTGCTCCGGCGGCACAGAGGCAGCGATCTGTGCCGAGGCGGCGACAGCCTCGGCGCCTGCGCGATCCGCCGCCTCAGCCAGCATCGCCTCACGTGAAGTGAAATGAGCGTAGAACCCACCGTGCGTCAGGCCAGCTTCCTTCATGATGTCGGCAACGCTAGTGCCGTCATACCCGCTGCGGCGGATGGCGCGCGCGGCAGTTTCGACGATGCGCTCGTGCGTCGCTGCCTTGGATCGAGTGGCAGTTCGTCTCATATGATCGTCATCATATTATTTCTCGACTGAAATGCAAGAGATGCCTGATCGGGGATGCGCTTGCCCCCTGAGCTGCGCAGTTACCCCCGCCTCACCCGCGCACCCTTTAGAGGTCGATTTCGACGCAGCTATTCACAGCCCTCCAGGGTCCGTCTGACGCGGTCTGGCGGGCATGAAAAGTGAGGCGGCAGCGACGCGCTTTGACGCACGCCAACAGGTCCCGTGTGATCGCTCGCGACGGTGGATGCCCTGGCTTATGCACGCGCCAGCGAAAGCGGCCACGTTGAGGGAGCGTATCGAGAAGCGGAGCCCCAGCACCGCCCAGCACTAACTCTGCGGTGGCGGGTTTTCTATGCCCGCCAGCTCCTACCTTCCGCTGGAAAGTCCGGCTATACCGGAGACAGGTAATCGAGGTAATCCGTCGCTTTTTGGCGTCCAAGTCATTGATCTTACGAAGATCAATGGTTACCTCAAAAAGTGATCAAAGGTAACCCTAAAGGTAATCACCTCCTAAGTCATTGATTTTTCGTGGCCGGCTCCGTCCGCGCCATTACCTTCTAAGGAGGTAATCAGTGACCTTCTCATCACCTCAAAGATTACCGTGGGGATCAACCTCTATGGCATTGATCCAGCGCGAAAAACATATCTATGAAAAAGCATGATGACCGTGATTACCTTTTTCCGATGGGGCCAAACATTTTCGAGCCCAAGAGCGACACGTCCCTCTCCATTGGGATCGACAATCATCTCCATGATCGCGCAGCTGCGTGCCGGCGTTGGTGCATCGGATAGTGCTCGTCAAAACGCCGCCGCACATTGCACCAGCCCAGTCGGTCGTGTAGCCGCTCTCTTGGGTGGCTGTTTGTACCTATAGCCCGCCCCGCTATGGACAGAGGCTTGCCTTCGTCTCCATCGCAGAGCCGTCGCTTGTGTACTCGTCCACTCATACACCACGACAAGATTGCTCATGTGCCCCGCCTTGCCGACGATAGTGGCCTCTTTCGCCACGCTTGGCCGCCTATGCAGCACCCACGTTGTTCTGCGAGACCTCGTTCAGAACGGCCTCTCCTTGCCCAACCTCAAGACGAGCGTGATGCTGCTGATCGTCGCCATGACCACGCTCGTGGATATCTCCGCACCGTCTTGGCGACCTTCTCCGAAACGCTCGCGTCCCATCCCTTCCTCTTGCTGGAGCATGCATGATTGGTATTCCCTCAACCGGCGGCCTGACTCAGGCCACCCTTACCGCGGTCTGCTTCGAAGGCCTTTCTGCTGAGACCCGAGAGGGGCAGAAGGCGACGTTCGCTATCATCGATGAGAACGAAAAGGTCATCGAAAGAGGCCCCGTCGTTGCCCGGGAGGCCTGGAATGTCATGCTCGCTTCCTACAAGAATTTCCTTGTAGGACAAGGACACCTTCGTGTGTTCTCCGGTCCGCCAAGCACGATGAAGTGAGACACTACCAAGCGGCCTAACGGCCGCTTTTTTTCGCACATGCGAGAAGTTTATATAGGCTTGACTTAGGGCACGCAAAGAAGAAGTAACTCGCCCCGCGGCAGCGGGGCGAAACCCTCGCCAAAGGCGAGACCCATACGCGCCAACGCAACAACCAGGCGATACCGCCACTGGATTCCGGCCTACGCCGGAATGACGATCAAAAAGCGGCGCGCCGCCCACCACCACCAAGTGAGCGCCCCACCTCCGCCAACGCAAACACCCTCCCCACCCGCGCCCAAGCCATCGCCATCACCGCCACCTGCATCAGCAGGAACCCCAGCAAAACGCCACCCCCCACCGCAGTGACATGCACCCGCGCCACCCCCAACGCAAACGCAACCCCAAACCCCACCACCGTCACCACCACATAAACCAGCAAACTGCTGAAAGGCCTGCGCACCAGTTGCACAAACCCGCGCCACAACGCCTTGGTCGCCGAGCGCAAGCCAACGTCGGCGATAAACGCCGCGCGCCCCGAATCAGCGATCACCTGCGCCAGCACCACAAACAACACCGCCAGCGCCAGCAGCCAATGCGTCGACGCCTGCGCCTGCGACTCCAGCACCGCCACCTCGGTCTTGTCGTCCAGCAGATCCATGCTCCACTTCACGGCCCACAGCGCCGCGGCATACGGCAGCGCCGTCCACAGCATCAGCCGGAACATGCGGCCGTACTCCACCACCCCGCTCTGCAGCAGATGGCCGAAACCCAGCGGCCGCCCGGCGCGGCCGGCGCCCACCGCCATGCCGTTGAGCAGCGGCGCCAGCAGCACGGTCAGCACCGCACCGGCGATAAAACCGCCCTGCACGCCGCTGCCGTTGTTCATCACGCTGCGCACGGTGTCGCCGAACATCAGCGCATCGAAGTGCTGCGCCCAGGCCTCGGCATGCACGGAGTGATCCAGCAGTTGACTGAGCGTGCGCAGCAGCGGCAGCGCCGCCACCACGGTGGGCAGCAACAGCAGCAGCGTCCATAGCAGCAACAGCCGCCACTGCAGCGCGGCCACGGGAGCGCCGAACAAGGCGCCCAGGGAAACCCGACGGGAGTTCTTGAAGGCCATCACAGCGTCACCAGGAAGGAGTAGAAAGCCTGCAGCAGCGCTGCCATGTCGGACGTCCAGCGGCGCGAGGCCGCGGCGTTCGCCTTGGTGGTGCGGCTGTCGTTCAATTTGTCGGCGTCGAGCAGGATCTTGTGTTCCGGATCGAGCTCGGCCGAGACCAGCTTCGACGGCTTGTCGAACACGAAGCGCGCCCAGCGGCGGTTGTCGTTCCAGCGCACGTCCTCGTGGCTGCCGTCGGCAAACGTCACCCGCAGCAGCTGCGGCACCGGTGCGCCCTCGCGCACCACCGTCACCGTGCCGCGCCAGGGGAACGGCCCCTCCCACGACTTGGCGTTCTTATGCGCCTTCTCCCAGCTCTCGCGCTGCTTGTCGAGCTGCTTTTCCAGGTCGTCCGCGACGACTTCGTCGCGCTTGCCGTCCTTGTCGAACACGCCGGCCTGCGGCAGCACTTCGTCGTTGTCGATCGAGGCGATGCGGTCGTCGATGAACGAGGTGCCGTAGACGTACTGGTCGAAGATCTCATTGACGTTCTTGGCGTCGCCGGACACATCGATCAGCACGGCACGCAGATCCGCCACCGACGGATGGCGGAAGTGCCAGCGCCGGTAGTACTCGCGGAAGGCCTTCTCCATCACCGGCTTGCCCAGGCGCTCTTCCAGGTCGTGCATGGCCGTGGCGGTGCGCGAATACACCGTGCCGTAGCTGCTGCTGGAGAAGCGGTTCCACGCGTTCTCCGACAGCGGGTCGTACGGCGACTTCAGCCCGGCGCCGAGGCGCTCCTGCACGAACACGTCCATCGACGGATGGATGCCGATGCGCGCGGCGAAGGAGCTAGGCACCAGGATCGGCTGGTTGCGTTCGCGCAGCATGCGCTCGTCCCAATACTCGTTGAGGCCTTCGTCGAGCATCGGCTCCTCGAATTCGTTCGAGGCGAGCAAGCCGTAGAAATAGCCGTGGCCGAATTCGTGGATGGTGACGAAGTCGATTTCCCACTGGTCCGAGGTCTGCGCGTCGATCTTGGAATAACCTTCCGCGGTGAAGAAGGTCGGGTATTCCATGCCGCCCGCTTCGGCGCCGTTGTACGGCGGCACCACCGCGGTGACGGTGCGGTACGGATACGCGCCGAGCGTGCGCGAGAAGAACTCGAGCGAATCGGTGGTCGCCTTCAGCACCGGCTGCGCGCTGGCCTTGTATTCCGGCGGATAGATCACGCGCACGGCAACCTTGGGCACGCCCGGCCCGGTGAAGCTGCCGTCCAGCGTCTGATAGCCCTTGGCGGCGACCCAGGCGAAGTCGTGCACGTCGCCCTGCACGAAGTGATAGGTGCTCTTGCCATTGGCCTGGGTCGGCGCACCCTGCTGTTCGCCAACCGCGCCGACGGTGTAGTCGGAGGGCACGGTGAGGCGCACGTCGTAGCTGCCGAAGTCGGCGTAGAACTCGCTATTGAAATGGAATTCGTGGGCGTTCCAGCGCACTTCCCCGGCGCCGCGCTCGCCCGGCAGTTCCAGCACCGCGATCTTCGGGAACCACTGCGCAACCAGATTGAAATCGCCCCACCAGCCGGTGCGCTCGACCACACGCGGCAACTGGCTGAGGAAGTCGATATCGAGGGTAAGCGTTTCGCCTGCGCCGACCGGCTGGGCCAGGTCCACACGCACCACGGTCTGGTCGGTCTTCGGGCCGCCGTCCGGCTGCACGAAGCTCCACTTCAGCACCGCGCTGCCCTGCTGCACGCGCTTGAGATCGATATAGCCCCACTGCCCTTTCTTCAGCGTCGCCGCGCCGCGCGAGCGGCCGTGTGCGGTAAGCACGTGGCGTTCGGTGAAGAAGGTGCTGCCCTCGTTCTTGAAAGCGTTGAGGTACAGATGCAGGTAGACGCTGCGCACCGGACGGTCGCTGCGGTTGCGCCAGGTCATCTGCTCGCTGCCGGTGACGGCGTGCTTGGTGGCATCGAGCTCCGCGTCGATGCGGTAGCCGACCACGCGGTCGGACAGCGTCGGCTCATTCCCGCTGCGTTCGCCACCCCATGCATTCGGCGCGCTGGCCTGGCGCGCACCGGCGGCGTTGGCGCCGGCGAGCGGAACCTCCGCTGGCGCGGCGGGTGCCGGCGCCGCTGCCGGCTGCGCTGGCGGGCTGCTGCTCGCCGGTGCCGGTGCGTCCTGTGCGAGCACTGCCCATGCGGCGGCCAGCGCCAGCAGCAGTCCTATGGTCCTGCCCCCTCGTCCCACCATCTTTGTTTCTCCCCAGGTGATACGGCAGGTTGCGCCATGGGCACGGGTCGAGGCATAGGCCAAAGGTCACGCTTAAGACACGCAGGTTGGGGTGAGCCACAGGCGAACCCCAACAGGCCCACCCTTGGCGCATCGCATGATTGGGGTTCGCCTGCGGCTCACCCCAACCTGCGCCTTCAGTAGACGTCTCTTCGGTAGCGTCCATCCATGCGCATCTGCTCGAGCCGCTCGTCGCCCAAGACCTCGCGCAGGGCTTCGTCCACGGCCGGCGCCATGCCGGCGAGGCTGCCGCATACGCGGATCGCTGCGCCTTGTTCGACCCAGCTCCGCAATAGCGCGGCGGACTCGCGCACGCGTTGCTGCACATAGACCGGCGCCGCCGGTTCGCGCGACCAGGCCAGGTCCAGCCGTTCCAGCCAGCCTTCGCGCTGCCAGCGTTCGAGTTCGTCGCGGTGAAAGAAATCGCGATCGGGCTGGCGCTCGCCGAACAGCAGCCAGTGGCGCCGCGCGCCAGCGGCGATGCGCGCCTTCAGCAGTGCGCGCAGGCCGGCCAGGCCGGTGCCGTTGCCGATCAGGATGAGTGGCAACTCCGCGGCCGGTGGGCGGAACGAGGGGTTGGCGCGGATGCGCAGTGCGATGGGCGAAGCCAACTGCGCATGTTGCGTCAGCCAACCGGAGCCCAGGCCCGCGCGCCCGTCGCCGTGTTGCATCCGGCGCACCAGCAGGTGCAGCGCACCGTCGGCGGGAATCGAGGCGATGGAGTATTCGCGATGCGGCAGTGCCTGCAGTTGCGCGGCGAGGCTTGCCGCGTCGAGGCCGGCGACGTCCGCGGGTTCGGGGAGATGGCTGCGCGCGAGGCGGTCGAGCAAGGTTTCGTTGCCGGCCACGGTCGTGCCATCGAATCCGGTGGCGGCCAGCCATCGACACACCGTATCCGCGGCATGGCGCGGTTCGATCTCCGCGATGTCGCCGGCTTCCCATGCCAGCGCGCCATCTTCCGGCCGCAAGGCGAGATGGAAGCAAGGGCCACCCAGGCTGCCCGGATTGAGCAACCGGCGCTCGGCCAGCCGCCAAATTCCATACGGCGCCCGTTGCCAATCGGGCATCTCGGTGGCGCCGCTGAGCATGGCCAGATGGTGTTGCCAATGGCGCAGCGCGCCGGCGTCGCCGTTGTCCACTTCCACCGGATCGAACAGCGGCTGCGCGCCGGATTGCGCCAGCCAATGGCGCAGGCGGCGGCCGAAGCCGCAGAAGTCGGCGTAGTCGCTGTCACCCAGGGCGAGCAGGCCGTAGCGCAGGCCAGCAAGATTGCCGATATGGGAGAGGCAGCCACGTTCGAAGGCGGCTGCTTCGTCCGGTGCGTCGCCCTCGCCCGTGGTGCTGACGATGAACAACGCGCGACCGGCGCTGCGCAATGCTGCTTCGTCGAGCGTGCCCAGCGGCACCAGACGCGCCGGCATGCCGGCAGTGCGCAAGCTTTCCGCGGTCTGGCTCGCCAGCTGCGCGGCGAAGCCGGTCTGGCTGGCGCAGGCGATCAAAAGCGCGTCGGCGCTTGCCGCATCGTTGGCATGCGGCTTGCGGCGATGCCAATGCAGCGCAGCGATCAAAGCCAGCCATGCGAGCACGCTCGCCGATGCTTCCAGCCAGCGCCGCGCTCCGGGATCACGCCACTGCAGCGCGCCGGCATGCAACGAAAACAACCACGCCGCCAGCGCGAGCAGCGGCAGCAACACCAGCGCATGGCCTAGCGCCTCGCCCCGGCTGGCAGCCACCGGCTTCGTCACGCGCGCAGTGCCGCTTCGAAGGCCGGCGACATGCGCGTCTGCCAACCGCGCTCGCCATGCAGCACGAACAGCACGGCCAGCTCGCGCTCGCGTGCGAATGCCAGGCCGTCGTCCGGCCCCAGCAAGGTCATGGCCGTGCCGAGCGGATCGGCATCGATGGCGCATGCGGCGAGAATGCTCACCGACGCCACCGCGCTCGCCACCGGATAGCCGGTGCGCGGATCGATATGATGCGAGCGCAGCGCGCCGTCATGCCTGTAGCTGCGCCGATAGTTGCCGGATGTGGCGATGGCGCCTCCACGCAAGGCAATCACGTGATCGTAGGCGCCGGAACCATCCGGACGCTCGATGCCGACACGCCAAGGCGATCCGTCAGGCTTTGTGCCGCGCGCCTTCATCTCGCCACCGACTTCCACCAGCCACGCCTGTGCGCCGGCCTGGTCGAGCCAGTCGCCGATGCGATCCACGCCATGGCCCTTGGCGATCGACGAGAGATCGATATAGACGCCGCCGGGCTGGAAGATCTGCCGCGCCGCTTCGTCGAGTTGCGGTTTCCACCAGCCGATGCGTTCGCGCGCGGCGGCGATGGCTGCGTCGGATGGCGTCTGCCCGGGCTGCGCGTCCGGACCGAAGCCCCAGAGATTGACCAGCGGTCCAACGGTCGGGTCGTAGGCGCCTCCTGTCGCCTGCGCCAGCCGCAAGGCATGCGCGATCACCGCGAAGCACTCCTCCGGCAAGGCCTGCCAGGTGCCGGCTGGCGCCGCGTTGTAGCGCGACAGCGCGGAGTCCGGCTTGTAGGTGCTCATCTGCGCGTCGACGCCATCGAGACAGCGCTGCACGCCGTCCTGCCACTCGCGCATGGGCAGACCGGCCGGCGCGACGACGCGCGCCGACCAGGTGGTGCCCATGGTGTGGCCGTGCAGCTCGTGCACGGCGTGCGCCGCTACTGTCATGGCGCGGTTTACTGCGGCAGCACTTCCAGCGTCGCCGTATACGACAGGCGGCGCTGCTTGGCCTGCTTCACGCTGGTCTTGTCGTCCTGCGTGCTGGCGTTGATCCAGTACATGCCGGCCTTGGGCCAGGTCAGGGTGAACTTGCCGTCCTTGCCCGTGGTGGCGTCGAACTCGTCCTGCGCGTTGCGGTAGCGCGTGGCACCCGCGATGGCGGTGACCTTCACGTCGCCGGCCGGCTTGCCGTCCAGCAGCAGCTGGAAAGTGGCGCCTTCGCCCGCGACGAGGTCAGTGACGTGGGTGACCGGCACCAGCTCCAGGCCCTTGCCGCCGGGCTTGAGCGCGGCGTCGCTGGGTTTGCCGTTGGTGACGAAGGTTTCCACGCGGTTGACCGATTCGTTCACTTCCACATTCTTCGCACCGGCGGGAAGCTCCTTCGCCAGGTTCGCCGCGTCGCCGCGCCAGCGCTTCTTCTCGCCGCCCAGCTCGTAGCTGGCGAACACGCCGGCGTTCACCAGGGCCAGCTTGTAGGTGCCCTGCTGGGTCAGATGCACATCGAACACGCTGCGGTACTTGCCGGTGACGCTGTTCTCGGGCTTGGCCATCTGGCCGTCCGGCGCGGTGATGACCAGGCGCGACAGGTCGCCCGGCACGTGGTCGGGAAAGAACAGGTCGTTGGATACGGCGGCATCCACCGTCACCCACGGATCGGCGCCGGAGACATTGGTGGCCGAGGGCAGCATCCACATCTTGTGCGCCTGCGCAGCGAATGGCAGGCAGAGAGCCAGGGCGAGCGCGGACAGGGAGAACGAACGAAGCGACATGAGTGACTCCTTGCAATGAAGAGGGAAACGCCGCGCTCAGGGCGCCAGATCGAGCTTGACCGCGCCCAGTTCGGCGCTGCCCCTGGCATCGAGGTGCTGCGGCGCGGCGGCCGGCCAGGTGAACGGCACGCGCACCACTTCGCGGCCACCGACTTCGCGCGCCGCTTCCACCACCAGCTCGTACTTGCCGGGCGCCAGCTCGCCCAGCGGCGCCTTGCCCTGCTTGAACTTCAGCTGCTGCGCGCCGGCCGGGCGCGTGGCGCCGGAGACGCCGTCCACCGGCATCTGCAGCTCGCGGCCGGCGCGGCGCCACCACTGGCGCAGTTCAGGCAGCCACTTGGTGCCGGCGCCTTCCTTGCTTTCCTTCTGCGCGTACCACACGGCCAGCTGCGCGGCGACGCTGTGGTCCTCGCGCTCGATCCACACCGCGGTGTAAGGGCGGTGGTACTCGGCGACGTCCAGTTGCGGGATCTGCACGGTGACGTCGAGATCGGCCGCCGCCGCCGGCGCGGCGAGCAGCAGGACGGGCATGGTGTAGAGCAGGCGGCGCATCGGGCGCTCCTTCGGTGTCAGTGAATAAAGATGAGGGCCAGCACCAGCGGCAGCACCAGCCCGAACGCGATCAGCGGCCAGGTGGCGCCGCGCTGGGCGGCATGCATTTTCAGCAGGAGCAGGCCGGTGACGGAGAACACCACGCAGGCCAGCGCGAACAGATCGATAAACCAGCCCCACACCGGGCCGGCGTTGCGGCCCTTGTGCAGGTCGTTGAGATAGGAGATCCAGCCGCGCGTGGTGCGCTCGTATTCCAGCTTGCCGCTGGCGCGGTCGATGCTGAGCCAGGCGTCGCCGCCGGGGCGCGGCATGGACAGGTAGATCTCGTCGGCGGACCAGTCGGCGGGGCGGCCGGCGACGTCGACGTCCACCGCGCCGCGGACCCAATCGGCCACGACGACGGGCAGCACGGCGCCCTTGCGTTCGTCCTCGCCGGCCAGCGCGCGCAGCAGCGGCGCGGGCAGTTGCGCCGCGCGATGTTCGGTGCGCGGCTTCGCCTCGATGCGGGCGGCGTGATTGAGGGTGATGCCGGTGACGGCGAACAGCAGCATGCCGACCAGGCACATGGCGGAACTGATCCAGTGCCAGCGATGCAGTTGCTTGAGCCAGAACGAACGTCCCGCCCGATCCTGTGAGACCCGGCTCCGCCCGTCGTGTGCCCCTGTTGCCGCCTGCCTGCCCATGCGTGTGCCCGTAAAGAAGTGCGGGTATCGCTGGCCGGCGATGAACGGCGCCGCGTGCGATCTGTCCCAGTGATCGGTCCGGGCGCTAAGCTGCCGGGCGATCGGGCCGCCGAGATGCGGCCGGGCACGGATACTGTCACAGATGAGAATGACTCGCAATTCACTCAAGCCCCCGCGCCGCCCGGCGCATGCCGACAGGAGCCCCGCATGCGCATCCTGATCGCCGAGGACGACCCCGCCATCGCCGCCGGCGTCTGCGCCTCGCTGCGCCAGAGCGGCCATGCGGTGGACCACGTCAACGACGGCGCGCGCGCCGACAGCGCCTTGCGCGACACCCCCTACGATCTGCTGATCCTGGACCTGGGCCTGCCCAACCTGGATGGCAGCGAAGTGCTGCAGCGCCTGCGCAAGCGCGGCGCCAGCCTGCCGGTGCTGGTGATCACCGCGCGCGAAGGCCTGCGCGAACGCGTGCGCGTGCTGGACCTGGGCGCCGACGATTACCTGGTCAAGCCCTTCGCCCTGGCCGAATTCGAAGCCCGCGTGCGCGCCCTGCTGCGCCGCTACACGGCGCAGGGCGCGCCGGAAATGAGCATCGGCCGGCTGCGCCTGGACCTGCCCGGCCATCGCGCCTGGGTGGACGACGCGCCGCTGGAGCTGACCGCGCGCGAATTCGGCCTGCTCGAAGCGCTGGCCGCGCGTCCGGACCGCGTCACCAGCCGCGCGCAATTGGTGGAAGCGCTGTGCAACTGGGACGAGGAACTGACCGACAACGGCCTGGACATCGCCATCTACCGCCTGCGCCGCAAGCTTTCCGGTTCCGGCACCCAGGTGCGCACCATCCGCGGCCTGGGCTATCTGCTGGAGGAATCGAAGGAAGGCGCCGAGTGAGCGAAGCGCCCGACGCGCAGCCCTGGCTGTACCGCCTGCTGGAGCCGGATGGCCGGCAGAGCCTGCGCCGGCGCCTGCTCGCGTTCCTGCTGGTGCCGCTGATGCTGATGCTGCTGCTGGAAAGCCTGGTCACCTACACCGGCGCCCTGGTCTATTCCAACCACGTGCACGACCGCGACCTGGCCGGCGGCGCCGAAACCGTGGCGCGCATGCTGCAGATGGGCATGGACGGGCCGATCTCGGAGCAGGCCAAGTTCCTGCTGCAGTACGACCCCGAGGGCCACAACAACATCAATTACTTCAGCATCGTCAGCGAGCACCACGGCCTGATCGCGGGTACCTCGACCCTGGTGCCGCCCTCGCGCCTGTCGCTGGCGGTGAACGGCGAGCCGAAGCTGTTCGATGCGGTGGTGGACCGCCGCAAGCTGCGCGCCGCCAGCGTGGTGATCGACAGCACGCACGAAGCCGGCGACACGCTCACCGTCACCCTGGCCGAGACGCTGCGCGATCGCCGCCAGAATGCGCGTGAGATCCTGCTGCTGAGCATTCCCGCGCAGGCGCTGCTGATCGCGTCGGTCTTCGTGCTGGTGTGGTTCGGCGTGCGCATCGGCCTGCGCCAGCTCGACCCGCTGACCGCGCGCCTCGCCGCGCGCGAGCACGATCTGGCGCCAATCGGCGATGCCGACGTGCCGGTGGAGATCCTGCCGCTGACCCGCACCATCGACGGCCTGTTCGCGCGCCTGCGCGCCATGCTCACGTTGCAGGAGCGCTTTATCGCCGACGCCGCGCATCAGCTGCGCACGCCGCTGGCGGGCCTGCGCGTGCATGTGGAGCGCGCGCAGGCCGACCCGTCGCGGGAAACGGTCAACGATGCGCTGGACCACATCCTGCGCCTGACCCAGCGCGCCACGCGCACCTCGGGACAGCTGCTGGCACTCACCCGGGCGCAGTCGCCCGATCAGACCGGCGACCCGCACGGCTTGATCGATCTCTGCCGCCTGATGCCGGAACTGCTGGCCCTGCGCGTGCATGAAGCGCTGGCCGCCGGTGTGGACCTGGGCTACGACGGCCCGCAAGGTCCGGTGTGGATCGACGGCGACCGCATCACCCTGCAGGAGCTGCTCGACAACCTGCTCGACAACGCACTGCGCTATGCCGGCCGCGGCAGCATGGTGACGGTGGGCGTGGCCGACGACGAGGACAGCGCCTGCCTCAGCGTGGAGGACAACGGCCCCGGCGTACCGCCGGCCTTCCTCGCGCGGCTTGGCGAGCGTTTCTTCCGTGTGCCGGGCTGCAACGAGGAAGGCACCGGGCTCGGGCTGGCGATCGTGCAGCGCATCGCCCAGCGCCATCGCGCGCAGGTGCGCTACATGGCGGGCAACGAAGGCGGCCTGCGCGTGGAGGTGCGGTTTCCGCATGCACGCACCGCGAGGAAGGACGGCGACGCCTGAGGCCTCGCCGTCCCGTTCCTGGCCGTGGCCGCGGCTACCAGGTCATCGCCGCGCCCATGCCCACACCGACATCACCCTGCGTATTGCCGCTCAAGCTGCCTTTGAACACCCAGCGGCCGCCCGGCGTGATCGTCGACAGGCCTACCGCCAGCGCCGACTGTCCCTTGAAGCTGCCGATGCCAGCACCTAGCGCGCTTTGATCGGGCGCATAGGCCTGCGGCACGTTGGTCGCCGCCAGCGCCGCTGCCGTACCGGCATTGGCCAGCCGGCTCGCCTGCCGGAAGCGGTCGCGCACCCAGTGCTGCACTTCACTCACGGCGTCCTGGACCTGGCCCCAGTTCGCCGCGTCGGTGCGCGCCGTGCCGGCGGCCACGTTGGCGATCTGGCGCTCGTTGCCGGCGGAGCCGACCGAGACGGTGTTGTCGCGGTCGGCCACCGCGTGGGCGCCTACCGCCACGGCACCATTGCCGCTGGCGGTGCTGTTCGAGCCGAGCGCCGTGCTGTCGGTACCCGTCGCGCTTGCGCCCGTGCCCACCGCGGTGCTGCCGCTTCCGGTAGCGCCGGCGCCGGCGCCGACGGCGGTACTGCCAGGTGCCGTGCCCGGCGCGATGGCGGGTTCGTTCCTGCCCCCGGCAACCGGGTCCTTAACCAGCACCGGATGGAGCGCGTCGACTTTCACGTTGAGCGTATCGACGCGGCCATTCAACACGCCGATCTGATCGCCCAACTCCACCCGCAGGTCGTAGAGCTGGCCGCCGTTGACGGCCTCCATGCTGCCCAGCGCCACCGTGCCCGACGCGAGATTGCGGATCACCGTGCCATGCGTGCCGCCCAGGGTGGCGCTGCCCAGCGCGAGGTCGTCGTACAGCAGTGCGGCCAGCGTGTTGCCCTCCGGGCCGACCAGGCCTACCGCCTTCAATTGAGCGATCGTCACCGCATCATGATCAGCTTTGCCGTCGGCGACGCCGCTGAGCACGCGCACGCCGTCGGTGCCAGTGAAGTCGACCGCGCCGCCATCGCTGGCGGCAGCCACGGTGACGGTTCGCGTGGCTGCGTCCTGCAGCACCAGGCCGGCGAGGCCGTTATCGATGCGGTTCTGCAGCAGGCTGATGTCGCTGCGGTTGCCGGCGACGTTCTGATTGGTGGCGTGGAGCTGGGCGCCGGTCACCGCATCCGTGCTGATGCTCGACAGGGCGCCTTCGGACAAGCCGGTCAACTGGCGTGTCTGCGTCCTGCCGCCGCTCTTGCTGGACAGGTCGACCGCGTTGCCGCCCAGCGTCCCGCCCAGGCGGATCGTCCCGCTGAGCGCATCCTGCGCGATCAGGCTCTGCAAGCCGGTGATGTTGTCCTTGTTGTCGGTGATGGCGCCATCGAGCCCGCTCAAGGCACCGCCTACCGTGGTGCGCGTGCCGCCATTGGCCAGTACATAGGCGGGACCGGACACTGCACCGCTGGAGGTATCGAGCTTCGCTCCGCCGCCGAGCGCATCCACCATCGGCGACAGCTGGCCGACATTGGCGGCGTCGGTGGCCAAGGTGCCGGCCTGCAGGGCGTGGATCTGGTTCGACCCCACATCGAACGCGCCGCCGATCGAAAGCCCGCCGTTGACGAACGTACCCTTGCTGTTGACGACCATCGCCCCGACCACCACGCCCTGCGCGCGCAGCTCGGCAAGGCTGCCGATATTGCAGACCGCGCTGGCTATCTGGCTGCCGAGGGATTCGTTGAACACGCCGCAGCTGGTGTCGTCGTTGTCGTTGATATAGAGCATTTCCCTCGCGCGGCCAGCGGGCGCATGCGCTGCCAGCGCGGCCCCGATGAGCCACAGGCCTGCCCCTGCCAAGGGAAGGCGCCGTCGCTGCCGAAAACCTCTTCGCCGGTCTCCCTGCCCTCGCTGTGCCGGCGCAAGCATGCTCCGTGTATTTCTTGTATATCGAAAAGCGCGATAAAACCCATTCATTCCAGATCTCCCGTTATTAGCGTGCACAACTCCACATCCGGCCTTTTTGATGGACCGGTGCAACCCCGCCGTGGAAACAGATATCGCGCCCCTCCGCGCATCCCGGCGCATGTGGAGACTCGATGCTAGGTGGGAAAGGAACGGGAAAAAATCAGAAAACCGCTCACCGAATGCGAATTCGGATAATTAGTAAAAACGCGCCCATGCGATGGACGAATTCACATATCGCTCTCAGCGAGAAAACTCGCCATGGAAAATAAGGCGTCCACTCGCGCACAAAAAAAGGCGGCACCGAAGCGCCGCCTTGCTTGCCAGCTTCCCCTGCATGGGAAATATCGACAAAAAAACTTCTCACCCACCGTCGCGGACGCGCATGGCGCATCCGCGGCGGCAAAGCCTTACATCGACTTCTTGGCCTTGGTCAGCAGCTGATCCAGCAGCGCGATGGCCAGGTCGATCTCTTCGTGCGTGATGTCCAGCGAGGGCGCGAAGGTGATCACGTTCTTGTACCAGCCGCCCACGTCGAGCACGAGGCCGATCTTCTTGCCGTTGTGCTCCAGGTCGCCGGCCAGGCCGATGTCGACCATCTTGTCCAGCAGCGCCTTGTTCGGGGTGAAGCCGTCGTCGGTGCAGATTTCCGCGCGCAGCGCCAGGCCAAGACCGTCGACGTCGCCGATTTCCTTGTGGCGCTTCTGCAGGTCCTTCAGCGCGTCCAGGAAGTGCGCGCCCTTCTTCGCCACGTTGGTCTCGTAGTCGAGCTCGTAGCCCATCTTGATGACTTCGAGGCCCAGCGACGTACCGAGCGGGTTGGAGTTGAAGGTGGAGTGGGTGGAGCCCGGCGGGAAGATCTCCGGATTGATCATCTCCTCGCGCGCCCACAGGCCGGACAGCGGATTCAGGCCGTTGGTCAGTGCCTTGCCGAACACGATCACGTCCGGCGTCACGCCGAAGTGCTCGATCGACCACAGCTTGCCGGTGCGCCAGAAACCCATCTGGATTTCGTCGACCACCATCAGGATGCCGTACTTGTCCAGCACCTTCTTCAGGTCCTTGAAGAAGTTCTTCGGCGGAATGACGTAGCCGCCGGTGCCCTGGATCGGCTCCACGTAGAAGGCGGCGTATTCGGCCTGGTTGACCTTGGGGTCCCACACGCCGTTGTATTCGGTCTCGAACAGGCGCTCGAACTGGCGCACGCAGGCGTCGGAGTATTCCTCCGGCGTCATGCCCTTCGGGCGGCGGAACGGATACGGGAACGGGATGAACATCGCGCGCTCGCCGAAGTGGCCGAAGCGGCGGCGGTAGCGGTAGCTGGAGGTGATCGACGACGCGCCGAGCGTGCGGCCGTGGTAGCCGCCCTCGAAGGCGAACATCAGGCTCTTGCCGTTCTTGTAGTTGCGCACCAGCTTGAGCGAATCCTCGACCGCCTGCGCGCCGCCCACGTTGAAGTGCACGCGGCCCTTCAGGCCGAACTTCTGCTGCGCGTCGACGGCAATCGTCTTGGCCAGCTCGATGCGGGTCTGGTGCAGGTACTGGCTGGCCACCTGCGGCAGGGTGTCGATCTGCGCCTTCAAGGTGTCGTTGAGGCGCTTGTTGCCGTAGCCGAAGTTGACCGCGGAGTACCACATCTGCAGGTCGAGGAACGGCACGCCGGCGGTGTCGTACATCCAGCTGCCCTGGCCGTGGCGGAAGATCTTCGGCGGGTCCACATAGTGCACGGTGTCGCCGAAGGAGCTGTACTGGGCCTCGTCGGCCAGCAGCTGCGCGTCGGGAATCACACCGGTGGCGGCGTTGGGGTCGTAAGCGTTCATCGAGAAATCCGGAATGGGGAAAGGCAGGGTCTTGCTAAGTCAATGACGGGCGCAACCGCGGGCCTCAGCCCGCGGCGACGGCCGGCGCCGGACGGGCATGCTCGGCGAGCAGGCTGCCATCGAGCAGACGCGGCAGCAGCTCCAGCGCGTCTTCGAAACCGGTGATCGGCACGTAGGGGATGCCGGCGGCGCGGCAATGCTCGATCAGGCGGTGCTTGGCGAATACGAAGTCGACGCGGTCGGCCGCGCAGAAGTCGGAGGCGCCGTCGCCGATCAGCAGGGTCTTGGCGCCGCCGCTGCGGGCCTGGGCCACGCAGGCGCACTTGCAGGTGCCGCTGCGGCAACCCTCGGCCTGGAACGGCGAGGTCAGCTGCCACTGGCGCGGCGGCTCGGCCGGGGCCAGGTGGTTGGCGGCCAGCGGCAGGTCGTCCAGGCCGTAGCGGCCGAGAATCTTGTGGATGGCGTAGTCGAGGCCGTCGCTGACCACGCGGATCGGCGTACCCAGCTCGCGCGTCCTGGCGACGAAGGCCGGAAAGGCGTGGTCGATCCACAGGCCTTCCAGGTGCTTGTCCAGCTGCGCGCGGCTCATGTCCAGCAGGTCGACCTGGCCGCTCATGCACTCGCGCGAACCGATGCGGCCCGCACGCCAGTCCTGCTCCAGCGCTTCCCAGCCGGGACGGCCGAAACGGTCCAGCAGCGAGTCGATCACGTCCTCGACGGAAATGGTGCCGTCGAAGTCGCAGAGGATGTTCCAAGCCGTCACGCGGTGACTCCAGGGTTCACGATACCTGAACCTTAGGCGTGCACCCCTTTCGGCCCCCTTTCCGGATTCACCCCGCCGGAAGTCTTGTATCCGAAGCCCAACATAAGACACCGGACGTTATGCTCGCCGCTCATGCCATTGCTGTCTGTCACCATAGGCCGATACCCTGCACGGCTTGGCTCGCCGGCCCCACCCGGCCGGGCCGCCAGGCGCGGGTTCCCAGGCGGCCGCGACCAGGCAGCCACCCTCCGCCGATGACCGGGAAAGACGTGTTCTCAACCGCTATTCCACCGTCGAACGCGCGTATCGGACGCCTCGCGCCGGTGCTGCTTTGCGCGCTTCTCGGTACCTTGCTGGCCGGTTGCTCGGTCGCGCCCGTGCCGGCGCTGAAACCGTCCCTGCCCGAGGCCTGGCGCAACGCCCCCGCCAACGTGGCGCCGCCCGCAGCCGACCTGCGCGGCTGGTGGCAGGCGCTGGGCGATCCGGCGCTGGACGGGCTGATCGACCGCGCGCTGGCCAACAACCTCGACGTGGCCCAGGCCGCCGAACGCCTGCAGGCGGCCCGCCAGCTCAACGGCCACTCGCGCGACGGCTACCTGCCCAACCTCCACGCGCGCACCAATGACGTGGTGAATCCGGACACCAGCGCCTCCTATTTCATGGTCGGCTTCGACGCCAGCTGGGAATTCCCGCTGTTCGGCGCCTGGCAGAGCAGCAGGCGCGTCGCCGACGGCCAGCTCAACGGCACCCAGGCCGCGCTGCGCGGCGCCCAGGTCTCGCTGGTGGCCGAAGTCACCCGCCGCTGGGTGGAACTGCGCTCGGCGCAGCGCCAGGAAGCCCTGCTGCTGGGCATCCGCGACGCGCAGCAGGAAAAGGCCCGCCTGCTGCAGACCCGGGTCGACCTGAAGCTGGCGCCGCCCATGGAAGCGGCGCGTGCGTCGGCCGAGCTGGCCCGCGCCGAGGCCGCGCTGTCCGAGCCGCGCCAGGCGATCAACGCCAGCGCGCAGCAGCTGGCCGTGCTGCTGGGCCAGAACGAACCCGACCCGGCCTGGCTCGAAGCCGGCACGCAGCCGCGCCTGGGCGCCTGGCAGCTCACCGCCGCGCCGGCCGACCTGCTGCGCGCGCGGCCGGAGATCGCCGGCGCCGAGGCCGAGGTACTGCGCGCCGCCGGCGAGCTGGGCCTGGCGCGCAAGGACATTTACCCGCACATCGGTTTCGGCTCGTCGATCCAGTGGTCGATCAACATCGCCACCAACCACCGCGCGCGCAACCACGAAGGCATCTTCTCGGCCGGCCCGGTCATCGACATTCCGCTGTTCGACTGGGGCCAGCGCGTGGCCTTGGCGCACGCCAAGGACCACGAACTCAACGCCGCCCTGCTGGCCTACCGCCAGGCCGTGCTGCAGGGCGTGGCCGAAACCGAAGTGGCGCTGGGCGACCTGGAGCAGCTGCGCGGCCGCGAACAGGCGCTGCAGCAGGCCGCCGACGCCTCGCGCGGCGGCGGCGACGCGGTGCGCAAGCGCGCCGAGCTCGGCCTGGGCAGCAAGCTGGACGTGCAGGACAGCCTGATCGAAGGCCACCGCGCCGAGCTGGAACTGGCCAGCGCGATCGCCGCGCGCGACCTCGCCTACGTCTCGCTCTACAAGGCCCTGGGCGGCGCGCCGATGCCGCCGCCCCCGCCGCCGCGGAGCACCAACTGATGGTGGCGCTGGCCCGCAAGACCCTGGTCTACGAATGGCGCCGCTTCCTGCCCGCCATCCTCGCGGTCGGCTTCGCCGGCCTGCTGCAGCTGCTGCAGGCGGCCCTGGTGCTGGGCATCTTCGGCAGCGCCAGCGTGTACATCACCGGCTCCTCCGCCGACCTGTGGGCCGGCTACCCGGGCACGCAGAGCGTGAACCTGGGACGGCCGATCGACGCCGGCGTGGAAATGCGCCTGCGCATGGATCCGGCGGTGACCCAGGTCGAGCCTTTCCACTGGGTCGACGCCGACTGGCGCGGCCCCAGCGACACCGGCGGCGTGTCCGTCTTCGTCTCCGGCATCGACACCCGCGCCGACGGCATGATGTTCGCGCACGCCCTGCCCGCCGCGCTGCGCGCGCGCCTCAACGAGCCCGGCGCGGTGATCGTCGATCGCGCCGACCTCGGCAGCCTCGGCGTGCAGGTGGGCGACAAGGCGGTGATCAACGGCCACCGCGTGCGCGTGGTCGGCGTCAGCAGCGGCCTGCGCGCGCTGGGCGGCGTCAACGTGGTGGCCTCGCTGGCCACCGCCGCCGAGCTCGATACCGACCCGGCCAATGCCACCCGCATGACCTACTTCGTGGCCAAGGTGCACGACCCCGACCAGGCCGCCGCGGTGGCCGCGCGCCTGCGCGGCACCACCTCGTTCGGCAGCTACGACGTGTGGACCGCGCGCGATTTCGCCCGCCGCTCGCAGCTCTACTGGATGTTCGACACCGGCGCCGGCGCCGGCGTGCTGTTCCTGGCCGGCATCGTATTCCTGGTCGGCGCGGTGATCACCAGCCAGACCCTGGTCGCGGCGGTGATCGGCTCGGTGCGCGAATACGCCACGCTCAACGCGCTCGGCGTCGGTGTCGGCGCGCTGCGCAAAGTGGTGATGGAGCAGGCGTTCTGGGTGGGCGCGATCGGCCTGGTCGGCAGCGCGCTGCTGGGCGGCATCTTCTTCGCCTTCGCGCGCAGCCGCAGCGTGCCGGTGGCCTTGGACCCGATCACCGTGGCCGCCTGCCTGCTGCTGGGCATGGGCCTGGCCATCGTGTCGGGCCTGGCGGCGATGCGCAGCCTGCGCCGCGCCGATCCGGCGAGCCTGCTGCGATGAGCATGGGCACGCCCTCCCCCACCATCTCGCTGCAGGCGCGCGGCGTCAGCAAATCGTTCGAATCCGGCCGCGTGCGCAGCACCGTGCTGCACGACCTCACGCTGGACATGCGCTCCGGCGAACTCACGCTGATTTCCGGCCCGTCCGGCTGTGGCAAGAGCACCTTGCTGGCGATCCTCAGCGGCCTGCAGCGTCCGGACAGCGGCCGGGTCACCGCACTGGGCCAGGACCTGGGCCAGCTCGACATCCGCGCGCTGGAACGCTTCCGCCTGCTGCATACCGGCTTCGTGTTCCAGGGCTTCAACCTGTTTCCCGCACTCAACGCGGTGGAACAGGTGGAGCTGCCGCTGAGCTATCTCGGCCTGGCGCCGCACGAAGCACGCCGCCGCGCCATCGCCTCGCTGGAAGAAGTGGGCCTGGGTCCGCGCATGCGCCTGCGCCCGTCGGAACTCTCCGGCGGCGAGAAGCAGCGCGTGGCGATCGCCCGCGCGCTGGCCAAGGAACCGGAGCTGCTGTTCGCCGACGAGCCCACCAGCGCGCTGGACGCCGCCAACGGCCAGACCATCATCGACATCCTGCACCGCATCGCCCGCGCGCACGGCACCACCGTGCTGTGCGTCAGCCACGATCCGCGCCTGGTCGGCCATGCCGACCGCGTCCTCGCCATGGAGGACGGCCGCATCCTCAGCGACCGCAGCCAGCCCTCGCTGCCGGACGCCGTTCCGGGCCTCAAGGAATCCGCATCATGAGTTCGCGCCCGCTCTTTTCGAGCTCCCTCCCCCTGCTCGCCCTCGCCGCCGCGCTCGCGCTGGCCGGCTGCTCGCGCGACGACGCCGACACCGGCAAACCGGCGCCGGCCGTCTCGCCGTATGCCGCGGTGGCGCGCGGCAAGATCGATATCGAAGGCGGCCTGCTCAAGCTGAGCATGCCGCGCGACGGCGTGGTCGCCGAGATCAAGGTGCACGAAGGCGACCGTGTGAAGAAGGGCCAGCTGCTGGCCATGCTCGACACCGAACCGTCGAAGCTCGCCGTCACTTCGGCCGAGGCGGAACAGAAGCAGGCCCAGGCCCAGGCCGACCTGCTCGAATCGCGCATGAAGGCCGCCGACCAGCGCGCCGAGCGCCTGGAAGCCGCCGCCAAGGCCGGCGCCGGTGACGCGCAGAGCGCCGACGATGCGCGCGAAGCCTCGCGGCAATTGCAGGGCGAGCTGACCAATGCGCGCGCCAATGCCGCGCTGGCCGCGCAGAAGCTGGCCGGCGCGCGCTACGAGCTGGCCCAGCGCAGCCTGCTGGCGCCGGTGGACGGCGAGATCGTGCAGCGCCTGATCCAGCCCGGCGCCACTGCTTCGCCGCAGGGCGGCCCGGCCTTCGTGCTGCTGCCGGAGCAGCCGCGCCTGGTGCGCGCCGAGCTCAACGAATCCTTCGTGCGCGCGGTGAGCACCGGCATGCGCGCCGAGGTGGTGGACGACAGCGGCAGCGGCATGCCCAACCTCAGTGCGCACGTGCTGCGCATCGGTACCGTGTTCGGCGCCAGCGCGCTGGAAGACGACCCACTGGTGCGCGCCAACACGCGCACGGTGGAATGCGTGCTCGCCTTCGACCAGCCGCCGCCGGCCTCGGCGCGCATCGGCCAGCGCGTGCTGGTGCGTTTCAGCGCGGGCGATGCGGGCGCGAAGAACGCGGAGCCGAAACAGCCGTGAGTGCGTTCGCCCGCTGGCTCGCGGCGTCCGCCTGCGCCGCCCTGCTCGGTATCGCCGCGCCCTGCCGCGCGGACGACGCCGTCGCCTCGGCCAGCGACGCCGACCTGGTCGGCGCCGGCTTTATCCGCCTGCCGGCCTGGCAGGGTTCGCGCGCGCACCGCGACCAGCTCGCGCCCTACGTGCAGGCCAAGCTCGGCGACCGCATCACGCTGTCCACCGACGACGGCGCCACGCTCGACCTGATCATGGGCGAGCATCTGCACGGCGGCCTGTACGGCAACTACCAGTGGGGCCGCAGCCACGAGGATCTCGGCCGGCTCGGCGGCAAGGTCACTTCGCTGTCGCCGCGGCTCAACGCGGGCGGCTATGCGGAATACGACTTCAGCGAAGCGCAGAACGTTGGCATGAATGCCGCGCACGACACGCTGGGCGCCGGCGCTTATTTCAATCTGTACGCCTTTACCGCGCTGCCGCCGATCGGCCGCTACGAGCACGGCCTGCAGTTGCAATGGCAGTGGATGAACGGCCCGGCGATGCGCCGCTTCTTCGGCCTGTCGGCGGTGGAAGCCGCCGCGCTGGGCGTGGCGCCGTGGCAGCCGGGCGGCGGCAGCCAGCAGATGGGGCTGGAATACGACGGTCTGATTCCGCTGGGCCGCCATCTGGCCACGGTGTTCTCGCTCTCTTATGCGCGCCTGCTCGGCAACGCGGAAGACAGCCCGCTGGTGCGCGGCTTCGGCACGGCCGACCAGTTCACCGGCTCGATGGCCCTGGTCTACCGCTTCGCGCCGTAGGTTCAGGCCGACGGCTGCCACAGGCGCGTCAGCGCACCATCGCTTCCCTGCACCGGATCGGACGCGGGAAACGGCAAGGCCGCGATACGGTGCAGCATCACGTCCGTGGCCGCCTCGCGGCAGATATCCCAATCCTGCTGCGGCGGATACGCGCCGACCACCAGGAAATCCTCGCTGCCGGACATCTTGCAGTGCCCGGTGCCGGCGGGCAGCACCGCGACGTCGCCTGCCTCGACATCCACTTCGCGCGCACCCGGGCCGCCCAGCAGCAGCCGCGCGGAACCGCGGGCGAAACCCAGCACTTCGTGCGCGGTGGAGTGGTAGTGATGGAAACCGTATACGCCGTTGCGCCAGCGCGGCGGCCAGCCGTGGCGGCTGAACATCGCCTCGAACGCGGCGGCGGCGGCCTCGCCATCCATCGCTTCCAGCACACTGCGATAAATCAACACCGGCAGGCGCGGATGGTTGGGCACCCAGTCGTGCGGGTCGAGCATGAAGCTGTCGGGTTCGCGCATGGATCGCTGCTCCTGCTGCGGAGTGTCGGCCCATGCTAGGCAGCGCGCGGACAAGAGCGCATGAAAGAAACGCCAGCGCGGCGTGGACGCGCTTATCCGCGGTCGCCGCCCATGTTGTATTCACGCCGTAGGTTGGGGTGAGCGCAGCGAACCCCAACACCATGCCTGGCAGCGCCGCGCAACGTTGGGGTTCGCTGCGCTCACCCCAACCTACGCCAGCTTCGAAGCGTAAACCTCACTCGCGGTCGTCGCGCGTCCAGATCCCGCCGAGGGCTTCGCGTACCGGAAACTTCGCGATCGGCTCATAGGCCGGCGGGCACAATGCCGCGCCGGTACGCAGGTCGAAGCGTGCGCCGTGGCGCGGGCATTCCACTTCGAAGCCATGCACGTCGCCGCCGGCGAGGTCGCCGCCATCGTGCGTGCACAGGTCCTGCACCGCGTAGAGCTCGCCATCGATGTTGTAGATGGCGATCGGTTCCTGGGTGACTTCGTCGTACACGACCTTGAACTCGCCGGGCAGCAGTTCCGCGCGCGTGCCAACGTAGGTCCAGCCGCTGACGTCCTCGCTCACGCCGTGCCTCCGGCGAGCGTCTTGACCAGCCATTCGAAGCGCAGGTCGTCGCGGCGTGGAATGCCGAAGCGCTCGTCGCCGTAGGGGAACGGACGGTATTCGCCGGTGCGCTGGTAGCCGCGGCGCTCGTACCAGGCGATCAGTTCCGCGCGCTGCTCGATCACCGTCATGCGCATGGCCAGGCACTGCCAGCACTCACGCGCGTGGCGCTCGGCCTCGGCCAGCAGGGCCTTGCCGATGCCGCCATTCTGCAGCAGCGGATTGACCGCGAACATGCCGAAATAGCCGGCCTCGCCCTGGCGCTCCACGTGGCAGCAGGCCAGCAGCTCGCCGTCGCGCTCGGCCAGCAGCACCACGCTGTCGGCCTGCACCAGCAGCTCGGCCACGCCTTCCACATTGGTGCGGCGGCCGTCGAGCAGGTCCGATTCGGTGGTCCAGCCGAGCCGGCCCGAATCGCCGCGGTAGGCGGATTCGACGAGGGCGACGATGGCGGGAACGTCGGCCGCGAGGGCCGGGCGGAACACGGGGGGAGAGGTCGTGGGCATGAGCGGAATCATAATGCCGCGACGCCCTCTCCGGCCATGGCGCCGCGCTCAGTGCGGCGCGGCGACCAGCACCTGAAAGCCCTCCACCGGCTTGCCCTTGCCGCTGGCTGTCGCCGCGGCGAGATAGACCTCGTGGGTGGACGGATCCAGCACCATGGTGCGCGCGCTTTTCTGCGTGGGCAGGTTGCCGAGCAGGCGGTAATGATCGGCATCGTCCTGCGCCACCACGCTGAGCACGCCGTCCTCGCCCGCCGAACCCAGCACGGTGTGGCGCGCGGCATCGTAGATCACCGCGTCGGGGCCCTTGCCCATCTCCACCTTCGCCACCTGGTGGCCGTCATGCGCGTCGGTGACGATCAGCCAGCCGTTGTCGCATACCGAGAACAGGCGTCCATGCGCCGCATCGAGCGCAAGGCCAGTCGGCCCGTCGCACGGCGCCATCGCCCATACCGCGGTGACCTTGCCGGCCTTGAGGTCCACGCGCGCCAGCGCGTTCTTGTCTTCCAGATTCAGATACAGCAGGCCGTTACCGTCGGCCACCGCGAATTCCGGCCGGCCCGGCAGCGCGACGGTGGACAGCTCCTTGCCGGCCTGCGCGTCGATCACGCTGAGGTTGTTGCTGCGGCCGTTCATGGTCAGCAGATGGCCGGAAGCGCTGTCGAACAGGATCGCATCCGGGTTCTTGCCGCTGACCGCGATATGCCGGGTGACTTTGAGCGTCTGCGTATCGAACACGGTGACTTCGTCGCCGCGCCCGCTGCTGACGAAGGCCTCGTGCGTGGACGGCGACAAGGCCACGCCGTGCGCATGCTGCATGCCGGCCACTTCGCCGGCCAGCTTGCCGCTGGCGGTATCCATCACCATCACCCGGTCGTCGCGGGCGATATAGAGGCGGTGCGCGGCGGCATCGAGGCTGAGGTAGTCCCAGCCGCCCGGCCCGCCCAGCGCATGGCGCGCGGCGACGGCATACGGCGCTTCGGAAGGCGCGGCCAGCGCGGGCAGCACGGTGGCGGCGAGCAGCAGCGGCAGCAGGCGGATGGACGGCTTTTTCATGCGCAAAGTCCCGGCAAGGTGGCGGTCGACGGCTGAGCGTAGCGACCGCACCTTATGGTTCTTTTAGCGTGTGGTTTTCTTGGTGTGTAGTTTTCCCGGCGCGCCGCTCAGGCCAGGTTGTCGGCCGCGAACTCCCAGTGCACCAGCTGCCAGAACGCCTGCAGGTAGTTCGCGCGGGCGTTGCGGTAGTCGATGTAGTAGGCGTGTTCCCACACGTCGGCCACCAGCAGCGGGCGGTCGGCGCCGGTCAGCGGCGTATCGGCGTTGGCGGTGTTGACGATGGCCAGCTGGCCTTCCGGCCGCTGCACCAGCCAGGTCCAGCCCGAGCCGAACTGCGCGGCGCCGGACTTGGCGAACGCTTCCTTGAACGCGTCGAGCGAACCGAAGTCGCGCGCGATCAGGTCGGCCAGCAGGCCGTGCGGCGCGCCGCCGCCGCGCGGGCTCATCGAGTTCCAGTAGAAGCTGTGGTTCCAGGCCTGCGCGGCGTTGTTGAAGATCGCGCCGGAGGCGCGGCGCACGATCTCCTCCAGCTCCAGATTTTCGAGTTCGCTGCCGGCGATCAGCATGTTGAGGTTGGTGACGTAGGCGCGGTGGTGCTTGCCGTAGTGGTATTCCAGCGTTTCCGCGGAAATATGCGGCGCCAGGCCGTTGAGCTCGTAAGGCAGCGGCAGCAGTTCGATAGCCATGCGTAGCGTTCCTTGGGGTGCTTCGTTGGGGGAGGAATTCAGGCGCGGGCCGGCGCCGCGCGCCGCGCGACCGGCAGGCCCAGCGCGACCAGCAGCGCGAAGCCGCCGAGCAGCCACAGCGCCGCGGCGCGCGCACCGGGCACGCCGCCCGGCTCGCTGAGGCCGGCGGCATTCGCCACCCAGCCGGCCACCGCAGCGCCAAGCGACATCGCATAGAGCTGCACGGTCGAGATCGACGAAGAAGCCAGCGCGCCCTCTTCCGCCGGCGCCGCTTCCAGCAGGCGCGTGAGCAGATGCGGCCAGGCCATGCCGATGCCGAGTCCGACGCAGGCGAGGAACACACAGAGCGCGCCGAAACCGATGCCTTGCGCCGCAGCGGCCGGCCGCTGCAGCTGCCAAGCGAGCAAGGCCAGCGCCATGGCCATCAGCAGCGGCCCGAAGCGGATGCAGCGCGCGCCGAACGCACGGTCGCGGCCGGCGCTGAGCATGGAACCGAAGCTCCAGCCGGCCGCCATCACCGCGGTGAGATAGCCCGCTTCCAGCGGCTCGTGGCCGAGGATGGTCTGCAGGAAATACGGCACGAAGATCTCGACCGTGCTGCCGATCACCAGCAGCGCCATCACCAGATAGAGCGAGCGCAGACGCGAAGGCGCATACGAGCCGGTCGGCAGCAGGCGTACCTGCGCATGTCGATCCGCGCGCACGATCAAGGCCGCCAGCGCGAGGCTGATGCCGATACCCAGGCATTGCAGTGCGCGCGACGCGGCGAGGCTGGCCATCGACACCGCCAGCACCGACAAGGCGAGCAACGCCAGGCGCCCGCCCGGCACCGCCGCGCGCTCGCCGCCCGCCGGCGCGGAGGGCAGCCAGGCCAGCACGATAGCGCCCAGCACCGCCACCGCCGGCAGCAGGCTCCAGAACGCCCAGCGCCATTCGCCCAGCTGCGCGAACACGCCGCCGATCGCCGGCCCCGACAAGGTGGCGATGCCCCACATCGCCGAAACCAATCCCATCGCGCGCGGCCACAGCGCCGGCTCGAACACCTGGCGGATCAGCACATAAGCCAGCGACACCAGCACGCCGCCACCCAGCCCCTGCAGGCTGCGGCCCGCCAGCAGCCACGGCATCGACGGCGCGACCGCGCAGACCAGCGCGCCGACGGAGAACACCGCCAACCCGAGCAAGTACGCGCCCTTTCCGCCCAAGCGCCCCGCCAGCGCCGCCGCCAGCGTGGCGCCGATGATCGAAGCGACCACGAACAGCATGGTGTTCCAGGCGTAGTACGCCAGCCCGCCGATGTCGCGCACGATCGACGGCATGATCGTGGTCACCACGTAGATATTGACCGCATGCAGCGCCGTGCCGCCCGCCAGCGCCACCGAACGGACGCCGTTGCGCCCCGAAAGAAGATCCGCCCAGGAGGCGGAAGCCGCAGCCGTTGCCATGCTTTCCTCGACAATGCGCGCCGGGCGCGCCAATATCCAAGTTATGACTTGGGATATTAAACCCGACCACGGGAATTAAACAAGCATGAACTTGGATAATATCGAAACCAGCGAACGCATCCTGCGCCAGCTCAAGACCTTCGGCCCGCAAGGCAGCACCGCCCTGGCCGAAGCCCTGGGCGTCAGCACCGAGGCGATCCGCCAGCAGGTGCAGAAGCTGCTGGACGAGCAACTGATCGCCGGCGAACAGGAACGCTCCACCGGTGCCGGCCGCCCCCGCCAGCTGTGGTCCCTCACCGCCACCGGCCACGCCCGCTTCCCCGACGCCCATGCACAACTGGCCGTCGACCTGATCGCCTCCGTCCGCGCCCTGTTCGGCGAAGCCGGCGTCGACCAACTGGTCGACGCCCGCCGCGAAGAAAACCGCCGCCAGTACCTGCAGACCACCGCAAGCGCACGCACCCTCGCCGACCGCATCCGCCGCCTCGCCGCCATCCGCGATCGCGAGGGCTACATGGCCCGCGCGGAAAAAGACGGCCGCGACTGGCTATTGATCGAAGACCACTGCCCGATCTGCTCCGCCGCGCGCGCCTGCCAGGGTTTCTGCCGCGCGGAGCTGGAGCTGTTCCAGGAAGTGCTCGGCGAAGAAGCAAGCGTGAAACGCGAACAGCACCTGCTCGCAGGCGCCCGCCGCTGCGTCTACCGCATCAGTCCGCGCAAGCCAGTGCTGACGCCAGTCAAACTCAGCTAATTCATCTGCAGCCGCTTGCCGCGACCTTCAGCGCACCACTCCGCCCGGCCCCTCACCCTGCCCTCTCCCCGGAGGGGAGAGGGGGGAAAGCGTGAGGTAGGCAGGGACGAAGAGCCAAAGCTGGCCCCGGTTCTTGAACGTCCTCTCGGCAACGGCACGTTGAAGCACCCGCTACGTAAACGCACTGCCGTTTCGTGTAGACCCAGGTTAATCAGGCTACCGCAGACGCCCACTGCTCCTTCTAGTCGCGTCGCGAGCCGTTGCTCTAAGGCCATTCTCTCTTTGGTTACTTTCTCTTTGGGCCAGCAAAGAGAAAGTGACCCGGGCGCCGGCAGGCGCACGGAATGCCCGCTGCATAAGCGGCCAAGTCGCGGCATCGCGACAATCACGCGTGGTCGCCACTGGATCCCGGCCTACGCCGGGATGACCAGCGTGAGTGACCTTCGACACTGTCGAACACTTCCCCAGGCTGCCTAGCCTGCGCGGCTAGCCGCGCCCTCCCGCCGCACCCGCCACCCAAGGGGACCCACCATGAAACACATCAAGCTGGCCCTGGCCATCTCCCTGGCGCTGTCCACCGTCGCCATCGCCGGCCCCGCCGGCAACCTCGACATCAAGGAACTGGACAAGAAAATCGCCCCCTGCGCCGACTTCAACGGCTTCGTCAACGCCAAGTGGGTCGCCGCCCACCCCATCCCGCCGGACCGCACCCGCTGGGGCTCCTTCGACGCCCTGCGCGAAGACAGCCTGAGTGCGCAGCGCACCATCGCCGAAGCCGCCGCCAGGCATCCGGCCCAGGCCCAGGCCGGTTCGATCGAACAGAAGATCGGCTACCTCTACGCCTCCGGCATGGACGAAGCGGCCATCGAGAAAGCCGGCTACGACCCGATCAAGCCGCAGCTAGCGCGCATCGATGCGCTGAAGAACAGCGCCGACGTCGCCGCCTATATCCGCGACAGCTACGCGCGCGGCGACGGCGTGGCGTTCCGCTTCTCCGGCAGCCCGGACTTCAAGGACTCCAGCCGCCAGATCGCCTACGCCGGCCAGGGCGGCCTGGGCCTGCCCACCGCCGAGTACTACAGCAAGCCGGACTTCGCCAGGATCCGCGAGGCCTATGTCGCCCACGTCGCGCGCACGCTGCAGCTGGTCGGCGTGAACGCCGCCGATGCGCAGGCGCAGGCCAAGGCGGTGATGGCGTTCGAGACACGCCTGGCCTCGGCCTCGCTGCCGCCGGTGGAACTGCGCAAGCCGGAAAACCGCTATCACTACGTCAGCTTTGCCGACGCCGGCAAAGTCACGCCGCACTTCGACTGGGCCGCGTTCTTCCAGGCCCAGGGCGCCAACGTGAAGGACGGCTTCTCGCTGTCGCATCCGAAGTTCTTCGCCGAGTTCGACCAGATGCTGGCGCAAACGCCGGTAGCCGACTGGCAGGCCTACCTGCGCTTCCACGCGGTGGACAGCGCCGCACCCTACCTGTCCACGGCCTTCCAGCAGGAAGACTTCGACTTCAACGCCAGGACGCTCAACGACCAGAAGGAAATGAAGGCGCGCTGGAAGCGCACGCTAGACGCGGTCAACGACAGCATGGGCATGGCGCTGGGCCAGCTCTACGTGGCGCGCTATTTCTCGGCCGAATCCAAGCAGCGCGCGCAGGGCCTGGTGGACAACCTGCGCGCCGCCTACAAGTCGCGCATCGAGAACCTGGAATGGATGAGCGCCGAGACCAAGCGCAAGGCGCTGGAGAAATGGGCCAGCTTCACGCCGAAGATCGGCTATCCGGACCAGTGGCGCGACTGGAGCGGCCTCACGCTGAAGCCCGGCGATTACTTCGGCAATGTGCAGGCGGCGGCCAAGTTCAACTACGACTACATGGTGGGCAAGATCGGCAAGCCGGTGGACCGCAGCGAATGGGGCATGACGCCGCAGACGGTGAACGCCTACTACAACGCGCAGAAGAACGAGATCGTGTTCCCCGCCGCCATCCTGCAGCCGCCGTTCTTCGACGCCAAGGTGGATGACGCGCTGAACTACGGCGGCATCGGCGCGGTGATCGGCCACGAGATGGGCCATGGCTACGACGACCAGGGCAGCAAGTTCGACGCCCAGGGCAACAACGTCAACTGGTGGACCGACTCCGACCGCAAGGCCTTCGACGAGCGCACCGCCAAGCTTGCCGCGCAGTTCAACGGCTACGAGGCGCTGCCCGGCAAGTTCGTCAACGGCCAGTTGACCATGGGCGAGAACATCGGCGACCTGGGCGGCCTCAACGCCGCCTACGATGCGCTGCAGATGGCACTGGCAAAGAACCCGGCCGAAGCGAAGCGGAGCATCGACGGCTACACCCAGGAGCAGCGCTTCTTCCTCAACTGGGCGCGCGTGTGGCGCGGCACCATCCGCGATGCCGCGCAGCTGACCCTGCTCAACACCGATCCGCATGCGCCGGCGAAATTCCGCGCGATCGGCGCGCCGTCGAACATGGCGGCGTTCGCGCAGGCGTTCCAGTGCAAGCCGGGGGACAAGATGGTGCGGTCGGGCGAGCAGCAGGTGAAGATCTGGTAAGCCCGAACGGCATGCATATGAAAACCCCGCAGGTGCGAGCCTGCGGGGTTCTCTTTATCGACTGGCGGAATCGCCCGAAGCGTCGTCATCCCGGCGCAGGCCGGACGAGCGCGTAGCGCGAAGAATTCCCGAAGGGTGGCCCCGAAGGGGTGAGCGAAGCGAGTCATCCGGTAGCGAGGCGCTACAACGATGCGTGGCGCGAAAAGGCACTGCCTTGGAGCGTTGGCATATCACCGGGCACTTCCGCCACTGGATCCCGGCCTGCGCCGGGATGACGAGCGAAATGCGCAGCGCCATTTCTCCTCGCATTACAGCAGCAGCTTGCGCACCTTCAGCAGCGCGGTGATGAAGGCGTCGATCTCTTCGCGCGTGTTGTAGAACGCCAGCGAGGCGCGCAGCGTGGCCGGCACGCCGTAGAACTGCATCAGCGGATGCGCGCAGTGGTGGCCGGAGCGCACGGCCACGCCCTGCAGGTCCAGCAGGGTGGCCAGGTCCGTCGCCTGCGCGCCGTCGATCAGGAACGAGATCACCGGCTCCTTCTCCCGGGCCTCGCCGAAGATGCGCAGGCCGGGAATCTCGCGCAGGCGCTCGGTGGCATAGGCCAGCAGTTGCTGTTCCCACGCGTGGATGGCTTCGAAGCCGACCGAGCCGTAGTAGTCGATCGCCGCCGACACGCCGGCGAAGCCCGCGATATTCGGCGTGCCCGCCTCGAAGCGGTGCGGCGGCTCGGCGAAGGTGGTGCCGCTGAAGCGCACCTCGCGGATCATCTCGCCGCCGCCGAAGAACGGCGGCATCGCCTGCAGCAGTTCCTTGCGCGCCCACAGCACGCCGGTGCCGGTGGGCGCCAACATCTTGTGGCCGGTAATCGCATAGAAATCGCAGCCCAGCGCCTGCACGTCCACCGGGCGGTGCGGCACGGCCTGCGAGCCATCCACCAGCAGCGGGATGCCGCGCTTGCGGCATTCGCGCGCCAGCTCGCGCACCGGGTTGACCGTGCCCAGCACGTTGGAGACATGGCCCACGCAGGCCAGCTTCACTTCGGGCGTGAGCAGCTTGAGGTATTCCTCCACGATCAGCTCGCCGCGCTCGTCGATCGGCGCCGGCTTCACGGTGGCGCCGCTGCGCGCGGCCACGATCTGCCACGGCACGATATTGGCGTGGTGATCCATCACGGTGGTGACGATGGCGTCGCCCGGCTGCAGCTGCGGCAAGGCGTAGCTGTAGGCCACCAGGTTGATCGCCTGGGTGGTGCCCGATGTCAGCACGATCTCGTTGCGCGAGCCGGCATTGAGGAACGCCGCCAGCTTGTCGCGCGCGCCCTCGTAGGCGGCGGTGGCTTCCTCGCCCAGCAGATGCACGGCGCGCGAGACATTGGCGTTGTGCAGCCGGTAGTGCTGGTCCACCGCCTCGATCACGCTGTGCGGCTTCTGGCTGGTGTTGGCGTTGTCGAAATACACCAGCGGCTTGCCGTGCACGCTGCGCGCCAGCAGCGGGAAGTCGGCGCGGATGCGCTGCACGTCGAAGGCGGTGGGAAGCTGGGCTTGGGCGTTCATCGGCTGGGGATCCGGTGGCGTGGGCTTCATTCGGCCGGCAGGTGGGCCAGCAGCAGCTGCGAGACGTGCTCGCGCAGCGCCTCGTTCGGCATCGCCTGCAGCACCGCGCGGCAGAACGCGGCGGTAAGCATGGCGCGCGCCTCGGCGTGCGGGATGCCACGCGAGCGCAGGTAGAACAGCGCGCGCTCGTCGAGCTGGCCGACCGTGGCGCCGTGCGCGGCCTTCACTTCGTCGGCGTAGATTTCCAGTTCCGGCTTGGTGTCGATCTCGGCCAGCGCGGACAGCAGCAGGTTCCTGCTGCTGAGCGAGGCATCGCTGCCGTCGGCGCCTTCGGCCACCACGATGGCGCCGCGGAACACGCCGCGCGAACGCTGGTCGGCCACGCCGCGCCAGATCGATTCGGAAACCGTGTTCAAGGCCGCGTGGCGCACCGCCAGCTGGGTGTCGACGTGCTGGCGGCCGTGCAGCGCGAACACGCCATGGGTGGCGAGGCGCGCTTCGTCGCCGGCCAGTTCCGCGCGCAGGTCGTGGCGCACCAGGGCGCCGCCGAGTTCCTGCACGTGCATGGCCGCCTGCGCACGCGCGCCGAGGCGGAGCTGGCTGCGCCGGATCAGGGTGGCGTCTTCGGCGGCATCCTGCACGATGGCATAGTCGAGCCGGGCGCCGTCGCGCAGCACCACGTCGCTGACCACGGTGGCCAGCTGCTTCTGCGCGCCGAGGGAAACGTGGTGTTCGACCAGGGCCAGTTCGGCGCCCTCTTCCAGCTCGACGATGATACGCAGGTGCCAGGCCAGGTCGCCCTCCGCGGGCGCGCCGGCGAACAGCAGATGCACCGGCCTGGCGATCGCTTTACCAGCGGCGACGCGCAACACCACGCCATCGCCGGCCAGCGCCGCATTGAGCCGCGCGAACGCGTCGCCGGCTTCGCGGTAGCGATGCGACAGCGCGAAACGCAGGCCTTCGGCATCCTCGCCCAGCGCCTGCGACAGCGGACGCAGGCTCAGGCCCGCGGGCAGCGCGGCCAGCGAAGAGAGATCGGCGCGGAACGCACCGTTGACGAACACCAGCCGCGGACCGTCCACACCCGGCAAGGCCAGCGTCGCGGCATCGACCGCACGCGTGGCCGCCTGCGCGTCGCCATGCGCGAAGCGGCGCTGCGCCAGCGCGCGCAGCGCGGTGTATTTCCAGGCTTCCACGCGGGTGTCGGGCAGGCCGGCAGCGGCGAAGGCGTCGAGGTTCTCGCGCCGCGCCGCGTCCAGCCAGGCGACGCCGCTGCCGGGCAGGCGCTCGAGCGCCTCGGCGGCGGGCAGCGAGGCGACGAACGGCGTGCGCGCCGGCTCGCTCATGCCTGCGCTCCGGCGGGGCTGCGCTCGTTGACCCAGGCGTAGCCGTGTTCTTCCAGCTTCAGCGCGAGCGACTTGTCGCCGCTCTCGACGATGCGGCCGTCGGCCAGCACGTGGACGAAGTCCGGTTCGATGTAATGCAGCAGGCGCTGGTAGTGGGTGATCATCAGGAAGGAGCGCTCGGCCGAACGCAGCGCGTTCACGCCCTGCGCCACCTGCTTGAGCGCATCGATGTCCAGGCCGGAGTCGGTCTCGTCCAGGATCGCCAGCTTCGGTTCCAGCACGGCCATCTGGAAGATCTCGTTGCGCTTCTTCTCGCCGCCGGAGAACCCTTCGTTCACCGCGCGGTGCAGCAGCTCGTCGGAGATCTGCATGATCTTCAGCTTCTCGCGCACCAGCTTGAGGAACTGCATGGAATCGAGTTCCGCCTCGCCGCGCTGCTTGCGCTGCGCATTGAGCGCGGCGCGCAGGAAATAGGTGTTGTTCACGCCGGGGATTTCCACCGGATACTGCAGCGCCAGGAACACGCCGGCGGCGGCGCGCTCTTCCGGCTCCAGCGCCAGCAGGTCGCGGCCTTCGAAGCTCACCGAGCCTTCGGTCACCTCGTAGCCGTCGCGGCCGGAGAGCACATTGCCCAGGGTGGACTTGCCGGCGCCGTTCGGGCCCATGATGGCGTGCACCTCGCCGGGGTTCACGGTAAGCGTGAGGCCCTTGAGGATGGACTTGCCCTCGACGCGGGCGTGCAGGTTCTCGATCTTCAGCATGTCACTTCAAATCCGCGGAGTTCTTGATGGAGCCGGAGCAGGTGTCGCCTTCCTGGGCGCCGTCCAGCCAGACCTTGAGTTGTTCGGTGCGCTGGCGGGTGAGCTTCGCCTTGGCGCCGGTGTAGCAGGTGGGATACATGCTGCCGTACTGGACGCGCGCGTCCTGACCCTTGGCCACCGGATAGAGCGCTTCCAGCTCGGCGTCGCGGAACTGCAGCCACAGGCGCTGCGAGGCCTTGAGCTTGTCCAGGAACTGCGGCTGGTCCTTGTACTTGGCCAGGATGCTTTTCCACACGCTGTTGAGTTCGGCGTCGGCCTTGCTGAAATCGGCGCCGGCGCAGGCGTCGATCTCCAGCTGCGTACCCGGCGCCTTGCAGTCGGGCTGCTGGGCCACGGCCGCCAGCGGCAGCGCGGCGCAGAGCAGGAAAACCAGCGCGCGCTTCATCCGACGGCTCCTTCCAGCGATACCTCCAGCAGCTTCTTCGCTTCCACCGCGAATTCCATCGGCAGCTCGCGGAACACCTGCTTGCAGAAACCGTCGACGATCATCGACACGGCGTCTTCCTCGCTGATGCCGCGGCTGCGGCAGTAGAACAGCTGGTCGTCGGAGATCTTCGAGGTGGTGGCCTCGTGCTCGACGATGGCGCTGGGGTTCTTCACTTCCATGTACGGGAAGGTGTGCGCGCCGCAGCGCTTGCCGATCAGCAGCGAATCGCACTGGGTGTAGTTGCGCGCGCCCTCGGCGCCCTTCTCCACCTTGACCAGGCCGCGGTAGGCATTGGAGCTGCGGCCGGCGCTGATGCCCTTGGAGACGATCTTCGACTTGGTGTGCTTGCCGATGTGGATCATCTTGGTGCCGGTGTCGGCCTGCTGGCGATGGTGGGTGAGCGCCACCGAATAGAACTCGCCCACCGAGCGGTCGCCGCGCAGCACGCAGCTGGGGTATTTCCAGGTGATCGCCGAACCGGTTTCCACCTGGGTCCAGGAGATCTTCGAATCCGCGCCGCGGCAGTCGCCGCGCTTGGTCACGAAGTTGTAGATGCCGCCGACGCCGTTCTCGTCGCCCGGATACCAGTTCTGCACCGTGGAGTATTTGATCTGCGCGCGTTCCAGCGCCACCAGTTCCACCACCGCGGCGTGCAGCTGGTTCTCGTCGCGCATCGGCGCGGTGCAGCCTTCCAGGTACGACACGTAGGCGTCGTCCTCGCACACGATCAGGGTGCGCTCGAACTGCCCCGTGTTCATCGCATTGATGCGGAAGTAGGTGGACAGCTCCATCGGGCAGCGCACGCCCTTGGGCACGAATACGAAGGAGCCGTCGGAGAACACCGCGGAATTGAGCGCGGCGAAGTAGTTGTCGCCGGTGGGCACCACGCTGCCCAGGTATTGCTGCACCAGGTCGCCGTGCTCGCGGATCGCCTCGCTCATCGAGCAGAAGATCACGCCGGCCGCGGCCAGCTCCTTGCGGAAGGTGGTGCCGACGGAGACCGAGTCGAACACCGCGTCCACCGCCACGCCGGCCAGCTTGGCGCGCTCGTGCAGCGGCACGCCGAGCTTGTCGTAGGTTTCCAGCAGCTTCGGGTCGACTTCGTCCAGCGACTTGGGGCCGGCCTTGGGCGCGGCGTAGTAGCTGATCGCCTGGTAGTCGATCGGCGCGAGGTTCAGCTTGGCCCAGTCCGGCGACGGCATGGTCAGCCAGTGGCGATAGGCCTGCAGGCGCCACTCGGTCATCCATTCGGGCTCCTGCTTGATCGCGGAGAGCTGGCGGATGATGTCCTCGTCGAGGCCGGGCGGCAGGCTGGTGGTTTCGATGTCGGTGACGAAGCCGGCCTCGTAGCGGCGGCCTAGCGCTTCCGCTACTTCGGCGTTGTCGCGCAGCAGCGTGGCGGCGCTGGCTTCGACGGCCGTGTTGCTGGGTTCGTGAGTCATGCGGTGGTCCTGCTTTTCAGGGTGCTGAGTGCGACGGTCGCCACCGGCGGCGCGGGTTGCGGCTTGAGCATGTCGGCGAGGCTGACGGCGCGCAGGGCGTTGTCCACCACGTGGCTCACCAGCCGCCAGCTGCCGCGCACGTTGCATTGCGATTCGCGCTCGCACTGCCCCGTGGCGACGCCGCATTCGGTCATGCCGATCGGTCCTTCCATCGCTTCCACAATCTGCGCCAGCGAGATGGCTTCGGCCGGACGCGCCAGCCGGTAGCCGCCGTTGACGCCGCGGAACGATTCGACCAGCCCCGCGTGGCTCAGCGACTTCAGCAGCTTGCTCACGGTGGGCAGCTCCAGCCGCGCCTCGTCGGCGATCTGCGCGGTGCTGAGCACGTCGTGCGGATGCACGGCGATGCAGGTCATCACCACCGTGGCGTAATCGGTAAGGCGGCTGACGCGGAGCATGGGGACGGAAGGCGGCGGGGATCGGGGAATCGGGACCAAAATGGTACGGATTAAGCGGGTTCGGGTCAATCGAGCGGCGTTGCACCAAACACGGGCAGCCGGCGTCGCGGACGCGCCAAGGCGGAGCTTGATCGGAGAAGCCGCTGCTCTAAGTCATTGAATCTGCGCATGCCGATATTGCTGATCCGGCTGGCACGCAACGTGCTGCGCTGCCACATATCAATCCGCCATGGGGAAAGCGCCGGATGAAGTGGCTTACCGCGATCATCAAACCCTTCACGCTGGACGACGTCCGGCAAGCCCTGTCCGAGGCCGGCGTCGCCGGCATGACAGTCACCGAGGTCAAGGGCTTCGGCCGCCAGCACGGCCACACCGAGCTGTACCGCGGCGCCGAGTACGTGGTGGATTTCCTGCCCAAGCTGAAGATCGAAGTGGCGGTGGCCGACGAGCAGCTGGAGCAGGCGATCGAGGCGATCAGCGGCGCGGCGCGCACCGGCAAGATCGGCGACGGCAAGATCTTCGTCAGCGAGCTGGAACAGGCGATCCGCATCCGCACCATGGAGGTCGACACCGATGCGCTTTGAGAGGCGGGTAACGGGGAATGGGGAACGGGGAGCGGGACGCCTCCTCGCGCTGGGAGCATTGCTCGCATCGGTCGCGCTGCCGGCATGGGGGCAGGCCGCCGCGCCTGCGCATATCGACAGCGGCGACACCGCCTGGATGCTCACCGCCACCGCCCTGGTGCTGCTGATGACCATTCCGGGCCTGGCGCTGTTCTACGGCGGCATGGTGCGCGCGAAGAACCTGCTGTCGGTGCTGATGCAGTGCTTCGCCATCACCGCGATGGTGACGGTGCTGTGGATCGTCTACGGCTATTCGCTGGCCTTCAGCACGGAGGGCATGCAGGCCGGCAGCATCGGTTGGCATTCCATCATCGGCGGACTCGATCGCGCGATGCTGGCCGGCCTCAAGCCCGACTCGCGCTACCAGACGGTGCCCGAGGCGGTGTTCGTGATGTTCCAGATGACCTTCGCCATCATCACGCCCGCGCTCATCGTCGGCGCCTATGCGGAGCGCATGAAGTTCAGCGCCATGCTGTGGTTCAGCGGCCTGTGGCTGACCTTCGTCTACCTGCCGGTGGCGCACATGGTATGGAGCGGCCCCGGTTCGCTGCTGGGCGACCTGGGCGTGCTGGATTTCGCCGGCGGCACGGTGGTGCACATCAATGCGGGTATCGCCGGCCTGGTCGCCTGCCTGGTGATCGGCAAGCGCCGCGGCTTTCCGCACGTGCCGATGCCGCCGCACAACCTCGGCTACACGGTGGTCGGCGCCAGCCTGCTGTGGCTGGGCTGGTTCGGCTTCAACGCGGGTTCCGCGGTGGCCGCCAACGGCAGTGCCGGCATGGCCATGCTGGTGACGCAGATCGCCACCGCCGCCGCCGCGCTGGGCTGGCTGGTGGCCGAGTGGGTGGTGCATGGGCGGCCCAGCGTGCTGGGCATCGTCTCCGGCGCGGTGGCGGGACTGGTGGCGGTGACGCCGGCGGCCGGCACCGCGGGGCCGGGCGGATCGCTGGTGCTGGGCTTTGCCGCCGGCATGGTGTGTTTCTTCAGCGCCACGCGGCTGAAGCACAAGTTCGGCTATGACGACTCGCTCGACGTGTTCGGCGTGCACGCGGTGGCGGGCATTCTCGGCGGCCTGCTCACCGGCCCGCTGGCTTCGCCGGCGCTGGGCGGCTTCGGCACAGTCACCTCGCTGTGGGGCCAGCTGTGGATCCAGGCCAAGGGCGTGGGCTTCACCATCGCCTGGAGCGCCGTGCTGAGCTTCGTGCTGCTGAAGCTGATCGACAAGACGCTGGGCCTGCGCGTGGATGACGAGCAGGAAATGGTGGGGCTGGATATCGCGCTGCACGAAGAGAAGGCTTACAACCTCTCCTGATTAACCAGCTGGCCTCGGTCTACAAACTGGAATCCTTCTCCCTCCGGCGACCCGAAGGTAGTCCCCGTGGGAGAGAAGGTGGCGGCAGCCGGATGAGGGTACGGGCGGAGCGATACACATCACTCCTACGCTCCGACCGCACCCTCACCCCAACCCCTCTCCCGAGGGGAGAGGGGCTTAATAGTTGCGATGCGTTGGGTTCGCTGCGCTCACCCCAACCTACGCGGCTTGTGGCTTGGCGAGGTCCGGCGGCGGCCGCTAAGCTGCCCGCCATGACCGACCGCTCCGCCGCCCGCCTCGCCTGGGCCCGCTCCGTTCTCGACGATGCCACGCTCACGCTGGAATCGGCTTCCTCCGACGCCAGCTTCCGCAGCTACTGGCGCACGCACCATCAGGGCAGCAGCTGGATCGTGATGGACTCGCCGCCGGACCGCGAAGACCCGCGCCCCTGGCTGGCCATCGGCGAACGCCTCGCCGCCGCGGGCCTGCATGTGCCGGCGGTGCGCGCGAAGGATCTGCAGCAGGGTTTCCTGCTGATCGAAGACCTCGGCCACCGGCTGTACCTGTCGGCCTTGAACGAGCGCAACGCCGACGCGCTGTACGGCGATGCGATGGATGCGCTGCTGCGGATGCAGACGCGCATGGACTACCGCGACCTGCCGCCGTTCGACCGCGAGGTGCTGGTGCGCGGCCTGGAAGTGATGCCGGAGTGGTTTCTCACCCGCCACCTGGGCCATACGCCCAGCGGCGAAGAACGAGAGGTGCTGCAAGGGGCGTTCGAACTGATCGTCGGGAACGCACTGGAGCAACCGCGCTGCTTCGTGCACCGCGATTACCACAGCCGCAACCTGCTCGTCGTCGAACGCAACAATCCCGGCGTGATCGACTTCCAGGGCGCACTCGCCGGCCCCGTCACCTACGACCTCGCCTCGCTGCTGCGCGACGCCTACATCGTGTGGCCGCGCGAACGCATCGAAGCCTGGGTGGAGTCGTACCGCCAGCGCCTGCTCGGCGCAGGGATGATCGATGCGGGCGTGGATGCCGCGCGCTTCCTGCGCTGGTTCGATCTCACCGGCCTGCACCGCCACGTGCGCGTGCTCGGCCAGTTCTATCGGCTGTGGTATCGCGACGGCAAGCCGGGCTATCTCGCCGACGTGCCGACGGTCTATCGCTACGTCAGCACGGTGGCGCGCAGCTATCCGGAACTGGCCGGCTTCGCCGCACTGCTGGAACGCCACGCGGCCGGCCGCGACCTGACCCAGGTGGCCGCATGAGGCACGCGCTGATCTTCGCCGCCGGCCTGGGCGAGCGCATGCGCCCGCTTACCGACCGCACGCCCAAGCCCTTGCTCATGGCGGGTGGCAAGCCGCTGATCGTGTGGCACCTGGAAAAGCTCGCGGCGATGGGCGTGCACTACGTGGTGATCAATACCTCGCATCTGGCGGACCAGTTCCCGGAGGCGCTGGGCGATGGTTCGCGCTGGGGCCTGCGCATCCGCTACGCCTACGAAGGCCCCACCCCGCTGGAAACCGGCGGCGGCATGCTCAATGCGCTGCCGCTGCTGGGGCCGGAACCGTTCATCGCGGTCAGCGCCGACATCTACTGCGATTACGACTACGCGAGGTTGCCATGGGAACCCGCCGGCCTCGCCCATCTGGTGATGGTGCCGAATCCGGATTGGCATGCCGCGGGCGACTTCGTGCTGCACGATGGCCAGTTGCAGGAACAAGGCGCGGGCGAGCGGCTCACCTTCGGCAATATCGGCGTGTACCGGCCGCAGTTCGTGCACGGCCATGCGCCCGGGCGCTTCAAGCTGCTGCCGCTGTACCAGCAGGCGATGCGCGATGGACAGCTCAGCGGCGAACGCTACGACGGTTTCTGGCGCAACCTGGGCAACCCGGCCCAGCTGGCGGAGCTGGACGCGCACTTGCGCCGCGGCTGAACCTGGCGTGCCCGCAAAATCCTGCCGGCCTTGGAGGGCGCCGCCGCCGGGCGCTATTCTGTACTGACCGGTTCTGTAGCAAGTCCGCATTCCACCTGCAGGATCGTCCGTCTTTTCTTGCAAGGTTTCGCCGATGGCCGAACTCTGGTCCCGTCTCGTCGATTGGTTCGCCGGGCATGGCGTGCTCCCCGTGCTGCAGCTGCTGCATCTGCAGGGGCTGGCGGGCGACCCTAAGGACATCGCCGAATCGCTGCTGATCGCCACCTTGCAGCTGGGCATCATCGGCCTGGTCTTCCGCCCGCTGGAAACCCTGCTGCCCGCCGAGCGCTGGGCCGACCGCAAGCTCACCCGCGTGGATTTCCAGTACACGCTGATGATGCTGGTCGGCATCTTCCCGGTCTTCAGCTTCCTGGTGCTGACGCCGATCGCCAATTACTTCGGCGGCCCGGACACCGGCCCCTCCGACGCCAGCGTCTCGCCACTCGCCATCACGCACTGGGTGCCGTGGCTGAAGCAGCATCCGTGGCTGCTGTTCGGCTGCTATTACGTGGCCTACGACTTCGTCTATTACTGGATGCACCGCCTGCAGCACGCCCTGCCCTGGTGGTGGGCACTGCACAGCATGCATCACAGCCAGCGCCAGATGAGCTGCTGGACCAACGACCGCGGCAGCCTGGTCGACGGCTTCCTGCAGTCGATGGTGCTGGCCACGGTCGGCATCGTGATGGGCGTGGAGCCGGACCAGTTCGCATGGCTGGTGCTGCTGGGCGAACTGGTGCAGAACTTCTCGCACGCGAACGTGCGCATCGGCTTCGGACCGGTACTCGGGCGCGTGTTCGTCGATCCGAAATTCCACCGCTTGCACCATATGCTGGTGGATCCGGAACGCCCGGGCCTGCACAACTGCAACTTCGGCCAGGTGCTGTCGGTGTGGGACGTGCTGTTCGGCACCTCGCTCTACGGCATGGCGCCGCGGCCGACGGGCGTGGGCGACCCCACCGTCGATGCCGACAACGAGCATGGCCTGATCGGGCTGCACTGGGCCGCGTTCAAGCGGTTCTGGGGTGCGGTGCGGCGGCCGGCGGGATGGAGGCTGGGCGAGGTGGCGTTCGGGCCGGGGTATGAGCCGATACCGGTGGAGCAATGGGACGGCCATATGCGTGACCATGCCCACCCGTCGGAGCCGCCTGCCGATCCGCTGCCGGGCGACACACGGCCGGTTCCAAGCACCAGCTGAAACCGGTGCTGAGAAAAAAGCCCGCCGAAGCGGGCTTTTTTAGTGCAGCGAGTTACTGGATCAACCAGGAAAGGCAATCGCCGCCTTCCGCCTGGCAATCATGTTCGTTCGGCGGATAACTTTCGCTGCCGGCGACATGCACGCTGGACTGCAAGGCCGGAAGGAACGTTGGCGTGGGATTGCCGCAGGCGGCCAGAGAACAGGAAACCGCATCCGTCATGCCGGGCGGCAGATGGTCGATGCGGGTATTGCGCACCCCGCCCGGCTGCGTGGCGATCTGTTGGGGCACGCACACCCAGCCAGGGCCGTCCGTACCGCTGTAGCACAGCTCACCGACGATCTTGACGGTCGTCATGCACAGGGTGACGTCTTCACGCCAATAAATGCTTGTAACGCCCGCAGCCTTGCGCGGAGTCGCCGTACTGCAGCTGAGCAGCGATTGTCCGACCACATTGCCGGAGGCATCGAAATACGTGAAGTTCTCAGCGTACGCCCAGGCGGCGAAAGCGCTGCTAGTGAAGAAGGTAAAGGCCAGGCCGCACAAGATGCTTATCACACGAAGCTTCATCGCTTATCCCTCTGCTGATGTTTCTGTGATGGGGGGACGCCCGATTGATCAGTGAGCCGTATAGCCGTCTATTCGAGCCGTTCGACTCTAGTCGCGACCATGGGCAACAGCAAGCCACGACATTTACTGCACCGCCACCCATGGCCCGGGCAATAAAAACGTCGAACTAATCGACTGCACAAAAAAAGCCGCCGGGATTTCCCCGGCGGCTTTGTGTTGCTGCAACTGATCGCTCGATCAGAAGTCGTACGTCACACCGAAGCGGACATAACGCGGGGTCTGCGAGCTGATCGGACGCAGGTAGCTCGAGCTGGTCGAGATCGCGTAGACCTGCGTGGTGGTCTGCTTGTTCAGCACGTTGTAGACCATCACGTTGAAGCCCAGCTTCTTGTCCGCCCATTCCGGACGGTACTCGGCGCTGACGCTCAGCAGGTAGGTCCACGGGTTGCGGGTGGTGCCAGGCGACCACGGCTTGCCGTCGCAGAAGTGGTAGTACGGACCGTAGCCCAGACCCGGATTGGTCTCGTCCGCGCCGTACAGGCCAAGGCAGGTGCGCGGCGTGCCGGACAGGATCGCGAGGTTACCGGAAACCATCCACTCCGGAGCGATCTGATACGAGCCGTAGGCCTTGATCTGGTGACGGCGGTCGTTCGAGAGCGAGCCGTTGGCGTAGTCCATGACCTGGGCGTAGTCCCAGTCCACCGTCGCCGAGACGTCGGTCTGGCCGATATCCGAACGCACCTGGCCTTCCGAGTTGCCGAAGCTATGCGACCACACGTAGTCCACGCGGCCGTACCACTTGCCGTCGAACGGATGCTCCAGGAACAGGTTCAGGCCGTAGTACTTGCGCTTCATCGTGGTGTTGAAGCCGAAGTCCTTCTGCCAGTCCATCGGGACGCTGTAATAGCCGCCGGCGAGCTTCGGAATCAGGAAGGTCGCGCTCTTGCCCGGATTGATCAGGATGCTGCCCGGCACCTGGGTGGCGTCGTAGGTGGCCGGATCGATGCCCAGCTCGTTCATCTTGCGGATGATCGAAACGTTGTCGCCGATATCGTCGATCGCGTTGCGCAGCTTGCGGTAGGTGGCCTTGGCGCCGTAGACCCACGAGTCGCCCAGCTTCTTGTCGAAGCCGAGGATGAACTCGTCCTGGTACTCGGACTTCAGGTCACGCGCGGAAGCGACGTTCGGATCGCGCGGCTGGCCGTACTCGCCGTTGGCGGAGAACGGAGCGCCCGCGCCGCGGCTGGTGTCGATCGGGGTCAGGCCGGTCGGCACGCCGTTGGCGTCGATACCCGTGTAGGTGAAGTACTCGCGGGTGTACAGCGAGGAACCCGCCGAACGCAGGGCCACGCTGGTCGGCATCGCCAGGTAGTAGCGGCCGGCGTTGCCGTAGACCTTGAAGCTGGAGTCGCCGTAGACGTCCCAGCTGAAGCCCACGCGCGGAGCCCACTGCGGCTTGGTCAGGCGCAGGTAGGGCGCACCGGAAGCACCGAAGTTGGTGAACTGGTCGTTGCGCAGGCCGATCTTGACCAGCCAGCGGTCGTTGATCTGCCAGTCGTCCTGCAGGTACTGGGCGCGCTGCTGCACGCGGACCGAAGCGTTGTCGTGGTAGCGGTAGCGGGCCACGTAGTAGCCGGTTTCACCGCCCGGCTGCGAGCCGGTGTTGGCCACCCACGGCGAGTTGTGCCAGTCGGCACCCGGCTGAGCGGTACCCGGGCCACCGATGATGTAGGTGTCCGGATCGCCGTCCATGGTGTTGTATTCCCACGCATAGCCGAGGCCAGCGGCGGGGAATTCGGTACCGGCGTCGGTGTTGCGCACGTCCTGGTTGTCGATACCGCCGGTGATGGTGTGGTCACCGAGCTTGTAGGTCAGGTCGACGCGCAGGTTGGTGTTGGTGGTCTTGTGACCCGGCAGGTTGATCGTCGAAACCGTCTGGTTGTTCGTGATCGGATTGCCGCCCGTGATGTCCGGGTTCTGGTTTTCCGTGGTGAACAGGTACGGGTTGGTCGGATCGTAGCCCGGGGTGTTGGTGTAGTACTTGCCCTTCATCTTGCCGTACTGCACCGACAGGGTCAGGTCATCGGTGATGTAGCTGGTGAACTTGGTCGTGTACAGATCGAACGAGTTCTTGACCGACGTGTCGTAGCTGTTGAAGGAGCCTTCCTTCAGCGTGCCGTAGTCGAAGTTGTTCAGCGTGCCGTTGTACGACGTCTTGTTGGAGACGCCGGTCACTTCGAGGATGTTGCTGTCGGTGATGTTCCAGTCCAGCTTGCCGTACCACTTCGGGCTGTTGATCTTGCCGTGGTCGACGAACGGAGCGGTGTTCGGGCCGACGCCGGCAGCCGAGCTCAGGCTGGTGTTCTTGCCCTGCTCACGCTCGTATTCGGCGGCCAGGAAGAAGAACAGCTTGTCCTTGACCAGCGGACCGCCGACATAGGCGGAGTACGTGGTGGTCCAGGACTTGTTGTCGTTGCGGTACTGGCGGAGCTTGCCGTTCGAACCGTCCTTGTTGACGTAGTAGTAGTTCTTCGGGTCGCTCTCGAGCGAGGTCGGGGTCCACAGGACCTGGCCGCCGAAGTGCCACTCATTGGTGCCGCGCTTGCCGACCTGGCTGATCACGCCGCCGTCCGAACGGCCATAAGCCGCGCCGTAGCCGCCGGTGAGGATTTCCTGCTGGTCGATCGCGCCGTAGGGCAGGCTCAGGCCGCCCAGGCCGCTCAGCGGGTCGGTGGTGTTGAAGCCGTTGATGTAGTACGCGTTCTCCGTCACCGACGAACCGCCGAACGAAACCAGCGGGCCGCCCATGTTGCCGGAGAAGTAGCTGCTGCCCTGGACCACGCCCGGGGCCAGCAGCGCGATCGCTTCGGCGCTGCGCGCGAGCGGCAGGCGAGCCAGCTGCTGGGAGGTGATCACCGTGCGCGAGTCGACGCCGGAGACGTCGATGGCCGGCAGCGCGTTGGCCGTCACCGTCACGGCGGACAGCGACGAGGCGTTGTTGGCCGAGGCGAACGAGACTTCCGTGGTCGAACCGACGGTCAGGGTGACGTCCTTGCGGGTGTCGACCGTGGAGCCGCCCTTCTGCAGGGTGACGGTGTAGGAACCGACCGGCAGGTTGGTGGCGCTGTAGCGGCCGCTGGCGTCGACCGTCACCTGGCGGTTCAGGCCGGTGGCGCTGGTGATCGTCACGATGTCGCCGGCTTCAGCCTGACCGGTGATGTTGCCGGTGGTGGCCTGGCCGAACGCAACGCCGGACACGCCGGCCATGATCAGCGCAGCGGCAAGCGCCGTATGACGCAGATAGCCGCGATTCAAGGAACGAAAACTCATTTGGATCTCCCCGAAAACGCCCACGTGGGGTGTGGGCAAAATTGAGCAAAACCGCCCGCAATGCGGGCGATAGGCCAAAAGTTTGCAAAGACTGCGCCTGTAGGTAACTCCCCCTGCAGACTGCCCCTCTGCGTTCCCCTCTGCGGCGACGATTTCTTGCGGGCCTCCCGTGGCTGTAAGCAAGCTGTCGTCTGACTGTCGCATCAGGAACATCCCGAAAATAACGTCGACCGTTACATCAAGTCAACATTTACTTAATGAATCGCACAGCGCTGCGGTTTTCAAGCCATCGCCATTCCCCTCTTCCGCGCCCGAATCTGCGAACGCCGGAAATAGCGCCCGCAATACATTGAGCCGCTTCGCAATATCTTGCGTGGCAATGCGGCAAGTAATCGCGACTCAGCGATTAATCTCAATTGGGAATAGGCAATCGGGGATTAAGCCGCTAATCGAATGGCCGCACTCAGCGCCAGTGCCGCGCATAAAAAAAGCCCGGCGCGAGGCCGGGCTTTCCGAGGATGCTGGCGCCATGCCTTACGGGCGCCGCGCCAGCTCCGGGTTCTCCCTGGTCTGCGGCATCAGGTCCTGCTTGGACACGCCCAGCCACAACAGGATCGGGCTGGCCACGAAGATGGACGAGAGCGTACCGACCAGGATGCCGATCAGCATGGTGATGGCGAAGCCCTGCACCACCGCGCCGCCGATGAAGTACAGCGCGGCCATGGTGATGGCGGTGAACAGCGAGGTGATGATGGTTCGCGACAGCGTGCTGTTGATCGAGCGGTTCAGCACTTCCACCGGCTCGGCCTTGCGCGCCAGGCGGAACAGCTCGCGGATACGGTCGAACACCACCACCTTGTCGTTGATGGAGTAGCCGATCACCGCCAGCACCGAGGCCAGCACGGTCAGGTCGAACTCGCGGCCGGTGATCACCAGCACGCCCAGGGTCACCAGCACGTCGTGCACCTCGGTGGCCAGCGCGGCGATGGCGAAGCGCCGCTCGAAGCGCACCCACAGGTACAGGCCGATGCCCAGGATGACCAGGCCCGCGGCCATGGTGCCGTCGCTGCGCAGTTCGTCGCCGACCTGCGAGCTGACCGAGGAGCGGCTCTTGAGCTGGGCATCGGGACGCGCGGCCTGCAGCGCCCCGCTGACGACGGCCGAGACCTTGTCCAGGTTAACCTTGCCCTGGTCCAGCATGGCCGCGGTGGGCTGCATGCGGATCGAGACTTCCTTGGTGCCGCCCAGGCTTTGCACCACGGCGTGCTCCATGCCCGCCTTGGCCAGCGCCTCGCGCACGTCGGCCACGGCCACCGGCTGCTGGTAGCTGATCTCGGCGGAAATGCCGCCGGTGAAGTCCAGGCCGTAGTTGAGGCCGCGGGAAGCCAGCAGGGCGATCGACACGAGCATGAGCAGCACGGCGATGCCGATGCTGACCTTGCGCATGCCCAGGAAGTTGACGTTCGCGTTGTGGTTGAAGATTTCCATGATTGCCAGTTCCTCTTCAGACCGACAGCGTCTTGAGTTTGCGGTGGCCGTGGATCAGCAAGGTGATCGCATGGGTCAGGGTCACCGAGGTGAACATCGAGGTCAGGATGCCGATCAGCAGCGTCACGCCGAAGCCGCGGATCGGGCCGGAGCCCATCGTGGTCAGCGCCAGCGCGGCGATCAGGTGGGTGACGTTGGCGTCCAGGATGGTCGCCCAGGCCTTCTCGTAGCCGGCGCGGATCGCGGCGTGCGGCGAGGAACCGTTGCGCAACTCTTCGCGCACGCGTTCGCAGATCAGCACGTTGGCGTCGATCGCCATGCCCAGCGTCAGCACGATGCCGGCGATGCCCGGCATGGTCAGGGTCACCCCGACCAGCGACATCACCGCCACCAGGATCACCAGGTTGAAGAACAGCGCGATGTCGGCCACCAGGCCGAACAGCTTGTAGTAGATGGCCGCGGCCAGCAGCACCAGGCCCAGGCCGATCAGCACGGCCTTCATGCCCTTGGCGATGTTGTCCTGGCCCAGGCTCGGGCCGATCACGCGCTCCTCGACGATGTCGATCGGCGCGGCCAGCGAACCGCCCTTCAGCAGCAGGGCCAGCTCGGAAGCTTCCTTGGCGCTGCGCAGGCCGGTGGTCTGGAAGTTCTTGCCGAACACGCCGTTGACGGTGGCGTAGTTGATCACTTCCTCGGTGATCTTCGGCGTGCGCACTTCCTTGCCGTCCACCACCTTGGTCTCGACCACGCGCTCGACGTACACCACGCCCATCGGCTTGCCGACGTTGCTGGTGGTGAAGTCGAGCATCTTCTTGGCGCCGGCGGCATTGAGCGTGACCGACACCATCGGCGAGCCGCTGGTCTGGTCACTGCCCGAGGACGCATCGACCAGCTGGTCGCCGGTGACGATGATCTTCTTGCTCAGCAGCACCGGGTTGCCGCGGGTGTCCTTGTACAGGCGCGCGTCCGGCGGCACGCTGCCGGTGTTCTTGGCATCCACCGCCTGCTGCGGGGTGCCGTAGCCGGCGCGGTATTCCAGGGTGGCGGTGGCGCCGATCAGCTTCTTGGCCTCGGCGGTGTCCTGCACGCCGGCCAGCTCGACGATGATGCGGCTGTCGCCCTGCTGCTGGATGATCGGCTCGGACACGCCCAGCGCATTGATGCGGTTGCGCAGGGTGCCCAGGTTCTGGCGCACGGCGTTGAGCGAGAGTTCGCGCAGCTTGTCCGGGCGCAGCACGGCGTTGAGCACGAAGCGGTCGCCGGTGACCTGGCCGTCCTGGGTGCTGAGGTCCGGGTATTCGGTGGCGATCGCATTGGCCGCCGCGGTGCGGTCGGCGGCGGAGCGCAGCACCACGGCCACGCCCTGGCCGCGCACGGCATTGCGGCTGACCGAGTCGTAGCGGATGTTCTTCTCGCGCAGCATGCTGCGGATGTCGTCGGCGTAGCGCGTTTCCTGCTTGTCGACCACGTCGTTCTGGTCCACTTCCATCAGGAAGTGCACGCCGCCCTGCAGGTCCAGGCCCAGCGGCATGGAGCGCGCATGGATCATGGACAGCCAGCCCGGCACGGTGGACTTGAGGTTGAAGGCCACGGTGTAGTCGTCGCCCAGCGCCGCCTTGATGGCATCGCCGGCGCTCTTCTGCACGTCGGGGTTGCCGAAGCTCACCAGCAGGTGGTCGTTCTGCAGCTCCACGCTCTGGTAGGCGATGTTCTGCTGCTTCAGCGCGTACAGCGCCTTTTCCTGCAGCGCCTGGTTGACCACGCCGTTGCGGTTGGCCGTGACCTGCACCGCCGGCTGCGGCAGGAACGCGTTAGGCAACGCGTAGACGATGCCCAGCACCAAAACGATGGCGACCAGGAAAAATTTCCAGCGAGGAAAATCACTCATGCCTTGCATCCGTCAAAAGCCGCGGCACGGGGGCCGCGGCGGTAGCATCGTTCGCGTTGCGGCGAGGCCGTCCGCCCCCGCGGGACGGCCTGCGGCGGGGCATCCCGCCGGATGACCTCAGGACGACTTCAGCGAGCCCTTCGGCAGCACCTGGGACACGGCGCCCTTCTGCACCTTGATCTTCACGTTCGGCGCGATCTCGAGGGTGATGAAGGACTCGCCCACCTCGTCCACGCGGCCGGCCAGGCCACCGTTGGTCACCACTTCGTCGCCCTTGGCCAGGGCCGTGACCATGGCGCGGTGCTCCTTCTGCCGCTTCATCTGCGGGCGGATCATCAGGAAGTAGAACACCACGAACAGCAGGATCAGCGCACCGAAGGTCATCAGCGGGTTCGGCGCCTGGGCACCGGCGGCCGGCGCGGCCTGGGCGATCAGGAAAGTGCTGGGAAAGTTCATCTTCTTGTCTCGTAAGTAGCGGTCCCGGCTGAAATTTCTGCCAGAGGCCTGAAAAAGATCGTGGATTATGCCATGCGCCCCGGTGCTCACGCACACGGGCCGGATGGCCCTGGCTCGGACAGGAGCAGGGTTTATGGGGTTCCCCAGGGGCCGCTTGCAAGCGGGCCGGCGCGTTTTACCCCGCCCTCTTGTTCCAAATGAGATTCGCGCCACGGTGCCGCGTAGGTTGGGGTTCGCCTGCGGCTCACCCCAACCTACGCCGCCATCAGGTGCTGCCGTTCGGCCGCGCCCGCTTCGCATAGAACTCCACCACGAACTCCTCCAGCTTTCCGGCGGCGATCGCCTCGCGCAGCCCCGCCATCAGCCGCTGGTAATGCCGCAGGTTGTGCATGGTGGCGAGCTGGCTGGCCAGGATCTCGTTGCAGCGGTCCAGGTGGCGCAGGTAGGCGCGGCTGAAGCCGCCGGCGCAGGCGTAGCAGTCGCAGCCTTCCTCGATCACCCGCGTGTCCATCGCGTACTTGGCGTTGCGGATGCGCAGGGTGCCTTCGTCGGTGAACAGGAAGCCGTTGCGCGCGTTGCGGGTGGGCATCACGCAATCGAACATGTCGATGCCGCGGCGCACCGCCTCGACGATGTCCTCCGGCCGGCCCACGCCCATCAGATAGCGCGGCTTGTCCTGCGGCAGCAGCGGCACGGTGAAGTCCAGCGTGTGGTTGCGCTCGGCCTCCGGCTCGCCCACCGCCAGGCCGCCCACCGCGTAGCCGTCGAAGCCGATGCCGACCAGGCCCTCGGCGGAGCGGCGGCGCAGGTTCTCGTACACGCTGCCCTGCACGATGCCGAACAGCGAATTGGGGTTGCGCAGATCGTCGAAGGCGCGGCGCGAGCGCTCGGCCCAGCGCAGGCTCAGCTCCATCGAGGTGGACGCCACCTGCTCGGTGGCCGGATACGGCGTGCACTCATCGAAGATCATCACCACGTCCGAATCCAGCGTCTTCTGGATGCGCATGGATTCCTCAGGCGAGAGGAACACTTTGGAACCATCCACCGGCGAGGCGAAGGTCACGCCCTCTTCGGTGATCTTGCGCTTGTGCGCCAGCGAGAACACCTGGAAGCCGCCGGAGTCGGTGAGGATGGGCTTGTCCCAGCCGATAAAGCGGTGCAGCCCGCCAAACTGCTCCACGATCTCCAGCCCCGGCCGCAAATACAGGTGGAAGGTGTTGCCCAGGATGATCTCGGCGCCGATCTCCACGATGTCGCGCGGCGTCATCGCCTTGACCGAGCCATAGGTGCCCACCGGCATGAAAGCCGGGGTTTCCACCGTGCCGCGGTCGAAAGTAAGCCGGCCACGCCGGGCCGCGCCGTCGGTGGCGGAGATGTCGAAACGGAGGGAAGTCATCGGGGGATTATCGCTGGTTTGGCCTCAAGCTCCCAATCAGGAGCCCTTCTCCCTCCGGGAGAAGGTGGCGGCAGCCGGATGAGGGTTCGGCCGGAGCAGTGCGCATCACTCTTGCGCTCCGCCCGCACCCTCACCCCAACCCCTCTCCCGGAGGGAGAGGGGCTCAAGCGTCAGCTGCGGGGCAGGATCATCATGGCGTCCCCATACGAGAAGAACCGATACCGCTGCGCCACCGCATGCCGGTACGCCTGCAGCACGAACTCCCGCCCCGCCAGCGCGGACACCAGCATCAGCAGGGTCGACTGCGGCAGGTGGAAGTTGGTGATCAGGCCGTCGATGCTGCTGAACTTGTAGCCGGGGAAGATGAAGATCTGCGTCTCGCCCGCGAACGGGCGCAGCTCGCCGTCGCGGCAGGCGCTCTCCAGCGCGCGCACCACGGTGGTGCCCACCGCGATCACCCGCCCGCCGCGCGCCCTGGTGCGGCGCACCTGTTCCACCAGCCCCGCGCCGACGTTGAGCCATTCGCGGTGCATCTGGTGGTCCTTGATGTCGTCCGCGCGCACCGGCTGGAAGGTGCCGGCGCCGACATGCAGGGTCACATAGCCGAACTCCACGCCCAGCTCGCGCAGCTGCGCCAGCATGGCCTCGTCGAAATGCAGGCCGGCGGTGGGCGCGGCCACCGCGCCGGGCTCGCGCGCAAACACCGTCTGGTAGCGCTCCAGGTCGCTGGCATCGGCATGGCGCTCGATATACGGCGGCAGCGGCATCTCGCCCAGGCGGCGCAGCAGGCGTTCCAGCGGCTCGGGCGATTCGAAGCGCAGGCGGAAGAACTGGCCGTCGCGGCCCAGCACCACCGCGTGGCTGCCGTCGGCCAGCTCGATGCGGCCGCCCTCTTTCGGCTTCTTGCTCACGCCCAGCTGGGCGATCGCCTCGTGCGCGCCGGTGACGCGCTCCAGCAAAATCTCCACCGCGCCGCCGCTTTCCTTGCGCCCGTACAGCCGCGCCGGCAGCACGCGGGTGTCGTTGAGGATCAGCAGGTCGCCCGCGCGCAGCAGCCCGGGCAGGTCGCGGAACATGCGGTCCTGCAGCGACTGCGCCTGGGTATCCAGCAGCAGCAGGCGGCTGGCCGTGCGCTCCGGCAGCGGGGCCTGGGCGATCAGTTCGGGCGGCAGCTCGAAATCGAAATCTGACTTCTTCAACGGTGGGCTCGGCAGGGGCCGCGGGCGGCGGGAAACGCCGCATTATCCCGCAGCCCGGCCGCGCCGGCACGCTTCAGGCGGTTCGGGCCGCCTTTTTACGGCGGCGCACGATGGCAAAACTGGCGATGCCGATCAGCAGCACCAGGCCGCCGGCAAGCAACGGCACGTTATGCCGCAGCGCGCGCCTGGCCTTCATCACATAAAGATGCCGCTGCATCACCCGGGCGCTGGCGAAATCCGGCTCCGGGCAGCTTTCGCCGAAGTTCTCGGCCCAGGGCACGTACGGCCCCTGCTTCACGTAGCGGTCGTACAGCGCCTTGGCCTTGAGCAGCCGCTGCGGCACCACCGGCGGCGTGCCGTCGCCGTTATCGCCGTAGTCCGGCGGGCCTTCCAGCATCCAGCCGCTGGCTTTGCACAGCACCGCGGCGAAGGCCTGCGAGCGCGGCGGCAGCAGGTCGGCTGCAGTAGCCGCGCGGTCGGCGGCCAGATAGCGGTAGTGGAAACGGCGGTCCGGCTTGGGCGCGGTGTCGGCGTAGCGCTGGCGCTCGCCGTCGGTGACGAAGGACTGCTTCAGGTCGTCCGCGCTGTGCCCGCTGCCGCCCTGGAAGCCGCCGCCCATGTCGTTGTAGTCCGGCCCCTGCTCATAGCCGAACAGCTCCATGCCCAGCTCGCGCTGGATCGCCGCCGCGCGGTAGCGCGCCTCGGCCTTGCCGATATCGGTCCAGGCGTGCTCGGCGTCGTGCAGGTCCTGGGCGAACTCGCGCGCCTTGGCGCGCAGGTCGTCCTTGCCGAAGCGCTCGTCGCCGCTGGCCGGGAGATAGTTCTGCGCTTCGTCGTAGCGGCCCGCGCGCATCAGGCGCCGCGCCAGCGTCCAGCGCAGGGTGTCGCCGAACGGCGCCGAGCCGGGGTAGTAGCTGGGCGCGGCGGAGCCCGCCTTGGCCGGGGCCGGGGCCGGCGGCGCGGACGCCGGCACGCGCGCGTCGACGAAGCTCTTCAGCTCGTCGATGGTGAGCACGCGCTCGGCCAGGTAAGTCACGTCGTTGCCGAAACCGATGCCGCTGGTTTCGTCGTCGGGATAGAACACGTTGCCGCTGCCGCCCACCGCGATCGCCGCGTCGTACAGCCGCCCCATCGCCTCGACGTATTCGCCGCGCGCCAGCGCCAGCACGCCCTGCTCGCCGACCAGCAGATGGGTGTTGTCCGGGTCGATGCTGGCCTTCGGGTCGTTCGCCTTGGGGAAAGCCTTCACCGCTTCGGCATAGGCCGCCGTCGCCGCGGCGAGGTCGCCCTTCTGCAACGCCAGCTTGGCGCGCACCCAGCTCGACAGCGGGCCGGGCGCCTTGTCGACCAGCTTGGCGGCGAGGTCGTAGCGGCCCGCGCGATAAGCCAGCGCGGCCAGGCGGTCGGCGCCTTCCACATGCTCCAGCCCGCGCTGCTCGATCGCCGCCACCAGCGCCACCAGGTTGGGATTGGGCTTGGTGGTCATGCTCTTGCCGTCGGCCGCTTCGCTGACCACGTCGTCGACGCGCGCCAGCGCATAGATCACCAGCAGGCGCTGCGCGATCGGATGGTCGATCAGGGCGGCGGCGAGCGTGTCGTCGCGCAGCGCCGTATTGGCCAGGATCGACAGCGACTGCACGGCGCTGCCCGAGCCATGCCCGGCCTGCGCGGCATACAGCGTGATGGCGTGCTTCAGATCGTCCGGCGCAAGACGCACGCCGCAGTCGTTGTCCGGCCCCGCGATCTCGTTCCAGCCGCAGCGCTTGCCGTCGACGAACAGATGCAGGCGCGCCTCTTCGCCGAAGCTGGACAGCGCCAGCCCCTGCGTGTCGCTGCCGCCGTCCAGCGCACGCGCGCGCGCCTGCTGGAAGGCCTTGGCCGCGGCCTCGCGCTCGCGCTTGAACGCAGCGGCATCGCCGGCCTGGTCGAGCGCGCGCTCGGCATGGATGCGGCCGAGCATGTAGGCCGCCCACACCGAGCGCAGCTTCGCCTGCTCCGGCGGCAGGGCCAGCACTTTTTCGAAGCTGGCCACGGCCTGGTCCATCGCCGGGCCGCTGGACACCATGCAGTGCGCGGCGGCCGGCGGCGCGTCTTCGCTCGCCGCACCGTCGCCTTCGCAGGCGCCCTGCGCGATCTCGAAATCCGCGGCACCCGCGGCGTACAGACGCAAGTCCTCCGGCAAGCCCTTGCCCTTCTCGTAAACCTCGGCGCCGCTCTGCAACTGGCGCAGCTCAGCCAGCTGCTGCCACTGCGCCGGCGCCAGGCCCAGCCACCTGGCCATGGCCGCCGCGTCGTCGGCCTTGGGCGCCTCGCCCTGCTCGTCGCCCGGTAGCTTGTCGGTGGCCGGCAACAGGCTGGCCGCCTCGAAGGCGAAGCTGTTCTGCGGCGTGGCCTTCAGGGTGAGCTCGCGATGGTCCAGCAGCTGGCTGGGGAAATCCGGGCCGCAGGCCCATACCGTGGCGGCGGCGATGCCGGCGAGCAGGCCGGCGGCAATCCATTGGCGCTTGTACATCGGAACTCCGTCCCCTCAAGTAGACGGTGAATGATGCGGGGAAAGACGCCGCAGCGGAATAGCCGGATCAGGGCGCCAGCGTGGGTTGTTCCGAAACGCCGCCGCAGCGCGCCCAGCCGATTGCGCGCTGGTAATGCGCGCGCAGCCAGCCGTCGCGCTCGCGTCGCAAGAAAGGGCGGCCGTCGCGGCGATCCAGCACGTAGCCGTTGACGCCGTCGGCGATGCTGCAGGCCGCCGGCAGCTCGATGCGCGCCGGCAGGCGCGCATCCACTTCGCCGTCATTGCGCAGCACGACGTCGGCCGCGCCCGGCGCGGCGCCGGGCTGGAAGAACACCGCCAGCATTTCCTTCAGCGGCGCGCCGGCCATCACCGCACGCCAGGTCGGCAGGCTCCAGGCGCGCGCGTCCTGCACGGTGGGCAGGCGGAACCAGACGATGCCGGCCATGCCCTTGGGCGGGTCGCCGCGCAGCCCCGCCAGCAGCTTCGCCACCTCCGCCGGCGCGGCGACCAGCTCGCTCGCCTCCATGCCGCCGGCGAGCAGCGGTGTTTCGCTTTCGATGGCGACGACGCGGCCGTTCTCGTCCCAGGCCACGCGCGAGCCGTAGGTGGGCAGCGCGACGCGGAACGGCTTGCTGGCGCGTGCGGCGTAGCGGTCGATCCAGGCGCGGGCGAGCGCCGGATCGAACAGGCCGGCGCGGGGCGATTGCACGGCGTGGACTTGCAGCACCACTTCGTCGACTTGCGCCGTGACATGTTCCAGCTGATCGGAGGCGAGCCACGCAGGCAAGGCGGTGATCGACAGCGGCGTGATGCCAAGTGCGTGCTTCAGTCGAGCGAGAAATTCCGCGTATGCAGGAAGGCGCGCCGTGCCGCAGTCGTGGTCGATCTCGATGCCGGCCAGCGGCACGCCATTCCACGCAGCGCGCAGCGCCAGCGTCTGCGCCAGCAGCTTGTCCGCATCCCACTGCGGCAGCTGCCCATCGATACGCACCACCAGCACCACCGGCCGCTGCGTTGCCGCGAGCGCGGCGCGATCGATCGTCACCGGCTGCAGCTCGCCGCGCGCATCGGTCTGCGCCGCGAGCACGCGCCATTCGCGAATGACGTCGGCCGATTGCGCCAGCGCAGAAGTGACGGCGGGGTTCCATTGGCGTTGCCAGACGTAGGCGTCGTGCTGCAGCGGCGTGGACGGTTGGCAGGCAGCAAGCGCGCCAGCAAGCAAGGCTGCCATCAGCCAATGCCCTGCCCTTGTCCAATTCAAATGCATCGAACGCTCCTCACCATCCCAAAGGCACCCCACGCAGCAAGTGTGCGCACACCTTCCTACTCCGTCATTCCGGCGCAGGCCGGAATCCAGTAGCAGGGCGCCACATCGAGCGCCATGTCCCAAGGCATATTCTTATGCGCTTTTGCGACAACCGGACGTTGTCGTCACTGGATGATTCGCCCTGCGCCGGAATGGTTGGGGTGAGCCAAAGGCGAACTCCAACACCAGCACATCGACGCGCCACGCATTGTTGGGGTTCGCCGATGGCTCACCCCAACCTACGCCACATGTTAGCAAGCAGGACGAAAACCAAACGTAGGTTGGGGTGAGCCGAAGGCGAACCCCAACACCGGCACCGATACGCCACGCCATGTTGGGGTTCGCCGATGGCTCACCCCAACCTGCCGGGCTGGCGATCGGCCCTACCCCTTCACACACAACACCTGCCGCAACGTATGCACCACCTCCACCAGGTCGACCTGCGCGGCCATCACCGCATCGATCGACTTGTACGCCGCCGGCGATTCGTCGAGCACGCCGGAGTCCTTGCGGCATTCCACGTGCGCGGTGGCCTCGCGGTGCTGGGCCAGGGTGATGCTCTGCTTGGCCATGCCGCGGCTCATCACGCGGCCGGCGCCGTGGCTGCAGCTGTGGAAGCTGTCCGCGTTGCCCTTGCCGCGCACGATGTAGCTCTTGCTGCCCATGCTGCCGGGGATGATGCCCAGCTCGCCCGCACGTGCGCTGACCGCGCCCTTGCGGGTGACCAGCAGCGATTCGCCGAAGTGCGTCTCGCGCTGCACATAGTTGTGGTGGCAGTTCACCGCCTGCTTGTCGAGCTGGAACTTCGGCAGGCGGTGGCGCAGTTCGTTCAGCACCCGCGCCATCATCGCCTCACGGTTGTGGCGGGCGTAGTCCTGCGCCCAGGACACCGCTTCCACGTAATCGTCGAACAGCGGCTCGCCTTCCATGAAGAAGGCCAGGTCGCGGTCCGGCAGGTGGAAGCCCAGCACGCGATGCGCCAGCTGTTCGCGCGCCCGCTCGATAAAGTACGTGCCGATCAGGTTGCCGGTGCCGCGCGAACCGGAGTGCAACATCACCCACACGCGCTCCTCTTCGTCCAGGCACAGCTCGATGAAGTGATTGCCGCCGCCCAGCGTACCCAGTTGCCGCTCGATCTTGTCGGTGCGGATCTTGCGGTGCTTCGCCTTGATCAGCTCCAGCCGCTGCGCCAGCCCGGACTGCACCAGCCGCGTGCCGATGCCGTCCGGTATCCTGCGGTGCTCGCCATTGCCCACCGGCACGCCGCGCTCGATGCTCGAACGCAAATGGGCCAGGTTGTCGGGCAAGTCCGCTGCGCGCAGCGTGGTCCGCACTGCGGCCATGCCGCAGCCGATGTCCACGCCGACCGCGGCCGGAATGATGGCACCGCGCGTCGGCACCACCGAACCCACCGTGGCGCCCTTGCCCAGGTGCACGTCGGGCATCACCGCCACCCACGGACCGACGAACGGCAGCGCCGCGATGTTGCGCAGCTGCGCATGCGCCTGCGCTTCCAGCGGCACGCCGTCGACCCAGCCCTTGATCGGCTTGGCACCTTCGGCGTGCAGTAATTGATATGAAGTTCCGCTACTCATGCTTATCGTTCCTTAAGGGCCGCTGCGGCGATTCCTTTCGCCGCACCGGCTGTTTTACTCCTTGAGGGTCACCAGCTGTTTCAGCACGCCATCCAGGCCGCCGAACACGGTCAGCTTGTCGATCTTCTCGGTGACCTTCTCCAGCGCCTCCAGTTCTTTCAGGCGCATCAACACCGGGCTTTCCTCGATCAGCCTGGCGGTGTTGAGCAGGGAACGCGTGGCGTTCGCCTCCTCGCGGCGGCGGATCACGTTGGCCTGGGCCGCCTTCTCCGCCTGCACCACGCTGTTGAGGATGTCCTTCATCTCGCCCGGCAGGATCACGTCCTTGATGCCGACGCCCAGCACTTCCACGCCCAGCTCGGCCACGCGGCTGTACACGTAGGCGAAGATGTCGGCATCGAGCGAGGCCTTGTCGCCGAGCAACTCGTCCAGCGTCTTGGACGACACCGCCTTGCGCAAGCCGTACTGCAGCTCGCGATAAATGTAGTCGCCGTACTTGGCCACCTTGGTACGCGCGGCGACCGGGTCGGTCACGCGCAGGCTGGCGGCCAGGTTCACGCGCAGGCTCACCTTGTCGCGGGTCAGCAGTTCCTGGCCCGACACTTCCAGCGACTGCACGCGCAGCTCGATCACCTCGGCGGCCACGTTCTTCCTGAACTGCCAGAACGCGTAGCTGCCCGGCGCCAGCGTGCGCACCAGCTTGCCGTCCAGGAACAGCAGGCCCGCCGATTCCGCCGGTACCTCCACCACCAGGGCGATCTTCGACAGCACGCCGAGCTGGCGCAGGCGGTTGGCCACGTCGGCCGGAACCTCCAGCGTGCCGGCCAGCGGCAGCAGGCGCACTTCCACCGGCACCAGCTCCTTCCAGTACAGCTTGCGGGTACCCGGCGCGAGCACGTCTTCCAGCTTGCCGTTCTTCAGCACCAGGCCGACCTGGTCCACGCCGACGTCGGCGATCAGGAAGCGCGGCGCCAGCCGCGTATCCATCCCCGCCATCAGCACCTCGGCGTCGCTGCCGGCGTATTCGGCCCGCGCCACGTTGTGCAGCACCACAGCCACACGGTTGAGCGGATCGAAATAGCGGTACAGGCCCGGGGCGAGCACGCGCTGCAGTCGACGGTTGCGGTACAGCAAACCGCGCTCGCCGTCGCCGACCACGATTTGCTTGATCCAGAACATGGGAATGACTCCTTTATCCCTTAATGCGGGCCGCCTTCGATTAATGCCTTTCGCACGGACGGACCGGGGCGCGCGAAAATCCTGTTTGATAATCCGCGGGGCGTAGAAAGCCCTCCCTCGCGGGATAATCGGCCATAAACCTTTTCATGGCCGATGTCATTAATAGGGTGGAAGCACCCCTGGCGCTGGCGACGCGGGACCGTCGCGCCTCCTTCGGGGCGACGGACACCGTCCGCGGCACGGCGAACCGGCCGCTTGCCGGCGGCCATCGGCCCGTTATCGGGACGACGGTCCGGCGTGGCTGGCGCTGCGGCGCCGATGGCTCATCGTCCTTGATGAAACCATCCGCGCCGCGCGGGGCGCTTCCTGGTGAGGGAGCTTGCGCTCCCGTGGTTTTGGAGCGGGATTCGAACCCGCGACTACCGACATCTGTTGTCAGTGCTCTATCCCGACTGAGCTATCCAAATCAGCGACGTACCGGATTCGAACCGGTGTCACATGGCAACCGAAGCCACTGCTCTACCCGACTGAGCTAACGTCTTTGCGAAACACCGAACGTGCAGGCCCGGCATACGCTGCCGGCATAGCCGCGCGCACCGGACGGGGCTTGGAACCCGTACCGCTGGAGCCTGTCGTGGCGATGCTTCGTATGGCCGGCTGTCGCCAACCGGTCATGCGTGTGGGTGCCACGCACCCGAATGCTGTTGAGACCTTGCCGATCACCCGTCCGCCCGTGCCGAAGCATCAAGGCACAGCGCATCCTGAGCGCCGCTCGCGGCCGCCCCTGCCTCGGCCGGGGCGCGGCCGGATGCTTCAGGGCGGAAGTGGTCTTCCGATGATCAGTGCCGTCATCACCTTTCGGTGCATGAACGCTTCCTTGCGAACGCCGAAAACAAAACGCCCCCGGGTATGGACCCGAGGGCGTTCGCCTTGCCTCGGGAGATCGGGGTGACCGATCTCCGCGCAAGCGTGGGATCAGTCGGTGTGGATGAAACGGCCTTCCTTCGTCCGCACGCACGGCAGCGCGCCGCGGCGATCGCGCGAGGGCAGCTGGCGGTGAATGACGTGGAACGACATGGTTTGATCCTGGCCTTTTCAGTTAATGCTTGTCGCCGGTATTGGCGAGGCGCGAACATTACGCGAGCAAGATTATTCGTGCAAGCACTTTTTTAATGCGTACGAATAATTCTTACAGCCAGCCTTTCTGGCGCGCGAGGCGATACGCCTCGATGCGATTGGCCACGCCTAATTTGCCGATCGCTTCGGAAAGATAATTGCGCACCGTGCCGTGCGAGAGATTCAGCTGCGCGGCGATCTCGCTCGCCGACTGCCCCTCGCCCGCCAGGCGCAGCACCTGCCGCTCGCGGTCGTTCAAGGGATCCGCTTCGGACCACGCTTCCAGCGCCAGCTGCGGATCGATCGCGCGGCCGCCGCGGTGAACCATGCGCAGCGCCTCGGCGAGGTTTTCCGCCGGCGCGTCCTTCAGCAGATAACCGGACACACCCGCATCCAGCGCGCGGCGCAGAAAGCCCGGACGCGCAAAGGTGGTCACGATGATCACCTTCATCGGCAGCTCGTGGCGCTGGATGCGCTGCGCCAGTTCCAGGCCGGTGATGCCGGGCATCTCGATATCGGTGACCAGCACGTCGGGCTTCAGGCGCTGCACTTCGCGCCACGCCGCCTCGCCGTCCGGGGCGGAACCGAGCACCTCGATATCCGATTCCAGATTCAAGAGCGCCGTCAGCGCGCCGCGCACCATCGCCTGGTCTTCGGCCAGCAGCACGCGGATCATGCGGCGCCCTCCGGCAGTCCCCGCGGCGCGGCCACGGCGGCTTTCGCCAGCGGCACGTCGATGCGCAAGGTGGTGCCGTGCCGCCGCGGCGAGTCGATCTCCAGGCTGCCGCCCAGTGACCGCACGCGCTCGCGCATCCCGCTGACGCCGTTGCCGTGCGCGGCGAGTCCGCCGCAACCGTTGTCGCTGATCTGCATCTGGAACCTTGTCTTGTCATGGACGAAACGCACGCTCGCCGCGGTGGCGCGGGCGTGGCGATGGATATTGGTGACTGCTTCGCGCAGCACCAGGGACAGCGGCGCCTCGACGGCGGCAGGCAAGGCGATGCCTTCCGGCCACTCGCCTTCGAAGCTGACGCCGGAGGCTTCCAGCATCAGCCGCGCGGAAATGATTTCCGAGGCCAGGTCGCTGCGGCGCATGCCGGTGACGGCCGCGCGCACTTCGGCCAGCGCGTGGCGCGCGACGCGCTCCACTTCGCTCATTTCCTGCTGGGCGCGCGGCGGATCTTCCAGCGCCAGGCGGCGCGCCAGCTCGGACTTGATCGCCACCAGCGACAAGGTATGGCCGAGCAGGTCGTGCAGGTCGCGGCCGATGCGTTCGCGCTCGGCCAGGGTGGCCAGGCGGCGTACTTCGATCTGCGACAGGCGCAGGTCGGCGTCCTTGCGCAGGTTGTTGATGTAGTGAAAGTTGCTGAGGCCGCCGAGCACGCCGGCCACGACCACCACCAGCATGATCCACAGCGGTGCATCCACCCATAGCCACGCCATCGTCATGGACAGCACGGTCAACAGCGCGACGCCGCGCAGCCACAGGCGGAAGTTCGGCGTGGCCGACAAGGCCGTGCAGGCGGTGATCACATAGCCGAAGCCCATGGGATTGACCATCCACAGGCCCAGCCCCATCGCCGCCATGCCCGCCACGTACCAGGGCAGGCGCTGCGGCGGCCCGAAATACACGTGCAGGTGCAGATAGAGAAAGACCAGCACGCTCAGCAGCGTGGGCGCGAACCACGACCAGGCGAAGCCCTGCAGGCCCAGGGGGATCAGCGGCAGCATCACGATCCACGCCGCCTGGCCCAGCGCCGAGCGCGCGATGAATACCGGCGAGCGCAGCTGCACGTACAGCGAATCCGGCGCGGGCTGGAACGGCAGGCGCATCACACGCGCGTCGGCTGGCGCGGCGCCGTTTCCGGCGCGGCGGTGGGCAGCAGCTTCGGCTGCGGCAGGGGCACGGTGACCAGCAGCACGGTACCGCGGCCGCGCGGCGATTCGATGGTCAGATGCCCGGCCAGCGCGCGCACGCGCTCGCGCATGCCGCACAGGCCGTTGCCGTCCTCGCCCACGCCGCCGCGGCCGTCGTCGCTCACGCGCAGGCGCAAGGTGTAGGCGTCGCGTTCGAACTCGATCCGCGCCTTGCTCGCATGCGCATGCCGGGCGATATTGGTGGCCGCCTCGCGCAGGACCAGCGACAGGCCGCGCTCGATCTCCGTCGGCAGATCGGCCGGCGGCGCCACGTAGTCCAGGTGCACGCGGGAGGACTCCAGCAGCAGGCGCGCCGAGGCCAGTTCCGCGGCCAGGTCGGTGGCGCGGATGCCGGTGACCGCCGAACGCACTTCGGCCAGGGCATGGCGCGCGACGCGCTCGGCTTCCGCCACTTCGCGCTTGGCCGCGTCCGCATCGCGGTCGAACAGCTTGCGCGACAGCTCCAGCTTCAGCGTGATCAGCGAAAGCGTATGCCCGAGCAGGTCGTGCAGGTCGCGGCCGATGCGCTCGCGTTCGGCGGTGGCGGCCAGCCGGCGCACTTCTTCCTGCGACAGCTTGAGCGCTGCGTCCTTCTCGTGCGCGATGCGTTCGACGTGGGTGATGATGGCGATGATGATGGTCATGCACGGCACCGACACCAGCGCCTGCCACGGATAACCCACGGTGCTGGCCACCGCGACATAGACCACGTTGACCAGCATCAGGCGCAGCAGCAGCGGCCCCACCCGCTTGGCGCTGGCCATGCTGTACGACACGCAGCCGTAGATGAAGTACGCCATGCCGCTGGGGTACCACGGCGCCAGCGCGATGCTCATCGCCACCAGCCCGAGCGCGTAGCGCGGGGCGACCCGGCGCGAGGCGAGCATCGACTTGGCGAACATCAGCAGGAACAGCGGATACGACAGCAGGGTCAGCAGCACCCACCGGAGGTCGTAGTGGCTGCCCATGGCCGGCGTGATGAACACCCACACCGACCACAGCAGGTGCACGCCCTCGGCCCACACCGACTTGCCCTGGCGCTGGATCGCGGCGACGCGCGAATCCGGCGCCGGCGTCAGCCAGGAGCGGAGCAGTTGGAGCATGGCGGTGACCCTCCCCGCAGGTCGCGTGACAACGAACGTCTTCATGGCATCCGGCTGCGCAACCGGCGGTTGCGCAGCCCTTCGCATGCTACTTCAACCGTGGCGCCGCAGGCGGCGCACGGCGATGGCCAGGAACACCGCCGTGAAGGCCGCCAGCGCCGCCACGTGCGGCCACACCGGTTCCAGCCCCAGCCCTACCACGTTCAGCGCCACCTGGTTGAGGTGATACGGCGGCAGCACCAGCGCGATCTGCTGCACCGCCTTGGGCATCAGCGACAGCGGAAACCACAGGCCCGACATGAAAGCCATCGGCAGGTAGATCAGGTTGACGATGCCAGGCCCGCCGGTGCCCTTGATGAACATGCCCAGCATCAGGCCCATCGCGCAGAACGGCAGCGCGCCGAACAGGTTGGTGGCGAACAGCCCGGCCGTCTGCGCCGCCGACAGCTGCACATGGGCCACCAGCGTGGCCAGCAGCACCAGGATGCAGGACACCACCGCCGCCGCGAAGATCGACATCACTACCTTGCCCAGCAGATACGCGCCCGGCGGCATCGGCAAGGCGCGCTTCAAGGTCAGCAGACCGTTGTCGCGCTCCATCGACAAGGCCACGCCGAAGCCGAACAGGCCGGGCGACATCACGCCGAAGGTGCCATACGCGGCGAGCAGATAGCGCGGCGCATCCGGGCCATTGGCGCGGCCGATCAGAATGCCGAACATCAGATAGAACGCGGTGGGCAGGATCAGGGTCGGGATCATGAAGCCCGGGTTGCGCAGATAGCGCAGGCATTCGGCGCGCGCTTCCTGCAGGTAGGCGCCGAGCACCCGGCTGAAACCCATCTCGCGCGAGGCGGATGCGGCAGGCATGGCGGAAGAGACGGCGTTCATCAGGCGGCCTCGCGGTTGTCTTCGGTGGGCGCCTCGGCGGCGCGAGTCAGTTCGGTAAAGGCTTCGGCCAGGCCGGCGCGCTGGACTTCCAGTTCGCCCAGCTGCGCGTCGGCGTCGAGCAGGCGGCGCACCACGATCTCCGCGCTGTCGGTGGACAGCCACAGGCGTTCGCCTTCGTCGCGCGCCTCGGCCACTTCCGGCCAGGCGGCGACGTCGGCCGCGCGCAGGCGGGTGATGCAGCGGATGCGCTTGAGCGCCACGCGTGCGCGCAGGTCGTCCACGCTGCCCTCGCTCAGCACACGTCCGCGCGCCATCACGCAGACGCGGCTGGCCAGCGCTTCGGCTTCTTCCAGGTAATGCGTGGTGAGCACCACGCCGGCGCCCTCGGCGACCAGGTGGCGCACCGCGGTCCACAGCTTCTGGCGCGCTTCCAGGTCCATGCCGACGGTGGGTTCGTCCAGGAACAGCAGCTCCGGGCGGCCGCACAGCGCGAGCGCGAACTGCACGCGGCGCTGCTGTCCGCCCGAAAGCGCGGCGTAAGGACGCTTCAGCAAGTCGGTGACGCCGGCCAGTTCCGCCGTTTCGTGCAGGTCGCGCGGCGCCGGGTAATAGCTGCCGGTCAGCCGCAGCAGCTCGCCGACGCGCAAGGTCGGCGGCAGCGCCGCGCTCTGCAGCATCACGCCGATGCGGCGGCGCGCCACGAGCTGCTGCGGATCTTCGCCGAACAGTTCGACGCGGCCCGCATCGGGCCGCACCAGGCCGAGCAGCATCGAAATGGTGGTGCTCTTGCCGGCGCCGTTGGGGCCGAGCAGCGCGAAAATTTCGCCGCGATGCAGCATCAGATCCAGGCCGTTGACGGCGGTGTGATTGCCGTAGCGTTTCACCACGGACGACAGGCGTGCGATGGGTGAAGCATTCGTGTTCATGGGTCTCCCTCCTTTGCCCGGAATGCTAGGCATCGCAAGGGCTGGCGGGCATTCGCCAACGTCAGCCCGCGCACGTGACAGCCGTCATCCGGCCCCTCCCCCCGGGGTTACGGCGCTGACGAAGGCGGGTTATCCTCGGTGAATCGCTGGCGCAGAAACATGCGCGGCGCGCTCGACTGAGCGGGAGTTTCCGATCGCCGCAAGATGATCGTCATCGGCTCCCGCCAGAGCATTCATCGCGATGTTGGCAGGAAGCGCCATCCCCGACGGCGCTTGCGTACCTTGAGGAGGAGTCATCATGGGTGTGATCGATCAGCTGCGCGAATTGCGCGATTTCGGCGGCGCGCCGCAGACCACCGGCCTGGACGACGCCACCGTCGAACGCTTCGCCGCCAGCCACCCCGAACTGGCGCAGGCCATCGGCGAAGCGCTCGAACAGCATCGCGCGCTGCGCGCGGAGCTGGCCGACTTCCTCAAGCTCGACGAAGCCGAGCAGCTGCAGGTGGCGCAGGCGGGCTTCGTCAATTTCTATCCCGACGACGGCATCAACCGCTATCTGCCCGCCGCCGCGCGCGGCCCGTGGGTGGTCACGCTGAAGGGCGCGGTGATCCACGACAACGGCGGCTACGGCATGCTCGGTTTCGGCCACAACAACGAGGCGATCCGCACGGCGATGAGCCGTCCGCAGGTGATGGCCAACGTGATGACGCCGAACGTCTCGCAGATGCGCTTTGCCAAGGCGCTGGACCGCGAGCTCGGCCGCCACCGCGGCGGCAATCCGTATGCGCGCTACCTGTGCCTGAACTCCGGTTCCGAATCCGTTTCGCTGGCCTGCCGCATCGCCGACGTCAACGCCAAGGCGATGACCGAGCCGGGCGCACGCTACGCCGGCCGCACCATCAAGCGCCTCGCGGTGAAGGGCGCGTTCCACGGCCGCACCGAGAAACCCGCGCTGTATTCGGATTCCACGCGCAAGACCTACCAGCAGCACCTGGCCAGCTATCGCCACGAGGACACCCTGATCACGGTGGCGCCGTACGACGTGGCGCAGCTGGAAGCCGCGTTCGCCGATGCCGACCGCCACGGCTGGTTCATCGAGGCGATGTTCCTGGAACCGGTGATGGGCGAAGGCGATCCCGGCCGCGCCGTGACGCCGGAGTTCTACAAGGCCGCGCGCGAACTCACCGAAGCGCACGGCTCGATGCTGCTGATCGATTCGATCCAGGCCGGCCTGCGCGCGCACGGCGTGCTGTCGCTCACCGACTATCCCGGCTTCGAGAAGCTGCCGGCGCCGGACATGGAAACCTTCTCCAAGGCGCTCAACGCCGGCCAGTATCCGCTGTCGGTGCTGGCGGTGAACGAGCGCGCCGCCGGCCTGTACCGCAAGGGCATCTACGGCAACACCATGACCGCCAACCCGCGCGCGCTGGACGTGGCGCTGGCCACGCTGCACGAACTCAACGACGAGGTGCGCGCCAACATCCGCGAGCGCGGCAAGGAATTCGTCGACAAGCTCAACGCGCTGAAGGGCGAGCTCGGCGGCCTGATCACCAAGGTGCAGGGCACCGGCCTGCTGTTCTCCTGCGAGCTGTCGGCGGAGTTCAAGTGCTACGGCGCGGGTTCGATCGAGGAATACATGCGCGAGCGCGGCGTCGGCGTGATCCACGGCGGCGTCAACTCGCTGCGCTTCACCCCGCACTTCAAGGTGACCAGCGCCGAGGTGGACCTGGTGGTCGCCCACGTGCGCCAGGCGCTGCAGCAGGGCCCACGCAAGCTGAAGGCCGAAGCGGCCTGAGCTTGCCGCATGAACGCCGGGCGCGGAGCCCGGCGTTCCCCCTCTACCCAAGCGCGGCAAGCGGCATAGACTTGCGCCCACCGGCACTCGCCGGTCCATTCCAGGAGGGTACCCGCATGTTCTTGCGTTTCAGCCTGACCGCCGCCAGCCTCGCCCTGGCCCTCGCCATTTCCGCCACCGCTTTCGCCGCCCCGCAGGCCAAGAAGGAACTGACCCCGCAGCAGCAGCGCATGGCCGACTGCAACAAGCAGGCGACCGGCAAGAAGGGCGACGAGCGCAAGGCCTTCATGAGCAGCTGCCTGAAGGGCGAAGCCGCCGCACCGGCGAAGATGACCCAGCAGGAAAAGATGAAGGCCTGCAATGCGGATACGAAAGCCAAGACCCTGAAGGGCGACGACCGCAAAAAGTTCATGAGCTCGTGTCTGAGCGGCGGCGCCGCGGCGAGCCCGTAAAACTCCTGCACCGGTGTATCGCCGCAAGGCGCCGCTTCGAGGAAGCGGCGCCTTTGCTTTTTGGGGGAAACGAATCATTCCCGCTGCGCCATAATCCCCGCATTCCGCCAAGCAGGACGCCCCCATGAAGCTCGTCGAAGTCCGCCACCCGCTCATCCAGCACAAGCTCGGCCTGATGCGCCGCGCCGGCATCAGCACCAAGGAATTCCGCGAACTCGCCTCCGAAGTCGCCGCCCTGCTCACCTATGAGGCGACCAAGGACCTGGAGACGGTGGACAAGCACATCGACGGCTGGGCCGGCCCGCTCACCGTGCACCAGATCAAAGGCAAGAAAATCACCATCGTCCCGATCCTCCGCGCCGGCTTAGGCATGCTCCCCGGCGTGCTGGACCTGATCCCCGCGGCGAAGGTGAGCGTGGTCGGCCTGCAACGCGACGAGGAAACCCTCAAGCCCATCGCCTACTACGAAAAACTGACCGGCCGCATGGACGAACGCATCGCCCTGATCGTCGACCCCATGCTCGCCACCGCCGGCACGCTGGTCGCCACGGTAGACATGCTCAAGGCCGCCGGCTGCAAACGCATCAAAGGCCTGTTCCTGGTCGCGGCACCGGAAGGCCTGAAGCGCATCGAGGCCGCCCACCCCGACATCGAGATCTACACCGCCGCCATCGACGACCACCTCAACGAACACGGCTACATCCTGCCGGGCCTGGGCGATGCGGGCGACAAGATTTTCGGCACCAAGCAGCTGCCAGCGGGTTGAAAGGAAAAACGCGAACGCTTTTGCTCAATAAAAATCTGGGCGAGCCCCGGCCCCTCCCCCTGCCCTCTCCCCGGAGGGGAGAGGGGTGATGGCGTGAGGTAGGCAGGAACGAAGAGCCAAAGCTGGCCGCGGTTCTTGAACGTCCTCTTCGCAACGGCACGTTGAAGAGCGCGTCACGTAAACGCGCCCTGGCCCGTGTCGACTCTGGTTAATCCGGTTACCACAGACGCTCACTGCTCCTTCTAGTCGCGTCGCGAGCCGTTGCTCTAAGGCCATTCTCTCTTTGGTTACTTTCTCTTTGGGCCAGCAAAGAGAAAGTGACCCGGGCGCCGGCAGGCGCACGGAATGCCCGCTGCATAAGCGGCCAGTCCGCGGCACCGCAAAAACCAGGCGTGATCGCCACTGGATCCCGGCCTGCGCCGGGATGACGAGCAAGAGGCACCCCTCCCTACTGAGACCCCCATTAGCAATTCTGTCGCAATAAATTGCTATTTTCCCCGGAAGGATCCATCCGGATCCTTCAACAAGGGAGTGGGTCAATGGAAGCAAAGCACGCCCGGCGCGCCCTATGGGCCGCGTTGCTAGCAATCGCGTCGATCGCCACCGCCCAGGCGGCCGACCTCAGCATCAGCCAGTTCCGCGTCCGCGGCCCTGCTGGCGGCAATGACGAATTCGTCGAACTGTTCAACGCCGGCGCCACCGCGCTGGACGTCTCCGGCTACAAATTCAATGCATCGAACGCGAGCGGCACCACCGGCACGCGCCTGACCTTTCCGAGCGGCACGTCGATCGCGCCGGGCTGCCACCTGCTGCTGACCAACAGCGCGAGCGGCGGCTACTCCGGCAGCGTCGTGGGCGACCTGAAATACAGCACCGGCGTCACCGATGACGGCGGCCTGGCCCTGCTCGACGCCAGCGGCCAGCTGGTCGACCAGGTCGGCCTCTCCGCCGGCTCCGCCTACAAGGCCGGCACGCCGCTGACCTCGCTGGGCAGCACCAATGCGGACAAGGGCTACGGCCGCAAGACCAATGGCGCCGGCCTGCCGCAGAACACCGGCGACAACCAGTCCGACTTCGTGGTGGTCACGCCCACCGCGCCGCACAACGCGGCCAGCGCCTGCGCGGTGATGAACCTGTCGCTGTCGATCGCCGACTCCAGCGCCACCGTGCACGGCGCCGCCAACGTCACCATGCCGTTCACCGTCACGCTCAACCAGCCGGCCCCGGCCGGCGGCGTGAGCGTGCATGCGGCGACCCAGGACGACAGCGCCACCGTCGCCGCCGGCGATTACGAAGCCGTCGACACCACGCTGAACATCGCCGCGGGCCAGACCCAGGCCAGCTTCAACGTGCTGGTGCACGGCCGCAGCACCGGCTCGCCGGACAAGGCCTTCCTGGTCAAGCTCGACCAGGTCACCGGCGGCGCCACGCTGGCGCGCGACAGCGCGATCGGCGCGATCCTGTACGACATCCCGGTCGCCGCGGAAATCTGGCAGATCCAGGGCCGCGAGCAGAGCTCGCCGCTGCTGGGCAAGTCGGTGATCACCAGCGGCAACATCGTCACCGCGGTGGGCCCGGCCGGCTTCACCATGCAGACGCCGGACAACCGCGTGGATGCCGATCCGCTCACCTCCAACGGCGTGTACGTGTTCACCTCGTCCAAGCCGGCGGTCGCTGTGGGCGACGTGGTGGACGTGGCCGCCAAGGTCGACAACTACTACCACCTGACGGAACTGAAGAACGCTACCGTCACCGTGACCGCACATGGCGCGCGGCTGCCGAAGGCGGTGATCTTCGGTGCGCGCACGCCGTCGTCCGATCCGAACCAGCTGTCCTGCGGCGCCACCAACTTCCAGTGCTTCGTGGGCATGCGCGTGGTGATCGAGGACGGCATGATCAACACGGGCAACAAGCGCTTCAGCACCGAGCCGTTCGCCGAGGTGAGCATCACCGCCAACGGCAAGCGTTCGCTGCGCCAGCCGGGCGTGCGCTTCGGCGTGCCGGTGCCGGCCGGCGTCAGCCTGCCCAACTGGAGCGGCAATCCGGAAGTGTTCAAGATGAACACCGACGACTTCGGCGCCGTGCCGGTCAACACCCCGTTCGTCGCCGGCACCACCTTCCGTGCCGAGGGCATCATCTCGTACGACTTCGGCGCCTACACCTTCATCCCGACCAGGATCGAAGTGAAGCGCGCCGCGCCGATGCCGCGCCCCGTGCTGCCGAAGCCGCCGTTCGCGCTGCGCATCGGCGCGTTCAACATGGAGCGCTTCTGCGACAGCGAGTTCAACACCACCTTCACCTGCAGCGGCGACAGCAAGGAGCCGACGCCGGACCAGGTGGCGCTGAAGACCCGCCGCCTGTCGGCCTATGTCGGCAGCGTGCTGAAGCTGCCGGACGTGCTGTCCACCGAAGAGGTGAAGAGCCTGGCCGTGCTGCAGGGCCTGGCCAAGCAGCTGGGCGACGACTATCCGGTGAAGTACGACGCCTACCTGCTGCCGGGCCATGACCCCAGCGGCATCAACGTCGGCTTCCTGGTGCGCGCCGACCGCGGCATTCGCGTGCAGTCGGTGCGCCAGCTCGGCGCGGACGAAACCTGGAACGACAACGGCAGCACCGCGTTCGTCCACGACCATCCGCCGCTGCTGCTGACGGCCGAAGTGCGCGGCATGCGCTTCCACGTGATCTCGGTGCACCCGAAGGCCCGCACCAATGTAGACAAGGACAACGCCACCGCCGTGCGCGATCGCCTGAAGCGCTACACGCAGGCGGTATCGCTGGCCAAGCAGGTGCAGGAACTGCAGACCCGCTATCCCTCGCAGCCGCTGCTGGTGGTGGGCGACTTCAACGCCTACCAGTTCAGCGATGGCTGGGTGGACGTGGTCGGCCTGGTCTCGGGCAAGTACAAGGACAGCGAGAACCAGCTCAAGCTGGGCCAGAACATCGTGCGCCCGGCGCTGTGGAATGCGGTGGAATCGGTGCCGGAGAACGATCGCTACTCGTTCCTGTTCACCGAGAACTTCGGCGAGATCCAGGGCTATACGCAGGCCGGCAGCGGCAACTCCGGCCGCGAAGTGCCGACCGTGCAGGTGCTCGACCATGCCCTGCTGAACCGCGCCGCGCAGTTCCGCTTCCTGCACATGCAGTACGGCCGCGCCGACCTCGACGCACCCGCGCAGACCGAAGCCGACGCCGCGAACGCCCCGGACTGGACCAAGGCGATCGGCGCCTCGGACCACGACGGCTTCGTACTCGACCTGTTCGCGCCGGCGATGTTCGATCCGCATGGCGATCACGATCATGGGCATGACGACGACCATGGCCATGACGGCCACGGCAAGCAGCACTGAAAATGCAGGTTGGGGTGAGCCACAGGCGAACCCCAACGATGCGATACGCGTGACGGCGGTCGATGTTGGGGTTCGCTGCGCTCACCCCAACCTACGCTGCCGGCAATAACGGAAAGGCCACGCCCGGCGAAGGGCGTGGCCTTTTTCTTTTGTGGCCGACTGAATGGCCAACCGCACACGTGGCTTCCGCCCTACCTACCGCCGTCATTCCGGCGCAGGCCGGAATCCAGTAGCGACGCGCTCGGGCAAGCGTGAGCGCCCAAAAAAGCGCCTTTAAAGTTTCGCGACAATCAAACGGTATCGTTACTGGATTCCGGCCTGCGCCGGAATGACGAGCATTAGTGGCGGAAGCGGTCGGTCGCCTCCAGCAGCTCATGCGCGATCCCCGGCTCCAGCGCCGAATGCCCCGCGTCCGCCACCACGCGCAGGTCCGCTTCCGGCCACGCACGGTGCAGGTCCCAGGCGCTGCGCATCGGGCACACCACGTCGTAGCGGCCCTGCACGATCACCGCGGGAATCTTGCGGATGCGCTCGACGTTGCGCAGCAGCTGGTCGTCGTGCTCGAAGAAACCGCCATGCACGAAGTAATGGCATTCGATGCGCGCGAAGGCCAGCGCGAATTCGTCCTCGCCGCTGGATTCGATATGCGCCGGGTCCTGGTACAGATGGCTGGTGGCCGCTTCCCACACCGACCAGGCGCGCGCCGCTTCCACGCGCACCTTGGGATCGGTGCTGGTCAGGCGGCGATGGTAGGCGCTCATCAGGTCGCCGCGCTCGGCCTCGGGAATCGCTTCCAGATAGCTTTCCCAGGCATCCGGGAACAGCGCGTCGCAGCCCTTCTGGTAGAACCACTCCAGCTCCCAGCGCCGCAGCATGAAGATGCCGCGCAGCACCAGCTCGGTGACCTTGTCCGGATGCGTCTGCGCATAGGCCAGCGCCAGCGTCGAACCCCAGGAGCCGCCGAACACCTGCCAGCGATCGATGCCCAGATGCTCGCGGATGCGCTCGATATCGGCCACCAGATGCCAGGTGGTGTTGTCGGTCAGCTCCGCATGCGGCGTGGACTGGCCGCAGCCGCGCTGGTCGAACAGCACGATGCGGTAAACCTTGGGATCGAAGAAGCGGCGGTAATTGGGATTGATGCCGCCGCCGGGGCCGCCATGCAGGAACACCACCGGCTTGCCGTTCGGGTTGCCGCACTGCTCGTAGTACAGCGTGTGCAGCTCCGACACCTTGAGCATGCCGCTGTCGAACGGCTCGATCTCGGGGTACAGCTGGCGGCGTGGCTGGGTCATGCGGGCATCTCCGGCGATTCAAAGCGCCGAGGATACCGCAAGCCCCTAAAACAGCTTGCCGGGGTTGAGGATGCCGCTCGGATCGAACACCTGCTTCACGCCCCGCATCAGCGCGATTTCCGCCGCGCTGCGCGTGCTCTCCAGATACGCCTTCTTCACCAGGCCGATGCCGTGTTCGGCCGAGATGCTGCCGCCATGGCGCTTGAGCGCTTCGGCCAGCAGCTTGGTCACCTGCTCGCACTGGGCGATGAACTCGGCATCGGCCAGGCCTTCGGGCTTGAGCACATTGATATGCAGGTTGCCGTCGCCGATATGGCCGAACCACACCACCTCGAAGTGCGGATAGGCCTGCCCCAGCAGGGCCTGGATCTCGTCCAGGAAAGCCGGCAGCGCGCCGATGCGCAGGGAGATGTCGTTCTTGTAGGGCTTGTGCGGCGCCAGGCTTTCGGTGATGCCTTCGCGCAGGCGCCACAGCGCGGCGGCCTGGGCCTCGCTCTGCGCGATCGCGCCGTCGGCGATCCAGCCCTCGTTGACGCCGTGCTCGAACGCGGCCAGGGCGGCGTCCTGCGCGGCTTCGTCGGCGGCGTCGAATTCGGTGACCACGTAGAACGGATGCTCGCCGTCGAGCGCGCGCTGCGCTCCGTGCGCCAGCACGTGGCGCAGCGCGACGTCGGTGAAGAATTCGAAAGCCTGCAGCTTCAGCCGCGCGCGGAACAACGCGAACACCTGCATCAGCGCGGCCATGTCCGGCAGCGCCAGCAGCATCACCTGCGAAGGCGGCGGCGGCTCGGCCAGGCGCAGGGTGGCTTCCACCACGATGCCCAGCGTGCCCTCGGAGCCGATGGTGAGATGGCGCAGGTCGTAGCCGCTGGAATTCTTGATCAGGCCGCGATTGAGTTCGAGCAGCTCGCCGTTGCCGGCGATCACCTTCAGGCCCGCGATCCATTCGCGCGTATTGCCGTAGCGGATCACCCGGATGCCGCCGGCATTGGTGGCGATATTGCCGCCGATGGAGCAGGAGCCGCGCGCGGCGAAGTCGACCGGATAGATCAGCCCGTGCGTGCGTGCGGCGTCGTGCACGGCCTGCAGCGCGATGCCGGCCTGCACGGTGAGAGTGCGGTCGATCGGGTCGAAGCCGAGCACGCGGTTCATGCGCTCCAGGCTCAGCACCAGCTCGCCCTTCGCGGCCACCGCGCCACCGGAAAGGCCAGTGCGCCCGCCCGAGGGCACCAGCGCCACGCCATGCTCGTTGGCCCAGCGCACCACGGCCTGGGCCTCTTCCACCGTGGCCGGCAGGGCGATGGCCAGCGGGGCCGGCGTCCAGCGGCGGGTCCAGTCGCGGCCGTAGTGCTCCAGATCGGCCGGCTCCGTGAGCAGGCGCAATTCGGGCAGGCGGGCGGCCAGGTCGGCGAGAGCGGGTGCGGTCATGGCGACTCCGTGAGCGAGTTCCCCAGCCTGCCAGCCGCGGCCGTTGCGGTCCAGTGCTGCGCTGCCGCATAGTGTGGCTTTGGCGGGAATCGGGAATAGGGAATAGGGAATAGTAAAAGCGCGGCGCGACAAGCTCGTAGGGCGCTGCTTTTACTATTCCCTATTCCCGATTCCCTATTCCCGTATCCCCCATACACGCCGGCGGCCCATGAAAACCTCGTATCCGAAAGCAGACATCAAGGTCCTCCTGCTCGAAGGCGTCAGCCAGAGCGCCGTGGACGTGTTCCGCCGCGCCGGCTACAGCCAGATCGAGTTCCACGAGAAGTCGCTGCCGGAAGCGGAACTGAAAGCGCGCATCGCCGAGGCGCATATCGTCGGCATCCGTTCGCGCAGCCACCTCACCGCCGACGTGCTGGAACAGGCGCGCCGGCTGATCGCGGTGGGCTGCTTCTGCATCGGCACCAACCAGGTGGACCTGGAAACCGCGCGCGTGCAGGGCGTACCGGTGTTCAACGCGCCCTACTCCAATACGCGCAGCGTGGCCGAGCTGGTGATCGCCGAGGCGATCATGCTGTTGCGCGGGATCCCGCAGAAGAATGCGCTGTGCCACCGCGGCGGCTGGACCAAGTCCGCGGCGGGCAGCTTCGAGGCGCGCGACAAGGTGCTGGGCATCGTCGGCTACGGCCATATCGGCACGCAGATCGGCGTGCTGGCCGAATCGCTGGGCATGCGCGTGATCTTCCACGACATCGAGACCAAGCTGTCGCTGGGCAACGCGCGCGCCGCCGGCAGCCTGGACGACCTGCTGGAACGCGCCGACGTGGTGACCCTGCACGTGCCGGAAACGCCGTCGACCAAGCTGATGATCGGCGCCACGGAGCTTGCCAAGATGCGCAAGGGTTCGGTGCTGATCAATGCCTCGCGCGGCACCGTGGTGGACATCGACGCGCTCGCCGCCGCGCTGCGCAGCGGCCATATCGCCGGCGCCGCAGTGGACGTATTCCCGGTGGAACCCAAGGGCAACGACGATCCGTTCGTGTCGCCGCTGGTGGGCATGGACAACGTGATCCTCACCCCGCATATCGGCGGCAGCACGCTGGAGGCGCAGGACAATATCGGCATCGAGGTGGCCAGCAAGCTGGTGCGCTACAGCGACAACGGATCGACCCTGTCGGCGGTGAACTTCCCCGAAGTGACCTTGCCGGAGCACCCGAACAGCCGCCGCCTGCTGCATATCCACCGCAATGTGCCGGGCGTGCTGTCGCGCATCAACGAACTGTTCTCCGCCGGCAACATCAATATCGACGCGCAGTTCCTGCAGACCGATCCGCAGGTGGGCTACGTGGTGATCGACGTGTCGGCCGACGAAGCGCAGGCCGGTGCGCTCAAGGACCGGCTGGCGGAGATTCCGGGCACCTTGCGCAGCCGCGTGCTGTACTGACGCGCGGGCATGTCCCGCTGAACGGAAGACGCGCCGCCTTACGCGTCTTTCACCGCCCGCCGGGTAAACGAAGCGGACCCCGTGGAAGGATGCGCGCGCCATGAGCAAGGTCTTCCTGCCGGACCGGATGATCGAGATCGGCATCGACACGCCCGGTCCGCCGGACGTGCTGCAACCGCGCACCGTGCCCCTGCCCGAACCGACGCGCGACGAAGTGCTGGTGCGGGTGCAGGCGGCGGGCGTGAACCGTCCCGACGTGATCCAGCGCCAGGGCCGCTATCCGATGCCGCCGGGCGCGCATCCCACGCCGGGGTTGGAGATTGCCGGCGAGATCGCGGCGCTGGGCGCCGACGTGCAGGGCTTCGCCCTCGGCGACCGCGTGTGCGGGCTGACCAACGGCGGCGGCTACGCCGAGTACTGCGTGCTGCCGGCGGGACAAGCCCTGCCTATTCCCGACGGCATCGATTCGATCCACGCCGCGGCCATTCCGGAAACCTTCTTCACCGTGTGGGCCAACCTGTTCCGCATCGGCCGCGCGGTGCCGGGCGAGCGGGTGCTGATCCATGGCGGCACCAGCGGCATCGGCACCACCGCGCTGATGCTGTGCCGCGAGTTCGGCATCGCCGCCTTCGCCACCGCCGGCAGCGAGCACAAATGCGCGGTGGTGCGGCATCTGGGCGCCGAGGCGATCAACTATCACGAAGAGAACTTCGCGCTGGCCGTGCTGAGCAAGACCGACGGGCATGGCGCGGATGTGATCCTGGACATCATGGGCGGCTCGTATTTCGAGCGGAACGTGGCCGCGCTGGCACGCGACGGGCGGCTGGTGGTGATCGGCTTCCTCGGCGGCATCCACGCGGAACAGGTCGACCTGCAGGCGCTGGTGCTCAAGCGCGCCACCGTCACCGGCTCCACCATGCGTGCGCGCAATGGCGCGGAGAAAGCGGAGATCGCCAACGACCTGCGTGCGCATGTGTGGCCGGTGCTGGCCGCCGGCCGCTGCCTGCCGATGGTGCACGAGGTGTTTCCGCTGGTGCGCGCGGAGGATGCGCACCGGCTGATGGAAAGCGGCGAGCACGTCGGCAAGATCGTGCTGAAGGTGGCCTAGTCCAGCATGGCGTGCAGCAGCGCCAGCCAGCCCGCGGGGGCTGCGAACGCCAGGTACAGCGCCAGCCCCTGCCCCGCCATCACGCACGGCAGGCCGATCGCATAAGCCCGATGGATGCGGCCTTCGACGATAAGGTCGCGCAGCAGGCCCAGCCCGATCAGCAGGTCCACCCAGGCGTACCAGGTATTGGCCGGCACCAGGGCGCGCGGGAAACGCGCGAATGCGGCCACGGTCAACGCGCAGGTGGCGATCAGCATCAGCCGGCGGTGGAACTGCGGTTGCCGCCGCCAGCGCACCGCCAGGCCGAAGGCCAGCGCGAAGGTCAGCATGTCGTTGAAGGAGATGGCCAGGAAGGCGTCGTGCACCGCTCCCTGGCGCGCATGCCACTGGCGCATCGCCAGTGCGGTGGCCACGCCCAGCACCGGCAGCAGCGTGCCCAGGCCCGCGCCGAACAGGCCCAGCCGCCGGTGCAGGCGTATCGCGTGCCCGCTCACCAGCCCGGTCTGCACCAGAAACAGCAGCACCCAGCCCGCGAACACCAGCACGTGGACGTGCAGGATCCACGGCAGCGCCTGTGCCGGGTGCAGCAGCCGCTCGCCCAGGCCGCGGCCGAAGCCGTAGCCCACCACCAGCAGCACCAGCCAGGCCATGCCGAAGTAGAACCAGCGTTCCAGCGCGCGGCGCAGCCGGTAGAGCTGGCTGTCGCCGAAACCGATGGGTGCATGCGCGGGGATGGGTGCGAGCGTCTTCATGTAGCCTCTCGATGGGCGGGGGATTCCCCGCACCCTCGCCAGGCGGCGCGTTCGAGTCCTGAAACACGCCTGAAAAAGCCTTGAAGAACTCTGAAAGCGCATGGCGCGGCCGATCGCAAGCGCCTGCCCACCCCAAGGAGAGCGCGATGAAAGCCAGCTGCAGCCATCTCGACGGCATCCGCGACGTCACCCCCAGTGCCGCCGGTTGCGAGGAATGCCTGAAGACCGGCAGCCCGTGGGTCCATCTGCGCATCTGCCGCAGCTGCGGCCACGTGGGCTGCTGCGACGACTCGCCCAACCGGCACGCCACCAAGCATTACCGCGCGACGGGGCATCCCATCATCGAGGGCTACGATCCGCCGGAGGGCTGGGGCTGGTGCTACGTGGATGACGTGATGTTCGATCTCTCGGACCGGAAGACGCCGCATCCGGGGCCGATACCGCGTTTCGTCGACGAGTAGGAAGGCGCTGGCGCATTTGCCTGGGGGGCAAATGCGCGCACAAAAAGAAAGGCGCCCAAGGGCGCCGACATACCTAAAAAGAAAGGCGCCCAAGGGCGCCGACATGCCCAAAAAGAAAGGCGCCCAAGGGCGCCTTTCGCATCCATCACCGTAATTGGTCGGGGCGGCCGGATTCGAACCGACGACCCTTTGCCCCCCAGGCAAATGCGCTACCAGGCTGCGCTACGCCCCGACGCTACGGCAAGTGGGCAAGTCTAGCAGCTAGGGCAGGACTTGCGAAAGCTTGCAGCCTGCGCGCTCAGCGGCGCAGCAGGCTCAGCACTTCTTCCAGCTCCATGCGCACCTGGCGCACGATCTGATGCGAAATGCTCGACTCCATGCGCGCCTGCGGGCCTTCCAGCCGGGCGCGGGCGCCGGTGATGGTGAAGCCTTCGTCGTACAGCAGGGCGCGGATCTGCCGGATCATCAGCACGTCGTGGCGCTGGTAGTAGCGGCGGTTGCCGCGGCGCTTGACCGGGTTGAGCGCGGGGAATTCCTGTTCCCAGTACCGCAGCACATGCGGCTTCACCCCGCACAGCTCGCTGACCTCACCGATGGTGAAGTAGCGCTTGGCCGGGATGGCCGGGAGCTCGGTGTTATTCCCTTGGTCCAGCATAGCTCTCCACTCTCACCTTGAGTTTCTGCCCCGGCCGGAACGTCACCACGCGGCGGGCGGAGATCGGGATCTCCTCGCCGGTCTTGGGGTTGCGTCCCGGGCGCTGGTTCTTCTGCCGCAGGTCGAAATTGCCGAACCCCGACAGCTTCACCTGCTCGCCCTTTTCCAGCGCTTCGCGGACCACCTCGAAATAGGCGTCCACGAATTCTTTCGCCTCACGCTTGTTGAGGCCCACCTCGAGAAAGAGGCGCTCGGCCATCTCCGCCTTGGTCAGCGCCATGTCATCCTCGCCATCTTGCCTTGCATGAAGTCTCCAACGCAGCAAACGCCTCGCGCACGAAGCGGTCTGCGTCGTCGTCAGTAAGCGTGCGTGAAGCGTCCTGCAAAATCAAGCCCATAGCGAGACTCTTTCGGCCAGTCTCGACGCCTTTGCCGGCGTAGCGGTCGAACAGGCGCAGCTCCGCCAGCGCCCCGCCGACGGCCGCGCGGACGCTCTGCTCGACCTGCGCCCAGCTCACTTCCTCGGGCAGGTCCACGGCGATATCGCGGCGCACCGAAGGGAAACGCGGCACGGCGGCGGCCTTGGGCAGGCGGCGGGCGAGCAGCGGTTCCAGGGCCAGTTCCAGCACGTGCACGTCCGGCCCCAGGTCCAGCGCCTTGGCCAGCTGCGGATGCAGCGCGCCGAGGTAGCCGACGGTCTGGCCGTCGCGCGCGACGCGGGCGCCGCGGCCCGGATGCAGCCAGCCCGGCAGGCCGTCGGCATGCACCGACCAGCGCTGCGGCTCGCCGCCCCAGGCCACGATGGCGTCGAGTTCGCCCTTGAGATCGTGGAAATCCAGCGGCCGGCTCGCCTCGCCCCACTGCTCCGCGCGGGCGGAGCCGCAGGCGACGATGGCCAGGCTGGGCGTCTCCACCGGCGGATCGCCGGCGGCGAACACGCGCGCCACCTCGAACAGGCGCACCCGCTCCTGCTGGCGCGCGCGGTTGTGGCGCAGCGCTTCGACCAGGCCCGGCAGCAGCGAGGGGCGCATCACCGCAAGGTCCGCCGAGAGCGGATTGGCCAGCGGCACCAGCCGCTCCGTCATGCCCCAGCGCTGCAGCACGTCGCTGCCGATGAAGGAGAGGTTGACCGCCTCGTAGTAATCGCGCGCCGCCAGCTGCTCGCGCAGGGCCAGCTCGCCCAGCCGCGCTTCCGGCTCGACCGCCAGGGTCAGCGCGCCAGCGGGCGTATGGGTCGGGATGTTTTCGTAGCCGTGGATGCGCGCGACCTCTTCGATCAGGTCCTCTTCGCGCTCGATGTCGAAACGGCGGCTGGGCGCGGTGACGCGCCAGCCGTCGGCCTGCGGCTCCACCTGCATGCCGAGCGCGGTGAAGATGCGGGCGACTTCGTCGTCGGCCACGGCCAGCCCGAGCACCCGCCCCAGCCGGGCGCGGCGCAGCAGGATCGGCTCCGGCGCGCGCAGATGTTCCGGCAAGGTGACGTCGACCAGCGGCCCGGCCACGCCGCCGGCGATGTCGAGAATCAACCGGGTCGCGTACTCGACCGCGACGCCCGGCAACTGCGGATCGACGCCGCGCTCGAAACGATGCCCGGCATCCGTATGCATGCCCAGCTTGCGGCTGCGGCCGATGATCGCCGAGGGAATCCAGTGCGCCGCCTCGAGGAACACGCTGCGGGTCGCCTCCGTGACGCGCGTGTCCTGGCCGCCCATGATGCCGCCGAGCGCCACCGCCCGCGCGGCCCTGCCGCCGCGGCTGTCGGACACCACCAGGAAATCGTCGTCCAGCTCGACCGTGCGGCCATCCAGCAGGGCCAGCGGCTCGCCCGCGCGCGCCGGGCGCACCACGATCTCGCCTTCCAGCTTGGCCTTGTCGAACGCATGCATCGGCTGGCCAAGTTCCAGCATGACGTACTGCGTGACATCCACCAGGAAGCTGATCGGACGCAGGCCGCTGCGGCGCAGCCGCTCGGCCATCCACACCGGGGTCGGGACCGACGCATCGACGTTATCGATGACGCGCCCTGCGAAACGCGGAACGCGCTCACCCGCCTCGAGCGCGACCTTCATCGCGGCATCGCTCTGGGCCGGCACGGGCCTGGCATCGAGTTCGATCACCCTTCCGTCCAGCGCGGCCGCCACATCGAAGGCGATGCCGCGCACGCTGAAGCAGTCGGCGCGGTTGGGCGTGAGCTTGATCTCGATGGTGGCGTCCGGCAGGCCCAGATAGGCAGCCAGCGGCGTGCCCACCGGCGCATCGGCGGGAAGCTCGAGCAGGCCCGACGCGTCCGGATCGATGCCCAGCTCCTTGGCCGAGCACAGCATGCCGAACGACTCCACCCCGCGCAGCTTCGCTGCCTTGATCGCGATGCCGCCGGGCAGCTGTGCGCCGACCATCGCCAGCGGGGCGACCAGACCGGCGCGCGCATTCGGCGCGCCACAGACGATCTGGACGACGCCGTTGCCCGTGTCGACCTCGCACACCTGCAGGCGGTCGGCCTCGGGATGTTTCTGCGCGCTGACGATGCGCGCGACGATCACGCCGTCCAGCGATTCACCCAACGCGGCGACGTCCTCGACTTCCAGGCCGATCGCCGTCAGCGTCGCCGCGAGCTCGTCGCGCGACGCGTTCGTCGGCACATGGTGGCGCAACCAGTTTTCCGAAAATTTCATGCGTATCGGTTCCCGCGGCGATTAGGCGAATTGCTTGAGGAAGCGCAGATCGTTCTCGAAGAACGCGCGCAGGTCGGACACGCCATAGCGCAGCATGGCGAAGCGTTCCACGCCCAGGCCGAAGGCGAAGCCGGTGTAGCGCTCCGGATCGATGCCGCAGTTCTTCAGCACGTTCGGATGCACCATGCCGCAGCCCAGCACCTCCAGCCAGCGGTTGGAGCCGTCTTCCGCGTCCCAGCGGATGTCCACTTCGGCCGAGGGCTCGGTGAAGGGGAAGTAGCTGGGGCGGAAGCGCATCTCGAAATCGCGCTCGAAGAAGGCGCGGATGAATTCGGCCAGGGTGCCTTTCAGGTCGGCGAAGCTGGAAGTCTCGTCGACCAGCAGGCCTTCGATCTGATGGAACATCGGCGAATGGGTCTGGTCCGAATCGCTGCGGTAGACCTTGCCCGGCGCGATCACGCGGATCGGCGGCTGGCGCCCCTGCATCGAACGGATCTGCACCGGCGAGGTATGCGTGCGCAGCAGGCGCCCGTCGCCGAAATAGAAGGTGTCGTGCATGGCGCGCGCCGGATGGTGCGGCGGGAAGTTCAGCGCCTCGAAGTTGTGCCAGTCGTCCTCGATCTCCGGACCGTCGGCGCGCTGGTAGCCCAGCCGGCCGAAGATCGCCGAGATGCGCTCCAGCGCACGGGTGATCGGATGGATGCCGCCGCGCTCGCCGTCGCGGCCCGGCAGGGTGATGTCGAGCTTCTCGGAGGCCAGGCGGCGGTCCAGCTCGGCCTGCTCCAGCACCTGCTTGCGCGCGCCGAGGGCGTCGGCGAGGCGCTCCTTGATGCGGTTGACCTCGGCGCCGCGCGCCTTCTTTTCTTCCGGCGGCAGCGCGCCCAGCGTCTTCAGCGCGGCGGTGACGATGCCGCTCTTGCCCAGCAGGCCCACGCGCAGCGCTTCGAGCGCATCGAGCGTGTCGGCGGCTGCGATCTCGGCCTGGGCTTGCGCGGCCCGGGTGTCCAGGTCGTCCATCGGTGCGGTTCCTGTGTTCGGCAGGGACAAACGAAAACGGGGAGGAGGCGTTAAGGCCTCCTCCCCGCGGATGTTCGCTCTTCATGGAAGAGTGCGGCCATGGATGGCCGCTCCTTGATCTTCGCGATCAAGGATGAGCGCACAAATTATGCCGCCAGACTGGCCTTCGCTTTTTCCGCGATGGCACCAAAAGCCTTGATGTCGTGCACGGCGATGTCCGCCAGGACCTTGCGGTCGACGGTGATGCCGGCCTTGCTCAGGCCATTGATCAGGCGGCTGTAGGACAGGCCGAACTGACGGGCGGCAGCGTTGATACGCACGATCCACAGGGCGCGGAACTGGCGCTTCTTCTGCTTGCGGCCGATATAGGCGTACTGACCGGCCTTGATGACGGCCTGGTTAGCTACGCGGAAGACCTTGCGGCGGGCGTTGTAGTAGCCCTTCGCGCGGCCGATGATCTTCTTGTGACGACGACGGGCGGTAACGCCACGCTTTACACGAGCCATGGTTCAGTCCTCCGCCTTAGACGTACGGCAACATGCGAGCGACGGCCTTCGTGTCGCAAGCTTTGACGTGATTGGTGGCGCGCAGGTTGCGCTTACGCTTGGTCGACTTCTTGGTCAGGATGTGCGACTTGAAGGCGTGACCGGCCTTGAACTTGCCGGAAGCGGTCTTGCGAAAACGCTTCGCCGCCGCCCGGTTGGTCTTGATCTTGGGCATGGAATGCTCCGTATCTCGGTTTCTGACTGATCTGGCGGCAACCCGGGGGCTGCGCTTTCCGTCCTGCCACGATCGGTTCACGACCCGTCCCGGTGGGTCGAACCGGCGATTGTACGGGGATCGGGGGCGGTTTGCCAGTGGTGCGGTGCAGCGGGTTCCCGGCCCCCGGCCGGGCCGGGAAACGCAAACGGCGGCCCAGGGCCGCCGTTGCGGGAGATCGGACCGGGGCTTACTTCTTCTTCGGGCCGATCATCATGACCATCTGGCGGCCTTCCAGGCGGGGGAAGGACTCCACCACGCCGTTCTCGCCGACGTCTTCCTGGATCTTCTTGGCCAGGTTCTGGCCCAGGTCCTGGTGCGACATCTCGCGGCCGCGGAAGCGGATGGTGACCTTGACCTTGTCGCCCTCCTCCAGGAAGCGAAGCATGTTGCGCAGCTTGATCTGGTAGTCGCCCACGTCCGTGACCGGACGGAACTTCACTTCCTTGATCTCGACCTGCTTCTGCTTCTTCTTGGCCGCCTGGGCCTTCTTCTGGGCTTCGAACTTGAACTTGCCGTAATCCATGATGCGGCAGACCGGCGGGTCGCCGTTGGGCTGGATCTCGACCAGGTCCATCCCGGCCTCTTCAGCCAAGCGCAAGGCCTCGTCACGCGTGAGGATGCCCAGCTGCTCCGAATCCGCACCGATCACGCGTACGCGCGGGACGCGGATCTCATGGTTGCGGCGATTGCCCTTATTGTCGGTGGTAGCGATACCACTATCCTCCAGAAGAATTGTCGATTGGCCGGGCGGCGGTCAGCGCCGCGTCTCGGCCTCCAGGCGCTCGATGAAGGCGGCCAGCGGCATGCTGCCCAGGTCTTCACCGGCACGGGTACGCACGGAAACAGCCCCCGATTCCTTCTCACGGTCACCGACCACGAGCAGGTACGGGACCTTTTGCAACGTATGTTCGCGGATTTTATAACCGACCTTTTCGTTGCGCAAATCCGCCTTGACTCTGAAACCTTTCTCGACAAGGGCTTGCGTGATTTCGCGCACGTAGTCGGCCTGGGCGTCGGTGATGCTGAACACCTGGGCCTGGACCGGGGCCAGCCAGGGCGGCAGGTGGCCGGCGTGGTGCTCGATCAGGATGCCGATGAAGCGCTCCATCGAGCCCACGATGGCCCGGTGCAGCATCACCGGGTGCCGGCGCTGGCTGTGCTCGTCCACGTACTCGGCGCCCAGGCGCTCGGGCATCATGAAATCGACCTGCATGGTGCCGACCTGCCAGCCGCGGCCGATCGAGTCCTTCATGTGGTACTCGATCTTGGGGCCATAGAAGGCGCCCTCGCCCGGCAGCTCCTGCCACTCCACGCCGGCCGCGCGCAGGGCCGCGCGCAGGGCGTCCTCGGCGCGGTCCCATACGGCGTCGGTGCCGATGCGCTTGTCCGGGCGCAGGGCGATCTTGAGCGCGATGTCCTCGAAGCCGAAGTCCCCGTACACCTTCATCGCCTGCTGGTGGAAGGCCGTGACCTCGGATTCGATCTGATCTTCCGTGCAGAAGATGTGGCCGTCGTCCTGGGTGAAGGCGCGCACGCGCATGATCCCGTGCAGCGCGCCGGAGGGCTCGTTGCGGTGGCAGCCGCCGAATTCGCCGTAGCGCACCGGCAGGTCGCGGTAGCTGTGCAGGCTGGTGTTGAAGATCTGCACGTGGCCCGGGCAGTTCATCGGCTTCAGCGCATAGGTGCGCTTCTCCGACTCGGTGAAGAACATGTTTTCCTGGTAGTTGTCCCAGTGGCCGGACTTCTTCCACAGGCTCACGTCCATGATCTGCGGGCCGCGCACTTCCTGGTAGCCGCTGGAGCGGTACACGCCGCGCACGTACTGCTCCACCGCCTGCCAGATGGCCCAGCCGTTGGGATGCCAGAACACCATGCCGGGCGCTTCTTCCTGCTGGTGGAACAGGTCCAGCGCCTTGCCGATCTTGCGGTGGTCGCGCTTCTCGGCTTCTTCCAGCTGGTGCAGGTAGGCCTTCAGGTCCTTGTCGTTGAGCCAGGAGGTGCCGTACACGCGGGTCAGCATCGCGTTGTTGGAATCGCCGCGCCAATAGGCGCCGGCCACCTTCATCAGCTTGAACGCGCGCAGCTTGCCGGTGTTGGGCACGTGCGGGCCGCGGCACAGGTCGGTGAATTCGCCCTGCGTGTACAGCGAGAGTTCCTCATTGGCGGGAATGCTCTCGATGATCTCGGCCTTGTATTCCTCGCCGATGCCGCGGAAGAACGACACCGCGTCGTCGCGCGACTTCACGCTGCGCGTCACCGGCAGCGCTTCCTGCACGATCTTGTGCATTTCCTCTTCGATCTTCGCCAGGTCGTCCGGCGTGAAGGGACGCTCGTAGGCGAAGTCGTAATAGAAGCCGTTGTCGATCACGGGGCCGATGGTGACCTGCGCGCCGGGATACAGGCGCTGCACGGCCTGGGCTAGCAGGTGGGCGGTGGAGTGGCGCAGGATGTCCAGCGCCTCGGGGCTTTTCTCGGTGACGATCTCGAGGCGGGCGTCATGCTCGATCGGGAAGCTGGCGTCGACCAGCTTGCCGTCCACCTTGCCGGCCAGGGTGGCCTTGGCCAGGCCGGCGCCGATGGAGGCAGCCACGTCCTGCACCGTGACGGGGTGGTCGAAGGGGCGCTTGCTGCCGTCGGGTAGCGTGATTTCGATCATGGGAAACACCTGTGCAGTGCCCGATCAACGGGCGTGCTTTATTTGAAGAGTCCGGCCATGGATGGCCGGTTTTGCCTTTGCCCGCCCGGACGGCGGGCAAAAATAAAGAGCGCCACGGCGCCCTTTGTGGATTCACAAGGCGTGGCGGGATTCAGAGTTGGCGCTGGGTAGTTGCCATGTCGCACGCTCGGCCGGCACTTTTGGCGCGGGCCACCTTGGTTTCCGTTCGATAGGAAGGACGAAACGCTAGTTTAGCGCCGTTCCTGTGTCAATTCAGCGCCGATAGAATTTGTGGGCATCTTTTTCAGAGTAAAGCCCCATGCGCATCCTGGTCACCGGCACCGCCGGCTTCGTCGGCTCCGCCCTCGCCGAGCGCCTGCTCGCCCGCGGCGACGAGGTGTACGGCATCGACAACCACAACGACTACTACGACCCGGCCCTGAAGGAAGCCCGCCTGGCCCGCTTCGCCGCGCATCCGGGCTACACGCACCTGCGCGCCGATCTGGCCGACGGCGAGGCCATCGAGCAGGCCTTCGCCAGCTTCCAGCCGCAGCGCGTGGTGAACCTGGCCGCCCAGGCCGGCGTGCGCTATTCGCTGAAGAACCCGCAGTCGTACGTACGCAGCAACCTGGTCGGCTTCACCCACATCCTGGAGGCCTGCCGGCATCACGGCGTGGAGCACCTGGTCTACGCCTCGTCCAGCTCGGTCTACGGCGCCAACCGCAAGCTGCCGTTCTCGGTGGAAGACCCGGTCGACCATCCGGTCAGCCTGTATGCGGCCAGCAAGAAAGCCAACGAGCTGATGGCGCACACCTACAGCCACCTGTTCGGCCTGCCCACCACCGGCCTGCGCTTCTTCACCGTGTACGGCCCCTGGGGCCGGCCGGACATGTCGCCGATGCTGTTCGCCGACCGCATCAGCCGCGGCGAGCCGATCGACGTGTTCAACTTCGGCAACCACAGCCGCGACTTCACCTATATCGACGACATCGTCGAAGGCGTGATCCGCACGCTGGACCACGTCGCCCGGCCCGACCCGGCCTATGACGCGGAGCAGCCGAATCCCGGCAGTTCCTCAGCGCCGTATCGCGTCTACAACATCGGCAACGACCAGCCCGTGCAGCTGCTGCGCTTTATCGAGCTGATGGAACAGCACCTCGGCCGCAGCGTGGAAAAACGCCTGCTGCCGATGCAACCGGGCGACGTGCCGGACACCTGGGCGGATGTCTCCGCGCTGCGCCGCGACGTGGGCTATGCGCCGGGCACCACGATCGAGGAAGGCGTGCGCCGCTTCGTCGCGTGGTACCGCCAATACCACGGGCTCGCCTGAGCCCGCGGCATCGGCGCGATATCAGAACGGCTTGGCGATCACCAGGAAGATGATCAGCAGCAGCACCAGCACCGGCAGCTCGTTCATGATGCGCAGGGTGCGCGCGCCGGGCAGCGCGCCGCCCTTGGCGCTGCGCTTCACCAGCCGGCCATTCCATACGTAATAAGCCAGCAGCAGCAGCACCAGCGTCAGCTTGGCCTCCAGCCAGTGAGCCGCGCCGAAGTTCGGCAGCGTGCCTGGAAACAGCCGCCAGCCCTGCCACAGCGTGGCGCCGAACAGCAGCGCCATGCCGAACATGCTGTGCCCGAAGCGGTACAGCCGCAGCCCCATCAGTTCCAGCCGGGCTTTTATCGCCGGCTCGCTGCCGGCCTCGGCGATGTTCACCAGGATCCGCGGCAGATAGAAGATCGAGGCCACCCAGGCCATCACGAACAGCAGGTGCAGGCTCTTGATCCACAGATAGGTCATGGCGATTCGCTCGGCGGGGGCAACCGCGCGATGGTACGTCGATCCATGCCGGCCGTCAGTGCGTGCGGCTGCAAATCACATCGTTCGCAGGTCCATCGCCCGCGGGCGCGGCGTCGAGCACCGGCTCCACTGCGCCCGGGGCAATCACCCGGACCATAATCAGCCGTCCACTGGCGCCGCTGCGCACGCGCACCAACCCGTCGCCCTTCTCCATCGCCGTATCAACGATTTCCGGGCAGGACGCCGGGCCGCTCAGGCGATCAGCCATAGCGTGGGCGTGATCGCCACCAGGCGGATTTTCTCGCCGTCCGCCAGGGCTACCGAAGCGGAACCGGAAATGCTGTCGCCTGGCGCGGCATAGACGACGATCGCCGTGCCGGCATGATTCCAGATGACCCATTCCTCTCCAACCCGGCCGGCATTGGCCGGAAGCGCCACGCCTGCATTGGCTTCGCCCGCCGCGATGAAACTGTAGGGCGTGGCGAGAGCCAGCGCCGTCGCCTGATCGGTGCCCGCGGCAACCAGCGCATAGCCCGCCTCCTGGCGAACCGACGGCGCCTGGATCGGCTGGCGGTACCGCCACAATCCATTGGCCGTGTCCTGGTCCAGCTGCAACGCGGGCGCGGTGGCGCCACCGCCCTGGTTCTGGTTGATCAGATACATGCCTGCACCGGCCATATCGTTGGGCCCGACCACGGTCGACGGCGAATTGACCGCGATGCCGAAACCACCCTCGGCCGTACTGCCGATGGCGCGGTTGTCCTGCACCTTCGAACGGGCTCCATAGACCTGGATATAGGCGGTTGAACCGATCGCGCTGGCCAGGATCGTATTGTCCGTGACATCCGCGGTATCGCCGTAACCGAAATCATCGAGGCCAACGAGGATGGGCGCCGTGGCCGCCGGCATGCGCGACAAGGTGTTGCCGCGAATCTCCACCACCGTTGAACGCAGCACGACGATGCCGCCCCAGGTGGCGCCCCGCGGAACGCCAAAAACGCCTTCGGCCTGGTCGATCAGATTGTTGGTGATCTTGATATGCGTGCAGCTGGAACTTTCGTTGAGCGGCGCCACATAGATTCCGCCCGCGGGGCAGTTGAAGAATCGGCAGCCGTCGATCAGCAGGCTGTCCGCCACCAGCCCAAGCGTCACGTGGGTGTCCGTGGCGTTGAAATTGACGCCCGCATTGACGTCGTAGCCCGTGCAGTTGAGCACCGAAATACGCTTCGAGCCCTCCCAGAAATCGTAGGCGCAGTTGCTGATCGCCTGGCACCAGCCATCCCGCACGATCACGTCGCAGCAACCCATGTTCGAGACCACGTCCGCCATATTCGTGCAGTACGAACCGATGACCTGCAGGTTGCCGAACATGCGCGCACCGATGAAATGGCCATCCCACGCGAAAGGAGGCGTGCATCGCGTGTTGATGAAGGTGGCGTGCCTGTCGGTGATGGCGTCGGCCTGCCAATTGACGTTCATGAAAATGGCATAGCCCCAATTCCGGCCGTGAAGCCGCAAGCGCTGGAACCAGTCCAGCGGCACGGGAACGATGGAAGCGCCGTGATCGAACTCGATCACGATGTCGCCGGGATAGAACAGCGTTTTCGAAACCAGGCAAGTCCCCACGAAACGCAGGCGTGAAGTGCCGGAGGCCAGGGCGCGGTTGATCGCTTCGGTGTCGTCGTGTTTGCCGTCGCAGACCGCGCCGAAGTCCTTGATGGTGACGACGTCGCCCAGTTTGTCCTGGACCGTGCGTGCCTTCGCGTCGGGCAGCGCCGTTTGGTGGCCCACGAGCGCCGATCCGCCCGCTGCCGCCAGATCGTCCTGAAGCGACTTGCCGATACTCATGGCGATACCCCTGTCCTATGTTTTATGGGCGGCGGAGGCCCGCCTCGCGGACGGCCTGCCATGGCGCAGCCACACCGAAACCGGCGGGATTCGCCGGACAGTCTTGCGGATGAACCGTGATGGCGAGGTCTGCCGGGCCCGGCACGCGGGCAAAGAAAAAGCCGGAACCCCAGGAGAGCCAAGCTCTTGAGAATTCCGGCTTTTGAAGATGGTGGGCGGTACAAGGATCGAACTTGTGACCCCTTCCATGTCAAGGAAGTGCTCTACCGCTGAGCTAACCGCCCACAGCCGCACCGCAGGACGGCGCGAGCCGCGTAGCATACACGAGCCGCCGGACAGCCACAACTGCCGCCCCCCTCCACCGGGGACTCAGCGCAAAGCCTTCTCGCGCAGCTGGTGGATCTGGTCGCGCAGGCGGGCGGCGTCCTCGAACTCCAGGTTCTCGGCGTGCTTGTACATCTGCGCCTCCAGCTTCTTGATCATGGCGCTGGCCTGCTCGGCGCTGAGCGCCTTGTAGTCCGCGCCCTGCTCCGCCACCGCGGCGGCCTTCGCGCCCTTGGCGCCGCGGCCGCGGGTAGGCACCGCGCTGCGCGCGCCTTCCATGATGTCGGCGATGCGGCGCACCACCGACTGCGGCACGATGCCGTGTTCCTCGTTGTAGGCCACCTGCTTCTCGCGGCGGCGCGCCGTCTCGTCCATCGCCACCTGCATGGAGCGGGTGATGTTGTCGGCGTAAAGGATGGCCTTGCCGCGCACGTTGCGCGCGGCGCGGCCGATGGTCTGGATCAGCGAGCCGCTGGAACGCAGGAAGCCTTCCTTGTCGGCATCCAGGATCGCCACCAGCGACACCTCCGGCATGTCCAGGCCTTCGCGCAGCAGATTGATGCCGACCATCACGTCGAACTCGCCCAGGCGCAGGTCGCGGATGATTTCCACGCGCTCCACCGTTTCGATGTCCGAATGCAGGTAGCGCACCTTGATCTTGTGCTCGCTCAGGTATTCGGTGAGGTTCTCGGCCATGCGCTTGGTCAGCGTGGTGACCAGCACGCGATCGCCCATCGCCACGCGCTCGTGGATCTGGCTCAGCAGGTCGTCCACCTGGGTGCGCACCGGACGCACTTCCACTTCCGGGTCGATCAGGCCGGTCGGACGCACCACCAGCTCCACCACCGAGTCGTCGGACTTCTCCAGCTCGTACTTGCCGGGCGTGGCCGACACATAGATGGTGCGCGGCGCGCGGCGCTCCCATTCCTCGAAGCGCAAGGGACGGTTGTCCATCGCCGAGGGCAGGCGGAAACCGAATTCCACCAGGGTTTCCTTGCGCGAGCGGTCGCCTTTGTACATGGCGCCGAGCTGCGGGATGGTCACGTGCGATTCGTCGACCACCAGCAGCGCATCCGCCGGCAGGTAATCGAACAAAGTCGGCGGCGGCTCGCCGGGGCCGCGGCGGGTGAGATGGCGCGAGTAGTTCTCGATACCCTGGCAGTAGCCGACCTCGGCCATCATCTCCAGGTCGAAGCGCGTGCGCTGGTCCAGGCGCTGCGCCTCGACCAGCTTGTTTTCCTTGTACAGGTATTCCAGGCGGTCCTTCAGCTCGACCTTGATGGTCTCGATCGCGTTGAGCACGCTCTCGCGCGTGCTGGCGTAATGCGTACGCGGATAGACCGTGTAGCGCGGCACCTTGCGGATGGTCTCGCCGGTGAGCGGATCGAACAGCGAGAGGTTTTCCACCTCGCCGTCGAACAGCTCGATGCGCAGCGCCTCCGTTTCCGATTCGGCCGGGAACACGTCGATGATCTCGCCGCGCACGCGGTAGGTGCCGCGGCGCAGCTCCAGCTCGTTGCGGGTGTACTGCAGCTCGGTCAGCTGGCGGATCAGCGCGCGCTGCTCGATGCGCTCGCCGCGCGCCAGGATCAGCCGCAGCGAGAGGTAATCCTCCGGATCGCCCAGGCCGTAGATCGCCGACACGGTGGCGACGATCAGCGAGTCCTTGCGCGACAGCAGCGCCTTGGTCGCGGCCAGGCGCATCTGCTCGATATGGTCGTTGATCGAGGCGTCCTTCTCGATGAAGGTGTCGGACGCGACCACATAGGCTTCCGGCTGGTAGTAATCGTAGTAGCTGACGAAGTACTCCACCGCGTTGTGCGGGAAGAACTCCTTGAACTCGCCATACAGCTGCGCGGCGAGCGTCTTGTTGTGCGCCATGACGATGGTCGGGCGCTGCACCTGCTGGATCACATTGGCGATGGTGAAGGTCTTGCCGGAGCCGGTCACGCCCAGCAGGGTCTGCGCGGCGAGACCCGCGTCGAAACCTTCCACCAGGCGCTGGATGGCCTGGGGCTGGTCGCCGGCGGGCTGATAGGGGGAGACGAGTTCGAAACGGTCGGTCATGGAAGTCACATGCGGTCGTTTCCGGACATTTTAAATTGCTCCTGCTGACAGGGTTTGTCAGCAGGTTCTGACAGGATGCGGCGTGAAGGGCCGGCAGGCAGGTGCCGGGCGTCGGCCTAGCATGGGCCTTGGTTTCCAGGGAGTTCCGAGCATGCCAGGGCTGCCGCCACGCCATCTGCCGCCGCGGGGAGTGACGCTGATCGAGCAGTTGTTCGTGCTTGCGGTCGCCGCGGTCCTGGCCTGCATCGGCCTGCCTTCGCTGCGGCGCCTGCAGGCCAACACCGAACTGCGCAGTGCGCAGACCGGGCTGATCGCCCTGCTTAACCACACCCGGGCGCTGGCCGTGCAGACCGGCCGGGTCGCGCTCGCCTGCCCCACCCGCGACGGCGACCGCTGCAGCGACGAAGCGGGCTGGGATGGAGGCTGGCTGATCGGCCTGCGCGGAGACCGGCCGGGCCAGCTCGAAGGGCCGCCGAAAGTCCGCCGCGTCAGCCCTTCCGGCCAGCTGAGCATCCGCAGCCCGCAAGGCCGCCGCAGCGTGCAGTTCCAGGCCGATGGTTCGGCGGGCGGCAGCAATATCAGCTTGCTGATCTGCCATCGCGGCATCGACGGCCGGGCGTTGAGCGTGAAGGTGTCGAATGCGGGGCGTGTGCGTGGCGGCAAGGCCACGCCGGCGCAATTGCACCAGTGCGCGGGCGCATAAAGCCAGCGGCTATGATGCGGCTTTACTTGGACGAAGGAAGGTCATGAACCTCTCGCATCGCACCTGGTTGGCCGCAGCCCTGACCGCAAGTCTGGCTGGCTGCCATCACGGCCCCACGGCACCGTCCGCCGATGGCGGCACGCTCAAGGAAGGGCTGACGGTCTACGCCAGGCACGCAACCATTGGATGCAAAGCGAAGGAGGACCTGGAGACAGCGGCGGGCTTTGCCAAGCAAGGCGACAAGGCCGGGTTCTTCAACTACATCAACGGACGCTGCGCCGCTTTCGACAAGCCCGAGGCGGTAAAGATCGCCCGCATCGAGCAGGGCACGAGCGAGCAGCTGGTGCTGGTGAAGGGGCTCGATGAGCCTTCCGATCCTTCTCAGCCGAGCGAGCTCTGGATGCGCAACACGTCGTTGACGGTGAACAAGCAAGTCCAGCCTTAGGACCAGCCGGGCGATCTTCGCCGGCGGGCTTGCGGCGATCCGAATGCAAAAGGACTTGCCACGAGGCAAGTCCTTTTGTCCGGCGCCCGATGGCAGCGTACGGCCACAGTGCCCGCCCGAAGCAGCCCGCGCTACTTGCCGCGGGTCAACGGCAGCACACTCTCGCGCAGCACCTTGTACTCGGCGTCCACCACTTCCTGGTTCGGATCGTGCCCGGAATGCTCCAGCAAGACCCAGCCCTTGTGCGGCGCGGTGATCGACTCGTAATACCGGCGCGCCATCTCCGGCGGCGCCAGCAGATCGTGCGCGCCTTCGATGAAGTAAACCGGGATGGCGAAGTCCGTGCCCAGCTTGGGCAGGTCGACCTGCGACAGCATGCCGTCGCCGTGCATGCCGACAAAGTTGAGGAAGGAATAGTCCTCGCCGGCTTCGTAATCCGCTTCCGCCTTAGGCGTGGTGTAGGCAGGCGCGCGATGCCAGCTGTCCGGTGGCGGCAGCGTGACCTTCGCCTCGTACTTGCGGATGATCCGCCGCACCTTTCCGAAGCTGCGCGGGTCGGTCCACGGAGGCGTTCCGACCTGTTCGAGTACGGCCAGTGATTCCTTGTCGTTCGCGCTGGTCGCCAATGCAAGGAGCTTCTTGTAGCTCTCGCCCTGGGTTTCCACGGAATTGACGACCTGCGACGTGCCCACGTAGGCGTAGAACAATTCCGGATGCGCCTTGGCCATATGCACGGCGAGGATCGAACCCCACGAACTGCCCCACAGAATGACCTTCCGCTTGCCGTAGCGCTTGGCGAGATAAGCGGCCAGCTCGTTGCCATCCTCGGCCATGCGCTCGATGCTGAGCTTCTCATCCGGCGCCGGAGGACTGCGCCCAAAGGTCATGCCGGAACCGCGCTGGTCCCACTGCACGACGATGAAGTCGCGCTGCCCGGCACCGTAGACGCTGTCGGAAATGCCGCTGAGCGGATTGCCGGGGCCGCCACTGATGAAGAGCAGCACGGGACTGGCGCAGCTATCGCCCTTCGCCGTCACCCACTGCTCGATGCCGCCGATGACGACGAAGCCTTCGTCGTCGACCTTGGCCGGCTTGCCCTGGCACGAAGGCGAAAGGCTCACCTTCTGCTGCGAGCCCTTGCCCGCCACCTCGGCACAACCCGCCTGCGGCACCCACGCCAACACCGCCAGCCCCAGGGCCAGCACACTCCACTTCGTCATCGTCTACTTCCCCTGTAATGGCTGATGTGCCAGCTCAGCGGGAATATACCGTGCGGCGCAAGGCACGCGCGGCGCACCGGGGCATCAGCGCGAGCCAAGCCAGAGCTTGTTTGGATCTATCGATCGCAGACAAAAACAAAGGGCCGCGATTACTCGCGGCCCTTTGCGGTATATGGCGCCCGATGTTGGACTCGAACCAACGACCCCCTGATTAACAGTCAAGTGCTCTAACCGGCTGAGCTAATCGGGCGGGGTGAGTCGCGTAGTTTGAAGTCAGCTGTCCGGGCTGTCAAGCCTGACAGCCCGGGGCTGGAAACTTCCTGCTCAGTGGGAGAGCACGCGATAGCACGGCACGTAGGCCGCGCCGCCGGGCAGCTTCATGCGGTGCTGCACGACGAAGGCCTGCAGCAGTTCGTCCAGGGCGCGCATGATGTCGGCCTCGCCGTCGATGTCGAAGGGGCCGTGCTGTTCGATCGCGCGCACGCCCTCCTCCTTCACGTTGCCGGCGACGATGCCGGAGAAGGCGCGGCGCAGGTCGGCGGCCAGTTCGTGGCGCGGGCGGTCGCGGTGGATGGCCAGGCCGCGCATCGCCTCGTGGGTGGGGCGGAACGGGATCTGGAACGAGTACGGGATGCTCAGCGCCCAGTTGAAGAAGAACGCGTCCTTGTTGTCCAGGCGGTGGTTACGCACCTTGTCGATGCCGCGCACCATGGCGTGCGCCACGGCGGCAGGGTTGTCGACGATGATCTGGTAGTGCTGCGCCACGCTGTCGCCCAGGGTGAGGCGGAGGAACTTGTCGATCTGCTCGAAATACGCAGCCGACTGGCGCGGGCCGGTGAACACCAGCGGGAACGGAATGCCGGCGTTGTCCGGATGCAGCAGGATGCCCAGCAGGTAGAGGATTTCCTCCGCCGTGCCCACGCCGCCCGGGAACACGATGATGCCGTGGCCGATGCGGACGAAGGCCTCCAGGCGCTTCTCGATGTCCGGCATGATCACCAGGTTGTTGACGATCGGGTTCGGCGATTCGGCCGCGATGATGCCCGGCTCGGTCACGCCGATATAGCGGTTGCCGCGGCGGCGCTGCTTGGCATGCGCGATGGCGGCGCCCTTCATCGGGCCCTTCATGGCACCCGGGCCGCAGCCGGTGCAGATGTCCAGGCCGCGCAGGCCGAGCTGGTAGCCCACCTGCTTGGTGTATTCGTACTCGTCGCGCGAGATCGAATGGCCGCCCCAGCACACCACCAGGTTCGGGTCGATCTGCGGCTTGAGGATGCGCGCGTTGCGCAGGATCTCGAACACCGCGTGGGTGATGCCGACGGTGTCGTCCAGGTCGAAGCCGCCCTGCTCCAGCTGGGTGGACACGTAGACGATGTCGCGCACCACGGCCACCAGCAGCTCGTTGATGCCGCGGATGATCTGCCCGTCCACGAAGGCCTGGGCCGGCGCGTGCTGCAGCTCGATCTTGATGCCGCGATCCTGCTGCAGCACCTGGATGTCGAAATCGGGGAACTGCTCGAACATCGAGCGCGGGTCGTCGCTGATGTTGCCCGAGGTCAGCACCGCCAGCGCGCAGCGGCGCAGCAGCGCGTGCATGCCCGAACCGCTGGCGTCGCGCAGGCGCGCCACCTCGTTGCGGGACAGGATGTCCAGGCCGCCGGCGGGCGAAATGCGCGCGCTGACGGTGGCCTGCTTGCCGGACTTGCCGGCGTGAACGTCGTTCATCGAATCTCCTTCGGCCGCGGAACCGCGGCTACACACCGCCCAAGCTGGGGCGGCCGGCTAGCTTGGCCCCGGCGAACCGGGCCGGTCAACCTCCCCCCATAAAAAAACCGGCGCCCCGAGGGACGCCGGTTTTCTGTCTGCAACGAGCAGCTTGGCTTGAAACGTCCGGCTTAGAACGTGTAGCGCAGGCTGAGCATGGCGGACCAGCGCGAGGCCGGGTTGACCTTGGTCGCGCTGTTGTCGGTGGAGCTGTCGTAGATCGTCTTCTGGCCCGGCTGGTAGTTGCCGTTCGGGTCGGTGGGAAGGGTGTAGATGTACTTGCCGGTGGCCTTGTCGACGCCCGCGAAGTTCGCCAGCGTGCGGGTGTAGGGGAAGCCGACGTAGTTCTGCTGGCCCCACTTGTCGTTCACCAGGTTCAGGACGTTGTAGATGTCCAGGCGGATCTCGCCCTTGTTGCCCTTGAAGATGCCCGGCACTTCCTGGCTGAAGCTCAGGTCGAGCTGGTTGACCCAGGCCGACTTGGCGGCGTTGCGGCCGGCGATCTTGCCCTGGTGGTCGCGCAGGTAGTCGTCGCTCTTGATGAACGCGTAGAACTGCTGCTCCAGCTTCGCGGCCTGGGCCGGGGTCGGCGCCGAGATGATCACCTGGCCCGGGTTCGGGATGAAGACCAGGTCGCTACGCGAGTAGGAGTCGCCATTGGCGTCGTTGCCGAACACCCAGCTGTAGGGCACGCCCTTGTGGCCGTCGTAGAACAGGCTGACGGTGGTGGCGTAGTTGCCGAAGAAGTTGTGCGACCAGGCCACCGAAGCATTCACGCGCAGCGGCACGTTGGTGTTCGAGGTCGAGGCGACGTCTTCGTTCGGGTTGGTCCAGGCGCTGTTGCTGAAGTTCGAGGTGGCCTGGCTGGAGGTGCCCGGGTTCACTTCGGTGGCGTGCGAGCCGGTGACGCTCAGGCTGGCGGCCCAGCTGTCGGAGAACGGCTTGCTCAGCGACAGGGTCAGCGACTCGGCCTTGCCCTTGCTGGTGTTGGTCAGGTAGGTCACGCCCTGGGCGAAGCGGGCGTCGGAACGGATGCGCGAGTTGTTGACGATCGCGCCGCCGGTCACCGTGCCGTTCGGGTTGGTGCCGCAGTTGGCGCCGGTACCGCCGCCGACCGACTGCGCACCGCCGATGCAGCCGTAGTACGTGAAGCGGCCATCCGGCAGCACGCCCGACGGAGCGCCGATGTTGAGGTTCTGGTACAGGATGCCGTTACGCGTCTCCAGGCGCTGGTATTCCGCAGTGGCGATCACGCCCCACCACGGCAGCTCGCGGTCGATCGCCAGCGAAGCCTTCCACACGCTCGGCAGCTGGAAGTTCGGATCGATCGAGTCCACCGCCATCTGCGGGGTGACGCCGGCGCCCGAGGTGTTCTGCTGCAGCGGGTTGGAGCTGAACGGCGGGCACGGCACGTTGTTGTTGTTGCCGAAGCGGCACAGGCCCGAGGTCTGGCGGTCGTACTGGTAGGTGACGATGTTGATGCCGTTGTTCTGGTACGGGTTCGTCATCCACACGGTCGGCGGGCTGGACTGGAACAGGCCCACGCCGCCACGCAGCTGGGTCTTCAGCTCGGTGTCGAAGGTGTAGTTGAACGAGAAGCGCGGCTGCACCAGGGTGCTGCCATTGATGGTGCCGGCATTGCTGAAGCCGAAGCGCTGCTGGAACGTGGCGTTGTACAGCGGCTTGTCGTCGGTCATGTAGTGATTGACGCGGAAGCCGTACTGCACCGACAGGTTGTTGTTGACCTGCCAGGTGTCCTGCAGGAACACGTCGCGCTCGCGCAGTTCCCACTTCGCCGCGATGCCGTTGATGTCGTAGCCCGGCGCCGGCTGGTACAGGCTGTAGCTGGAGTACAGGCCCTGCTCGATCGCCGGGATGCTGTTGAAGGTGTACGCGCCGAACTCGGTGCGGCCGAACAGGTTGTAGATGCGGTTGCGGCTGTAGTCGATGCCGCCCTTCACCGTGTGGTCGCCCAGGTACAGCGTGCCGGCCCAGAAGCCGCCCAGGTTCTTCACCTTGGCCGAGTTGTAGTGGCTGAACTGGTCTTCGCCCAGGTTCACCGTCGGCGCGGAGGTGCTGGTGACGTTGCTCGCGCGCACGGTGATCTGCGGCTGCTGGGTCGACACCGTGCGGTGCAGGTAGAAGTCGCTGTACGAGAGCTTGGTCTCGGACGAGAAGATGTCGCTCCAGTCGTCGAAGAACTGCAGCGTGTAGTTCTTGTTGTCGGTGGCGACGTTGTACCAGTAGCTGCTCAGGCCGATCGAGTTGGTGCTGTTGCCCTGCGGGTTCGGCTTGAATTCCTTGGTGCGCTGGTAGGCGAAGCTGGCACGGTGGTGGTCCGTGATGTTCCAGTCCAGCTTGGCCAGGTAGCGCTTGTCGTCCAGGGTGCCGGCGTCGGCGCCGAGGCTGCCCGGGGTCAGGCCGAGGCGGGTCGCGGCATTGGTGATGCGCGCCAGGTCGCTGGGCGAGATCTTGTTGCTGGTGGAGCCGCCGGTCAGCGTGCTGTCGAGGCCGTTGGCGGCGCCCGAGCTCAGGCCGGTGACCTTTTCCTTTTCGTAGCTGGCGAAGAAGAACAGCTTGTCCTTGATGATCGGACCGCCGAAGGTCACACCCGCCTTCCAGTTGGTGTCGAACTCGGTGTAGTCGCGGTTCTTCTGCAGCCAGCCGGCCTTGCCGACCATGTCGTCGGTGTTCTTGTAGGTGTAGTACACCGAGCCGTGGAAATCGTTGGTGCCGCTCTTGGTGACGGCATTGATTTCGGCGCCGACGGAGTCGGAGGTCACGTCATAGTTGGCGGTGGAGATCGAGTATTCCTCGATGGTGTCCATCGCGATCGGCGAACCGACGGTCGGCAGGCCGCTGCCGTTCAGGCCGAAGGGGTCGCCCACGCCGAGGCCGTCGACCTTGATGCTGTTGAGGCGGGCGTTCTGGCCGTTGGCCGAGATGGCGCCGGTGACGTGGTCCACGTTCACGCGCGGATCGAGGCGGGCGATGTCGGCGATGTTGCCGCTCGGCGCCGGGGTCATCTTGAGCTGGCGCTGCGACACGTTGGTCGACAGGCCCTTGTTCTCCGAGGTGAAGAGCTGCGAACCGGCCGTGGCGGAAACGGTCACGCCCTCCAGGTTCTTGGCGGCGACGGCGGCGCCGACGGTCAGGTTCACCGCGGTGTCCTGCGACAGCTGCAGGAAGACGTTGTCCTGCTCGGTGGTCTGGCCGTCCTTGGTCACCTTGACGTCGAACGGACCGCCCACGCGCAGGCCCGAGGAGGCGTAGCGGCCGTTGGCGTCGGTGGTGACGGTCTTGGTGGTGCCCGACGGCTCGTGCACGATCTGCACGGTGGCGCCGGCAACCGGCTGGCCATTGCCATCGAGCACGCGGCCGCTGATGGAGGAGGACGTGTCCTGGGCGATCGCCGGCACCGACATGGCGAGCATCGACGCGATCGCAAACGGCAGGACCTTGGCACGAATTCGGCTATTCACTGTGATTGACCCCTTGGGCGCGCAACTTAAAAAAACTGACGAGCGGAAACCAAAAATGCCGATGCCCGGCTCCAGCCAGGCAGTGATTCCACGCAGATTGGTTTCCCCGGAATGTTTTGTAGCTGTCCGAAGCTTTGCTTGGTGCTGCTTTCTTGTGGCGAGACCGCCCCGCCTGCCAACAAAGTGTTAAACGGACTTTAACGGCATTCTATGACACTTATGTAACGGTTTCACGTTCTTTTTATCTCTGCGCCGCCCCATACCACTGCAGTGGAGTGCGACACAAGTGACGATAAAACAGTTACTTGACCACGGAGGTACTTAAACCACCAGCCTTCGTCCCCTGGGGTCCGGCACGGCCGCGGCACATGACGGACCAACGAAAGCTTAAGTCAGGCTAGCAGCCTGACTTGGGCTACGGCATAAGAACTTTCCCTAGGATTTACCCAGGTAACGCGCCCGCTTGGCGGGCTTCAAGGTGGCCAGGTCCAGCATGACCAGGCCATCGACGCAGCCCGAGAAGCTCGGGTCTTCGCCGAAATCGAGGAACTGCACGCCTTCCGGCTCCACCAGGTCCACGTACTGGCGGTACAGCACCGGCAGGCTGACGCCCAGCGCATCCAGATGGTGCTTGAGCTTGCCCAGGCCGGCGGCCGGATCCAGGCCTTCCAGCGCAGCGCGCACCAGGTCGATCACCGCCGGCGAAATCACGAACGGCTGGCGCGCGGCGGCCAGGCCGGTCACGCCGAAATAATGCTGGTGGGCCGCGGCGATCCACTCGCGCGCTTCGCGCGGCAGGCTCACCGACATGCTGACCGGACCGAACAGGTAGCGCAGGTCCGCGTGGCGCTGCAGGTACAGGCCGATGCCCTGCCACAGCTGGTCCAGCGCACGCGAACGCCAGTAAGCCGGCGCGATGAAGCTGCGGCCCAGCTCCAGGCCCTGTGCCAGGCGCGATTCCAGCGCCGGCGAATAATTGAACAGGCTGGAGGTGTAGAGACCCTTCATGCCGCGCTCGGCGATGATCTTGCCGCCGTGGCCGAAGCGATACGAGCCGACGATGCGCAGCGCCTTCGGATCCCACAGCACCAGGTGCTCGTAATGCGGGTCGTAGACGTCCAGGTCGCGCCGCGCGCCGGTGCCCTCGCCGACCCGGCGGAAGGTGAGCTCGCGCAGGCGGCCGATCTCGCGCAGCGCCGCGCTGTCGGTGGCGCCCTGCAGCAGCAGCACCTGCTTGCCGTCGTTGAGGTCGGCGAGTTTTTCGGCGCGCGCGGCGAGATCCGCCACCACGCGCTCGGTCGGTTCCGGATGCGCGATCGGCGCCTGCCCGCCGAAGATCAGCCCGCGATGGCGGCCCACGCGGTACACGTGGCGGCGCATCAGCTTGGCGGCGCGCTGGGTCGAGCCCTCGCTGCGCTGTTCGAGCTCGTCCGCGCTCACCAGGGCGCCGACGCTGAAGCCGATGCGGCGCTTGATCGGCGCCACCGCTTCGCGCGGCAGCATCGCGGTGCTCAGCGGCTTGGCCAGCATGGACAGGCCATAGAACATGGTGGAATTGCGCGCGGCGACGTGGATCGGCAGCACCGGCGTCTTGCTGCGGAAGGCCAGGCGCGCGAAACCGTCGGACCAGCGCCCGTCGCGCACGCCGTCCGGGCGCATCCGCGAGACTTCGCCGGCCGGGAACACGATCAGCGCTTCGCCGCGGTCCATCGCGCGGAAAATTTCGCGCATGCGCGACGCCGCGCCCTTGCCGAACACGTCGACGTGCAGCATCAGGCGATTGAGCTGCGGGATCGAAGCCAGCCAGTCGTTGCCGAGGATCTTGACGTCGCTGCGCACCGAACCGACCAGGTGCAGCAGGGTCAGCGCATCGACCATGCCCAGCGGATGATTGGCCACCACCAGCACGCCACCCTCGACCGGGATGTTCTCGCGCTCGCGCGGATTGACGTAGTAGTTCGCGCCCAGCACTTCCAGCGACTTCTCCACGAAGTCGAAACCCTCGGCTTCGCCGATGGCCGTGAGGACACGATTGAAACCGCCTTCATCGGCGAGGCGGCCCAGCAGGCCCGCCGCCGAACGCAGCAGACCGGGATGCTGAGCCAGCCATGGCAGACGTTCAGTGAGGGTCTGTTCGACGCTTAGCATGATCGTCTCCTTAACGACTTCGCCCATGCTCGCCGCGGATTATGACAGCAAGGTGATCCCGGGAGGGCAAGCCGTTCGGCACGGGTGTTTGTATCGAGGGAATCGTACCGAGCAAATCTGCCCGGATCGTTTCAAACGGCGAGATGCAGATACGCCGCCAGCCCGCCCAGGAACATCTGCACCGACAGCGCGATCAGCAGCATGCCCATCACCCGCTCCAGCGCGGTGAGCACGCTCTCGCCGAGCCAGCGGAACAGATAAGTGGAGCACAGCAGGATGACCGCGGTCGCCAGCCAGGCGCCGAGCAGCGCGATCGCCCAGTCGGCGGTGCGGCCGGGCTGCGTATTGGTGAGCAGCAGCAACGCGGCCATCGCCGACGGGCCGGCCACGCCGGGGATCGCCATCGGCACGATGAAGGGTTCGCCTTCGCCGGACTTGCCGAAAATGCCGCCGCCGTCCGCCGGCGGAAACACCATGCGGATGCCGATCAGGAACAGCACGATGCCGCCGGCGATGCTGATCGATTCCTGCCGCAGCTGCAGCAGCTTGAGCAGGTGCTGGCCGCCGATCAGGAAACCCAGCAGCACGCCCAGCGCGATCAGCAGCTCGCGCACCATCACGCGGCGCCGGCGCTTGGGCGCCACATCCTTGAGCAGGCTGAGGAAGATCGGGATGTTGCCCAGCGGATCCATGATCAGGAACAGCAGGATCGCCGCCGACAGCGTGGTCATCTGCGTTTCCATTTCAGCTCCCCTGTACTGCGCACATGCGTTCAATCATGGCGCAGGTCGAGCATGCCGCCGCGCGCCGCCGCGCCCTGCGGGCTGAGCAGATAGACCGCAGCTTCCGCGGTGGCATCCGGCAGCGGCAGCTTGCTGGTGTCTTCGCCGAAATACGCCTGGCGGCGCAGCGCGGTGCGCATCGGCGCCGGCAGCAGCGCGTGCGCGCGCAGCGGCGTGTGCTCGGTTTCCTGGTGCAGGATCTCGACGAAGCGCTCGGTCGCGGCCTTCGACACGCCGTACGCGCCCCAGTGCGCCTTGCGCACCAGCTCGGGGTTGTCCAGCACGAACACCACGGCGCTGTCGGACGCGGCGGTGAGCAGCGGCATGCAGGCCTGGGTCAGCGCGAACGGCGCGGACACATTCACGTGCAGCGCGCGCAGCCATTCGTCCGGCTTGTGCATGCCGATGGGCGTGAGGCCGTCGAAACTGGCGGCGGCATGCACGATGCCGTCGAGGCGGCCGAAGTCGCATTCGAGGCCGTCGGCGACGGCCTGGTAGTCGTTCGGCGTGGCGGCTTCGAGGTCCAGTGGATGGATCACCGGCTCGGGCAACTGCGCGGCCACCATCGCGTCGTAGAGCTGTTCGAGCTGGCGCTTGCGCCGGCCGGTAAGCACCACGGTGGCGCCCGCGCGCGCCGCGGCATGCGCCACCGCGCTGCCCAGGCCGCCGTAGGCGCCGGTGACCAGGATCACGCGATGCGCCAGCGAACCCGGCTGCACCGACCAGCCGGCGGGAAAGCGAACACTGGCCAGCGTCATGCCTGCGACGCCCCGCTGACGTCGAGCACCATGCGCGCCAGCTCGCCGGAGGCCTTGAGGTCTTCGACGATGTCGCAGCCGCCGATCAGCTCGCCCTGGATGAACAGCTGCGGGAACGTGGGCCAGTTGGCGTAGTGCGGCAGCGCGGCGCGCACTTCCGGATCGGCCAGCACGTTGACGGCATGCACCTCGGCGCCCGCCTCCTTCAACGCCTGCGCGGCGCGGCTGGAGAAGCCGCACATCGGGAACTGCGGCGTGCCCTTCATGAAGAGCACGATGGGGTGCTCGGCGAGCACGGCCTTGATTCGCTCGTTAACGTCCATAGCTCGGGGATTCATCATTACAATGCGGCAAGATCGGTAGTGTATCAGTCGCGCACCGGCCCGCCGTCCCGCGGCGCCCGCCGCGACTTTCCTTAGCCAACCGCCCAGGAGCCTCCCATGGCGTTCGAACTCCCCCCCCTGCCCTACGAAAAGAATGCGCTCGAGCCGCACATCTCCGCCGAGACGCTGGAGTACCACTACGGCAAGCACCACCAGGCCTACGTGACCAACCTCAACAACCTGATCAAGGGCACGGAGTTCGAGAACGCCTCGCTGGAAGACATCATCAAGAAGTCGTCCGGCGGCGTATTCAACAATGCCGCCCAGGTGTGGAACCACACCTTCTACTGGAACAGCCTCAGCCCCAAGGGCGGCAACGAGCCCAGCGGCAAGCTGGCCGACGCCATCAACAAGGCCTTCGGCTCGTTCGAGAAGTTCAAGGAGGAGTTCTCCAAGTCGGCCGTCGGCAACTTCGGTTCCGGCTGGACCTGGCTGGTGCAGCGCCCGGACGGCTCGCTCGGCATCGTCAACACCTCCAATGCCGCCACGCCGATCACCGGCAGCGACAAGCCGCTGCTGACCTGCGACGTGTGGGAACACGCCTACTACGTGGACTACCGCAACGCCCGCCCGAAGTACGTGGAAGCGTTCTGGAACCTGGTGAACTGGGACTTCGCGGCCAAGAACCTGGCCTGATCCCTCCAGGGTCCGCATGAAAAAACGGAGCCGGCGACGGCTCCGTTTTTTTGTGGTGCCTGCCGCGCGGCCGGTCAGCCCAGCACGCGCACCGCGGGTTCCGCCTGCGCTTCGCGCTCCAGCGCGCCGGCCAGGTCGGCCAGCCGCTGCGCCATCGACTGCGCATCCGTCGCGCACACCGTCGCATGCCCCACCTTGCGGCCCGGGCGCGGCTGCTTGCCGTAGTCGTGCCAGTGGCCATCGACCGCGCGCAGCACCGGCGCGGCGTCGGGCAGCTCGCCGATCCAGTTGAACATCGCCGACAGGCCGCGCGCGCCGGTGTCGCCCAGCGGCAGGCCGAGCACGGCGCGCACGTGGTTCTCGAACTGGCTGGTGATGGCGCCTTCGATGGTCCAGTGGCCGGAGTTGTGCACGCGCGGCGCCATCTCGTTGCCGAGCAGCTGGCCGTCCTTGACGAACAGTTCCAGCGCGAACACGCCCACGTATTCCAGCCGCTCGGCCAGCGTGCGGGCCAGCGCGGTGGCGCGCTGCTGCAGGCCGCCGACGGCGGGCGCCGGGGCCAGGCTGAGCGAGAGCACGCCGTCGGTGTGCCAGTTCTGGGTCAGCGGCCAGGTACGGAAATCGCCGTCGCGGCCACGCACCGCCACCACCGAGAGCTCGCGCTCGAACGGCACGAAGGCTTCCAGGATCAGGCCATGCGCGGCGGCCTGCGCGCCCAGCGCGGCCCAGGCCGCGTCGGCGTCGGCCGTGCTGCGCAGGCGGAACTGGCCCTTGCCGTCGTAGCCGAGGCGGCGCGTCTTGAGGATGGCCGGCGCGCCGACCGTGGCCAGGGCGCGATCGAGATCGGCGCGGGTGTCGACCGCCATGAAGGCCGGCGTGTCCAGGCCGCACTCGCGGAACAGGGTCTTCTCGGCCAGCCGATCCTGCGCCACTGCCAGCGCGCGCGGAGCGGGAAACACCGCCACGCGCTCGGCCAGCCAGTGCGCGGTTTCGGCCGGCACGTTCTCGAAATCGAAGGTGACCACGTCGACCTGGCGCGCGAAGCCTTCCAGCGCGGCGTAGTCGGTCCAGTCCGCCGCCAGCAGCGGCGCGACCTGGGCGGCGCAGGCGTCGGGCGCGCTGTCCACCACCAGAGTCTTCACGCCCAGCGGCGCCGCCGCCAGGGCCAGCATGCGCGCCAGCTGGCCGCCGCCGAGGATGCCCAGCACGGGTTGGCGGCGCGCGCTCATTGGCGGGGGTCCGGGTTGTCCAGCACGGTCTGCGTCTGGCGGGCGCGGAAGGCGTCCAGCGCGGCGGCGAGTTCCGCGTCGTGCAGCGCCAGCACGGATGCGGCGAGCAGCCCGGCATTGGTGGCGCCGGCGCGGCCGATGGCCAGGGTGCCGACCGGGATGCCGGCCGGCATCTGCGCGATGGAAAGCAGGGAATCCATGCCGTTCAAGGCCTTGGACTGCACCGGCACGCCCAGCACCGGCAGCCGCGTCTTGGCCGCGAGCATGCCCGGCAGATGGGCGGCGCCGCCGGCGCCGGCGATGATCACCTGGATGCCGCGGCCCGGGGCCTCTTCGGCGTACTGGAACAGCAGGTCCGGCGTGCGGTGCGCGGAGACCACGCGCACTTCGTGCGGCACGCCCAGCTCGGTCAGCACGCTGGCCGCATGCTCCATGGTTTCCCAGTCGGAACGGGAGCCCATCACTACGCCCACCAGCGGCGCCTTGCCTGTCGAAGTCATGGTCCGGCCATCCAAAAGGGGCTATTGTACGGACCTTTCCGCGTCACCACACGACTCCCTACATGGACAAGCGCCTGCTCGACATCCTCTGCTGTCCGGTCAGCAAGACCCCGGTGCGGCCGCTCGGCAAAAGCGAGCTGGACGCCCTCAACGCCGCCATCGCCCAGGGCCAGGTCGACAACGTGGCCGGCGCCCGGGTGGAAGCCTCCCTGCAGGAAGGCCTGATCACGGTCGACCGCAAGGTCATCTACCGCATCGACGAAGGCATCCCCGTGATGCTGCCCGAGGAGGGCATCGGCACCACCCAGCTGCGGGATTTCCCCGCGGCGGCCTGAGCCAGGCCGGATGGTGGGTTGCGGGACGGCGGCAATGTCCCCAGATGCGAACCTGAGCATGACATGACAGTGATCTTTCGCGTATCGTTTCCGGTCATGCGGTCGGCGTAGCCGCCTCGGAACGACGGCAGCACATCACACAGGGGTGTGGCGATGAACAACGCCAGTGAGCCATCGAACATCGTCAGTCTCAGTCAGCGCCTGGATCCTTCCAGCGAGCGCGGCGGTGCCCTGTTGAATACGGTCCGCGACATCGCCTCGCGCCGCCTGCAGCTGCTGGTCAACGGCATGTTCGAGCATGTCGACGACGCCCTGTTCGATCTGGCCGAGAAAGCCGAGAACAACGCCGCCCAGATGCACTACTTCGACGGCATGCGCGAAGTGCGCAAGCGCCGTCCCGCGGTGGAGCGCGCCTTCCTGGCCGCGGTCACCCGCGCCATCGCCGATTTCGCCACCCAGCAGCGCGCCAACGCCAACCCCGCCGCCGGCGCGCCGCTGCCGATCGGCTCGGTCGAGCTGACCCTGGTCGCCGACAACGAGCTGGAAGAATCGCTCGCCATCACCAGCATGATCGGCAAGAACGAGACGCGCCTGACCCGCGACCTGTACGCGGTGAACCAGCGCCTGTCGGTCATCTACGGCGGCATCCGCGTCGAGGATGCGAACAATCCGGTCGCCCCGGCCTCGCTCACCCAGGCCTTCCGCCTGGCGATGCGCGAGCTGTCGGCGGAAATGCGCGTCAAGCTGATCATCTTCAAGCTGTTCGACCGCTACGTGCTGGCCGCGCTCGACGAGCTTTACCAGGAAATCAACACCGAGCTGGTGCGCGCCGGCGTGCTGCCGCAGCTGCGCCACGAAGTGCAGCGCAGCGGCGGTGCGGCGGCTCCTTCCGGCGTCGCCGCGGCCGCGGCCGCCCAGGGCGCCGCGCAGATCGGCGACGTGCCGCTGGCCGACGACGCCACCTCCACCGAGTTGCTGCAGACCCTGCGCACGCTGTTCAGCGCCCGCCGCGGCGGCATGCCGGAAAACCTCCCGGTCGGCGGCCCGCTGCAGGTGCCCACGGTCAACGAACTGATCGGCGCGCTCAGCGTGCTGCAGAGCCAGGCCGCCACCGTGGGCAGCCCGCTGCCGCTGCGCGGCGGTACGTCCACCACGGCGGTGATGCAGGAAGTCGCCCACCTCAAGGAACAGCTGCTCACGCAGATCGGCTCCTTGCGCGGCGAGCGTCCCGGCCAGGTCGCCACCATGGACGAGGACACCATCGACCTCGTCGGCATGCTGTTCGAGTTCATCCTCGAGGACCGCAACCTGCCCGCCGAGATGCAGGTGCTGCTGGCGCGCCTGCAGATCCCGTACCTGAAGGCCGCGATCCTCGACCGCCGGCTGTTCGCCCATCGCCAGCATCCGGCCCGCCGCCTGCTGGACAGCCTGGCCGACGTCGCCAAGGGCTGGTCGCCCGAGTCCGATCGCGACCACCGCCTGCACGACAAGGTCAAGACCATCGTCGATGCCCTGCTGCAGGAGTTCGACGACGACCTGACCATCTTCGACCGGCTCAACCTCGACCTGCAGGATTTCCAGGACCAGAGCCGCCGCCGCTCCGAACTGGCTGAGCAGCGCGTGGCCGAGTCCACCCGCGGCCGCGAGAAGCTGGAGCAGGCGCGCCGCCGCGCCGCCAAGGAAATCCTCACGCGCATCGGCGACCATTCGCTGCCGCCGCTGATCCACGGCATCCTGTCGCGCGCCTGGGCCAACTACATGGTGCTGACGATCCTGCGCCAGGGCGAGGAATCCTCGGAGTTCCGCGACTCGCTGCGTTTCGTCAACGACTTCATCGCCAGCACGCGCCCCGCGCGTTCGCTGGACGACCGCCGCATCCTGCGTCAGATGCTGCCCGGCATCGAGCGTTCGCTGCGCCGCGGCCTGGCCAACGTGGCCTTCCAGGAAAGCGACATCGAGCGCCTGCTGGCCCAGTTGCACACCTACTACCGCCACCAGCTCGGCGAGTCGATCCCGGCGGCCGAGGTGCAGGCGGCGGAAGAATCCGCGGCGCTGCCGATCCCGGACAACATCCAGCCGATCACCGAGACCGAAGCCGCGCTGCAGGCCGAGGAAACCGTGCCCGAGGCGGAAGAAGACACGCCGGAACTGCGCATGGTGCACGAGCTGAAGCCGGGCATCTGGCTGGAGTTCGCCACCGAAGGCGACACCATCGAGCGCGCCAAGCTGTCCTGGGTCAGCCCGATGAGCGGCCGCTATCTGTTCGTCAACCGGCGCGGCCTGAAAGTGGCCGACTACGCACCGTACGAACTGGCCCGCGAGATCATCGCCGGTCGTGCGCGCGTGCTCGAATCCACCGCGCTGTTCGATCGCGCGCTCGACGCCATCGTGGGCCGCCTCAGCCAACCGGCCACCGCGGCGCCCTGATAACATCGGGCTGATCACATCAGCCTGATGATATCGGCATGCCCTCATCCCCTTCGCTAGTCCCGCCGCCGGCCGAACTCGTGCTGGCCGATGTCGAACGCGCCTTTGCCGAAGATATCGGCAGCGGCGACGCCACCGCGCAACTGCTGCCCGCCGACGCGAACGCGAAGGCCACGCTCACCTGCCGCGAAGACGCGGTGATCGCCGGCACCGCATGGTTCGACGCCTGCTTCAGGCACCTCGACCCCTCCGTGCGCATCGACTGGCAAGCCAGCGACGGCACGCGCGTGGCGCCGGGCTCGGTGATCTGCCGGCTCGAAGGCAAGGCGCGCGCGCTGGTGAGCGCGGAGCGCTCGGCGCTCAACTTCCTGCAGCTGCTTTCCGGCACGGCCACCGCCACCGCCACCTACGTGCAAGCGGTCGCCGGCACCCGGGTGCGCGTGCTGGATACGCGCAAGACCGTGCCCGGCCTGCGCATCGCGCAGAAATATGCGGTGCGCTGCGGCGGCGGCCATAACCATCGCGTCGGCTTGTACGACGCGATCCTGGTCAAGGAAAACCACATCATCGCCGCGGGCGGCATCGCCCAGGCGGTGGAAGCGGCGCGGCGGCTGCATCCGAAGCTGCTGCTCGAAGTGGAAGTGGAGAACCTGGACGAACTGCAGCAGGCGATCGACGCCGGCGTCGACCGCATCATGATCGACAACTTCACCCCGCCGCTGATGCGCGAAGCCGTGGCCATCGCCGCCGGCCGCGTGCCGCTGGAGATCTCCGGCAACGTGGACCTCGCCACCATCCGCACCTATGCGGAAACCGGCGTGGATTTCATTTCGGTGGGCGCGCTGACCAAGCACGTGCGCGCCGTCGACCTGTCGCTGCGCCTGCAGCTGGACTAAGCCTGCAGGCGTGGCGCGCCAGGCGCCACGCTTTCCCACCCAAGTGGACCTTGCGGGCGGCCCCGGCCGACCACACACTGGCGTGCATGGGCCGATTCGACGACATGTTCCTGCTTCTGCTCCTGGCAAGCATCATCGTGGCGTGGCTGAAACTCAGCCGCCTGCGCGAGATCGCCACGGCCGAAGCGCGCCGCCAGTGCGAGCGCCACGGGCTGCAGCTGCTGGACGAAACCGTGGGGCTGCGCAGCGTCCGCCTGCGCAAGCTCAATGGCATGCGCGTGTTCGAACGCTGCTATGCGTTCGAGGTGAGCATCGACGGCGACGACCGCGAACCCGGCCGCCTGTGGATGGCGCTGGGCCGGCTGACCGGCCTGAGCCTGCCGACCATCGAGACGCGCATCCCCGAGCATGACGGCGACGCGCCGGAGACGGACAACGTCGTGCCTTTGCGTCCACGCCTGGACGGCAGGAAGTCAGGCGATACCCGGCTGCATTGATCGATCGGGCGTGGCGGCGGCTGTCGCCGCCACGGCTCACGTCAGCGGCTCATTTCACGACGCGCAGGAACGGCGCACCCTTGCGGGGTTTCTCGCCAGTATCCGGACCGCTATCCGGCGGCGGCGTGTCGTCCGACGGCGGTTCCGGCGGCGGCTGGTCGCCGCCTTCGTCGGCGGGAAACATCATGCCCTGCCCGTTCTCCTGCGCGTACAGCGCCAGCACGGCGTGCACCGGGATCAGGATGGAATGACTCACGCCGGAGAAGCGCGCCTGGAAACTGATCCACTCGTTGCCGAGATCCAGGTTGGCGACGGCGCGCATCGCCAGGTTCAGCACCACCTGCCCGTTCTTGACCACCTGCGGCGGCACGCGCACGCCTTCGCGCGCGGCGTCGACGAGGATGTAGGGGGTGAGGTTGTTGTCGGTGATCCAATCGTAGATCGCCCGCAACAGGTACGGGCGATTGGAACTCATCGGTACATGCGGATCGTTACTGCTCATCGATCTTTACTGCTCTTCTTTGATCTTCAAGGCCGCATGGCCTTTTCGTCGGTGGTCATACTGCGCGCAAAGCCCTGGCTATGGAATAGGCGTTCGCCGTAGTCCAGGATCGGCTTGCCTTCGCGGCCCAGGTCCACGCCCAGCCAGGGCAGCCGCCACACCACCGGCGCCACCAGGCAGTCGGCCAGGCTCATTTCCGGGTTGAGAAAGAACTTGGATGCCTTGAACAGCGGCAGCGAGGCCAGCAGGTGTTCGCGCAGCCGCTTGCGCGCGGCGTCGGCAGGGCGGCCGCCGGCGCGGATGGTGTCCACTTCGGGCAGCCAGTCCAGCTCGATGCGCAGCGACGCCAGGCGCAGGCGCGCGCGCGACAGCGGATCGATCGGCATCAAGGGCGGATGGGGATAGCGCTCGTCCAGGTACTCGCAGATGACCGAGGTGCCATAGAGCGTGAGGTCGCGGTCGACCAGGGTGGGCGTGGAAGCGTAGGGGTTGAGGTCGAGCAGATCCTCCGGCGGCTTGCCGGGATCGACGATCACTCTTTCGTAGCTGACGCCCTTGGCCGCGAGCACCAGGCGGGTGCGGTGGCACTGGATGTCATCCGCGGTCGAGTACAAGGCCAGTACGGATCGCGAACGTGCGCTTTGAACCATGCGCGGTCTCCCCATCGACTAAGCGCATGCGGCGGCCTAGGCCGCCGCATGCTGGGCCAAGGAGCGACGTCTCAGTGGACGTCCTTCCAGTATTCCTTCTTCAGCGCATACGCCAGCAGGGTGAACCCGGCCAGGAACAGCAGCACCCAGATGCCGTAGTGCTGGCGCTGCAGGGCCGCCGGCTCCGCGGCATATTCCAGGAAGGTGGTGAGGTCGCGCGTGGCCTGCTGGTATTCGGCCGGGCTCAGCTTGCCCGGGCGCGAGAGCTCCAGCTTCTCGACCGCTTCCTCGCCGTCGACCTTGTGCATCACCGCGGTCTGCAGGCCCTGCAGTTCCCACAGCGGATTGGGCATGGAGGCGTTCGGGAACACCGTGTTGTTCCAGCCCACCGGACGGGTCGGGTCCAGGTAGAAGGAGTTGAGGTAGCCGTACACCCAGTCGGCGCCCTTGGCGCGCACTTCCAGCGAGAGATCCGGCGGCGCCTTGCCGAAGAAGGTGGCGGCCGAATCCTCGGGCATGTGCGAGATCACCGGATCGCCGAACTTCGCGCCGGTCATGTTGAGGTTGCCCATCACGTCCTGCTCGCTCAGGCCCAGGTCCTGGGCGATGCGCGAGTAGCGCACGAACTTCAGCGAGTGGCAGCCGACGCAGTAGTTGAAGAACAGCTTGGCGCCGCGCTGCAGCGCCGCCTGGTCGTGCACGTTGGTGCCGGCCGAGGGCAGGCCGCCCTCTTCCGAGGCCATGGCCGAGGTGGTGCTGCCCAGCAGGAGGCCGGCGGCAAGGGCGATCGACGAGAGAGTGCGCATCATCAGGGATTGCCGCTTAGTCATGGTCATACACCACCCGCCCCGGGATCGGCTTGGTCTTTTCGCGGCCGCCGCGCGTGTAGACCCACATGAACACGAAGAAGCCGAAGTAGACGATGGTCCACAGGCGGCCGAACGAGTTCTCCCAGAACGTCACGTCGACATTGCCGAACCAGGCCGGGATCACCTCGGCCACCACGCCCGCGCCCACCGCGCCCAGCGCGATGAAGGACAGCACGAACAGGCCCAGCGCCACCTTGAAGCCGGTGCCGCGGTAGCGGATCGAGCGCACCTTGCCGGCATCGATCCAAGGCAGCAGGAACAGCAGCACGATCGCGCCGAACATGCCCAGCACGCCCCAGATGGCGGTGCTGAACAGCGACGGGATCATGCGCAGGATCGCGTAGAAGGGCGTGAAGTACCACACCGGCTTGATGTGGGTCGGCGTCACCAGGTTGTTCGCCGGCACGAAGTTGTCGTGCTCGAGGAACCAGCCGCCGAAGGTCGGCGCGAAGAAGATGATGAAGGCCGCGATGATCAGGAAGAAGCCCACGCCGACCAGGTCCTTCACCGTGTAGTACGGATGGAAGGGAATGGCGTCGGCCGGCTTGTTGGCGTCCCAGCGGTTGCCCTTCGGGCCGTGCTTGACGTCGACGCCGTCCGGATTGTTGGAGCCCACCTCGTGCAGCGCGGCCAGGTGCAGCACCACCAGCAGCAGCAGCACCAGCGGCAGCGCGATCACGTGCAGCGCGAAGAAGCGGTTGAGCGTGGCGTCGGCCGGCAGGTAGTCGCCCATGATCCACTCCACCAGGGAGTTGCCGACCACGGGGATGGTGCCGAACAGCGAGATGATCACCTTGGCGCCCCAGAACGACATGTTGCCCCACGGCAGCACGTAGCCCATGAAGGCCTCGGCCATCAGCACCAGGAAGATCAGCATGCCCAGCAGCCACACCAGCTCGCGCGGCTTCTGGTACGAGCCGTACATCAGGCCGCGGAACATGTGCAGGAACACCACCACGAAGAACAGCGAGGCGCCGGTGGAGTGCATGTAGCGGATCAGCCAGCCCCATTCCACGTCGCGCATGATGTACTCGACCGAGGCGAAGGCTTCCGCCGCGCTGGTCTTGTAGTTCATGGTGAGGAAGATGCCGGTGACGATCTGGTTGACCAGCACCAGCAGGGCGAGCGAACCGAAGTAGTACCAAAGATTGAAATTCTTCGGCGCGTAGTACTCGGTCATGTGCTTGCGATAGGTCGGCGCCAGATTCGGCGCGCGCTCATTGACCCAATCGCCGATGCGCGAGAACACAGTAGCCATCAGCCGGCCTCCTTCGGGTCCACGCCGATCTGGATGTGCGTGTCATCCACGAAGTGGTACGGGGGAATCAGCATGTTCTTCGGCGCCGGCACGCCGGCGTAGACGCGGCCGGCCAGGTCGTAGCGCGACTTGTGGCAGGGGCAGTAGAAGCCGCCCTTCCACTCCGGATCGAACGGCTCGGGCTTCATCACCGGGACGAAGTCGGGCACGCAGCCGAGGTGGGTGCACAGCGCCACCATCACCAGCCACTCGGGCTTGATCGAGCGGGTGCCGTTCTGCGCGTACTTGGGCTGCTGCTCGGCGGAGCTGCCGTCGGACTTGGCGTCCACCAGGCGGCCGTCCTGCTTGGGCAGGGCGTCCAGCTGCTCCTTGGTGCGATTGACCACGAAGACCGGAAGGCCGCGCCACGGATAAGTGACCTTCTGGCCCGCCTCGATCTTGCTGATGTCGACCGTGACGGGGGCACCGGCGGATTTGGCGCGAGCGCTCGGTTCCCACGACTTGATGAAGGGCACGGCTGCCGCGATGACTCCTACACCACCGACCACAGCCGTGGTCGCAGTGAGGAACCGTCGGCGGCCATGATCGACGACTTCGTTCGCCATCAGGCTCTCCGGTACTTATGCCATTGAGGTGCGACTTTGGGGGTCGCAAAAATCGCGTTAGTGTAGCGTCAGCCCCTGCCACGTACAATAAAACCGGACTGGCGTCGGCGTCGATCCGGGCGCGCTTTCCGTCCCCTCCTCCCGTCCACCGTCCAGCGTTTCGCCAAGGCCCTCCTCCCGCATGAAACAAGCCGTCGGCACGCTAGCCTTCATCGCCCGATTCGTCGTCCTGGGGCTGGCGGTCGCCTTCGTCATCGGCCTGGTGTGGCCCGGCGTGGGCGACCGGCTGCGTGCCGGCGTGGGCCTGCACAGCGCGCAGGCGCCGAGTTCCGGCGCGTCGGCCCCGACCATTCGCGGGCGTTCGCGCGGACCGGTCTCCTACGCCGACGCGGTGGCCAGGGCCGCGCCCTCGGTGGTCAATATCTACGCAAACAAGATGGTCACCGAGCAGGGCGTGCAGATGTACTCCGACCCGGTGCTGCAGCGCCTGTTCGGCGGCCGCCCCGCCATCTACAAGCGGCGCGAGCAGAGCCTGGGCTCGGGCGTGATCGTCAGCGGCCAGGGCTACGTGCTCACCAACAACCATGTGATCGCCAAGGCCGACGACATCCAGGTGCTGCTCTACGACGGCCGCGTGGCCAAGGCCCAGCTGGTCGGCGCGGATGCCGAGACCGACCTTGCCGTGCTGAAGATCGACGTGTCGAACCCGCCCGTCATCCCCTTCGCCGACGAGCACCCCGCGCGCACCGGCGACGTGGTGCTGGCCATCGGCAACCCGCTCGGCCTCAACCAGACCGTGACCATGGGCATCATCAGCGCGATCGGCCGCCAGCTGAGCAGCTCCAGTCCGGAAGACTTCATCCAGACCGACGCGGCGATCAACCTGGGCAACTCCGGCGGCGCGCTGGTCAATACCGACGGCGAGCTGGTCGGCATCAATACGCTGCTGATCGGCAAGGCCGCCAATGCCGAGGGCATCAGCTTCGCCATCCCCGCCAGCAGCGCGCGCAAGGTGCTGGAGCAGATCATCGACACCGGCCATGTGGTGCGCGGCTGGCTCGGCGCCGACTACAGCTTCGTGCCGGTGGCCGCCGACAGCGGCCTGCCCGCCGCGGCGCGCGGCGCGCAGGTGAGCGACGTCTATCCCGGCGGCCCGGCCGCGCAGGCCGGCATCCAGCCGCACGACATCCTGCTGCGCATCGGCAAGGACGACATCGTCGACCCGGCCGACCTGCGCCGGCGCGAAGCCGCGCTGCCGCCGGGCAGCAAGGTGGAGGTGTCGGGATTGCGCAACGGCACGCCGTTCCATACCGAAGTGACGCCGGCGCAGCGGCCGCCGCTGACGGCCACCGCCTCGCTCGACAGCTGAGCGCTCAGCCGCGTCCCGGCCCCGTGGCCTGCGCCGTGGCCACCGGCGGACGCACCACCGCGCCGTAGCGCTTGCGCAAGGTGCCCACGCGTTCCACGTAGACCTGCGTTTCCGCGTACGGCGGCACGCCGCTGTAGCGCTGCACCGCGCCGGGGCCGGCGTTGTACGCGGCGGCGGCAAGGCGTTCGTCGCCGTTGAAGTTCTTCAGCAGCAGGGAGAGATAGCGCGCGCCGCCGCGGATGTTCTGGTCCGCGTCGAAGGCATCGCGCACGCCCATGTCGCTGGCCGTGGCCGGCATCAGCTGCATCAGGCCCTGCGCGCCCTTGAGCGACAGCGCGCGCGGGTTGTAGGCGCTTTCGGCGTGGATGATCGCGCGCAGGAAAGCCTCGTCCAGGCCGAACTCGCTGCTGGCCAGGCGGATGGTGTCCGCATAGGCGGTGAGGTTGAGCTCCACGCTGTTCCACCGGATCGGCGAGTGCAGATTGCAGGCCACGCAGGTGGAGATATAGGTGAACAGCATGGTCACGGCGTGCGTGCCCGGACCGGCCGGCTTCATATTGGTGTATTCGACAGTGCCGTCCGGGCGCGTCACGCGGTACACCGCGCCGCGCAGCACGCGGTCGCCTTCGGGGGCCGCCGGCGCGGCCGCCGCCACCGTGTCGCCGGCAGTCTTCGATTCGCTGTACGTCCACTGCCCCGGCTTGCCCTTGGCCGCCGCGGACGCCGGCGGCAGCGCATGGCCCGAGGTGGCCACGTCGCCGTGCACGCCGACCAGGGAGGGCTCGGGCACCACCTTCGCCGAGGTCTGCACCGCGCCCTGCACCCAGGCCAGCGAACTCACCGGAGGGGCGGGCGTCACCGGCTTGGGCGCGGCGGCCTTCGGCCTGGCCGCGCGCGGCGCGACGTCGGCCACGGTGGCGATCTTCTGGCAGCCCTGGTAGCCCTGGACGCTGTTGCTGTAGACGGTCTCGCCCGACGAACCGGTGCAACGGTACAGCGAACCCGCCTGCACCGGCGCCAGCCACAGCAGCCCGCCCAGCAGCGCGCACGCGGCCGCGGCCCGGCTCAAGGCCGGGGCCATACGGAAAGCCCGCGAAGACGAGCCGAAGCTTTCCCCTTGTCGCTCGGCGTCAGACATGGCGCGCAGTGTGCCCCCGGGCAGAACCCAAGCCAAGCGCCGGCTCGCCGTTTCGTGCGCCGCGCCAAACTCCCCGCGCGGCCTGCCCCAGGGATTCACGCAAGTCCCTGATCGCACTGGCCCTTCGCTGGCATGCCCGGCGGCGGGCGCGTAAACTGTGCGGTTCGGCGCCCAGCGCCCCTCCTTACACCGGTACCAGCGCCATGAGCGGCAAGCTTTTCATCAAGACCCACGGCTGCCAGATGAACGAGTACGACTCGGCCAAGATGGCCGACGTGCTCAAGGCATCGCATGGCCTGGAGCTGACCCAGGACGAATCCGAAGCCGACGTCATCCTGGTCAACACCTGCTCGATCCGCGAAAAGGCGCAGGAAAAGGTCTTCAGCCAGCTGGGCCGCTGGAAGGCGCACAAGCAGGGCGGCAAGCCCGTGCTGATCGGCGTGGGCGGCTGCGTCGCCTCGCAGGAAGGCGAGGCCATCATCAAGCGCGCCCCGTTCGTGGACCTGGTGTTCGGCCCGCAGACCCTGCACCGCCTGCCCGAGCTGATCGAGGCCAAGCGCGCCACCGGCAAGCCGCAGGTGGACATCAGCTTCCCCGAGATCGAGAAGTTCGACCGCCTGCCGGAACCGCGCGCCGAAGGCCCTACCGCCTTCGTCTCGATCATGGAAGGCTGCTCCAAGTACTGCTCTTACTGCGTGGTGCCCTACACCCGCGGCGAGGAGATCAGCCGCCCGTTCGACGACGTGGTAGTCGAAGTGGCCCAGCTCGCCGCGCAGGGCGTGCGCGAGGTGAACCTGCTGGGCCAGAACGTCAATGCCTACCGCGGCGCCACCCACGACGGCGGCACCGCGGACCTCGCCGTGCTGATCCACGCCATCGCGCAGATCGAAGGCATCGGCCGCATCCGCTTCACCACCTCGCATCCGCTGGAGTTCTCCGACTCGCTGGTCGAGGCCTACGCCAACGTGCCGCAGCTGGCCAACTTCCTGCACCTGCCGGTGCAGGCCGGCTCAGACCGCATCCTGGCCGCCATGAAGCGCGGCTACACGGCGCTGGAGTTCAAGCAGAAGATCCGCAAGCTGCGCGCGGTGCGCCCGGACATCTGCATCTCCTCGGACTTCATCGTCGGCTTCCCCGGCGAGACCGACGAGGATTTCGACAAGACCATGAAGCTGATCGAAGACATCGGCTTCGACCAGAGCTTCTCCTTCATCTTCTCCTCGCGCCCCGGCACGCCGGCCGCCAACCTGGCCGACGACACGCCGATGGCGGTCAAGCACCAGCGCCTGGAGCGCCTGCAGGCGGCGATCAATGCCAATGCGCGGCAGATCAACCAGGCCATGGTCGGCAGCGTGCAGCGCGTGCTGGTGGAAAAGCCCAGCAAGAAGGACCCGAACGAATTCACCGGCCGCACCGAGAACATGCGCTTCGTGAACTTCCCGGGCCACGCGCGCATGATCGGCCAGTTCATCGACGTGGTGATCACCGAGGCCATGGCCAATTCGCTGCGCGGCCGCGTGCACACCGCATGACGCAGGTTGGGGTTCGCCTGCGGCTCACCCCAACCTACCCTTCAATCCAGCCGCTTGCGGAACCGCAGGATCGCCGCCGTCATCATCACGGCGGTGAACGCCGCCAGCGCCGCCACCTCGCGCCACAACTCCCACAGCCCCGCCCCGCGCAGCATGATGCCGCGGATCAGCCGCAGGAAATGCGTCAGCGGCAGGATCTCCGCCAGCCACTGCGCCACCTGCGGCATACCTGCGAACGGGAACATGAAGCCCGACAGCAGGATCGACGGCAGGAACACGAAGAAGGTCATCTGCATCGCCTGGAACTGCGATTGCGCGCGGGTGGAGATCAGCAGGCCCATGGTGAGATTGGCCAGGATCAGCAAACCCGCCGCGAGATAGACGTCCAGCAGGCTGCCGTGGATCGGCACGGTGAACAGCCAGCGCCCCAGCGCCAGGATCACCGTGACCTGCAGCAGGCCGATGCCGATATACGGCAGCACCTTGCCCACCATCAGCTCGGCGCTGGTCAGCGGCGTGGCGATCAGCAATTCCATATTGCCGCGCTCGCGTTCGCGCACGATCGCGATGCCGGTGAACAACACCATGGTCATGGTCAGGATCACGCCGATCAGCCCCGGCACGATGTTCACCGCCGAGCGCCGCTGCGGGTTATAGAAACTGACGATGCTGATCGGCCCCGCCGCCGGCGTGCTGACCAGCGGCGCGCGCGTATCGGGCACGGAGCTGTCGACCGGCACCTGCGCCAGCTGAGTCGCGGCGCTCTGCACCACGTTGTCGCTGCCGTCGACCATGATCTGCGCCACCTGCCGGCCGTCGTAGCGGCGGCGCTCGAAATCCGGCGGCAGCACCAGGCCGATGCTGATTTCGCCACGGCGCAGCATGGCCACCAATGCTTCGGGCGTATCGGCATGCGCCACCGGCGAGATCACGCCGGTGGCCAGCATGTCCATCACCAGCGCGCGCGAGCCGGCGCTGTTGGCCTGGTCGACGATGCCGGCATCGAGGCCGCGCAGGTTGGTATTGATCGCATAGCCGAACAGCACCAGCTGGATCACCGGAATGCCGACGATCATGGCCAGCGTGATGCGGTCGCGGCTCATCTGCCGCAGCTCCTTCAGCACGATCGCCCATAGCCGCCGCCAGTTCATGCAGCGCGCTCCTGGCCCGGACGCTGCTGGCGCGTCACCGCCACGAACACGTCTTCGAGATTCGGCTTGACCGCTTCGATGCGCGCCTGCGGATCGCGTTCGGCCAGCACCTGTTGCAGGCGCGCCAGCGCTTCGTCGCCATCGGCCAGGCCTTCGCGCACGATCACGCGCAGCTCGTTGCCCACCTGGGCCACGCCGAGCACGTCCTTCGCCTCCGCCAGCGGCTGCTGCGCACGCCGCGGCTGCGCGCTGGCGACGACGAAGGTGCGGCCTTGCAGCCGGTCCGTCAGCTCCGCCGGCGTGCCGTCGGCCACCAGCACGCCGCGGTCGAGCACGGCCAGGCGGTGGCAGCGCTCGGCTTCGTCCATCAGGTGGGTGGAGACCAGCATGGTGGTGCCGGCGTCGGTCAGCTCAAAAAGCTTTTCCCAGAAATCGCGGCGCGATTCCGGATCCACCGCGCTGGTCGGCTCGTCGAGGAACAGCAGCTCCGGATCGTGGATCACCGCGCAGGCGAGAGCCAGGCGCTGTTTCTGGCCGCCGCTCATGGTGCCGGCCAGTTGCTTCTGGCGATCGCCGAAGTGGTATTGCTCGATCAGCTCGTCGATGCGCCTGGCGGTGCGCGCCTTCGGCACGCCCTGCACCGCCGCCATGAATTCCAGGTTCTCGCGCACGCCCAGGTCGTCGAACAGCGAGAACTTCTGCGTCATGTAGCCGATGCGCTTGCGCAGCGCTTCCGCTTCGCGCGGCACGCTCAAGCCGAGCACGTCGATCTCGCCGTCGCTGGGCGTAAGCAGGCCGCACAGCATGCGGATGGTGGTGGACTTGCCGGAGCCGTTCGGGCCGAGGAAACCGTAGACATGCCGCGCCGGCACTTCCAGATCGACGTGATCGACCGCGGTGAAATCGCCGAAGCGCTTGGTGAGGCCGCGCGCACGGATGGCGAACTCGCCGTTGCCGTTCCCGGTGCTCACGGCTTCGCCTCGGGATAATCGACACGTACCGGCATGCCGACCGGCAGGTCCGCCGCATCCGGCCCCAGCGTCACTTCGGCCAGATAGCTGAGGCGTGCCGCGTCCTCGCCGATCAGCGCGTAGTACGGCGTGAACTCCGGCTCGCTGCGGATCAGGCGGACCTTGCCCTGGTAGACCTTGTCGCGGCCGTCCACGTGCACGCGCACCGTGTCGCCCACGCGCATGCGTGCGCGCTGCGGTTCCTGCAGATAGATGCGTGCATACGGTGCATCGCCGGCAAGCAGCACCACCAGCGGCGCGCCCACGGGCGCCTGGTCGCCGAGCTTGTACGGCAGGCTGTCGATGCGGCCCGCACGCGGCGCCACCAATGCCAGCTTGCCCAGCAGCACCTTCTGCGCCGCGGCCTGCGCCTGCGCCGCGGCAAGCGCGGCTTCACCCTGCGCAACCTGCTCGGGACGCGTGCCGTGCAGCAGCGTGTCGAGCGAGGCTCTTGCGGCGGCCACCTGGCCATCGGCATTGCCAGCGGCGGCGCGTGCGCGATCGATATCGGCGGCGGCCGCGTAGTTGTCCTTCTGCAGCGGCAGCAGGCGCTGGTAGTAGGCACGTGCATCGCGGGCTTGCGCCTCGGCGGCGGCCAGGTCGGCGCGCGCCTTGGCGATGTCTTCCTGGCGCGGGCCTACGCGCAGTTCCAGCAGGTTCGCCTGCTGCTGCCGCGCCTGCGCTTCGGCCGCGGCGAGGTCGGCCTGGGTGTGGGTGGGGTCGAGTTCGAGCAGCGGCTGTCCCGCCGCTACCTGTTCGCCTTCGCGCACCTTGAGCGCCACCACGCGTTCCGCGGCGGGTGCGGGCATGCCGATGCGGTCGTATTCCAGCGTGCCCAGCGCCTGCGGCGGCGCCTTGCCGCAGGCGGCGAGCGTGCAGGCCAGCATGAGGGCGAACAGGTATCGGCTCATCGTGAAGCTCCGGACGGCGGTGCGCCCAGGCCGCCTTCCAGCAGGGCCAGGGTGTGGTTGACCAGGGCCTGCTGGTCGAGATCGTCGGCCTCGAACACGCGCCGCCAGATCGGCGCACCGGCAGCGGGAAACAGCGTGAGTCCCACCAGCGACACCACCAGCAGGCGCGGGTCCAGCGCGGGATTGAGCGTGCCGGCCTGCTTCGCCGCGGCGAAGCGCTGCGCCAGCAGCCGCGGCAGGTTCGGCAGCAGGTGATGGAACAGCACCTCGCGCAGCTCGCCGCCCTCGCACAGCACCTCGCGCACCCACAGCGGCGGCAGCCAGGGATGGCTCGCCACCACCTCGCCGATGCCGCGCACGAACAGGCCGGCCAGCGCCGCCGGCTCGCTGTCCGCCTGCGCCAGGCGGTCGCGCATCGGCGCCAGCGCGGGCAGCAGGCGCTCGTCGATCACCGCCTGCTTCAACTGCTCCTTGTCGCCGAAGTAGTAATGCAGCATGGCCGGCGTCACGCCGGCCTCGGTGGCGATCGCGCGCAGCGGCGTGGCGCCGATGCCGTCGCGGGCGAACCGCGCCAGGGCGACATCGAGCAGGTGCGCGCGCAGGTCGCGGTCTTCCCTGGCGGGACGGCCGGCAGAGCGGCGGGGCTTGGCGGGGGCTTTGGTTCGGGCCATGCCGCGTAAATTAATTAAACAATTAATTATTGGCAAGCGCGGCCATGCCGGCCGCTTCGTCCGGGTAGCCCTGATGCCGCCCCCGCGCTAATCTCGCGCGCCTATGACTGAGCTCAATCAGCGCGACTTCGCGCTAGACCCCGAAGACAACGCCCGCCTCGCCAACCTCTGCGGTCCCTTCGACGAACACCTGCGCCAGATCGAGCTGCGCCTGGGCGTGGAAATCGACCACCGCGGCACGCTGTTCCAGGTGATCGGCGAGGACGCCGCCGCGCGCGCGGCGGAAAAAGTGCTGCGCGCGCTGTACGCCGCCACCGAGCACGAAGCCCTCACCGGCGCGCGCATCAACCTGCACCTGGCCGAATCCGGCATCGACGCGCTCACCGCCGAAGCGGCCGAAGGCGCGCAGGAAGTGGTGATCAAGGTCAAGCGCGGCGTGATCAAGGGCCGCGGCCCGAACCAGGCGCGCTACCTGCACGCCATCACCACCCACGACATCAGCTTCGGCGTAGGCCCGGCCGGCACCGGCAAGACCTACCTGGCCGTGGCCAGCGCGGTGGAAGCGCTGGAAGCGAACCGCGTGCAGCGCCTGCTGCTGGTGCGCCCCGCGGTGGAAGCCGGTGAAAAGCTGGGCTTCCTGCCGGGCGATCTCTCGCAGAAGGTGGACCCGTATCTGCGCCCGCTGTACGACGCGCTGTACGAAATGCTCGGCTTCGAGAAGGTGGCCAAGCTGATCGAGCGCAACGTGATCGAGATCGCGCCGCTGGCCTATATGCGCGGCCGCACGCTCAACGATTCGTACGTGATCCTGGACGAGGCGCAGAACACCACGGTCGAGCAGATGAAGATGTTCCTCACCCGCATCGGCTTCGGCTCGGTGGCGGTGATCACCGGCGACGTCAGCCAGGTCGACCTGCCGCGCAACGTGCGCTCGGGCCTGCGCCATGCGATCGAGGTGCTGCGTGGCGTGGACGGCATCAGCTTCACCTTCTTCACCTCGCGCGACGTGGTGCGCCACCCGCTGGTGGCGAAGATCGTGCGCGCCTACGAGGCCTTCGAGCAGAAGCCCGAGGAGACCCGGTGAGCGCTGCCGCCGCGTCGAATCTGGCGCTGTCGGTGGGCTACGCCGCGCCGCGTGCCGGCGTGCCCGCCTCCGCCAGCTTCCGCCGCTGGGTGGAAGCGGCGCTGCGCGGAGCGAAGCGGCGCAAGGCGACCGAGCTGTCCATCCGCATCGTGGACGCCAAGGAAGGACGCGCCCTGAACCGCGACTACCGCGGCAAGGACTACGCCACCAACGTGCTGTCCTTCCCCGCCGAACTGCCGCCCGGCGTGGCCCTGCCGCTGATCGGCGACCTCGCCATCTGCGCCCCCGTGGTGGCCCGCGAGGCCGCCGAACAGGGCAAGGCGCCGCGCGACCACTGGGCCCACATGACGGTGCACGGGGTGCTGCACCTGCTCGGCTACGACCACCTCGAAGATGCTGAAGCCGAGGCCATGGAAGCCCTGGAAACCCGCATCCTGGCCGGCCTGGGCATCGCCGACCCGTACGCCTGAAGCTCGCGCGGGCGTGGCTTGCGCCCTGAATCGTCACAAGTTTTGGGCTAGACTCGCCATTCCGCCCTGGCAATGGGCACACCCGCAAGCGTAATGAACGAGGACCCTGGCAGTACCAGCGGCCCGGCCCACCGCAAATGGTGGGATCGACTGGGCCATCTGTTTTCCGGCGAGCCGCGCAATCGCGAAGAGCTGATTGAAGAGCTGCGCTCGGCCCAGGCCAACGGCCTGATGTCCAACGACACCCTCACCATGGTCGAGGGCGCGATCAAGGTCACCGAGCTGAGCGTCGACGACGTGATGGTGCCGCGCGCGCAGATCGTGATGGTCTCCGCCGAAGCCCCGTTGAGCGAGATTCTCGCCATCGTGGTCGAATCCGGCCACTCCCGCTTCCCCGTGCACGGCGAGGACAAGGACGAGATCCTCGGCATCCTGCTGGCCAAAGATCTGCTGAAGTTCGTCGGCGACGGCCGCGATTTCAGCCTGGCCACGGTGCTGCGTCCGGCGGTGCTGATCCCCGAGGCGATGCGCCTGAACGTGCTGCTGGCGGAGTTCCGCCACACGCGCAACCACATGGCCCTGGTGGTGGACGAGTACGGCGGCGTCGCCGGCCTGATCACCATCGAGGACGTGCTGGAGCAGATCGTCGGCGAGATCGACGACGAGCACGACGACGAGGAAGAACCCCAGCTGATGCACGAGCAGGCCGGCGGCGGCTGGCTGGTCAGCGCGCTGACGCCGATCGCCGACTTCAACGAGCAGGCCGGCGCCGCGTTCTCCGACGAGGAGTTCGACACGGTCGGCGGCATGGCCACCTCCGAGTTCGGCCACCTGCCGGAAGTGGGCGAGGAAGTCGCCATCGGCGGCTATCTGTTCCTCGTCACCGAGGCGGACGACCGCCGCGTGCAGCAGTTCCGCGTCACCCGCCTCGCCGAAGGCTGAGCCGTTCTTCACCCTTTAGGAAACGCCCGCCGATGAGCCTGATCGCTCGCACCCTCCTGTTGTTTGCACTGCTGGGGGCTGCGTTCGCCCAGGCTCGGGCGAGCGTGGCCAATGCGCCGGGCGCGAACCTCGAAGTCTCGCTGATCACCTACGGCCCCGGCGAAACCTATTGGGAGCGCTTCGGCCACGACGCCATCCAGCTGCGCGACACCGTCAGCGGCGAATCGGTCGACTTCAACTACGGCGTGTTCGACTTCGACGAAAGCGGCTTCCTGCTCAACTTCGCGCGCGGCCGCATGCATTACCTGATGGATGCCGCGTACACGGCGCAGGACCAGCGCTACTACATCGAATCCGGCCGCTCGGTGACGCGCCAGCCGCTGGCGCTGACGCCGGACCAGGCCGCCGCCTTGCGCGACTTCCTGCTGTGGAACCTGCGCCCCGAAAACGCGCGCTACGACTACGACTACTACGCCGACAACTGCACCACCCGCGTGCGCGACGCGCTGGACCGTGCGCTCGGCGGCGTGATCCGCAAGCAGCTGCAGTCGCGCGCCGGCCTGATGACCTACCGCCAGCAGACCGCGCGCCTGATGAGCGCGCAGCCGTGGCTGATGCTGATCCTCGATCTGGGTCTTGGCCCCTATGCCGATCAACCGCTCACCGCATGGCAGGAAAGCTTCCTGCCGATGGTGCTGGAGCGCGAACTCGCTGCAGTGAAGGTGGACGACGGCGCTGGCGGCACGCGCAAGCTCGCGGGCGACAGCACGCTGGTGTCGCCGAACCGGCTCGACGTGCCACCGGAACACGCACCCGACCTGCGCATGCCGCTCGCCATCGCGGGCCTTGCCTTCGCCGTGCTGCTGATCCTCGCCGCGCGCCGGTGGCCGACCGGCCTCGCGCTGCTCGGCACGCTCTACCTGGTCGCGGCCGGCATCGTCGGCCTGTTGCTGCTGGTGCTGTGGACGCTCACCACGCACCGCTCCGCCTGGGCCAACGCCAACCTGCTGCTGTTCAATCCGCTGGCCTTCGTGCTGCTGCCTTCGCTGTGGCGCGCGCGCCGCGGGCTGGCGGCGTCGCGCCTGGCGGACCGCGTCATCCTGCTGCAACTGATCGCGCTCGCCGTGGCACTGGGCCTGCACGCGTGGCCCGGCACCGTGCAGCAGAACCAGCCCTGGCTGCTGTTCGCGATCCCATGCTGGCTGGCGCTGTCGTGGAGCCTGCGGCGCGGGCTGCGCCGCCTGCGCTGAACCGCAGGAACTTGCTATTGAACCGTGCGTGAGGCCCTGGGCATCATGCGCGCCATGACTCTGAGTCCCCGCCCCGCCCCTGCGCCCGACGACGCCAAACCCGCCATGGTGGTGAACTGCGTCGCCTACAACACCCGCGACGGCAAGCGCATCGGTGACGTTACCCTGGATGCGATCAGCGACGTGCTGAAGCAGCCGGACACCTTCGTCTGGGTCGGCCTGCACGAGCCCGACGAGTCGCTGCTGCTGAAGCTGCAGGAAGAATTCGACCTGCACGATCTTGCGATCGAGGACGCCCAGGCGGCGCACCAGCGCACCAAGATCGAGGCCTACGGCGAGTCGCTCTTCATCGTGGTGCAGACCGCGCAGCTGGTGAACGGGCACATCGCCTTCGGCGAAACGCATATCTTCCTCGGCGCGCGCTACCTGGTGACGGTGCGCCACGGCGCCTCGCTCTCCTACGCACCAGCGCGCCGCGCCTGCGAGCACACGCCGGACCTGCTGGCGCTGGGCCCCAGCTATGGCCTGTACGGCGTGCTCGACTTCATCGTCGACAACCTGCTGCCGATCGTGCGCGAGTTCAAGGAAGAGCTGCAGGAGCTGGAAAAAGACATCTTCGGCGACACCTTCAAGCGCCGCACCGTGCGCCGCCTGTACGACATGCAGCGCGACCTGATGACCCTGCGCCTGGCGGTGGCGCCGCTGCAGGACATCATCAGCCAGCTGGTGCGCATGCATCCGCACCTGATCCAGGACGAGCTGCGCGCGTATTTCCGCGACGTGTACGACCACGTGTTCCGCGTCAACGAGTCGATCAGCGCCATGCGCGAAATGCTCGCCGCGGCGATCAACATCAACCTCTCGCTGGTCACCTTCAACCAGAACGAAGTGATGAAGAAGCTGGCCGGCTGGGCCGCGATGCTGGCCGCGCCCACCCTGATCACCAGCTGGTACGGCATGAACTTCCACCATATGCCGGAGCTGGAGCAGACCTGGGCATATCCGGCGATGATCTGCCTGGTGATCGGCGTGGTGGCCGGCATCTATGCGTGGCTGAAGCGGTCGCGCTGGCTGTAACTGCCGATCACGACCGCCGTAGGTTGGGGTGAGCCGCAGGCGAACCCCAACGCAGGCATCTACGAAGCGCATGTTGGGGTTCGCCTCTGGCTCACCCCAACCTACGCCGCATTACTTAGATGGCGCCGTCCATTGCTTCAGCCAGGCGTTGACCGTCTCGTGCCACTGCACGCTGTTCTGCGGCTTCAGCACCCAGTGGTTCTCGTCGGGGAAGTGCAGGAACTGGCTGGGAATGCCGCGGCGCTGCATCGCGGTGAACGCGCCCAGGCCCTGCGTATCCGGAATGCGGAAGTCCTTGCCGCCGTGCACCACCAGCATCGGCACGCGCCAATCCTTCACGTGGTTCAGCGGATTGAACTTCTCGTAGTTCTCCGGATGGTCGTAGGCCGTGCCGCCGTTTTCCTTCTCCTCGAACCAGAGTTCTTCGGTGGCGTAATACATCGAGCGCGTATCGAACACGCCATCGTGGTCGACCAGGCACTTCCACGGCTCGTTCCACACGCCGGCGATCCAATACACCATGAAGCCGCCGTAGCTCGCACCCAGCGCGCAGGCACGGTTGCCATCGAGGAAGCTGTACTTCGACAGTGCGCTCTTCCAGCCCGCCTTCAGGTCGTCCAGCGGCTTGCCGCCCCAATCGCCCGAGATCGAATCGGTGAACGCCTGGCCGTAGCCGGTAGAACCGTGGAAGTTGATGGTGACCACGGCGAAACCCTGGCCCGCATAGGTCTGCGGATTCCAGCGATAGCTCCATGCGTTTTCCATGGCGCCCTGCGGGCCACCATGGATGATGAAGGCCACCGGATACTTGCGGCCGGATTTGTAATTGGCCGGCTTCACCACATAGCCCTGCACCGGCTCGTTGTTCCAGCCCTTGAAGGTGAAGAACTCGGCATCGCCCATCTGCGCATTCTTCAGGCGCTGCTCGTTGTAGCGGGTCACCTGCTTCAGGCCCTTGCCCTGCAGGTCGGCGGTGTAAAGGTCGGCCGGATGCTTCAAGTCGTCGCGCTGCAGCAGCAACCTGGACTTGCCCAGCGAATAGCCGCCGACGGCGCCGTCGGTGACCAGGGTGCGCACCTTGCCGGTAGCCGCGTCGATGGCGAACAGCGGATGCTGGCCGTGGTCGTCGGCGCCGGCGTACAGCGTCTTGCCGTCGGCGGAAATCTTCAGCGCGCCGGCGGAGCGGTCCCAGTCGGGCGCGACTTCGCGCTTCTGGCCGCTGTCCAGGTCCAGCGCGGTGATGGCGAAGCGGTCCGCTTCGAAACCGGGTTCTTTCATGGCCAGGTAGTACAGCGTCTTGCCGTCGGGCGACGCCACCGGGAACGCATCCCAGGCCAGGTTCGCGGCGGTGAGGTTCTTCGGCGCGGCGGAGCCGTCGGCCGGCACGCTGTAGACGTCGAAGTTGGTCGACCACGGCTCGGTCTTGCCGGCGATGCGCGCATCGAAATACACGGTGCGGCCGTCGGGCGAGAAGCTGAATTCGTCGTCGCCGCCGAACGGCTTGCTGGGCACGTCGCCGTCGATGCCGCGGCTGAGCAGGCGCGGCGCCTCGTCGCTGCCCAGGTCCGCGATGTACAGCTGCGCGCAGCGGCCGTCGGCCCAGGTATCCCAGTGGCGCACGAACAGCTTGTCGTACACCGTGCCGGTGGACTTGTCGGCTTCGCGGCCGTCGAGCCGCTCCTTGGTGCAGGCCAGGTCGTTGCAGTCGGTGAAGACGTCGAAGCTCATCAGCGCCTGCTTGCCGTCGGGCGACAGCACGAAGGCATTGACGTCGACCGGCGTGTGCGTCACCTGCGTCGGCGCCGGCGCGGTCTTGCCGAGCAGCCCCGCCTTCGATTCGCTGGAACCCCAGCGCCACAGCTGCGACACGCCGTCCTTCGCCGCCAGGTAATAGAACGACGCGCCATCCGGCGCCCAGCGCGGCGAGGAACCCTTGTCCACCATCTTGCGCGGCTTGCCGCCCTGCTGCAGGTCCAGCAGGTAGATGGCGGTGACGCCCTTGTTCGCGGCGTAGTCGGTGCTGCGCACGGTGTACAGCGCGTAGCGGCCGTCCGGCGACAGCTGCGGATCGCCGACACGGTCCATCATCACCAGGTCGCGGATATTGAACGGATGCGGCGAGTGGTTCTCGACTTCGGCCGCCACGGCGGAGGACGCCGCCAGCGACAAGGCCAGCGCGGCAAACAGGGGCTTCATGGGCAGGATTCCCTCGGTGGAACGAAGCGCAGACGGTACAGAGGCCCCGCCACGCGACGCAAGGAATAACGCAGCACGACGGGTACTTGCAGCGGGCACCGGGCGGCCCGCGCTCGCTATACTCGGCGTTTTTGCAGTCCGGCACGCCCATGGCATCCACCCATCCCGCCCTTGCGGCCACGCTCGATCGCGACGAGCTGTTCGGCCATCCCAAGGGCCTGTACGTCTGCTTCTTCACCGAGATGTGGGAGCGTTTTTCGTTCTACGGAATGAAGGCGCTGCTGGCGCTGTACCTGATCAAGCACCACGGCTTTACCGACGCGGAAAGCCTGTCGGTGCTCGGCGCCTACGGCGGCCTGGTCTACGCCACGCCGGTGCTGGGCGGCATCCTGGCCGACCGCTACCTGGGCATGCGCAAGGCGGTGCTGCTCGGCGGCGTGCTGCTGTGCCTGGGGCATCTGGGCATGGCGGTGGAAGGACATGCGGCCACGGTGGGGCCGGATGGCGTGGTGCATCGCGACCTGTTCGCGCTGAGCGTGTTCTATCTGTCGCTCGCGCTGATCATCAGCGGCGTGGGTTTTCTCAAGCCGAATATTTCCACCGTGGTGGGCAAGCTGTATGCGGACGGCGATCCGCGGCTGGATTCGGGTTTCACGCTGTTCTATGCCGGCATCAATGTGGGCGCGCTGTTCTCGGCGCTGATCTGCGGCTATCTGGGCGAGCGCTATGGCTGGAGCTATGGCTTCGGCGCGGCGGGCATCGGCATGCTGGCGGGCCTGGCAGTGTTCCTCACCGGCCAGAAATACCTGCAGGGCCATGCGGAGCCGCCGGATCCGGCAGCGCTGCGGCGCCGTCTGTTCGGCCCGCTGACGGTGGAATGGACGATCTATCTGTGCGCGGCGCTCGCCTTGCCGGCGCTGTGGGCGCTGATGCAATTGGGCAACGCCGTGCTGTGGCTGCAGGTGGCCACGATGGTAGCGTGGCTGGGCTGGCTGGCCTGGTACGTCACCGCGCGCTGCACCAGGGTGCAGCGCCAGCACATGCTGGCCTGCGTATTCTTCGTGGCGGTGTGCCTGCTGTTCTTCACCCTGTACGAGCAGACCTACGGCTCCTGGGTGCTGTTCAACGACCGCATGCTGACCAAGGACCTGTTCCCCGCCCTGGTGATCCGCGAAGGCCACCCGGTGCCGTGGTCCACCCTGCCCCTGGTGCTCAGCCCCTTCCTGGTGGCGCTCGCGCTGCGCCTGCGCGGCGGCCGCCTGCCCGGCCTGCTGCTCGGCGGACTCACCCTGATGGGCGTGGTCTTTATCGTGCGCGACTGCATCGTGCTGCCGCAGACGGCCAGCTCGCTCACCTATCTGGGCCCGCTCTTTATCGTGCTGCTGGCGCCGATTGCCGCCTGGCTGTGGCCGTTCCTGGAACGCCATGGACTCAATCCGTCGAAGCCCGCCAAGAGCGCGATCGGCCTGGCCTTCGCCGGCCTTGCCTTTATCCCCTTGCTGATGGGCAACCCGGACCCGGCTTCCGGCGCGCTCGGCAGCGTGTGGTGGATCGCGCTGGCCTATCTGCTGATCGAGATGGGCGAAGTAGCCCTTGCCCCGATCGGCCTCTCGGCCGTCACTGAGCTGTCCGTGCCGCAGGTAGCCGGCCTGATGATGGGCGCGTGGTGGCTGGGCACCTCGTTCTCCGAACAGCTGGCCTCGATCCTGGGCAAGCTCGCCGCACTGGACGTGCCGGCGGACGGGCAGATCGACATGGCGGTGGCGGCGGCAAAGTATGGGTCGCTGTTCCAGCAGATGGTGTGGCTGGGGTTGGGGGCTGCCGTGGTTGCGCTGGTTGTGACGCCGGTGGTCAAGCGGTGGATGCTGGGGGTCAGGTGATTTGCGTTTTGGGGGCTGAGCGCTGAGGATCGTGGGTTCTCAGGGTGTGGACAGGGGCGGCACAGGCATGAAGGCAGCGATGGGCATGACCCGGGCATCCTCGCGCGCATGGATTCTTCTGCTGGCCGGCATCGGGCTGCTTGCCTTTGTGTTGCGCTGGTATTACGTGACGCACGCTATCGTCTATTCGCCGATACGCGGCGATGCGATCGAGTACTACAGCTATGCATGGAACCTGCTGCATCACGGCGTGTTTTCGCTGGCCAAGCCCAATGTCGCGCAGATCGTCAGCGACAGCTTTCGCGATCCTGGCTATCCGGTGTTCCTGGCTGCATGGATCGGCGCGCTGGAAGAGTTTCCCGACTGGTATCTATCCCTGCTGATCGGCCAGGCGGTGCTGGGTGCGCTGACCGTGGTGCTGCTGATGGACGCTGCGCGCGGCTGGCTGCCGCCGCGCTGGATCGGCGGCGCCGGTGTGCTCATGGCGATCTGGCCGCATAGCATCACCATCGCCGGCTATGTGCTTAGCGAAACGCTGTTCGGCTTTCTGATGGCGCTGGCGCTGTATGTGCTGAGCGTGGCGCTGCGCCGTTCCAGTACGTGGCTGATGGCTGCAGCCGGCCTGGTATTCGGCATGGCTGCGCTCACCAATGCCGTGGCGATTCCGCTGGCGCCGCTGCTGGCCCTGCTGCTGTGGCTGATGAAGCGCGTGCCGAAGCGCCTACTGGCTACGCTCGCGCTCGCAGCCTTGCTGCTGCCGCTCTGCTGGATGCTGCGCAATGCTCATGTGGGTGGCGCCTCTTCCGGCGGCCGCGCGGCGATGAACCTCGTGCAAGGTTCCTGGCCGGAATACCACGACAGCTTCTATCGCAATGCCATGTATGGCGATGCGGAGGCGAGGCAGAACCTGGAGAAGATGAGCGCTGAATACCGACTGGTGCAGGAACACCCCGCACAGGGCCTGGGCGCGATAGCGCAGCGCATGTCCGCCGCGCCGGGCCGCTATATCGGCTGGTATCTGGGCAAGCCCCTGCTGCTATGGGACTGGAACATACGCGTCGGGGCGGGCGATATCTATGTCTATCCCACGCCCTACTCGCCGTTCTACGACAAGCTGCCGCTGCGTGTGATCGTCGCGCTATGCCATGCGCTCAATCCGGTGCTCATGCTGTTCATGCTGATCGGCTGGATCGCGGCATGGCTGCGGAGGCGGCAGGCGGAGCCGATGGCGATCGTCATGGCGGCCACTGCCATGTTCGTCACTGCGGTCTATTCCGTCTTGCAGGCGGAACCCCGCTATTCGATTCCGTTCCGGGGCATCGAACTGCTTCTTGCTGCCTATGGCGCTTGGCAACTGGTGGGTTTTGCCATAGCTAGACGCGTAGCCGTCCAAACTGGCCCAGCGTGACGCCAATCACAGCTCCAGCTGACATTGACTGACCACATCAAGATTGGTACGGGACGTGCTATCCCCGGAGTGCATCCATAGGGGGATTTACCATGTCTCGCACGACAGCCAAGGGCTTTACCCTGATCGAACTGATGATCGTGGTCGCGATCATCGCCATCCTGGCGGCGATCGCTATTCCGGCGTACCAGGATTACGCCATCCGTGCCCAGGTGGCTGAAGGCATAAATCTTTCGGCCGGTGCGAAGTCGGCCATTTGGGATTACGTCTCCAATACTGGTCAGTTCCCGCCGAGTAATGCGTCCGCCGGCTTGGCGCTGCCTGCGCAGATCACCGGCAAATACGTATCGAGCGTCGACGCTACCGGTGGCGCCATCCATGTTGCCTACAACGGCGCGAGCGCCAATGCCGCCATCCGTAGCCAACAGCTGGTGCTTTCGCCGATCACGCATGCGGGAAGCATCACCTGGACTTGCAGCCAGAGCACGCTCGACAAGCGCTACCTGCCGTCATTGTGCCGCTGATCACACTGTGACTGGGGCGGCCGGGACAACGACAAAAATTGTCACTTTCCGCCCCATTTCGGCTGGTAATCCGCAGGTTATCGAGATCACGTTTTCAGGCATTCGGATAGCCCAAGAACCTTCGCTTGTGACTATTCGTGATGCCTTGCACAATCCCTGACCCTGGCTGTATGCGGCAATACCGCCGCGGTAAAAATGGCATGCAAGCTGCATCCATCTACCGCGAGCTTCCTGGTCGTTCCTGACCGCAAGTTATGGGGACCAATCCCGCCTAGGGGGATTCGGGACTGGGGCTCAGGGGGCATCACTACGGTTAGCTAACCAAAACAGAGGAACCACCATGAAGAACGTGCAGAAGGGCTTTACCCTGATCGAACTGATGATCGTGGTTGCGATCATCGCCATCCTGGCCGCCATCGCCATCCCGGCCTACCAGGACTACACCATCCGTTCGCAGGTTTCTGAAGGCCTGAGCCTGGCCGACGCTTCCAAGACCTCGTTGGCCGAGTACTACAGCAACTACGGCGACTTCCCGACCAACCAGACGTCCGCTGGTCTGCCGGCCCCCACTGCGATCTCGGGCAACTACGTGAAGCAGGTCGATGCCACCGGCACCAAGGGCCAGATCCAGATCACCTACGGCAACAAGTCGAACACCAAGATCACCGGCAAGATCCTGATCCTGTCGTCGTCGACCACCGCCGGCAGCACCACCTGGAAGTGCAAGTCGACCACCGTCGACCCGAAGTACCTGCCGTCCAGCTGCCGCAACTAATCGCTGCGCGCTGTTGCATGTGTTGTCGAAGGGCCGCCTCGCGCGGCCCTTCGCTTGTCTGTAAGCTGCGACGCCACCGCTGGGTGCCGTCCGCGACGAACGAATCCCTACGCCTGCCGTGAGCGCTCCCATTTCCAGCCGACACTCTCCCGCCAGGCTGCAACGCCTTTCCACGCTGCTCGCCCTCGTCGCCTTGCTCGCCGCGGCGTGGCTGGCCTATCGCCCGGGATTGAGCGGCGATTTCCTGTTCGACGATTTCGGCAACCTGCCGGATATCGGTGCCACCGGACCGATCCACCGCGCCGACACCCTCGCGCGCTATCTCACCTCCGGCACGGCTGACCCGACCGGCCGGCCGCTGACGCTGGCCTCGTTCCTGATCGATACGCGCGAATGGCCGGCACCGCCGTATCCGTTCAAGCGCACCAATGTACTGATCCATCTGCTGAACGGCCTGCTGCTGTACCTGGCGCTGGCGCGGCTCGGGCGCGAATTCAAGCTGGCGGTGACGCCTGCACGCGTGGCCGCGTTGATCGGCGCCGGCGCATGGCTGCTGCATCCGCTGCTGGTGTCGACCACGCTCTATGTGGTGCAGCGCGAAGCAATGCTGCCGGCGACGTTTACGCTGCTCGGCCTGCTCGGCTGGATGCAGGCACGCAGCGCCCTGCAACAAGGGCATATCAAGCGCGGCACGCTCGGCATGCTGCTCGCGATCGGCGGCGGCACCCTGCTTGCCACGCTGGCCAAAGGCAACGGCGCTCTGCTTCCGCTGCTGGTGCTGCTGGTGGAGTGGCTGGTGCTGGCGCCTGCACAGCCGATGCCTTCGGAACCTGCGCGCCGCCGCCTCAAGCTCGGCGTCGCCGTGCTGCTCGCCCTGCCTTCAGCCGCTCTGCTGGCATGGATGATCGCGGGCATTCCCGGCTATATCCACGGCACGCCGCTGCTGCGCAGCTGGACCATGGGCCAGCGGCTGCTCTCCGAAGCCCGCGCACTCGGCGACTACCTCGGCATGCTGGTGCTGCTCAAAGACTCCACCCTGGGCCTGTTCACCGATGCCTTCGCTCCATCCACCGGCTGGCTGCAGCCGTGGACCACCCTGCCCTGCATACTGCTCATCGCGGCGCTGATCGTCTTCGCGATCGCCACACGCAGGCGCTGGCCGGCGCTCTCGCTCGCCATCCTGTTCTATTTCGCCGGCCATCTGCTCGAAAGCACCTGGCTGCCGCTGGAGCTGTACTACGAGCACCGCAACTACCTGCCCGCGCTGCTGCTGTTCTGGCCGCTGGGCGTGGCGCTCGGCATGCCGGGTCCGCTGCCATGGCTGCGCCGTTGCGCCGGCATGGCGATATTGCTTGCGCTGGCAACACTCACCTACCAGCGCGCCGGCATCTGGGGCGACGGCTATCTCCAGGCACAGATCTGGGCCGCCTTCAATCCGGCGTCGGCCCGCGCCCAGGCGGCAGCTGCGCAGTACCAGATGGAGCATGACAAGCCCCACCTGGCCGCGGCGCGCCTGACCATGGCCATGGCCACGCACCCCGACGATCTGCAGATACCGGTAAACCTGATCGGCGCGCAATGCCGCTTCGGCCCCGCCAGCCCCGCCGCGCTGGACGGTCTGCGCCGCGCGCTGTCCACCGCAAAAAATGGCGGCACGCTCGGCTTCGACTGGCTCAATACCGCCATTGACATGGCCGCCAGCCACAGCTGCGAAGGCCTGGATCTCGACGCCGCGCAAAGCTTTATCGACGCCGGCCGCCGCAACCCCAACTGGTCCGTCATCCCTGGCCGCCGCCAGGACATGCAGCACCTCCAGGGCATGCTCGAGCTGGCCCGCCAGGACCCCGACGCCGCCCTGCAAGCCTTCAACCATGCCCTGGCGGAAGAACCCGGCCCCGCCACCGCGCTCGAACAGGCCGCCACGCTCGGCGCCCACGGCTACGCCCGGCAAGGCCTGGCGCACCTGGATTATTGGCAGACGCTTCCGGCACCATCCCAGCCTTCCCGCGGCATGCCTAAACTGCATGCCTGGGTGCTGGCGCACCAGCATTACTGGGAGCACGAAATGGCGCACCTGCGGGCCACCCTCGCCGCCGACGCCGCCACGCAGGCCCGCCCGCCATCACCGTCTTCACGCGATTGAGCCATGCCCACGGATACGCGCTACAAATACCTGCTGCTGCTCGCCCTCGCCCTGCTGGCGACCGCGGCGATCTATATCCCCGGCATGACCGGCGGCTACGTGTTCGATGACTTCCCCAACATCATCGACAACACCGCCATCCACGTTACCCAGTCCAGCTATACGGCCTGGATCAATGCCGCGCTGTCCTCGCCCGCCAGCGCGCTGCACCGTCCGCTGGCCTCGCTGACCTTCGCCGCTAACTGGCTGTTCACCGGCTCCGCGCCGGGGCCGATGAAGGTCACCAACCTGATCATCCATCTGCTCAACGGCGCGCTGCTGTACGGCATGCTGGTGGAGCTGCTGCGGCTGTACGCGATCAACCGCAAGAGCCGCGGCGACGTCGACGAGCCGCGCGCGCGCTGGCTCGCCTTCGCCGTCACCCTCGCCTGGCTGCTGCTGCCGATCAATCTGCAGGCCGTGCTCTACGTGGTGCAACGCATGGAAAGCCTGTGCCAGCTGTTCGTGCTGGCCGGCCTGTGGGGCTATCTGCGCGAGCGCCGCCGCATGCTCGAAGCGGACAGCATCAAGCAGGAAACCAGCGCCTGCGTCCGCGCCGCGGCCTATCTCGCCGTGGGCACCGTGCTGGGCGTGACGGCGAAGGAATCCTCGGTCCTGCTGCCGCTGTATGCCTTCCTCGCCGACCTGATCCTGTTCGGCCTGCGCCGTGCCGACGGCAAGCCGCAGCGCAGCCTGTGGCTGCTGTACACGCTGATGCTGTTCGTGCCGGCGGTGCTGGGGCTGGTGTGGCTGATGCCGCACGTGCTGCCGGCGCAGGCCTGGGCCAACCGCACCTTCACCCTCGGCTCGCGCCTGCTGACCGAGCCGATGGTGCTGATGGAATACCTGCGCTGGACCCTGCTGCCGACACCGGGCTCGCTCAGCCTGTATCACGACGAGATCAAGGCCTCCACCGGCCTGCTGCAGCCGCCGGCCACGCTGGCCGGCTTCGTGGTGATGTTCGCGCTGATGGCGCTGGCGGTATGGCAGCGGCGCGAACGTCCGCTGCTGTCGCTGGGCATCGCATGGTACTACGCCGCGCACGTGCTGACCGCCACCATCATTCCGCTGGAACTGGTCTACGAACACCGCAACTATTTCGCCGCGATCGGCACGCTGCTGGCGGTGTTCTCGCTGCTGATCGGCACCGCGCGCGAGATCGCGCTGCCGATCGTGCGCGGCGCCATCGCCGCCCTGCTCATCGTGTGGTTCGCCGGCCTCACCCTGCTGCGCGCGCAGGAGTGGTCCGATCCGCTGCACCTGGCCATGATCGAGGCCGACCGCCGCGACCAGTCGCCACGCGCCAACTACGAAGCCGCCCGCCTGCTGATCGTCGTCTCCAATTACCAGGCCTCGCCCGCGCTGGACAAAGCCTGGCATTACCTGCGCCGCTCCGCCGCAATCCCGGGTTCGTCCACCCTGTCCGAACAGGCCATGCTGATGGTGGCCGACCACGATGCGCAGGGCGACGACGCGGCGATTTGGCAATCCATGCTGGCCAAGCTGCGCGCGCAACCGATCAGCGAGGAAGATATCTCCGGCCTGATCTCGCTTACGCGCTGCCGCGTGCAGACCTCCTGCATGTTCGATCCCGCCAACCTGCAGCAGGCTTTCCTCGCCGCGCTGTCGCAGCCCGCACCGACGGGACGCCTGCTCGCTGCCTATGCGATGTTCGCGCGCGAACTGCTCAACGACATCCCGCTGACCGAGGAATACCTGCGGCGCGCGGTCGAGAAGTCGCCGGGCGAAGCGGCGTATCGCCTGGATATCGCGCGCATCTACGCCTCGCAGGGCAAGCTGGAGCTGGTGGTGCAGCAGATCGACGCGCTGCGCCGGCTGAACAAGTACGGCCAGCTCGATGCGCAGATCGCCGCGCTGGAGCAGCTCGCCGAGCGCGGACCGAAGACGCCGTGAGGAGGCTTCGCTTGCCCGCGCCGCAATCATGAAGCCGCTGTCCGGCCTGATCGCGCGATGGCGGCACAGCGTGCTGGCGCGCAATGCCAGCCTGGCGGTCGCGTGGCAAGGACTGCGCGTCGCAGGGCAGGCCTTGTGGATGATCGTGCTGGCGCGCCAGGTCGGTCCGTCCAGCTATGGCCTGTTCGCCGGCATGGCAGGCCTTGCCACGGCGCTGGGCACGCTCACCGGTTTCGGCTTCGGGGTGCTGATGCTGCAGGACACCTCGCGCGCCCCGGAACGCTTCGCCGCCACCTGGAAGAATGCACTGGGCATGGCCCTGCTTACCGGCGCGGGACTGCTGCTGGTGTTTATCGGCGCAGCGTTCGCGCTGTTCCATCGCGAAGGCACGCTGGCGATGTATGTCGCCATCGGCATTCCGGAACTGTTGTGCGTGCCGCTCACCATCGTCTCCAGCTACGCGTTCCAGGCGCACGAGCGCATGGGCTGGGCCGGCGCACTGTTCTCGCTGGTGCCGCTGGGCAATCTCGCCGCGGTGGCGGCGTTTTCGTGCATGCCGGGCGCGGCGAGCATCGGCGCCTATCTGCCCTTCCATGCGGCCTCGTCGATCCTCGCCGCGCTCACCGCCGTGATGCTGGTGCGGCGCAAGCTCGCGCCGGCACCGGAGCGCTTCGCGCTGCAGCCGCGCGATGTGCGCGAAGGCGCCGCGTTCTCGCTGATGCGGCTGGCCGATACCGGCATGACCTCGCTGGACAAGACCCTGGTGCTGCAGCTGGCCGGCAGCGAGATCGCCGGCATCTACGGCTCCGCTTATCGATTGGTCGCCGTGCTCGCCATGCCCGCCACCGCGGTGGGCGCCGCCGCCCTGCCCCGGCTGTTCCGCGCGGATCTCGAACAATCCGGCTCGAACCCGCACCTGCTGCGCACGTTGATCGGCGTGAACGTGGCCTGGGGTGTGCTCGCGGCGTTCGGCGCCTTCGCCGCCGCCTATCTGCTGCCGCTGCTGCTCGGGCCGGGTTTTGCCGGCGCCACGCGCCTGGCCTGGTGGCTCGCGCCATGGCCGCTGCTGTACGGCTTGTACACGCTGGGCTGTAACGTCCTGCTCACCAGCCAGCGGCGCCATCTGCGCACCGGCGTGCAGGCGCTGGGCATGGGCGTGATGGCGGTCGCGGCGGTGCTCACCATGCCGCGCTTCGGCCTGGCCGGACCGGCCGCGATGCTGCTTTCCACGCAGGCGCTGCTGGTGCTGCTGGTGTGGGGCCTGATCTGGCGGCAACGCCGCCGCGGTGTCAGTCCGGCTTAGCGTCGAAGCGCACTACGCGCACGCCGAAACCTTCGAACAGTTCCGCCAGCGTCGACGGACGTCCATCGATGGTGATCGGCACGGCGTCCGCCGCCGTGGCGTGGCAGGCGATGTCCGGATACGCCACCACGATATTCGCCAAGGCCGACGTGAAGTAGCTGACCACCTGGTTCACGCCCAGCTTCGCCACCACTTCTTCCGCCGGCAATGCCGCAAGCGCCTCGTCGAGCATCCGCCACCGCGGCGGCGGCGCCACCGCTTTCTGCGTGTAGTGCGGCTTGTAGATCACCTTGCCGCCGAGACGCTCCACGTAGGCAAACGTGCGCGCGCGCAGGAACGCTGCCTTGTCATTGCCCACCACCTGCTCGATGGGCTGATCGAGAAACAGCACGCCGCCTTCGGCCGGCCGATCGGGCGCGGCTGCCGCGGCCAGCCGCAAGCGCTTCACCAGCGGAAACCGCGCGGCGCGCGCGATCATGTCCGGATGCGTGAAGTACCCGCCGGCGACCGGCAATGCATCTACGCCGCTCAGATGCCCCTGGTAGACCGTATACGGCATGCCCGCCAGCGCGGCCTTGGCCTTCTGCCGCAGCCGCCACTTCCACGACGCCAGCGGGCTGCGCGCGTCGTAGTAGTTGAGAATGCCGTCCTGGTAGATGTAGCGGCGCCCCGCCTGCGGATGGAACAGCGCGTAGTTCGCCAGCGGATTGAACGGATGCGGCGCATACAGCGCCACGTCGTCGTACTCGCGCAGGATGCGGTCGATCTCGCGCCCGGCGCGCCGATAGCGCAGTACCCGCGGCCCGCGCGGCGCATCGCAGCCGCCCAGATACGAAACCTTCGGCCCCAGCGCGTGCAGCACGTCCGCGCGCAGATCGGGATGGAACAGATGCAGCTCGCCCTGCGCCTCGCCCGCCAGTTCCAGCATCGGCAGCAGGTGGAACGGCGTGAAGCCGATCAGGATGGAAGCGATGCGCGCCACGTCAGCGTTCGATGCTATCCCAGCCGACGGGGCTGTTGGCGTGCACCGCCTTGAGCACCGTCTTGCCGATCACCTCGTCCAGGAATTTCGGCGCCAGGCCGTAGCCCGGCCGCACCGAACGCACCGCATCGGCGCCGATCACGTCGCCGGGCTGCAGGTCCTTGACGAAGTACAGCGAGCGGCGGAATTTCAGATTGCCGCGCTCGCTGGACTTGCGGCCGTAGTCCACCCGGCCCAGCGCTTCCCACGCCACCTTGGTGTCGCGGCACAGCGCGCGCAGTTCTTCCGGCTCCAGCGAGAACGCATCGTCCGGGCCGCCACCGCTGCGGTCCAGGGTGAAGTGCTTTTCGAGCAGCACGGCGCCCATCGCGATGCTGGCGATGGCCGTGGCGTTGCCCAGCGTGTGGTCGGACAGTCCGGTGAGCACGCCGTAGCGCCCGGCCATGTCGCCGATGGTGCGCAGGTTGTAGTCGCCTGCCGGCGCCGGATAGCCGCTGACGCAATGCAGGATGCACAGCTCCTTGCAGCCGCCCGAGCGCGCGGCGTCGATCGCCTCCTGGATCTCGTCCTGGTCGGCCAGGCCGGTAGAAATGATCATCGGCTTGCCGGTGCGCGCCACATAGCGGATCAGCGGCAGGTCTACCGCTTCGAACGAAGCGATTTTGTAGGCCGGCGCGCCCAGCGATTCGAGCAGGTCCACCGCGGTGGCATCGAACGGCGAACTGAAGATGGTGATGCCCACCTCGCGGGCGCGCGCGAACAGCGCCTCGTGCCAGGCCCAGGGCGTATGCGCTTCCTGGTAGAGATCGTGCAGCGTGCGGCCGGCCCAGGGGCCGTCCTTGATCTGGAAATCCTCGGCATCGCTATCGAGCGTGATGGTGTCGGCCGTGTAGGTCTGCAGCTTGATCGCATCGGCGCCGCAGGCCTTGGCCTCTTCCACCAGGCGCAGCGCGGTATCGAGCCTGCCATTGTGATTGGCCGACAGTTCGGCGATCACATACGGCGGCTGGTCGGCGCCGATGCGGCGCCCGGCAATGGTGATATGCATCTGACTCATCCTTACCTCGATACCGGAGCCCGTTCGCGCCATTGGCGGGCGGTCAGGCCAAAACCGACGCTGTCCACGGGATGGCCCGGTTCCGGCAGCGCCTCGCCGGTGAAGCCCAGCGCGCGGTGCATGGCCTGCGAGCGTTCATTGGACAGCAGCGCCTGGCCACGGACCTTGCGCAGGCCAAGGGTACCAAACGCGTGATCGAGCGCCGCGGCGCCCAGCCGGCGGCCGGTGCCGGGCGGCGCGCCCGGCACCGCATAGAAGCCCCAGTCGGCGACATCGTCGGTGGCGGCTTCGGTGAAATGCACGAAGCCCAGCGGCTGGCCGGCCTGCTCGACGATCAGCAGATGGCGGCGCGGATCGGCCGCGCTGCGTTCGTACCAGGCGCGGTGTTCGGCGATGCCGATCTCGTGCGTGGTGTACATGTGGCGGCGCACGTCGGGGTGGTTGCGCCAGGACAGTACGGCGTCGAGGTCGTCGGGGCGCATCGGCCTGACGGTGGCTTCGTGCGAGGAGGATGGGCGTAATGCCAGGTCCTCGATGCAGATGCGTACGCGCTGCAGGCCAAGGCCATCGCATACATTGGAGGCCGCCGATGACATGGCGCGCCAGGTGTCTTTCGCCAACACGTCCTGGATGACCCCGGGAATGGCATCGGCAATCTCGTCAGGACCGCCCAACACGATCGCTGCACCACGCTCCGCCAGCGCCTGAGCTCCCGCACGCTGATTGTCGGCGAGGACGACGAGCAAGGAGGGCAGCCCGAGGCAGCAGCGCTCCAGCGCGGAGACCCCTGCGGCGCCAATGGCCAGATCGCATGCCGCGAGCGGAGAGGCAAGATCCTTCACATCGTGAAGAAATGCGCTCGGCCAAGGACTGCGCCTGGCCTGCGCCCGCACACGTGCGCCCGAGGTGGCCTGAGCGCCAAGCACTACCACCACCAGGCAATCATCCGGCAGCTCGGCCCGGCCCAGGCCTTCCAGCGCATGCAGCGTGGCATCGGCTGGATCGCCGCCGCCCATGCTGATCACGATCTTGCGCATCGACGCATCACGTCGATGCGCGAGACTGAACTCGCGCTGCCGCCGGAACTCCTCGCGCAACATTGCGTAACGCGGGCCGGCCAACACGCGGCAATCGGCAGGCACCAGCCCCGCATAGTGTTCGGCGCGGCGCCCGACATTCTGGTCAATCAACATCTGCACAACGTGCGGCCGGTCGGCGAGATCGTCAATCGCCACAAGTTTCCCGGCGTGGGGCTGCAAGGCCTGTTCCCACCGGGCATCCAGTGCGTAGTGATCCACGATCAGCACGTCGACGCTGCCGCCGAGCGCCTCGATCGTCGCCTCGGCATCGCCACGCTCATCCATGGCAGCCGCTTCGCCATCGGCCGGCAGCAAGGCCAGCTCGAAACCTTCCGCAGCAATCCGCGCGCCCAGATGCCCCGGCAACTCGCGGCAAACGAACCGGCACGAAGCTCCCTCCTCGCGCAGCGCACGCGCCAGCGCCAGGCAACGCATCACATGCCCGCTGCCCAGCTGGAACGACGCATCGGCGCGAAAGGCTGCTTTCATGCCATCGCCCGCTAGGCGGTCTTTTCGAGCAGGAACCAGGTGATGTCGTCCTGCGGGAAGCTGGAGCCGCGGCGATAGGCGAAGCCGTAGTCGATCAGGCGCAGGTCCGGATAACGGCCCATGATCTCGCCGCAGAACGCTTCCTGCCCGGTCTTGTAGGTCATGCCTGTTCCGCCTCGTGATTGCCTTGCGCCGCACGCTGGGCGCGGAACATCCATTCCGCGCGGATCCAGTCTTCTTCCGTATCGATGTCCTGCACGCGGTGCCGCGGAATCGCCAGCCCCGCGCCCGATGCATAAATGCCCACGCCATCCAGCCAGGCCTGCACGCGGCCCCAGTAGAACTGGCCCGCGTCGTGCCAGGCTTCTTCCAGGTCCTGCGAGCGCGTGCCGGCATGCTCCGGCACGAACATCGCCACCCGCCCTTGCGCCGACAAGCGCAGGGCGCGCTGGATCGGGAACGGGAAGGTGGTGACCGGGAAAACGTAATCGCAGTCGCCCGTATCGAGCATGTGCAAGCCACGCTCGATATCGCCGGCTTCGACGAACGGCGCGGTGGCGTAGATGCAGCACACGTTGCGCGGCGCGTCGCCTGCCCGCTGCAGCTCGCCCACGGCGTGGCGGATGACCGACACCGTGTCGGCGTGATCGCCGGCCAGCTCCGCGGGACGCAGGAACGGCACTTCGGCACCGAACGAGCGCGCCACCGCGGCGATCTCCTCGTCGTCCGTCGACACCACGACCCGCTCGAAGCACCCGCTGCGCCGCGCCGCCTCGATCGACCAGGCGATCACCGGCTTGCCGCAGAACGCACGGATGTTCTTGCGCGGAATGCGCTTGCTGCCGCCGCGCGCGGGGATCACCGCGAGATTCATACGCCCAGCGCCCGGCGCAGCGACGCGATCACTTCGTCCTGCGCCGCATCGGTAAGCATCGGATACAGCGGCAGCGTGATTGCCTCCGCGTAGTAGCGCTCCGACTCGGGGAACTCGCGCCCGGCCATGCCGTGCTCGCGGTAGTAAGGCTGCGTATGCACCGGGATGTAATGCACGTTGATGCCTATGCCATCCGCGCGCATCGCTTCGAATACTTCCAGGCGCGTGCGCGGGATGCGGTCCAGCTGCAGCCGCACGGTGTACAGGTGCAGGCCGGAATAGCCGTCCGGATGCTGCCACGGCAAGGTCAGCGGCAGGCCGGCCAGCAGGCGGTCGTAGCGTGCGGCCAGCTCGTGCCGGCGTTCCAGGTAAGCGTCGATCCTTCCCAGCTGGCTGATGCCCAGCGCCGCCTGCAGATCGTTCATGCGGTAGTTGTAGCCCAGCTCCACCTGCTGGTAGTACCAGGGGCCGTCGGAAGCGTGCGTCATGCGCGCCGGATCGCGCGTGACGCCGTGCGCGCGGAACAGCGCCATGCGCTCGGCCAGCGCGGCATCGTTAGTCATCGCCATGCCGCCTTCCACGGTGGTGATGATCTTCACCGGATGGAAACTGAAGATGGTGATGTCGCTGTAGCGGCTGTTGCCGATGCGCTCGCCCAGATAGCGCGCGCCGATGGCGTGCGAGGCGTCCTCGACGATCTTGAAGCCATAGGTCTGCGCCAGCGCATGGATGGCGCGCATGTCGCAGGGCTGCCCCGAGAAATGCACCGGCACCACCACCTTGGGCAAACGCCCTTCGGCTTTGGCCTGGATCAGCTTCTGTTCGAGCTTGACCGGGCAGAGGTTGTAGGTACGCTCGTCGATATCGACGAAGTCCACCTGGGCGCCGCAATAGAGCGCGCAGTTGGCCGAAGCGACGAAGGTGATCGGCGTGGTCCACAGCCAGTCGCCTTCGCCCAGCCCCAGCGCCAGGCAGGCCACGTGCAGGGCCGAGGTGGCGCTGTTCGCGCCCACGCCGAAGCCGGCGCCGACATAAGCTGCGACGGCGGCTTCGAACTTCGGCGTCATCGGACCCTGGGTGAGGAAGTCCGAATGCAGCACTTCGATCACCGCGTCGACGTCGTCCTGGGTCACGTCCTGCCGGCCGTAGGGAATCATGTTCAGATCCCCGCCTCGCGGTGCAGCTGCAGGATGCCGTCGTTATCGAGGAAATGCGGGTTGGTGCCGGAGTTGTATTCGAAACCCTGCGGCACCGGGGTGCCCGTTTCGCCCAGCCCGTTGACGGCGAAATCGTTGGGCCGGTTGAAGAAGGTGATGGTGGGGCGGATCACGTAATGGTCGTCGAACTCCAGCGTGAGATGCGAGTCGTCGGCCGGGCACATGATCTCGTGCAGCTTCTCGCCGGGGCGGATGCCGACGATCTTGTGCGCCATCTGCGGCGCCATCGCGCGGGCCAGGTCGACGATGCGCACCGAGGGGATCTTCGGCACGAAGATTTCGCCGCCGTGCATGCGCTCGAAATTCTTCAGCACGAAGTCCACGCCCTGCTGCAGCGAGATCCAGAAGCGCGTCATCGCCGCGTCGGTCAGCGGCAGCGCATCGCAGCCTTCGGCCAGCAGCTGCTTGAAGAACGGCACCACCGAGCCGCGCGAGCCGATCACATTGCCGTAGCGCACCACCGAGAAGACGGTGCGGTGGCCGCCGGCCATATTGTTGGCGGCGACGAACAGCTTGTCGGAGGCCAGCTTGGTGGCGCCGTAGAGGTTGATCGGATTGGCCGCCTTGTCGGTGGACAGCGCGATCACCTTGGCGACCTCGTTCTCCAGCGCCGCGTGGATCACGTTCTCCGCGCCGTGGATATTGGTCTTGATGCATTCGGTGGGGTTGTACTCCGCCGCCGGCACCTGCTTGAGCGCGGCGGCGTGGATCACGTAGTCCACCCCGCGCATGGCCTGCACCAGGCGGCCGCGGTCGCGCACGTCGCCGATGAAGTAGCGCATGCAGGGCGCGTCGTACTGGCGCTGCATCTCGTACTGTTTCAGTTCGTCGCGCGAATAGATCACCACGCGCCGCGGCTGGTAGCGGCCGAGCAGGGTCTGCACGTACTGCTTGCCGAAGGAGCCGGTGCCGCCGGTGATCAGGATGGACTTGCCGTCAAACATGGGATGCAACCTCAGCGGAATTCGTGGAATGGGACGGCTCAGCGGATATGCGGAATGCCATAGCGCCCCAGCATGCTCAGTTTTCGCGGAAACAGCACGACGTCGCGCAGATAGGCCGCCAGGCTGGCCCGGCGCATGCCCTGGGCGACGCGCCGGCGCTGGCGCAGCGCGCGGAAGTCGCTGGCGATATAGCGCAGGGTCGGCAGGTAGATCTCGCTCCACACGCGCGCATCGCGCTTGACCAGCGCCAGCGCCAGCCCTTCGAGCAGCAGCGCGGCGGCGTGCAGGGTCAGCAGCGGCCACACCGCGATCGTCGGCGTGCAGACCACCATTACCGCGGTCTTGTTGCGCTCGCTCAGGCGGCGGCGGCGGAAGGTGGTGTTGAGGCGGCCGGCGTCCACGCGGTTGCCGCCGAAGCTGGCGCCCTGGCGATGGATATAGCCGCTTTCCTGCGCCACCAGCACCGGCACGCCGCGCAGGCGCGCCAGGCAGCACAGGTACATGTCTTCGGCGAGGGAGCCCATCCACTCGGGGAAACCGCCCAGTTCTTCCCACAGGCTGCGCGGCAGGAACAGGCAGGCGCCGATGGTGATCGCCACCTGGCGGCGCGCCACGTCGAGGTTCGGCACGGGGTTGTAGAACAGGTCCAGCCGGCAGCCGCGATCGACCAGTTCGCCGGAAGCCCAGTCGTACTGCGGCAGCGTGGCAATGCAGGGCGTGGCCTGCTGCGCGGCCACGCCGAGCAGGGCGCGCAGCGCGCCGGGCTGCAGCGCGGCATCGTTGTTCAGCAGCAGCACGTAGCGGCCGCGTGCGTGCGCGACCATCCGGTTGTTGCCGATGCAGAAGCCGACATTGCTGCGCGCCGCCAGCAGTTCCACCTGTGGATAGCGCTCGCGCAGCCACTCCACCGAGCCGTCGGTGGAAGCGTCGTCGTGCACCAGCACTTCGAGTGCGATCTCGGCCGCCTGGGCAAAGATCGAATCCAGGCATTCGGCCAGCAGTCCGGTGCCGTTGTAATTGGCGATACAGATGGAGCAAACCGGATCGGCCACGCGCTCCCGCGCCGGGTAAAGCTCGACGTCAGAGGCGCTGCCAGCCATTCAGCGGCCCTCGCCGGGCGCTTTCAGCAGCAGCCAGCGATGCAGCGCCAGCGGCGAATAGCCGCCGGCGCGCGGCCTCTGCCGGCCGGCCAGCCGGCTGGCCAGGCCCCAGCCTACGCGGCCGCCGGCGGTGGCCAGCAGCAGCGCGCTGTCGCGCGGATTGCCGCCCTTGCCCAGCACCTCGAAACCGGCCGCGCGGGCCAGGGCGATGTATTCCTCGCGCCGGAAACCGCGTCCGCCGGTGGCGGAGGCCACGCGGTTGCCGGCCAGGCGGCCGATCAGCGAACGCAGTTCCTCGCCCGGGTCCACGATCAGCAGCGGCGCGCCAGGCCGCAGCATCGCCGCGATCTGCGCGAAGGCCGCGCCGACTTCGGGGCGGTCCAGATACATCAGCGAGGTGACGGCCATGGCGCCGGCCATGCTGCGCGGGCGGAACGGCAGCGCGCGCAGGTCGGCCAGCACCGCTCCACCGCCGGCTTCGGCCATGCGCTGGCAGTACCAGCCGCTGATGTCCTGGCCGACCACGAACAGATCCGGGCGGGCCGTGGCCAGGGTTTGCGACAGGCGGCCGTAGCCGCAGCCCAGGTCCAGCACGGCGCCGCCTTCGGCGCCGATCGCCGGGGCGAACATCTCGCGCACCAGCCAGGCGTGCCAGTCGTGCAGGCGGCCGTTCGCCTCGTCGGTGAAACCTTTGAACAGCACGCCGCGGCGCGTGGCGCCGAGGGCCCGCGCCCGTTCGTCCCAGGTCTGGCGGTTGTCGTTCATATGCGGAGCAAAGCCTGTCTCAATGCAGCCGGTCTCAGTGCAGCAAGGTGCGGGCGATGGCCCGCAGGTCGAAGCGGGCGGCGGCTTCGGTGCCTGGCAGGAAGCGTCCGGTAGGCGCCGCCACGGCGGCGGCCAGCGCCCGCGCGTAATCTTCGGCGGACACGGCCTGGGCGACAACACCGCAGCGCAGTTCCTCCACCAGCCGCGGCAGGTCGCCCACCGGCATCGACACCACCGGCCGGCCCAGTTTCATGGCGTCGGAAAACACCACCGGGATGCTTTCGATGCGCGAGGGGATCAGCAGCCAGTCGGCCCGTGCGATGGCGGCTTCGGCCTGGTCCTTCGAAAGAAAGGCACCGAGCAGCACCGGCCTCCCGGCGCGCTGCAAGGCCTCGACGGCCTCGCGCACGGCCGGCTCCAGCGGGCCGCCGCCCTGGATTTCCACCTGTTCGATGCGCTGCCAGTCGGCATCGCCGAGCAGGCCCAGCGCCTGCAGCAGCAGGTCCACGCCCTTGTTCGGATGCCAGCGGCCCAGGAACAGCAGCCGATATGGCGCCTGCGCCCGCGGCGGCGGCGGCTCGCCGGCCGTGCCGATGGAGCGGGTGCTGGGCAGGAAGTCGACCGGGATACCGGCGATCCTGCGGGCGTCGTCGGCCAGCACGTAGCCGTCCGCATAAGCCTTGCCGGCCTGCCGGATCACCCGCCCCAGCATGCCGCGCAGCACCGGCACGCGGCCCAGCGACCACACGTCGCTGCCCAGCAGCCACACGGTGTAGGCCAGGCCGCGGCTGGCGGCGACGCGGCGCGCCCACTCGCCGCAGGGCAGGCCCCACAGCGCCAGCACGCGCGGCTTGCCGCTGCCGACGGCCGCGCGCGCGGCGCGCATGCCGCCGCGCAGCACACGGGCCAGCCAGTAGAGGTCGCCCGGGCGCCACGGCTTCAGCGTGGACAGCGGCTTCGCCGGCGCCGCGTAGCGAATCACTTCGATATTCGGCGCGTACTGCTCGCGCTCGTCGCGCGGACCCGGCGCCACCACGCGCACCGCGGCCTGCCGCGCCAGTTCCTCGACCAGGTCGGCCACGAAGGCGCCCGCCGCCTCGCTGCCGTCTCCGCGGATCGGAAACGAGCTGGTGATCACGACCATCGATTCAGCCATGCGTGGTCACCGCTGCGGCCGGCCGGCAAGCGCGGGCATGCGTCAGTCCCGCGCCTTGTAGGTCAGCGCGGTGATCTGCTCGGACACCAGCCCGATCAGGAACACGATCACCGAGGCGCTCCACAGCAGCGTGCTCATGTTGGTGAGGCGGCCTTCGTGCAGGAAAGTCCAGGCGTAGTTGATCAGCCCGAGCAGGAAGAACACCGCGCTGGCCGGCGCGAACAGCTTCAGCGGCGAGTACAGCGTGGCGATCTTGAAGATGATCAGCAGGAAGCGCACGCCGTCGCGCAGCGGCCGGATATGGCTGTGCCCGATGCGCTTGGCCGCCTTGATCGGCATGTAGGCCACCGGATAGGCGCTGCGGAAGAACGCCATGGTGCTGGTGGTCGGGTAGGAAAACCCGTTCGGCAGCAGGTGCAGGAATTCGCGGAACTGCCTGGCCTTCACCGCGCGGAAGCCGGAGGTGAGGTCCAGGATGGCGTGGCCGGTCATGCGCGTGGCCAGCCAGTTGTAGATGGTGTTGGCCACGCCGCGGCCGACGCCGGCCTGGCTTTCCCAGTCGCGCGCGCCCACCACCATGTCGTAGCCCTGCTCCAGGTGCTGCAGCAGGCGGGCGATGTCGGCCGGATCGTGCTGGCCGTCGCCGTCCATGAACACCAGGATGTCGCCGCCGGCGGCGCGCGCGCCGCGCTTGATCGCGGCGCCGTTGCCCATCGAGTACGGCGAGGACAGGCAGGTGATGGCATGGCTGGCGCACAGCTCACGGGTGTCGTCCGTGGAGCCGTCGTCGACCACGATGATTTCCGCGTCCGGCGCGGCCTCGCGCAGCCTGGGCAACAGGCCGCGCAGTGCCGCGGCCTCGTTCTTCGCAGGCAGGATGATGCTCAGTGATTTCATGCGCCCCTCTCGTAATGGCAATCATAGCCTGCCCGGGGCGGGCGGGCTGCGCGGGAATCGACGGATTCCGGCGCCTGGAGGCCCCGGCGCGGCCTCAGCCGCGCTTGCGCGCCTGGCCGCGGGTGGTGATCTCGGTGACCGCCTCGATCACCCGTTCGGCGTCCGCGTCGCTCATCGCGGGCGAAAGCGGCAGGCTCGCGGTCTGCCGGCCGATGCGCATGGCATGCGGCCACTGCTCCGGGCGCCAGCCGAAGCGGTCCTGGTAATAGGGGTGCTCGGGCACCGACAGATAGTGCACGCCGGTGCCGATCCGCCTGGCGTTCATGGCTTCCAGGAAATCGTCGCGGCTGATGCCGCAGCGCTGCTCGTCCAGCATCACCGTGTAGAGGTGATAGCCGTGGCGGGTATTGGCTTCCGGCGCGGCCGGCAGGCCGATCGGCAAGTCCGCGAAGGCTTCGTCGTAGCGGCGCCACAGCTGCTGCCGGCGCTCCCAGCTGCGCTCCACGCGGGCCAGCTGGTGGATGCCGATGGCCGCCTGCAGATCCATCATGTTGTATTTGAAGCCGCACTCCACCACCTGGTAGTGCTTGTAGCCCTTGTCGCCGAAGCGGTGCCAGGCGTCCTTGCTCATGCCGTGCAAGGCCAGCATGCGGGCACGGGCGATCTGTTCCTCGCTGCGGCCCAGGATCATGCCGCCCTCGCCGGTCACCACGTTCTTGGTGACGTAGAAGCTGAAGCAGCCGAAGTCGCCGAAGGTGCCGGCCGGCTGGCCGTGGAACTCGGTTTCGATGGCGTGGGCGCAGTCCTCGATCACCATCAGCCCGTGCTTCCGCGCGATGGCCATGATGCGGTCCATCGCGCAGGGGCGGCCGGCGAAGTGCACCGGCAGGATGGCCCGGGTGCGCGGCGTGATGGCCGCTTCGATGGCATCCGGGTCCAGGTTCTGGGTGACCGGGTCCACGTCGGCCAGCACCGGGGTCAGGCCGGCGTGCAGGATCGCATTGACCGTGGCGCAGAAAGTCAGCGGCGTGGTGATCACCTCGCTGCCCGGCTCCAGTCCCGCGGCGACCATGCTCACGTGGATGGCCGCCGTGCAGGAATTGACCGCGGCCACCTGCGAGGGGCGCACCCCGCGCCACTGCGCGAAATCCTGCTCGAAACGCGCCACCCGCGGCCCCGTGCCCAGCCAGCCCGAGCGCAGGCAGGCCTCGACTTCCGCAATTTCTTCCTCGCCGATCTGGGGTGCTCCGAAGATCAGGAACGGCTGCATGGGTTCGGCGTTGGACACGATGGCGACCACTGGGGAAAGGCCGCTTTTGTATACGAACTTTCACGGCGGCGTCCATGGCGGCGTCACAACCCTGACGGACGCCACGCTTATGGGAATCCAATGTGCTGGATTTCACGCAAATGGGCCGGGCACGGGTGTACTGGCGCGGCTTCTGCGGTAAATTCCCCGTCAATCAGGGGGCTGGGCGACATTCAGGTTATGGCGACGCAAATGCAACCGTCACTGGCAGGGCTGTCCGGCATGGCCCGGCGCCTGGTATCCGAAGGGGTGCTCCCCGAGCCGGACGTGCGCAAGGCGGTACTCGATTCCGCCCAGGCCAAGACCACGCTCACCGCCTGGCTGCTGGACCACGGCCTGATCGACAGCAGCCGGCTCACCCAGCTCGCCTCGGCCGAATTCGGCATGCCGGCGATGGACGTCTCCTCGCTGCAGCCGGCCAGCATGCCGCTGAACCTGATCAGCGAAGCGCTGATCAACAAGCACCACGCCCTGCCCCTGTTCCGCCGCGGCAAGCGCCTGTTCGTCGGCATCGCCGACCCGATGCAGTCGCATGCGCTGGACGAGATCAAGTTCCACTCCAACTGCATGGTGGAACCGATCCTGGTCGAGCGCGCCCAGCTGCACCGGGTGATCGAGACCGCGCTCAGCGCGATGAGCTCCAGCGTGCCGGACCTCGGCGGCGACGACCTCGACGAACTCGCGCTGGAAGCCGGCGACGACGACGGCGACACCACCGGCATCGACGCCAACGCGAACGACGACGCGCCGGTGGTGAAGTTCGTCAACAAGATCCTGGTCGACGCGATCAAGCGCGGCGCCTCGGACATCCACTTCGAACCATTCGAAACCAACTACCGCGTGCGCCTGCGCATGGACGGCATGCTGCGCGCGGTGGCCAGCCCGCCGATGAAGCTGTCCACGCGCATCTCCTCGCGCCTGAAGGTGATGGCCGGCCTGGACATCGCCGAGCGGCGCGTGCCGCAGGACGGCCGCATCAAGCTCAATCTTTCCAAGAGCCGCTCGGTCGACTTCCGCGTCAGCACGCTGCCCACGCTGTTCGGCGAGAAGATCGTGCTGCGTATCCTGGACGCCTCCACCGCCAAGCTCGGCATCGACAAGCTCGGCTACGAGGAAGTCCAGAAGCAGCTCTACATCGAAGCCATCCACAAGCCCTACGGCATGGTGCTGGTCACCGGCCCGACCGGCTCGGGCAAAACCGTGTCGCTGTACACGGCGCTGAATATCCTCAACACCAACGAGCGCAATATCTCCACGGTGGAAGACCCGGTCGAAATCCGCGTCGAGGGCATCAACCAGGTCCAGCAGAACACCAAGCGCGGCATGACCTTCGCCGCGGCCCTGCGCTCCTTCCTGCGCCAGGATCCGGACGTGATCATGGTCGGCGAAATCCGCGACCTGGAAACCGCCGAGATCGCCATCAAGGCCGCGCAGACCGGCCACATGGTGCTGTCCACCCTGCATACCAATGACGCGCCGCAGACCATCTCGCGCCTGATGAACATGGGCATCGCGCCCTACAACATCACCTCGTCGGTCACCCTGGTGATCGCCCAGCGCCTGGCCCGCCGCCTGCACGACTGCAAGAAGCCGCTGGACCTGCCGCCGGCCACCCTGCTCGCCGCCGGCTTCACCCAGGAAGAGATCGACGCCGGCCTGACCCTGTACGAGGCGGTCGGCTGCGACAACTGCAACGAAGGCTACAAGGGCCGCGTGGGCATCTATCAGGTGATGCCCATGCTCGAGGAGATCCAGAAGATCGTGCTGCAGGGTGGCAACGCCATGCAAATCGCCGAGGTGGCACGCGGCGCCGGCATCAACGACCTGCGCGCCTCGGCCCTGCTGAAAGCCAAGCAGGGCGTGACCAGCCTGGCCGAGATCGACCGCGTCACCAAGGACTGACGCGGCTCCTGCGGCGGCCTGAGACGCCGCCCGCACTGGAGTTGCGTGCCAAGGCACGGATTGCCTGAGAGATTTGCCATAAGCTGCACCAAATTTGCCGCCGGCCCCTGGCCGGCAAGCTCGAAGGGGGAGTTTCCGCATGGCCACAGCAATCACGGCAGCCAAAGACGCTCGCGCCCGCGGCGCAGAGCGCGCCGCCGTCACCCAGATGTCCATGTACGACTGGGTCGCGCTGGACAAGCGCGGCAAGCGCATGAAGGGCGAGATGCCGGCGAAGAACGCTTCGCTGGTGAAGGCCGAGCTGCGCCGCCAGGGCATGAACCCGCAGACGGTGCGCGAGAAGTCCAAGCCCCTCTTCGGCGCTGCCGGCAGCACGGTCAAGCCGCGCGACGTGGCCATCTTCAGCCGCCAGATCGCCACCATGATGGCGTCGGGCGTGCCGATGGTGCAGTCCTTCGAGATCATCGCCGACGGCCAGAAGAACGTCCGCTTCAAGAACATGCTGGTCGACGTCAAGCAGGGCATCGAGGGCGGCGCCGCGCTGCACGAGGCGCTGGCCAAGTATCCGGTCCAGTTCGACGAGCTCTACCGCAACCTGGTGCACGCGGGCGAATCCGCCGGTGTGCTCGACACGGTGCTGGACACCGTGGCGACCTACAAGGAGCGGATGGAAGCGATCAAGAGCAAGATCAAGAAGGCCCTGTTCTACCCCGTGATGGTGCTGGCGGTGGCGCTGCTGGTCAGCATGATCCTGCTGCTGTTCGTGGTGCCGGTGTTCCAGCAGACCTTCAAGGACGCCGGCGCGGAACTCCCGGCGCCGACCCAGATCGTGATCTCCGCCTCGCAGTTCATGCAGAGCTACTGGTACGTGGTGATCGGCGTGATCGTCGGCAGCATCGTCGCCCTGGTCATGGCCAAGAACCGCTCGCAGAAGTTCGCGCACTTCCTCGACCGCGTGATGCTGAAGCTGCCGGTGATGGGCGCCATCCTCCGCCAATCCGCCATCGCCCGCTTCGCCCGCACCCTCGGCGTCACCTTCCGCGCCGGCGTGCCCCTGGTCGAAGCCATGGACGCCGTGGCCGGCGCCACCGGCAGCATCGTCTACGGCGACGCGGTCCGGCAGATGCGCGACGACGTCGCGGTCGGCCACCAGCTGCAGCTGGCCATGCGCCAGACCGGCCTGTTCCCGAACATGGTGGTGCAGATGACCGCCATCGGCGAGGAATCCGGCGCCCTGGACAACATGCTGTTCAAGGTGGCCGAGTTCTACGAGGAAGAGGTCAACAACGCGGTCGACACCCTGTCCACCCTGCTCGAGCCGCTGATCATGGTGATCCTCGGCGTGCTGGTGGGCGGCATGGTGGTGTCGCTGTACCTGCCGATCTTCAAGCTCGCGGGCACCGTGTAAGCTTCCGCATCCGAGCCCCTCTCTCCCCCGGGAGAGGGGGGCTTTTTTTATAGCTATCGAGACGACGCATGCCTGAGCTTCCTCTTTGGGCCTGGATCACCGTGGCAGGCGTGCTCGGCCTGCTGGTGGGCAGCTTTCTCAACGTGGTGATCCTGCGCCTGCCCGAGCGCATGGAAGCGGCCTGGCGCGAACAGGCGCTGGACACGCTCAAGCTGCCCCCCGACGAAACCACGCCCCGCCCGCCCGGCATCGTGCGCGAGCCCTCGCACTGCCCCAGGTGCAAGCACCGCCTGTCGGTGTTCGACAACGTGCCGCTGTTCGGCTGGCTGCTGCTGCGCGGACGCTGCCGCTACTGCAAGGAGCCGATCTCGATCCAGTACCCGCTGGTGGAACTGCTGAGCGGCGTGCTCAGCGCCATCGTGGTGTGGAAGTTCGGCCCCACCCTGCCTGCGCTGGCCGGCCTGGCCTTCACCTGGCTGCTGATCGCGCTGGCCGGCATCGACTTCCGCACCCAGTACCTGCCGGACGAACTCAACTACCCGCTGCTGTGGATCGGCCTGCTGCTTACCCTGCTGCCGATGTTCGTCACGCCCACCGCCGCGATCGTCGGCGCGGCGATCGGCTACCTCAGCCTGTGGAGCGTGTACTGGCTGTTCAAGCTCGCCACCGGCAAGGAAGGCATGGGCTACGGCGATTTCAAGATGCTGGCGGCCATGGGCGCCTGGATGGGCGCCGGCGCGCTGCTGCCGATCGTGCTGCTGTCCTCGCTGGTGGGCACGGTGATCGGCGGTTCGCTGATCCTGCTGCGCCGGCATAAGGCCGAGGTGCCGATCCCGTTCGGCCCGTTCATCGCCATGGCCGGCTGGCTGTGGTTCGTGGCCGGCGACTGGATGCTGCACACCTACATGCAGATCACCGGGCTGCGGTGATCGCGCCGCGCCCTTACGTCGTCGCGCTCACCGGCGGCATCGCCTCCGGCAAGAGCGCGGTGGCGCGGCGCTTCGAAGCGCTGGGCATCGCGGTCTACGACGCCGACGTGGCCGCGCGGGAAGTGGTCAGGCCCGGCAGCGAAGGGCTGGCGGCCATCGTGCAGACCTTCGGCGCCGGCGTGCTCGACGGCGAGAGGCAACTGGACCGCGCCGCCATGCGCCGCCGCGTCTTTGCCGACGACATGGCCCGGCGCCAGCTGGAAGCCATCACCCACCCGCGCGTGCGCAGCTGGCTGCGCGAACGCGCCGGCGCCGATCACGGCCCGTACTGCCTGCTGGCGATTCCGCTGCTGGCGGAGAACATCGCGCATTACCGCTGGGTCGACCGCGTGCTGGTGGTGGACAGCACCGAGGCCGCGCAATTGGAGCGGCTGATGCGCCGCGACGGCATCGACGAGGCGCTGGCACGCCGCATGATCGAACGCCAGGCGCGCCGCGAGGAACGCCTCGCCATCGCCGACGACGTGATCGCCAATACCGGCGAAGAAGCCGCGCTGGATGCTGCAGTAGCCGCCCTGCACCAGCGCTATCTGGCGCTGGCCAAAACCAGGACCTGAGCGCGCCTCAGCCGCCCCAGAAGCCGCGGATGCCCGCGATGCCCTGCCCGCCCGACGTGCGTGCCTGCTGCACGTCTGCCTGACTCATGCCGCCGAGCGCGTAGACCGGCAGCGCCGCCGCCTCGGCCAGTGCCGCGAAAGCGGCCCAGCCAAGCGTAGGCACCTCCGGATGGGTCGCGGTGACGGCCACCGGCGACACGGTCGCGAAGTCCGCCCCCAGCGCCAGTGCCCGCGCCAGCTCGGCGGCATCGTGGCAGCTCGCGCCGACGGGCTGGTTCCAGGGCAAGGGCCGTTCGCTGCCGCTCAGCTGCGCGGCCTTCAATTGCACGCCGACACCCAGGGCCAGTGCGCCTTCGATATCGCCGTTGAGCAGCAGCCGCGCACCGCGGCTGCGCGCTTCCGGCAGCAGCTGCCCGGCCAGCGCTCTCACCTGCTCCATCGGCCATAGCGGCAGGCGCAGCTGCAGCAGCCGCTCGCCGCGGCCCAGGGCATCGCGCAGCATGGCGGCGCAGGCGTCATGGGCCGCGGGCGGCAGGTCCGCCGGTGTGATCGGATAACGATGCGGCAGGCGCAGCGCCTGCAGGATGGCGCGGTCAGCCGGCGCCAGCAGCGCCAGATCGACCGCATCGGGATCGGCCCATTGCAGCGCGGTGTGCTCCAGCGGCCGCGGCTCGCTGTCCCAGCACCGCACCACCCAGGCATCCAGCAGCAGGCGCTTGGCGCCATAGGCCCAGGGCACCCGCGTCAGCGGCTCGCCCGGGCCGATCGCGATGCCCAGCTCTTCGGCCAGCTCGCGCGCCAGCCCGTCGCCGGCCGCTTCGCCCGGCTCCAGCTTGCCGCCGGGAAACTCCCACGCGCCCGCCAGGTGCTTGCCCGGCGGCCGCTGCGCCAGCAGCACGCGTCCGGCCGGGTCGACCAGGACGCCGGCCATGACGTGGATGGCGCCGCTAGGGGGAACGGGGCTCAAATGCTGCTGCGGACGTACTCGACCATGTCGAAGTCGTAGGCGTGGTCGGCGTCTTTCTTGTGATGGGTGCGGCTGAGTTCGGTCCAGTCGCTGAAATGCACGCCGGGAAAGAAGGTATCCGCACCGTCCACCGCCGCGTTCACCCAGGTCAGGAACAGCCGCTGCGCCTTCGGCAGCGCCGCCTTGTAGACCTCGCCGCCGCCGATCACCATCAGTCCGGTACCGCCGGCGCGGGCCAGGCCCTCTTCCAGCGAACGCACGGTGACCTGGCCCGGGAACGGCGCTTCGTGCTTGCGCGTCAGCACCAGGTTGGTCCGGCCCGGCAGGGCGCGGCCGACCGACACCGCCGTGTTGTAGCCCATCAGCACGAACTTGCCGAGCGTGAGCTCCTTGAACCAGCGCAGGTCGTCCGGCAGGTGCCAGGGCAGCTGGCCCTTGCGGCCGATGGCAGAGTTCTCGTCGAGCGCGGCGATGAGCGAAATGGCCATGAAGACTCCAGATGAGCGAACCGTATGGGGACGCACGGGCGGCCATATGGGGGTCGGCGCGCGCTAGCCGCGCATTGTACTCACGAACACCGCCGGGGCGGTGGCCGCCGGCCCAGGGCAATTCACACGGCGACCGGCGCCTTGATGGCCGGGTGCGGGGTGTAGCCCTCGATCGCCACGTCCTCGAAGCGGAAGTCTTCCAGCGCGCGCACGTCCGGGTTCAGCCGCAGCGTGGGCAGCGGGCGCGGCTCGCGGCTCAGCTGCAGGCGGGCCTGCTCGACGTGGTTGCTGTACAGGTGGGCGTCGCCCAGCACGTGCACGAAGTCGCCCACGCCCAGGCCGCAGACCTGCGCCACCATGTGGGTGAGCAGCGCGTAGCTGGCGATATTGAACGGCACGCCGAGGAAGATATCGCCCGAGCGCTGGTACAGCTGGCAGCTGAGGCGCCCGTCGGCCACGTAGAACTGGAACATGGTGTGGCACGGCATCAGCGCCATGCGCGGCAACTCGCCCACGTTCCAGGCGTTGACGATGAGCCGGCGCGAATCCGGATTGCGGCGGATCTCCTCCACCACCCAGCGGATCTGGTCCACCGTGCCGCCGTCGGCCGTGCGCCAGGCGCGCCACTGCTCGCCGTAGACCGGGCCGAGCTCGCCGTTCGGGTCGGCCCACTCGTCCCAGATACTGACGCCGTGTTCTTTCAGGTAAGCGATGTTGGTCTCGCCGCGCAGGAACCAGATCAGCTCGTGGATGATCGACTTCAGGTGCAGCTTCTTGGTGGTGACCAGCGGAAAACCTTCGCGCAGGTCGAAACGCATCTGCCAGCCGAACACGCTGCGCGTGCCGGTGCCGGTGCGGTCGGCCTTGATCGTGCCGTGCTCCAGCACGTGGCGCAGCAGGTCGAGATAAGCGCGCATGGTTACTCCTTCGCCGGCAGCGCCACGGTATACGGCCGCAGCGTCGGCGCCTTGCGGGACATAAAGATCAGCACCAGGCCCACCAGGATGAGCGGCAGCGACAGGATCTGCCCCATGGTGAGCCAGCCGAAGGCCAGGTAGCCGAGCTGCGGGTCCGGCAGGCGCACGAATTCCACCGCGAAGCGGAAGCAGCCGTACAGCAGCGCGAACAGTCCCGAGAGCAGATAGCGCGGGCGCGGCTTGAGCGACACCAGCCACAGCACGGTGAACAGCACCACGCCTTCCAGCAGCATCTCGTACAGCTGCGAGGGGTGGCGCGGCAGGCGGTCCGGCGCGTTGGGGAAGATCATCGCCCACGGCACGTCGCCGGGCTTGCCCCACAGCTCGCCGTTGATGAAGTTGCCCAGGCGGCCCAGGCCCAGCCCGATCGGTACGATCGGCGCCACGAAATCCACCGTGTCGAAGAACGCCACCTGGTGCCGGCGCGACCACCACAGCCCCGCGGCGAGCACGCCGAGCAGGCCGCCGTGGAAGCTCATGCCGCCGTCCCACACGCGGAACAGCGCCACCGGGTCGGTCCAGATCCAATGGATGTCGGCATAGAACAGCATGTAGCCGATGCGGCCGCCCGCGATCACGCCCATCATCGCGTAGAACAGCAGGTCGCCCAGCGCATCGCGCGTCACCGGCAGGCGGCCATGGCGGCGGCGGTATTCGGCCAGCAGCCAGGCGCCGAAGAAGCCGCCCAGGTACATCAGGCCATACCAGTGGATCGGGAAGGAACCGAGGCGGAAGGCCACGGGGTCGATGGCGACGGTATAGGGCAGCGACATGAGTCCGATCGGGGAAGCCGGCAAAGTCCAAGTGTAGCGACACCGGCACCGCTGCCGACAGGCAGGGTCGACGGCCGTGCCGGCTTGGCTATACTCGGCCGCGAACGCGATGCGGGCCCGGGGAGGCGCCCGCACGGCGCGCCGCCGGAAAGCGGCATGCGTCGCGGCGTTCGGCACGGTGGGGGTGTTGCTCCCAGCCACCGGCCCGGCAAGGGAGCCACCAAACAGGGGAAAATACATGTCGCTTCATTTCGCGCGGACCGCGCTGTCCGTGCTTTGCCTGCTCGCGCCCGCGGCCGCCTTGGCCGCCGACCTGATCCCGGTCGAGGATTTCGCCCGCCATCCGCAGATCTCCATGCCGCGCCTGTCGCCCGACGGCAAGTACGTGGCCGTGCGCGTGGATACCGACGACGGCGACAACCACGCGCTGATGGTCTACCAGGTCAGCGACATGAGTAACCCTGTGAGCATGCTGCGCATGCCCAAGTACGAGCTGCCGACCAGCATCGTCTGGGTCAGCCCCACCCGCCTGGTGATCGAGAAGGGCAAGCAGTTCGGCTCGATCGACAAGCCGCTGTCCACCGGCGAGATCATCGCCACCGACTTCAACGGCAAGAACCAGGACTACCTCTACGGCTACGACAGCAAGGCCAGCAGCCGTTCCGCCACGCGCGGCACCGACCGCGGCTGGGGTTCCATCGACGGCCTGCCCGAGCGTGCCAACGGCCATTTCTACATGGGCGCGCAGGACTGGGACGTGCAGAACCAGAGCTCGCTCTACGACGTCAACGCGCAGAAGAACACGCGCCAGCTGATCGGCGACATCGGCGTGGGCGACATGACCTTCATGACCGGCGCGGACGGCCTGGCGCACTTCGCCTACGGCCGCGACGAGAACTACAACTTCGTCGTGTTCCACCGCGAGAACAATGCCTGGGCCAAGCTCGGCAGCCAGGCCACCGGCGCCAGCTTCGCGCCGATCAGCTTCGCGCCGGACCGCCAGCGCATCTACGCCAGCTTCAGCGCCGACGGCGGCCCGGGCAAGCTGGTCGAGCAGGACGAGAACGGCGGCGGCCGCCACGACCTGGCCAAGGACGACTTCGGCAGTATCGGCACCCTGCAGTGGACCGCCCTGCCCAACCAGCCGTTCGCGGCCACCCCGATGACCGGCCTGCCCAAGCCGATCTACATCGACCCGAACCTGCCGGCGGCCAAGCTGCATATGGCGCTCAGCCAGAAATTCCCGGGCCAGGTGGTGGATTTCATCAACTACAGCGAGGACGGCAGCCAGCTGCTGTTCTCGGTCAGCAGCGACCGCAGCCCAGGCTCGTACATGCTGATCGACACGCAGACCTTCAAAGTGCGCAAGCTGTTCGACGCCGCACCGTGGATCGACCCGGGCAAGATGGCCGAGCGCCGCCCGGTGCGCTTCAAGGCCAGCGACGGGCTGGAGCTGGAAGCGATCCTGACCTTCCCCAAAGGCTCCAAGGAAGCCAACCTGCCGATGGTGCTGGTGCCGCACGGCGGCCCGCACGACGTGCAGGACACCTGGTTCTACGACGACGACGCGCAGTTCCTGGCCAGCCGCGGCTACCTGGTGCTGCAGGTGAACTACCGCGGCTCCGGCGGGCGCGGCGCGAACTTCAAGGAAGCCGGTTACCTGAAGTGGGGCACGCGCATCCAGCAGGATCTGATCGACGGCGTGAAGTGGGCGATCGAAGAGCGCTATGCCGACCCCTCGCGCATCTGCGTCTACGGCGGCAGCTTCGGCGGCTACTCGGCCATGATGGCCACCATCCGCGCGCCGGGCCTGTTCAAGTGCGCGGTCGGCTACGCCGGCATCTACGACCTGGACATGATGTACAACAAGGGCGATATCGGCTCCAACAAGCGTGGCCGCAACTATCTGCGCACGGTGATCGGCAAGAACGACGCCGACCTGGCGGCCAACTCCCCCGACAAGCTGGCCGACAAGATCGACGTGCCGGTACTGCTGGTGCACGGCGAGGACGACCAGCGCGCCCCGTTCGCCCAGGCCAAGGCCATGCGCGCCGCGCTCGAAGCCGCGCACAAGCCGTACCAGTGGCTGTCCAAGCCCGGCGAGGGCCACGGCTTCTACACCGAGAAGAACAACATCGAGTTCTACAACACGTTGCAGTCCTTCCTGGACAAATACATCGGCCCGAAGGCCGACGTGGCCGCCAAATAGCTGTCGCGGAACTGACGAAAGCGGGACACGGGAAAGGGCGCCACGGCGCCCTTTCCTCGTTTTGGCCCGGCCCAAAACGAATGTCTGCAATTACTTACGAAGACAAAGCTGACGCGACAGTAAGGTTGCAGGAAGCTGTCACCTTGTTTTAACTTCGGGCTTACATCGCCTGCTCCCCGGCTTCGGCGATGCCAGGGCACGTCCACTCCCCCCGTGGGACGCGCCATCCCAGATATCCAGGCGACCAGCGCTAAGTAGCTGGCGGCTGGCTATTTTTTGTTCGGAGTTCCTATAACAATGAAGCAAAAGACCCTGCTGGCTACCGCCATCGCCGCAGCGCTCCTGCTGCAGACCTGGTCCATCGCCGCCCAGGACGCCCCCGCTCCCGCCGCCGACCAGTCCAAGGCCAAGAGCCTGGACACCATCACGGTCACCGGCTCGCGCATCCGCAGCGTGGACGTCGAGACCTCGCAGCCGATCTTCACCATGGACCGCCAGGCGATCCAGTCGACCGGCCTGACCAATGTCAACGACATCCTGGCCCGCATGCCGTCCGCCGGCACGCCGGACATCACCCCGCAGGACACGCTGTCGTCGGGCGCCGACGTCGGCGGCCGCTACGTGAACATCCGCAACCTGGGTTCGACCCGCACCCTGGTGCTGGTCAACGGCCGCCGCTGGAGCACCAGCCTGGGCGGCCTGACCGACGTGTCGACCATCCCGGTCTCGATGATCGAGCGCATCGAAGTGCTGAAGGACGGCGCGTCTTCCGTCTACGGTTCCGACGCCATCGGCGGCGTGGTGAACATCATCACCCGCGACCGCTTCGAAGGCGCCGAAGTCAACGCCTACTACGGCCAGAACGAGAAGGGCGACGGCCAGCAGAAGAACGTCGACTTCACCTGGGGCCACAACACCGAGAACAACTCGCTGATCCTCGGCGCTGCCTACCAGGACAGCAAGCCGATGTGGAACCGCGACCGCGCCGAAACGCGCTACTCCAACAGCCCGCGCCATATCGACGACAGCCTGGGCGGCGGTCCGTGGGGCCGCGTGACCAACCCGGCCGACGGCCAGGATTACATCCTGAACCGCGGTGGCAATCCGGCGAACTTCGCCGACTACCACCCGTTCACCGGCGCGCCGAGCGACCTGTACAACACGCAGGCCGACATGACCTTCCGCGCCGGCACCAAGCTGAAGAACCTGTTCCTGCAGGACCGCTACAAGCTCACCGACAACGTGACCCTGCGCGGTTCGGCCAGCTACAGCGTGCGCGACACCGAAAGCCAGCTGTCCGGCTACCCGCTGCAGACCGGCAACACCGGCCTGACCATCGACCCGAACAACGCCTACAACCCGTTCCCGGGCCAGGCGACCAGCTTCTACCGCCGCACCGTCGAGCAGCCGCGCGACACCTGGAGCAAGTCCAAGCTCGCGCACATCGACGTCGGCGCCGAAGGCTTCTTCAACTTCCTCGGCCACGAGTGGAACTGGGACGCCACCTACACCTACTCGCAGACCAAGGTCCGCCAGGTCTCCTCCGGCAACTTCTACCTGCCGAACGCGCAGAAGGCGCTGGGCCCGACCACGATCGTCGATGGCCAGGTCGCCTGCGCCAGCGCCGCCGACCGCGCCGCCGGCTGCGTGCCGTGGAACATCCTGGCCGGCCCGGGCGGCACGCCCGCCTCGGTGTGGAACTACATCAACTACATCGGCACCGCGCGCCAGACCAGCAAGACCGACGACTTCAGCGCCAACCTCACCGGCGGCCTGTTCGACCTGCCGGCCGGCACGGTCAGCATCGCCGGCGGCATCGAGCACCGCGGCGAGAAGGGCAGCTTCCGGCCCGACGCGGGCGACTCGGCCGGCCTGACCACCAACCTGGCCAGCAACCCGACCAACGGCGCCTACATCGTCAACGAGGCCTACCTCGAACTCGACGTGCCGCTGCTGCGCGACCTGCCGGGTGCGCAGGAGCTGGGCGTGAACGTGGCCAGCCGCTACTCGCACTACAGCAACTTCGGCAGCACCACCAACAACAAGTACAGCTTCCGCTGGCGCCCGTTCGAGGACCTGCTGGTCCGCGGCACCTACGCCGAAGGCTTCCGCGCGCCGACCATCGACAATCTCTATGCCGGCAGCGGCCAGAGCTTCGAGAGCTTCGTCGACCCGTGCGATTCCGTGATCGGCGCCGCCGGCAGCAATGCCACGGTGGCGGCCCGCTGCGCCGCCGCCGGCGTGCCGGCGAACTATCGCCAGATCGACAACGGCACCGGCAAGCCGATCACCGACAACACCGGCGGCCAGACCGCGACGCCCTTCATCTCGGGCTCCAACCCGAACCTGAAGCCGGAGCAGTCGATCACCCGCACGATCGGCTTCGTGTACAGCCCGCACTACGTGTCCGGCCTGGACTTCACCGTGGATTACTACAACATCTACGTGAAGAACATCATTACCTCGGTCACCGCGTCGAGCATCCTGAACTACTGCTACGTGCAGAACGATTCGTCCTTCTGCGACCGCTTCAGCCGCGGCGCCAACGGCGTGATCACCAACCTCAACGAGAGCCTGTCCAACCTGGGCACGCTGAAGACCGAGGGCTACGACGTCGGTATCCACTACCGCCTGCCGCAGACCAGCTTCGGCACCTTCCGCATCGCCTCTGACAGCACCTACCTGACCAAGTACGAGACGGTCAGCGGCCCCGGCGCTCCGGCGGTGAACGCGGTCGGCTTCATGACCGACGGCGCCGGCAACCTCAACGGCGGCATTACCGGCCTGTACCGCCTGCGCTCGAACCTGCAGCTGGACTGGGACTACAAGCAGTTCGGCGCGAGCTGGACGGTGCGTTACTTCTCCGGCCTGAAGGACAGCTGCTACACGTCGACGGTGGAGTGCAACATGCCGACCTACGTGGCCCCCGGTCTGGTGGGCGTGGGCGTGAGCCGCAAGGGTTCGCTGGCGTTCAACGATGCGCAGGTGCGTTATACGGCGCCGTGGAAGGGTGTGTTCACGGTTGGCGTGAACAACATCTTCAACAAGAAGAGCCCCTACTACTACAACGTGACGAATTTCGGCAGCGGCAGCCCGCCGTACAATCCGGCGTTCGATATCGATCGTTATTTCTACGTGTCGTATAACCAGAAGTTCTGATCGCTTAGGCGGATGGAATTTTTGTTTTGTGGGGGTGGGCCTTCGGGTCCACCCCTTTTTTTTGGGCGCGCGAGGCGCTCTTTGCTCGTCATCCCGGCGTAGGCCGGGATCCAGTAGCGACTAGGTGGGGTTGTCGCGACTTGGCCGCTTATGCAGCGGGCATTCCGTGCGCCTGCCGGCGCCCGGGTCACTTTCTCTTTGCTGGCCCAAAGAGAAAGTAACCAAAGAGAGAATGGCCTTCAGAGCCAAGGCTCGCGACGCGACTAGAAGGAGCAGTGGACGGCTGCGGTAACTTGATTAACCTGGGTCTACACGAAACCACAGTGCGTTTGCGTAGCGGCTGCTTCAACGTGCCGTTGCCGAGAGGATGTTCAAGAACTGAGGCCAGCTTGAGCGGTGCGTTTTACCTCAGCTTCTCAGGTTGAACCCTTCTCCCTCCGGGAGAAGGTGCCGGCAGGCGGATGAGGGTTCGGGCGGAGCGCGGCGTTACACCCCGCCACCCCAACGTGGCGAGGCGCGGGAAGGTGCGGGTGTTGGGGTTCGCCTGCGGCTCACCCCAACCTACGCCGTACGCTTACGCAATGAACAGAGCTAAGCCTAAAAGCTGGCCTCAGTCATTGAACGTCCTCTCGGCAACGGCACGTTGAAGCACTCGCTACGCAAACGCACTGCCGTTTCGTGTAGACCCAGGTTAATCAAGTTACCGCAACCGCCCACTGCTCCTTCTAGTCGCGTCGCGAGCCTTTGACTTGAGGCCATTTCTCTTTGGTTACTTTCTCTTTGGGCCAGCAAAGAGAAAGTGACTCGGGCGCCGGCAGGCGTCCGAAATGCCCGCTGCATAAGCGGCCAGTCCGCGGTAACGCAAAAACCAGGCGACACAGAAACTGGATCCCGGCCTACGCCGGAATGACGAGCAAAGAGCGAGCGACCACATCGCGCCCACGCGAAACCCACTAAAGCAACACAGGCCGATCCGGCAACTCATCCGGCCTCCCGGCGCCATCCCCCGGAAAATGCCGCGCCAACAACTCATGCGCAGCCCCAATCCCCCCGAGACTCCCCTCGCGCCACTCACCCCGCGCAAAACACTCGCGCATCCGCGCACAGATCGCATCCCATTCCGCCTGCGGCACCGCAGCCGCAATCCCGCGATCGGCAACAATCTCGATCCGATGCTCAGCGAGCAGCACATAAAACAACACGCCGCAGTTGTGCTCGGTATCCCACACGCGCAACTGCGCAAACACCTGCTCCGCGCGCCGGCGCGCGTCCAGCCCCTCCAGCACATCCCACGGCGACAGCCGCGCCTCCACGGCGAAACACACCTCGCCCTTGTGGCGCCGCTCGCCGTCGGCGATAGCGCGGGTCATCTCATCCAGCACGGCAGGCGCGAACGCCCTGCGCAGCAGGAACCACGCACCGCCCAGATTCGCGAAGAAACGTTGGGCGCGTCCCATCACCAGCTCCCCGAGGAGCCGCCGCCGCCGAAGCTGCCGCCGCCCCCGCTGAAACCGCCGCCACCACCGCTGCCGAAGCCGCCACCGCCACCACCGAAACCGCCACCGCCGCCCCAGCCACCGAAACCGCCCCACCCGCCGCCGCCGATGGAACGCCCGGCGCCAGCCGGCAGCAGCATCAGTACGCCGCCGATGATCGCGCCCAGCGCCGCGGCGCCCAGGCTGGCCGCCAGCAGCCACAGCAGGCCGCCGATCAGGCCGGCGCCGAGCGGCGTGCGCAGCCAGATGCGGGCGCGGCCGAAGATGCCGCGCAGGAACAGGCCGGCGAAGATGCCGATGAAGAGCATGTCCTGGAAACCCAGGCCGCTGCGGCGCTCGCGGTGCGCCGGCTCGATCGGCGGCGGCAAGGCCTCGCCATCGATCAATTGAGTGAGCGCGCCGACCGCGTCGCTGATGCCGCCGAAGTAATCGTTGCTGCGGAATTTCGGCGCGATGTACTCGCGCGTGATGCGCGCGGTGGCGGCATCGGGAATGGCGCCTTCCAGGCCGTAGCCCACTTCGATGCGCACGCGCCGGTCGTTCTTGGCGATCAGCAGCAGCAGGCCGTCGTCGGTGCCTTTGCGGCCGATCTTGTTGGCCTCGGCCACGGCCAGCGAATAGCTCTCGATATCCTGCGGCTGCGTACTGCCCACCATCAGCACCACCAGCTGCGCGCCCTTGCGCTGCTCCAGCGCCACCAGCTGCGCGTCGAGCTGGTCGACCTGCTGCGCGGTGAGCGTACCGGTGAGGTCGGTGACGTGGCGCGCCAGCCTGGGCGGCGCGTCATCCGCATGCAGCGGCGCCAGCCCTGCGGCGAGCAGCAGCAGGGCCAGCAGCAACAAAGGCAGGCGCGAAAGGCGCCGCACGCTCACCTCAGTGCGTCGTCGCGGCCGGAGCCGGCGCCGCGCTGTTGCCGAAGTCGACGGTCGGCGCGGTGGAAATCGCCTTCTCGTTCTCCACGGTGAAGTTCGGCTTGACCTGGTAGCCGAAGATCTTGGCGGTGAGGTTATTCGGGAAAGTGCGGATCATCGAGTTGTATTCCTGCACCGACTGCACGTAGCGGTTGCGCGCCACGGTGATGCGGTTCTCGGTGCCTTCCAGCTGCGCCTGCAGATTCTGGAACAGGCCGTCGGCCTTCAGCTGCGGGTAGTTCTCGCTCACCACCATCAGGCGCGACAGCGCGCTGGACAGCTGGCCCTGCGCCTGCTGGAACTGCTGCAGCTTCTGCGGATCGTTCAGCGCGTCCGGGCTCAGCTGCATGGTGCCGACCTTGGCGCGCGCATTGGTCACTTCGGTCAGCACTTTTTCCTCGTGCTGCGCGTAGCCCTTCACCGTATTGACCAGGTTGGGCACCAGGTCGGCGCGGCGCTGGTACTGGTTGATCACTTCGGACCAGGCGGCCTTGACCGCTTCGTCCTGGCGCTGCATGGCGTTGTAGCCGCAGCCGGAGAGGCCGAGGACGAGCAGCAGCAGGGCGATCGCGCGAAGGAATTTCATGGGCGTGGACTCCGATCCGGTGGACGCCACATTGCAGCACCCCGCAGGAAACTGCGCAATCGTGCCTGGCGGAGCACGCCGGAAGTCACACCATCCAGCGCGGCGCCAGGATCAGCGCCCAGCTCAGCACCGTCATCATCAGCAGCAGGAACACCGCGGCCGAACCCATGTCCTTGGCGCGGCCGGCCAGTTCGTGGAATTCCGGGCTGACCTTGTCGACCACCGCTTCCACCGCCGAATTGAGCAGCTCCGCGGAAAGCACCAGCACCGCCGGCAGCACCAGGGCGATCTTTTCCAGCGGGCCGTTGCCCAGCCACAGGCCCAGCGGCACCAGCACCACCGCCAGGCAGGCCTCCAGGCGGAACGAGGCCTCGTGCTGCCAGCCGGCGCGCAAGCCCTTCATCGACCACTTGAAGGCGTTCCAGATTTCTTTGGGTCCGCGGATGCCGCTGGCTGCCATAGCTGTAAGTCCGTGCTCATGGGCGTCCCGGGGCGGCGGGCTGCCGGCCGGGTGCTGCCACAAACGCGGCATGATGCCATAGCGCCCCGGCGCTTCGGGGGCGGCCGCTAGAATGGCGGTCATGAGACGTTCCCTCGCCCAGCAGCGCATCGGCCCCACCGCCCTCACCCGCACCCTGGCCTGGCTGCGCATCTGCGCCATCGCCGGGCAGAGCGTGGCGGTGCTGGTCTGCGCGTTGTGGATGAAGCTGGATATCCCGCTGCTGCCGCTGCTGGTGGGCATCGGCACGCTGGCGGTGTTCGCCGTCTATGCCGCCTGGCGGCTGTCGCAGCCCACGCCGCTGCGCGAATGGGAAACCATCCTGCACGTGGCCGCCGACACCCTGGTGCTGGGTTATCTGCTGTATTTCACCGGCGGCGCCAGCAATCCCTTCATCACCCTGCTGCTGGTGCCGATCGCGCTCACCGCGGCGACGCTGTCGGTGCGCGCGATCCTCGCGGTGGCGATCCTGGCCGGCGTGGCCTACGTGGTGCTGCTGGGCTGGTACGTGCCGCTGCCGATGCCGGAGCACGCGTTCGGGCCCAACGGCTTCAGCCTGCACGTGGCCGGCATGGGCGTGAACTTCGTGATTTCCGCCTTGCTGCTGGCCTTCTTCACCAACCGGCTGGCGCGCGCGGTGCGCCTGCAACAAGTGGAGATGCAGCGCGTGCGCGAACGCGCGCTGCGCGACGAGGGCATCCTGGCCATCGCCACCCAGGCCGCCGGCGCGGCGCACGAGCTCAACACGCCGCTGTCGACCATGCGCACCCTGCTGCCGGAACTGCGCCGCGAGCACGCCGCCGACACCGTGCTGGGCGAGGACCTGGCCCTGCTCGAAGGCCAGGTGGAGCGCTGCCGCACGATCCTGCGCGAGATGGTCGCCTTCGGTAAGGCGCAGCTGTCGCAGGTGCCCGAATGCACCACGCTGGACGGCTTCGTTCACGGTGCGCTGGAACGCTTCCAGCTGCTGCGCCCGGAAGCCGACCTGGAACTGCAGATGGACGACGACGCCGGCGAGATCGTGCTGCGCACGCCGCCGGGCCTGCGCCACGCGCTGCTGAACCTGCTCAACAACGCCTTCGAGGCGTCCGCGCTCAACCAGTCGCAGGCGGTGGACCTGATCGCCCACCGCGAAGGCGGCTGGCTGGAGTTCGTGGTGCGCGACCACGGCCCCGGCTTCACGCCCACCGGCGCGCCGGCGGTGGTGGGCCAGTCGCACAAACCCACCGGCCTGGGCATCGGCATCGCCCTGGCCGAAGCCACCGCCGAACGCCTGCACGGCGAGCTGACCGCCGCCAACACCCCCGACGGCGGCGCGGAAATGCGCCTGCGCCTGCCGCTGGCGGTGGTGGAAGCCAGGGACGGCTGACGGGACACTTCGCCGCGCCCCCGGCCCCGCCGGTCAGGCTTGCGCGACAATACGTGCGGCCAATCCCCCGGGAACCGCATTCATGACCGACCAGCAGCCCCTGCTCATCATCGACGACGACGCGACCTTCGCGCGCGTGCTGGCCCGGGCGCTGAGCTCGCGCGGCTTCGAGGTGCTCACCGCCGGCAACGCCGACGAGGCGCGCGCCCTCACCCGCCGCCATCATCCGCGCTACTGCGTGCTGGACCTGAAGCTGGGCGACGAAAACGGCCTGCGACTGATTCCAGAACTGCGCTCCCTGGTGCCGGAGATGCGCGTGCTGCTGCTCACCGGCTACGCCTCGATCGCCACCGCGGTGGAGGCGATCAAGCGCGGCGCCCACGACTACCTGGCCAAGCCGGTCGATGCCGACGCCGTGGTGCGCGCCCTGCTGGAAGGCGACGCCCCGAGCGCCGACGACGAACTGCTGGACGCCCCGGAAGCCCCGCTGGCCCTGCGCCGGCTGGAGTGGGAGCACATCCAGCGGGTGCTGACCGAGTGCGACGGCAATATCTCCGAGACGGCACGCCGGCTGGGCATGCACCGGCGCACCCTGCAGCGCAAGCTGAGCAAGCATCCGGTGCGGGAACGCCCGGACCAGGAATAAGCCGGGCGACAAACGGGTAAACGGAAACACGGCCTGCGACAACGCGTCGCCTTTTTCCTCACGGGAGCGCGGCTATCCTCGCAACCCTTGACCTGGGTCCAGGGTACGACTTTGAACCGACCGCTCCGCCTCCGCGTCCTCCCCCTGGCCCTGTTCGCCGCGCCTGCCTTCGCGCAGCAGGCCAGCACGCTGGAAGCCGTGCACGTGCACGCCAGCGACACCCAGGTGACCGAAACGCCCGGCGTGCAGGTGCGCGTCAGCCGCGAGCAGTTGCAGAAGCACAACGTCACCGACAGCTCCGACGCGCTGAAGTACGCGCCGAACCTGCAGGTGCGCAAGCGCTATATCGGCGACCCCAACGCGGTGATCAGCGGCCGCAACGCCGGCACCCTGCAGAGCGCGCGCAGCCTGGTCTATGCGGACGGCCTGCTGCTGTCCAACCTGATGACCAACGGCTACGACGGCGCGCCGCGCTGGGGCATGGTGGCGCCGGAGGAAATCGGCGCGGTCGACGTGCTGTACGGGCCTTATTCGGCGCTGTATCCCGGCAATTCGATGGGCACCACGGTGCTGATCCACACCCGCCTGCCGCAGACCTTCGTGGCCAGCGCCAGCGCCCAGGTGATGAGCCAGCATTTCACCGACCACTACGGCGCCGGCGGCCATTACAACGGCCGCAACTTCAACGCCACGCTCGGCAACAAGCAGGGCCGCTGGAGCTGGATGCTCGCGCTCAACAAGCTCGACAACGACGGCCAGCCGATGCAGTACGCCACCGCCACCGCGGGCGGCAATGCGGCGCGCGCGGTGCCGGTGCAGGGCGCCACGCTGGACCGCAACCCCAACGGTTCGCCGCGCCTGGTCTACGGCGCCAACACCATCGAGCACACCGAGCAGACGCAGGCGAAGCTGAAGGTCGGCGTGGATGTCACCGACAAGATCTCGGCGCTGTTCACCCTCGGCTACTGGCACAACCATGCGGACGACCGCACGCGCAGCCTGATCCGCGATCTCTCCGGCCAGCCGGTCTACAGCGGCGCGATCAGCGCCTATGGCCGCACCTGGAGCTTGCCCGCCAGCGGCCTGGCGCCTTCGGCCACGCGCGAGACGCATGCGCTGTACGGCGTGGAGTTGAACGGCCGCTTCGATAACGGCTGGCGCTGGACCGCGGTGGGCAGCAAGTACGACTTCGTGCGCTCGCAGACGCATACCGCCAGCCTCGCCCCGCCAGTCGGCCCGCTCGGCGGCCCGGGCACAGTGGCGGACCTCGGCGGCTCCGGCTGGGAAACCGCCGACCTGCGCAGTTCCGGCCCGCTGGGCGAACACCACACGCTGTACGCCGGCCTGCATGGCGACCGCTACGTGCTCGATTCGCGCGTGCGCCAGGCCAGCGACTGGCGCGGCGACGCCAACGGTGCGCAGACCAGCGCCTTCGGCGGCCGCACCCGCACTTACGCGGCGTATCTGCAGGACGTGTGGGGCTTCGCGCCGGCGTGGACGCTCACGCTCGGCGGCCGCTGGGAACAATGGCGCGCCTACGACGGCCTGCGCGCCAACGCCACAGCCACGCTGCGCTACGCCGAACGCCAGCGCACCGACTTCTCGCCCAAGGCGGCGCTGGCCTGGGACTTCGCGGACGACTGGCAGCTGCGCCTGGCCGGCGGCAAGGCGGTGCGCTACCCCACGGTGAACGAGTTGTTCCAGGGCAGCATCTCGGCCAACGCCATCGTCAACAGCAATCCGAACCTGCGGCCGGAGCGCGACTGGTCCACCGACCTGACCCTGCTGCGCACGCTGGCCAACGGCCACTGGCGCGTGTCGCTGTTCCAGGACCGCATCGCCGATTCGCTGTATTCGCAGACCGACATCACGGTCACGCCGACGGTCACCAATATCCAGAACGTGGACAAGGTACGCGTGCGCGGCATCGAGGGCGAGCTGGCGCTGAAAGACGTGTGGATCGCCGGACTGGATCTGCAGGCCAGCGTCGCGTTCAACAACGCCAAGACGCTGAGCGATCGCCAGTATCCGCTGGCCGACGGCAAGTGGTTCCCGCGCATCCCGAAGGTGCGCGCCACCTTCGTCGCCGATTACCGCATCACGCCCGAATGGGACGCCTCGCTGGCCATACGCCATTCCGGCCGCCAGTACGGCTCGCTCGACAACAGCGATTTCGTGAATACCTACGGCGCGGTCAGCCGCTTCACCGTGGCCGACGCCAGGCTGCGCTGGAAATTCGCGCCGCAATGGACGGCTTCGGCCGGCGTGGACAACCTCACCAACGAGCATTACTGGGTCTACCATCCCTATCCCGGCCGCACCTTCTTCGGCGAAGTGCGCTGGGACTACTGATACCGGAGCCGCGCCATGCGCCTAGCCCTCACCCTGTTGTTCGGCCTTGCCGCGAGCGCCGCCGCGGCGCATGACATGGCGGGCATGCCGATGCCCAAGGGGCCGGACCTGGGCGCCAGCGCAGCGCTCGACGGCAAGGGCCGGCTGTGGGTGGTGGATGCGGCGGACGGCCACGTGCGCCTGCGCCATTCGGACGATTTCGGCCGCACGCTGAGCGCGCCGGTGCCGGTCAACGCGCAGGCCGAGCCGATCTACGCGGAAGGCGAGAACCGGCCCAAGATCGCCTTCGGCGCCAAGGGCGAGCTGTATGTGAGCTGGTCGCAGCCGCGCGCCAGGCCGTGGACCGGCTTCGTGCGCTTCGCGCGTTCCACCGATAACGGCGAGCATTTCTCCGCACCGCTCACCGTGCATCACGACCGCGCCGAGATCACCCATCGCTTCGATGCGATGGCGGTGGACAGCAAGGGCCGCATCGTGATGGCGTGGATCGACAAGCGCGATCTGGAAGCCGCCACCGCCAAGGGCAAGCCGTACCAGGGCGCAGCGATCTACACCAGCGTTTCCAGCGACGGCGGCAACAGCTTCTCCGCCGAACGCAAGCTCGCCGACGAAACCTGCGAGTGCTGCCGCATCGCGTTGGCCAGCACGCCGCAGGGCGAGATCGCCGCGTTCTACCGCAGCATCTTCCGCGACAACATCCGCGACCATGCCTATGCGGTACTGCACGCGGATGGCCGTCCGCTCGAACCGCGGCGCGCGACCTTCGACGACTGGCATATCGCCGGCTGCCCGCATCACGGCCCGGGCCTGTCGATCGGCGCCGACGGCGTGCGCCATGCGGTGTGGTACGAGGCGAAGGACAAGCCGGCCATCCATTACGGCCAGCTCGATCCGGGCAAGGCGCCGGCGCATCTGCAGACCATCGCCACCGCCGGCGCCAGCCATGCCGACGTGGCGGCGAGCGGCAAGCAGGTGTGGGTGGTGTGGAACCAGGTCAATGCGCAGGGCTTCGCGCTGATGCTGCGCGAATCGCGCGACGGCGGCGCCAGCTTCGGCGAGGCGCGCGAGATCGCCAATCAAAAGGGCGCCGCCGCCGCACCGCAGCTGCTGCTGTGGCAGCACCGCGCGTTCGTCGCCTGGAATACCGCCGGCGGCTTCCGCGTGGTGCCGACGGAGGCGTTGTGATCCGGCGCGCGCTGCTCGCCCTGTGCCTGGCCTTGCCGTTCGCGGCGCAGGCCGGCGCACCGGTCGCCTTGACCGCGGAAGACGTGCCCGCCCTGCTGAAGCCGCCCGCTCATGGCGTGCGCGTGCTGGCGCTGTGGGGGCTGGATTGCGCGTATTGCGAATCGAATCTGCAGGCGTTGCAGAAGCTGCAGCGGGCGCATCCGCGCGAGATCGAACTGATCGCCGTCGCGACCGACAGCGTTGCCGAAAGCGCCGCGCTGGAACAGCGCCTGCACGCGGCCGGCGTCGATATGCTCCCCTCGCGCGCTTATGCCGATGCCACGCCCGAGCGCATCAACTACCTGATCGACCCGAACTGGGGCGGCGAGCTGCCGCGCACCTTGATCATCCGCGCGGACGGTTCGCGCAAGGGCATCAGCGGGCAGCTGACGCCGGAAAAGCTCGCCACGATTCCGTAGGTTGGGGTGAGCCGCAGGCGAACCCCAACATCGCCAGCGCCAAACGCCGCGTCTTGTTGGGGTTCGCCTGCGGCTCACCCCAACCTACGCCAGGCGGTGCGCTTTACTCCGCGCTGCTCTCCGATGCCGGCAGCGGATCGTGCGTGCCGTCATCCTCATCGCCATAAATGGCCACGTGCGGCTTCCCATCCTCGCCGATCCACCCGCGGAACATCCCGTCGGTATTGAACGGCATCGCCACATTCCCCTGGGCATCCAGCGCGATCGCGCCGCCATTGCCGCCCATCGAGGGAATCTCCTGGTTGATCACCTCGGCCGCCGCGCGCTTCAGCGGCACGCGCATCTGCGTCACGCGCATGCAGATCTCGTGCGCCGCCACCGTGCGGATATAGAACTCGCCCCAGCCGGTGCCCGACACCGCGCAGCCGTTGTTGGCATAGGTGCCCGCGCCGATCAGCGGCGAATCGCCGATGCGGCCCCAGCGCTTGTTGGTCATGCCGCCGGTGGAAGTGCCCGCGGCGAGGCGGCCCTGCGTATCCAGCGCTACCGCGCCGACCGTGCCGAAATGCCTGGCGGTTTCCATGTCCTCGTGCTGGCGATGCTCGGCGTCTTCCTTCAGCGCCTTCTGCAACTGCTGCCAGCGCTCCTCGGTGCGGAAGTACGAAGGATCGACCAGTTCCACGCCCACTTCTTTGGCGAAGGCCTCGGCGCCGTCGCCGGCGAGCATCACATGCGGGCTCTTGTCCATCACCGCGCGCGCCAGCAGGATCGGGTTCTTTACGCGGTGCACGCCGGCGATCGCGCCGGCCTTGAGGGTGAAGCCGTCCATCACCGCGGCATCGAGTTCGTTCTTGCCGTCGTGGGTGAACACGGCGCCCTTGCCGGCGTTGAAGTTGGGGTCGTTCTCCAGCACGGTGATCGCCGCCGTTACCGCATCCATCGCCGGCTTGCCGGCCTTGAGCTGGCCGTAGCCGTTCTGCAGGGCCTGGGCCAGCGCGGCGCGCACGGCCTTCTCGCGGGCGGGATTCATATCGCGCTTGATCACGCCGGCGCCGCCGTGGATGACCAGCACCGGGGTCGTGGCATGGCTCATGGCGGACGCTCCCAGCAGCGCGAAGGCGGCAAGCAGGCAAGGCAACTTCACGGTCGTTCTCCCCGAATGGTCGAGGCGAGTATAGCCAGCGGAATGGCCGTACTCAGCCGAATGTGCCCTGTCCGCTGGCATGTCGCGGCAGCCGCCGCAAGCGTCCTGGACCTTGGTACAGCATGAGCCGGCGCCGATCCGTCGTATCCTTGGCAGCTGGCTCTCCCTGCTAGAAGGCATCGCAATGGACAAGGTTTATGCAAGCGCGGCGCAGGCCCTGGACGGTCTGCTGTTCGACGACATGACCATCGCCGCCGGCGGCTTCGGCCTGTGCGGCATCCCCGAGAACCTGATCGCCGCCCTGCTCGCCAAGGGCACCAAGGGGCTGACCATCGTCGGCAACAACGCGGGCGTGGACGATTTCGGCATGGGTCCGCTGCTGAAGACCCGCCAGGTCAAGCGCGTGTATGCCTCGTACGTGGGCGAGAACAAGGAATTCGAGCGCCAGGTGCTGGCCGGCGAACTGGAACTGCACCTGGTGCCGCAGGGCACCCTGGCCGAGAAGCTGCGCGCCGGCGGCGCCGGCATTCCCGGCTTCTACACGCGCACCGCGTTCGGCACCAAGCTGGCCGAAGGCAAGGAAACCAAGATCTTCGACGGCAAGGAATACGTGCTGGAAGAAGCCATCCACGCCGACCTTTCCATCGTCAAGGCGTGGAAGGGCGACCGCCTGGGCAACCTGGTGTTCCGCAAGACCGCGCGCAACTTCAATCCGATGATCGCCACCTGCGGCAAGATCTGCGTGGCCGAGGTGGAAGAGCTGGTCGAAGTCGGCATGCTGGAGCCGGACCAGATCCACGTGCCGGGCATCTACGTCGACCGCATCATCCAGGGCCCCTCGTACGAGAAGCGCATCGAGTTCCGCACCGTCGCCGGCGCCAACACCGGCAAGGAAAGCCCGCTGCGCACCGCCATGGCGCAGCGCGCGGCGAAGGAACTGCGCGACGGCTTCTACGTGAACCTGGGCATCGGCATTCCAACCCTCGTCGCCAACTTCATTCCGGAAGGCATCGACGTCACCCTGCAGTCGGAGAACGGCCTGCTCGGCATCGGCCCGTTCCCGGACGACGCGCACGTCGACCCCGACCTGATCAACGCCGGCAAGCAGACCATCACCACCCTGCCCGGCTCGAGCTTCTTCTCCAGCGCCGAATCGTTCGCGATGATCCGCGGCGGCCATATCGACCTGTCGATCCTGGGCGGCCTGGAAGTCTCCTGCACCGGCGACCTGGCCAACTGGATGGTGCCGGGCAAGATGGTCAAGGGCCCCGGCGGCGCCATGGACCTGGTCAGCGGCGTCAAGCGCGTGGTGGTGCTGATGGAGCACACCGCGAAGGACGGCACGCCGAAGATCAAGAACGAATGCGATCTGCCGCTCACTGGCAAGCAGGTGGTGGACCTGATCATCACCGACCTGTGCGTGTTCGAAGTGGAGAAAGGCAAGGGCCTGACCCTGATCGAACTGCAGGAAGGCGTGACGGTGGAAGAGGTGAAGGCGAAGACGGGCTGCGATTTCGCGGTGGCGTCGACCTTGGGCTGATGCTCCGCCGGCGTAGGTTGGGGTGAGCCGCAGGCGAACCCCAACGATACGCAACGCACCGATATACCGATGTCGGGGTTCGCCTGCGGCTCACCCCAACCTACGCGGCGCTCGCCGGCAGCGGCTGCGGAAAGCGGATGCGCGCCACGTGCTGGTTGCCGTCGCGCGTCTGCAGTTCCAGCGGCCAGGCGAAGCGCTCGCTGATGCGCTGCGCGATGGCCAGTTCGAAACCGTGGCGGTCCACGCCATCCGGCCCCATCTCCACGCGGTTGGTCACCGTCACCGCGCCGGGATGCACGGTGATCACGATGGTGCCTTCCTCCGCCTGCTGGCAGGCATTGCGGATCAGCTGCCAGCACAGCACGGCGAATACCCGCGGCGAACCGTGCAGGGCGAAGCGCGCGGGCTCGTCCAGGCGCAGCGTCACCGGGCGGCCTTCCAGCAGTTCGCGCACGTCGCGCAGTTCGCGTTCCAGCACGTCGTTGACCACGAAGTCTTCTTCGGTCAGGCCCTTGTCGGACTCGCGCGCCAGGATCAGCAGGGCTTCCACCAGCGCTTCCATCTCGCGCGTGGCGCGCTTGATGCGCTGCACGGAGCGCTGGCCGAACTCGCCCAGGGTGGGTTCGTCCGCCAGCATGTCGGCCGACATCTTGATCACCGTGAGCGGGCTGCGCAGCTCGTGGCTGGCGTCGCGGGTGAAGTTGCGCTCGCGCTGGTTGTAGCCGGCGATGCGGTGGGCGAAGCCGTACAGGCCTTCGGCCAGCGCCGCCACGTCCGCATCCGCGCGGCTGGGCAATTCGCCCGGCGTCCATTCGCCGATATCGGCCTTGCGCTCGTCCCAGCTGCTCACCGCCTTGGCCAGCCGCCGCACCTGGCGCCACTGGCGCCGCGCGATCAGCCAGCCCAGCGCGCCGAGCACCACGATCAGGCCCAGCACCGCCAGCGCCGGCAGAACCTGGGTCACGCCCAGCACGCACAGTGCGGCCACCGCCACCGTCTGCAGGCCGAAAAGCCAGGCCATGCGGCGATGGAAGGCGCCGCGGCGGGAGCCTTCCGTCGCTGGTGGTGAAAACGATGCGGCCATCGGGTTACTTCAGGAAGGCCACCTGGTTCTTGGACGAATGCCCTTCCGCATCCAGCGGCGAACGCGGCAGGTCCAGGCCGGACTTCGAGCCCGGGGTTTCCGCATCCAGGTCGGCCAGGCGATAGCCGGCGGAATGGATGGTGTGCAGCAGCGCGCGGTCGAAGGGTTTGTCGATCACCCGGCGCAGGTTGTACAGGTGCGAGCGCAGCGTGTCCGAATCGGGCAGCGTGTCGCCCCAGATCTCGCGCTCGATGTCGCGGCGGCTCACCACGCGCGGCGATTCGCGCATCAGGATCGCCAGCAGCTTCAGGCCGATCGGCGAGACGGTCAGTTCCTTGCCCGCGCGGGTCAGGCGCAGCGTGGCGGTGTCCAGCGTCATGTCGCCGACGGTGAGCACTTCGGTGGAAACCTGGCGGCGGTCGCGGCGGATCAGGGCGCGCAGGCGCGCTTCCAGTTCGCGCACTTCGAAGGGCTTGACCAGGTAATCGTCGGCGCCGGATTCCAGGCCGACCAGCTTGTCCTCGAGGGTGTCGCGCGCGGTCAGCATCAGCACCGGCGTCGACTTCTTCGCTTCCTTGCGCAGCTTGCGGCACACCTCCAGGCCATCCATGCCCGGCAGCATCAGATCCAGCACCACCACGTCGTAGCTGTTGGTCACCGCCAGATGCAGGGCGCTGACGCCGTCGGAGGCGTAGTCGACCGAGTAGCCACGGCGCTCCAGGAATTCGCCGACCATTTCGGCGATCTGCCGGTTGTCCTCTACCAACAGGATCAGACCAGATTGTTCGTCGCGAGAACTCATCCTTTACCTCCTAGCACTTCACATTGGTGAAAGCTAACTTCGCGGCCGGTGAGTAGGGTGTGAAACGTTTTCGTATTCGTTCAGCGAATGACGCAAAAAGGCTACAGGTTCACTTTTTGGGACTTCCCTGCAGCAGCGGATGCAAGGCTTTCCAGACGTTGTCCAGCACCTTCGGCTCGCCGGCGGCGGTGGGATGCAGGCCGTCATCCTGCATCAGCGACGGATCGAGGGCCACGCCTTCGAGCAGGAAAGGCACCAGGGCGGTGTGCTTGTCCCGGGCCAGGTCCGCATAGATCGCACGCAGCCCGTCGCGGTACTGCGGCCCATAGTTCACCGGCAGCTCGATGCCCAGCAGCAGTACGCGGGCGCCGGACTTCTGCGCCGCGTCGACCATCGCCGCCAGGTTTTCCCGCAGCGCCGGCAGCGGCAGGCCGCGCAGGCCGTCGTTGGCGCCCAGTTCCAGCACCACCACGCCCGGGTGGTATTTCTCCAGCAGGGCCGGCAGGCGGTTGCGGCCGCTGAGCGAGGTTTCGCCGCTGATGCTGGCATTGATCGCCGTCCAGCCCGGCTCCATGTCGCCCAGACGTACTTCCAGCAGATGCACCCAGCCCTGGGCCGCCGCAATGTTGTGCGCGGCGGAGAGCGAATCGCCCAGGACCAGCACCGTACCGGGCTTGTCTGCCGCCATTGCGGCGCCCGCGCAGCCCAGCCACAGCAGCACCAGCCAAAGGATCCGACGCATGAGCGAAATTTCCCGTCCGCTTCTCGAAGCCCGCGATGTTAGCAAGTCGGTGCGCGGCCCCGAGGGGCAGCTGGACATCCTGCGCGGGGTCAGCCTGCAGGTGCGCGGCGGCGAGAGCTTCGCCATCGTCGGCGCCTCCGGCTCCGGCAAGACCACCCTGCTGGGCCTGCTGGCCGGCCTGGACGTGCCCAGCAGCGGCCACGTCGGCCTGGACGGCAACGCGCTGGAAAGCCTGGACGAGGAAGCCCGCGCCGACCTGCGCCGGCGCCTGGTCGGCTTCGTGTTCCAGTCGTTCCACCTGCTGCCGGCGCTGACCGCCGAGGAAAACGTGATGCTGCCGCTGGAGCTGGAAGGCCGCGACGACGCCCGCCCGCGCGCCCGCGAGGCGCTGGAAGCCGTCGGCCTGTCGGCGCGCCGCCGGCATTACCCGGCGCAGCTCTCCGGCGGCGAGCAGCAGCGCGTGGCGATCGCGCGCGCCTTCGTGCACGGCCCGCGCCTGCTGTTCGCCGACGAACCCACCGGCAACCTGGACCAGCGCACCGGCCACCACGTCAGCGACCTGCTGTTCGCGCTCAACCGCGACCACCGCACCACCCTGGTGCTGGTCACCCACGACCCGCTGCTGGCCGAACGCTGCCAGCGCCGGGTGGAACTGCACGAAGGCCGGGTGATCGCCCGCGGCCCGGCGGAGCTCACCGCATGAGGCTGCTGCGCCTGGCCCTGCGCAGCCTGGTGCGCGAATGGCATCTGCCGGAACTGCGCACGCTGGCCGCTTCGCTCACCCTGGCAGTGGTGGCGCTGGGCGTGGTGGCCACCCTGGCCACGCGCATCGAGCGCGGCATGCTGGCCAATGCGGCCGAGCTGATCGGCGGCGACCTGGGCATCGGCTCGCCGCAGCACCTGCCGGACACCTACGCCGCGCAGGCCCGCGACGAGGGCCTGTCGATCACCCAGGGCGCCGGCTTCCCCAGCGTGGCCTTCGCCCACGAACAAAGCCAATTGCTCGATGTGCAGGCCGCCGACGCGGCCTACCCGCTGCGCGGCCAGCTGGAACTGCGCGCCGCCCGCGGCGACTACATCGGCCATGGGCCGGCGCAGGGCGAGGTGTACCTGGACCACCGCGCCCTGGTCGCGCTCAGCCTGAAGCCCGGCGACAGCGTGCAGGTCGGCGGACGCGACCTGCGCATCGCCGCCGAACTGCTGCGCCAGCCCGACGGCGGCGAGCTGTTCGCGCTGGCTCCGCGCGCCATCATGAATCTGGCCGATGCCGAACAGGCCGGCCTGCTCGGCGCCGGCAGCCGCGCGCGGCATCGCCTGCTGGTGGCCGGCGAACCCTCCCAGGTGGCGCGCTGGCGCAGCTGGGCGCAGGCGCAGAAGCTGCCGCAGGGCGCCGAGCTGATCACCCCGGAGCAGACCCAGGAACGCATGCGCAGCGCGTTCGACCGCGCCAGCGCCTTCCTGCGCCTGACCGCCTTGCTCTCGGCCCTGCTGGCCGGCGTGGCGATCGCGCTGGCCGCGCAGCGCTATGCGCGGCGCAAGACCACTGAAGTCGCCCTGCTGCGCGCCCTGGGCACGCCGCGCCGGCGCGTGCTCGGCCTGCTGCTGGGCACGCTGGGCGCGCTGGCGGTGCCGGCTTCGCTGCTGGGCGTGGCGCTGGCGCTGGGCATCGCGCAGGCGGCGTGGTCGTTCGCCAGCACGCTGTTCACCAGCGTGCCGGTGGAACTGCCGCTGGGTCCGGCCTTCGCCGCCGCGGCGATGGGCGTGGCGGTGCTGGCCGGCTTCGCCCTGCCGCCGCTGGCGCGGCTGGCCGAAGTGCCGCCGGTGGCGGTGTTCCGCGAGAGCATGGCGCGCCGCGTGCGCCGCTTCGACGCGCTGTATTTCATCCCCGTGCTGGTGGCGCTGGCGCTGATCTGGAGCCAGAGCGGCTCGGCGCGCATGGCCGGCATCCTCGCCGCCAGCCTGGCCGGCGTGGCCGCGGTGGCCGCGCTGCTGGCGGCGGCGCTGCTGTGGTTCGCGCGGCGCGTCGCGCCCGGCGCGCATCCGGCCCTGCGCCTGGGCCTGGCCGCGCTGGCGCGCCGCCGCGGCATGAGCCTGCTGCAGGCCACGGCGCTGAGCCTGGGCCTGGTCGCGCTGCTGCTGCTGGCGATCGTGGCGCCCGCGCTGCTGGAAGGCTGGCGCCGCGAGCTGCCGTCCGACACGCCGAACTGGTTCGTACTGAACCTGCAGGACGACCAGCGCCCTGGCTTCGAGCAGGCGCTGGGCAAGCTCGGCGCGCAGCAGCTCAACATGCTGCCGCTGGCGGTGGGCAAGCTCACCGCCATCAACGGCCGCCCGATCGACCAGCTGAAATTCCAGGACGAGCGCGCCAAGGACTGGAGCGACCGCCAGCTGCGCCTGTCGTGGACCGACGAGCTGCCGCCTTCCAACCGCGTGGTGGCCGGCGCGTGGAACGGCCCCAGTCCCGCGGTGGCCGAAGTCTCCGTCGACACCATGTGGCGTGACATGTTCGGCCTGAAGATCGGCGACACCATGAGCTTCAACGTCGGCGAAGGCACGGTGCAGGCGCGCGTGGCCAGCGTGCGGCAGGTGGACTGGAGTTCGTTCCGCGTGAACTTCTTCCTGCTGCTCGACCCCGCGCACGCGAAGGAGCTGCCGCACACCTGGATCGCCAGCTTCTACGTGCCGCGCGGCAACACGGAAGCGATGGCCCGGCTGTCGCGTGATTTCGGCAACCTCAGCCTGATCGACGTGGACGCCCTGCTCGACCGCGTGCGCGACATCGTCGACCGCGTGAGCCACGCGGTGCGCTGGGTGCTGGCCTTCAGCCTGCTGGCCGGCGCGCTGGTGCTGGCCGCGGCCCTGGCCGCCAGCGCGGCGGAGCGGCGCCACGAAGCGGCGCTGCTGCGCACCCTGGGCGCGCGCCGCGGACAGCTGCGCGCGGCGGCGGCCTGCGAGTTCGCCCTGCTCGGCCTGGTCGCCGGCCTCACCGCGGCGTTCGGCGCCGCCGGCGCTGGCTGGTGGATGGGGCGCGCGGTGTTCCGCATCGAAGGCTTCGTGCCGCCGCTGGGGCCGCTGCTGCTGGCGGCGCTGGCCGCCGCCATCGCGGTGATGCTGCTGGGGCTGGCCGGCACGCGCAAAGTCACGCGTACCTCGCCGATGCAGCTGTTGCGGGAGTCGTGACGGCGCATGACGTAGGTTGGGGTGAGCCGCAGGCGAACCCCAACATGCGATGCGTCCCAGCGTGGCCATGTTGGGGTTCGCCTTTGGCTCACCCCAACCTACGGTGAGCGCTGGCGGCTAAGATCGCAGGGTCCACATCAGGGCCTTCCCATGTACACGCTCTACTACTCCCCCGGCACCGCCAGCATGGTCGTGCATCTGGCCCTGCTGGAAATCGGCGCGCCGTACCATCTGGAGCTGGTCGATTTCGAGCGCGACGCGCAGCACTCGCCCGAATACCTCAAGCTCAATCCCGGCGGCACCGTACCGGCGCTGACCATCGACGGCACCGTGCGCTTCGAATCCGGCGCGCTGCTGCTGATGCTGGCCGAGCGCCACCCGGAAGCGAACCTGATCCCGCCCGCCGGCACGCCCGAGCGCGAGGCCTGGCAGCAGTGGGTGGTGTATCTGAGCAATACGCTGATGTCGGCCTACCGGCTGTGGTTCTACCCGCACGAGCTGGGCTACGACGAACACCCGGCGGCGATCCGCGCGGCGATCCAGCGGCGCATCGAAAGCGTGTGGGACCGCCTCGACGCGCAGCTCGCGGCGCACGGGCCATATCTGCTCGGCGAGCAGTTCAGCGGCGCCGACCTGATGCTGACCATGCTGCTTCGCTGGTCGCGCAACATGCCGCGGCCGGCCACCGGATGGCCCGCGCTCAAGCGCCTGGCCGACCTGGTGCGCGCGCGTCCGAGCTGGAAAAAACTCTACGAGCTGGAAGGCCTCACCGAATGGCAGTAAGCGCCGGCAAAACCTGGCGCCAGCGCCTCAAGGACGAATGGCTGCTCGTCGCCTTCACCCTGCTGGCGCTGCTGCTGGCGCTGGCCGATCCGCAGCCGTGGAGCAAGTACGAACGCTGGCTGCAGCTGCCCACCATCGCCGGCCTGCTGGGTTTGATGATTGCGATTCAGGGCATCCGCGACAGCGGCCTGGTGCAGCACCTGGCCGGCCTGCTGGTGGCGCGCATGCATTCGCAGCGTGCACTGGGCCTGCTGCTGGTGAGCATCACCGCGCTGCTGTCGATGGTGCTGACCAACGACGTGAGCCTGTTCCTGATCGTGCCGCTCACGGTGGCGGCCGGCGGCATCTCCAACCTGCCGGTGCTGCGGCTGGTGATCCTGGAAGCGCTGGCGGTCAACGCGGGCTCCACGCTCAGCCCGATCGGCAATCCGCAGAACCTGCTGGTATGGCAATACCTGCGCCTGCCCTTTATGCAGTTCGTCGGCAGCATGCTGCCGGCCGCGGCCACCATGTTCGCCCTGGTGGCGCTGCTGGCCTGGTGCTGGCTGCCGCGCGAAAAGGTGGAACTGCACGCCGAGCAGGTCGACGGCCATGCCGTGTCCGCCACGCAGGCGGGGCTGTCGATCGTGGCGCTGGCGATGATGGTGCTGATGATGGAGCACGGCCACGCCACCATCGGCGCCTTGTTGCTGCTGATTCCGTTCGCGCTGCTGGACTGGCGCCTGCTGCTGCGCATCGACTGGCTGCTGCTGGCCACCTTCGCCGCGATCTTCCTGGGCCTGGGCCATTTCGCCGCGCTGCCCTGGGTGGGGCAGCTGATGAGTGCGGTGGACTTGAACCAGCCGCTGCATCTCTACGCCAGCGGCATCCTCGCTTCGCAGCTGATCAGCAACGTGCCCGCCACGGTGCTGCTGCTGGAACGCGCACCGGATGCCATGGCGCTGGCGGTGGCGGCGAACGTGGGCGGCTTCGGCGTGGCGATCGGTTCGCTGGCGAACCTGATCGCCTTGCGCCTGGCGAAACAGCCGCAGGGGCTGCGGCTGTTCCATCGGGTGTCGATCCCGTTTCTGCTGGTGTGCGCGCCGCTGGTTTACCTCGCGGCGCGCTGGTTCAGCTGACGCGCTGTTTCAGCTGACGCGCTGGTTCAGCTGATCAGTCGTCGCCGCGATCGCGCGGCACGTTGACCTTGCCGCGCACGCCCGAGTAGTTCACGTCGCCGCTGCCCTTGGCGCCCAGCGAGAGATCGCCACCCACGTTGCGCGCGGTGAGGTCGCCGGAGCCGATCGTGTCCACGCGCACACTGCCGCCGACGTTGTTCACCGACACGTCGCCGGAGCCGATGCTGCCCACGCGCACGTCGCCCTTGATGTCCTCGCCCTTGAAGTCGCCCGAACCCACGGCGCCCAGCTCGATGCTGCCGACGTGGCTGGCATCCAGGTCGCCCGAGCCGATGCTGGCGCTGAGCGGGCCGTCCAGATCCTTCACGTGCAGGTCGCCCGAACCGACGTGGGCGTCGAGCCGCTTCATCCCTTCGACCCAGGCGTCGCCGGAACCGCCGTTCAAGGTGACCGGGATGGCCGGCGGCAGCTTCAGGTTGACCTCGAGGTTCGAGTAGCTGTGGCCGATGCTCCAATGCGTGTGCTCGCGACCCAGCTCCACGATCAGCACGTCGCCCTGGCGGCGCTGGCTGACCACCAGGTCGTCCAGCAGCTCCTGGCTGGACGCGCAGGCGCGGCCGGTGAGTTCGCCGCCGCGCGCGCCGCTGTCGCCGCGCAGGTGCAGGTCGTGGCTGCGCAGGTCGATCTGCACCGAGCGCACGCCGCCCAGATCGAGCTGGAGATTGCGCGGGGCCTGGAATTTGCAGTCGTCGGCCTGCGCGGCGAGCGGCAGCAGCAGGAGGCAGGCTAGGAAGAGGTGACGCATGGGGTGGCTCCTTGATGGACGTTCGGCCTTCTGATGCGGCCGCCGGCCAAAAGGTTGCAAGGGCGCCCCGGCGGGTCAACCGCCAGTTGGCATGGGCGTTCTGCCAGCGCAATAACAACGAAAACGCAAGAACCGCTGTTTGCCCAGCGAGATGGAACTTGAGGCGCGAGGACCCCAGAACCTCGCGCCTCTTTATTTTGCGGACCCGGCCGCCCGGTCGTAGGTTGGGGTGAGCCGCAGGCGAACCCCAACACCGGCACCTTCATACGCCTCGCCACGTTGGGGTTCGCCTGCGGCTCACCCCAACCTACGCGGTGCTTTCGCCAGCCTTTACGCGTTGCCAAAGCGCCTCTTGCGCATCCAGGTCACGCCCCGCCAGCGGCACGCCGTCGTCGCGCGCGAGATCTTCCATGGCGCGGAAGCGCCGCTCGAACTTCGCGTTCGCATGCCGCAGCGCCTGCGAGAAATCGACATCCGCATGCCGCGCCAGATTCACCAGCACGAAAGCCACGTCGCCGATTTCATCCTGCAGGCGCGCATTGTCCGCGCCGGCGGCAAATTCCGCCCGCACTTCCTCGAGCTCTTCGGCCAGCTTGTCCAGCACCGGCTGCTCGTCCGGCCAGTCGAAGCCGACCTTGGCCGCGCGCTGCTGCAGCTTCAGCGCGCGCTTCCATTCCGGCAGGCCGCGCGACACGCCGGCCAGCGCGCTGTCGTCATGCGACTCGCCCTTGGCCGCGCGCTCCCCGGCCTTGATCGCCTCCCACGCGTCCTTCTGCGCTTCGACGTCTTCATAGCTCACGTCGCCGAACACGTGCGGATGGCGGCGGATCATCTTGTCGCTGATCGCATGCGCCACGTCGGCGAAATCGAACAGCCCCTGCTCCTGCGCCATGCGCGCATGGAACACCACCTGCAGCAGCAGATCGCCGAGCTCGTCGCGCAAGTCGTGCCAGTCCTTGCGGTCGATCGCGTCGGCCACTTCGTAGGCCTCTTCGATGGTGTACGGCGCGATGGTGGCGAAGTCCTGCTGCACGTCCCACGGACAGCCGGTCTGCGGGTCGCGCAGGCGGGCCATGATGGCGAGCAGGTCGTCGAGGCTGTGGCGCTTGGCTGTGTTCATGCGGTCAGACGTCCGCCGCGCGCAGGCGCGCGGTCCAGTCGATGGCCGTGTCGCCCACGGCGAGGAATTCGGGATTGAGCAGGGAATCCTTGCGGTTGTAGCGCAGCGGCTGGCCGGCCAGGTCCAGCACCGCGCCGCCGGCCGCCTCCAGCACGCATTGCGCGGCGGCGGTGTCCCACTCGCTGGTGGCGCCGCGGCGCAGATAGACGTCCGCCGTGCCGCGCGCGAGCAGGCAGAATTTCAGCGAGGAACCCATCGGCGTTTCCACGAAATCGGCGCCGAGCAGTTCGCGCAGCAGGGGGGCGCCGTGGCCGCCGTGCGAGCGGCTGCCGGCCACCACGGGCGGCTCGGTGATGGCGCGCGTGGCGATGGATGTCCAGGCGGCGTCCGCGCTTTCCTGCCGCCACGCGCCGCCGCCTTGTTCGGCGGCGTAAAGATCGCCGGTCACCGGCGCCAGCACCACGCCGAGCACCGGCTGGTGCCCGTCGATGAGCGCGATGTTCACGGTGAACTCGCCGTTGCGCTTGACGAACTCGCGCGTGCCGTCGAGCGGATCGACCAGCCAGTAGCGCGGCCAGCGCTGGCGTTCGCTCCACGGCGCGATGCGCGATTCCTCGGACAGCACCGGCAGTTTTTCTTCCAGCGCGTCGAGCCCGGCCACGATCACGCGCTGCGCGGCGAGGTCCGCATCCGTTACCGGCGAGTGATCGGCCTTGCGCTGGACTTCGAACTCCTGCGCGTACACGGCGAGGATCGCCGCCGCCGCATCGCGCGCGATCGCCGCGACCTGCCGCAGCAGCGGGGAAACCAGCTCGCTCATGCGGGCTTGAACCGGCCGGCGAGATACTCGCGGGCCATGAACAACGCGGCGATGGAGCGGCCTTCGGTAACGTCGTCGCGCACGATCAGCTCGTGCAGGTTGGACAGCTTCCACGGCACCACTTCGAGCTCTTCCGGCTCGTCGCCTTGCAGGCGCTCCGGATAGAGATCCTGCGCCAGCACCACGTGCGCCATATGCGTCATGTACGAAGGCGACAGCGACAGGTTGTGCAGGATCTTCAGCTTGCGCGCGCCGAAGCCGATTTCTTCCTTCAGCTCGCGGTCGGCGCCCTGCTCCACCGTCTCGTCCTGGTCCAGGCGGCCCTTGGGCAGGCTCAATTCGTAGCGGCCGACGCCGGCGCCGTATTCGCGTACCAGCAGCACGGTGTCGTCGTCCTGCATCGGCACGATGATGACCGCGCCCAGGCCGCTGCCTTTCAGGCGCTCGTAGGTGCGGCGCTCGCCGTTGGAGAATTCGAGGTCCAGCTGTTCGACGCGCAGGAAATGGCTGTCGTGGACGTCGCGGGTGGCATGGATGATGGGTGGCTTGGGCATCGTTCGATTCTAGCGCTCTAAGGTTGCACGGAACCGCGCCAGCACCGGCGCATGCAGGGCCGGCGTGCCGGCCAGCACGCTGCGCGTATCCAGCGTGAGCGGCTGGCCGTCCAGGTCGGTGAACACGCCGCCGGCCTCGCGCACGATCGCGGCCAGTGCGGCCACGTCCAGGATGTTCACGTCCGACTCGATCACCAGATCCAGCCCGCCGCGCGCCAGCAGGTGGTAGTGGCAGAAATCGCCGTAGCCGCGGATGCGGTTGCTGTCGCGGATCAGCGCGCCGAGCTCCGTCCAGCGCGCATCCAGCGTCAGCGTCTTGATGTTGCCGGTGGAGATCGAAGCCTGCGCGATGCTGTCGGTGGCGGCCACCTGCACGCGCTCGGGTCCCTCCTCACCCTGGAACCAGGCGCCATGGCCGGCGCTGGCCCACAGCGTTTCGCCGTAGATCGGCGCGCTGGACACGCCCAGCACCAGTTCGCCGCGGTATATCAGCGCGATCTGGGTGGAGAAGAACGGCGTGCGCCGCACGAAGCTCTTGGTGCCGTCCAGCGGGTCGACCAGCCACAGCAGCTCGCGCGCGCTGTCGTCCAGGCCGAATTCCTCGCCGTAGATCGCCGCTTCCGGCAGCGCCGCCTGCAGCACCTTGCGGATGGCCAGTTCCGCTTCGCGGTCGGCGATGGTGACCGGAGTGGCGTCGCTCTTGATCTCCACGTCCACGCCGCGCCGCCAGTAGTGGCGGATCACTTCCGCCGCCGCTTCCGCCGCTTCGCGCGCCGCGGACAGGGCCCGCGCCAGATCGGGTGCAGTCATTGTTTCCCCTTGCCCATGATGGCGGCCAGGCCGCCGCTGCGTTGCAGATGCATGCTGCCGTCGGCCGCGAGGCGGCCGAAACCGGAAAGCCAGTCGCGCAATGCCGGATCCGGCTCGCGCGGTCTGGCCTTGATGTCGTATTTCCAGCCCAGCGGACTCAGCGCCAGATGGCCGGTCAGCTGCAGCGGGCCGTTGCCGTCGTCTTCCAGCGTGGCGTTGACCACGCCGGCCGTGCCGCTGGCGCGCAGCTGGAGATTGCCGAAGACGAGCTCGCGCTGCGCGCCCTGCAGGCGCGCGCCGGTCCACTGCGCGGCGGCGTCCAGCTCCACCGGCCAGCGGCCTTGCAGCACGATGCGGGCGTTGTCGATGCTGAGGCGGCCATCGAGCCGGGCGGCCTGCGGCGCCAGGCGGGCGGACAGCGCAGCGAGGTCGCCGTCCAGCTGCACCTGGCTCCATTCCTCGCGCTTGCCTTCGAGCTGGCGCAGCTGGCCGCTGAGATGGCCCCACGGACCGCGGAAGGCGACGCCCAGCCGGGTCTCGCCCAGCAAGGCACGGCGCGACAGCTGCCAGTCGAACTGGCCGAGGTCGCCGCCGCTCGGGGCCAGCACGCGCTCGGCATGGCCGTCCCACAAGGTGCCGCTCAGCCCTTCCAGGCGCAGGCCGTGCAAGCGCGCCTCCAGCTGCGGCCGCACCCAGCTTGCCGGCAGGTACGCCACCAGCCAGGCCAGGGCACACAGCAGCAACAGGAACAACAGAACGGTGCGCAACCGGATCAACAAATCTGACTCCAGGGGGAGCTCCAACGGACAGGCGGGCTTGAGGCAGCCGGCGCCGAACCCCGATCATACCCGGATGAGCCCGAACGAAAGCCGCAACCAGACCCTCGCCGCGCGCGACCTCCGCCATCTCTGGCACCCCTGCACCCAGATGCACGACCACGCCGGCGCCGTGCCGCTGCTGCCCATCGTCCGCGGCGAAGGGCCGTGGCTGGTGGATGCGGACGGGCGGCGCTATCTGGATGGCATCAGCTCGTGGTGGACCAACCTGTTCGGGCATGCGAACCCGCGCATCGGCGCGGCGCTGAAGGAACAGCTGGATACGCTGGAGCACGTGATTTTCGCCGGATTCACGCATGAGCCGGCGATTCAACTGGCGGAACGGCTGGCGGCGATCACACCCGCCGGATTGGAGCGGGTGTTTCTGGCCGATAACGGTTCGGCGGCGATCGAAGTCGCGCTGAAAATGAGTTTCCATTATTGGCTGAATCAGGGCCGCGGGCAGAAAACGCGGTTTATCGCGCTGAGCGGGAGTTATCACGGCGAGACGCTGGGGGCTTTATCGGTCAGCGACGTGGCGCTTTATCGCAAGACGTATGCGCCGCTGCTGCTGACGCCGATCCTGGCGCCGTCGCCGGATGCGTACGAAGCGGAAGCCGGGGAAAGCGCGGAAGCTTATGCGGCGCGGCGGCTCGGCGATCTGCGGGTGTTGCTGGAACGGCATGCGCATGAAACCTGCGCGGTGATCGTGGAGCCGCTGGTGCAATGCGCCGGCGGCATGCGGATGTATCACCCGTCGTATCTCAGCGGGCTGCGTGCGCTGTGCGATGAGTTCGGCGTGCATTTCATCGCGGATGAAATCGCGGTGGGGTTCGGGCGTACCGGTACTTTGTTCGCGTGCGAGCAGGCCGGTGTGTCACCGGATTTCATGTGCTTGTCGAAAGGGCTTACCGGCGGCTTTCTGCCGCTGTCGGCCGTGCTCACCACGGAGCCGGTGTACGAGGCGTTCTACGCCGAATACAACGCCGGCAAGGCGTTCCTGCATTCGCACAGCTATACCGGCAATCCGCTGGCCTGCCGCGCGGCCTTGGCGACGCTGGATATTTTCCGCGACGAACCGGTGCTGGAGCGCAACCGGGTGCTGGCGGCGCATCTGGCGCGCCGGCTGGCGCCGCTGCGTGAGCACGCGCATGTGGCCGACGTGCGGCAGACCGGGATGATTGCGGCGGTGGAGCTGGTGCGGGACAAGGCAACGCGTGCGCCCTATCCGCCGGAGGAACGGCGCGGCCTTGGCGTATATCTGCATGGGCTGGAACATGGCGCGCTGCTGCGGCCGCTGGGCAACGTCGTCTACTTCATGCCGCCTTATGTGGTGAGCACGGACGAGCTGGATCACCTGGTCGACGTGGCCATCGCCGGCATCGAGCGCGCCATCGCCCAGCCTTAGTGCCCGCCCACGCCCGGATCGAGCTTCCGCAGCGCCGGCCCAAGCTTCTGTTCGCCCGTGCGGTCGATATCCTGCTTGTTGTAAGTCCGGCCCGGCGCGGGAATGCACTGGCCCTGCTTCGGCGGGATATGGCTGCCGGTCTGGCGCAGGCAGTTGTGATCGATACCTACCTGCTGGCCGCCATGGGCGCTGCTCGCCGGTGGCGGATACGGCATGGTTTCCAGACCCTCGATGCGCCGGGTGCGGGCATCCTGGGCGGGCGCCTTGGCGTCCTGCGCCGAGGCTGAACTTGCCAGCATGGCCAGCAAGGCGACGATAAGCAGGGGGGACTTGGACATGATTCGGCCCTCAGGAAGCCGTGGGTTCAACGATGCTGCGCCTGCCGGACGCCATCGGCAACCGCCTGGAGCCGGAGGGCGATACCGTCGTTCAGCTCCATGGTCGTGGGTAAAATGGCGCTTTCCCGAAAGCTTCCCGCCATGCGCACCATCCGCATCCACGTCGACCAGCCCCTCGCCATCGATACCGAATTCGCCCTGCCCGCCCAGGCTGGCGAACACGTGGCGCGCGTTCTGCGCATGACGGTTGGCGACGCGCTGGTGCTGTTCAATGGCGATGGGCAGGACTATGCGGCCGTCATCGTTGCGGTGGGCAAGCGCGAAGTGAGCGTGCGTGTGGCATCCGGCCAGCGCGTGGATAACGAATCGCCGTTGCGGCTGACGCTGGCGCAGGGCATTGCGCGTGGCGAGAAGATGGATCTGATCGTGCAGAAGGCCACGGAACTGGGCGTGGCGCGCATCGTGCCGCTGCATACGGAGCGGTCCGAGGTGAAGCTCGATGCGGCGCGGGCGGAGAAGCGCCTGGCGCATTGGCGTGCGGTGGCGCAGAGCGCATGCGAGCAGAGTGGGCGCGCGGTGGTGCCGGAGATTGTGCCGGCGTTGTCGCTGGAAGCCTGGTTGCGGGATCTGCCGGCGGATGATGGGGCCTTGCGTCTGGCGTTGTTGCCGGAGGGTACGGTGCAGGCGCGGGCGTTGGATTTTCCGGCGAGTGGTGGGGTGTTGGTGGTTGGGCCGGAAGGTGGGTTGGGAGAGCGCGACGTGGGGACGCTAAGTACGGCTGCGTTTCAGGGGTTGCGGTTGGGGCCGCGGATTTTGCGGACTGAGACGGCGGGGTTGGCGGCGTTGGCGGCGTTGCAGGCGTTGCATGGGGATATTTGAAGCGGCTCAGAAAAACGACGCGCCAAGATGGCGCGCCGCAATCGAGTCGGTGCATCAATACCTTCGCTTTACCGCACGTGGTAAAGCACCGCGGCACCCGGCTTCGCCTCGAACGCAGGCACGGTGCGCTGCTTCAACGCATTGCCCTTCGCATCCCACACCAGCGTGTCCTGCGGGTAATCGTCCTTGCGCGTCATCGCATCGATCTGCTTCACGATCACGACCGAACCTTCCTTCACCTCGGGGTTCCAGGTGAACACGCCTACGCGGCCATAAAAGGCGGCGGGCGCATCGGCGTCGAGGCGGCGATCGGGACACATCACCAGCCCGCGCTCCAGCATCACGCGCAGTGCGCCGACAGGCACGGACCTTACGGTGGGAGTGGTGCGGTCGGCGCTATGCCCAGGACAGACATTGGCGGAGCGCGTGACCATGTCTTCGACGACTTCGCGATCCGATTGGGCGAAGGCCGGCATGGCGGCGACGGAGAGAACCAGCAGGGCGGCGGTGGATATCCTTTGCATATGTCTTGCTCCTTGGCTGTTGGTCGGGGCGAGAGTAGCAAGGGTGTGTTAACACTTGGTGATCCCGTTAGCTCTCTGCCCCGACGTGATAGTTGCTGAGTACAACAGCAACGCCGAAGTCCGCGAGATCGCCGAGCAACGCAGGCGAGAGAGTGGGACCTCCATCAAACGATTGCTGGAAGTGACCGCACCACCAGCAAACGTCGAAGCGCTCCGCATACGATGCGATAAGCGCCTTCTTCGGACGAAGAATCTCCATCAAGCTCACCAGCCCAGCTTCAAGCGAGGGCCATTCATCCGCATGAGTGCCCGCATATGACCAGACGCCGCTCTCGAATGTGCTCGATGCACCTCGCCGCTCTCCCTTGCTTCTTACATGCGTGGGCTGGATGTCCATCGCCTTCGTGATCTCAGAAGGCGACAGTTCCATTCCGGAAATGCGAAGTTCCACCGTGTAGCGATCTGCAGTATGCGGCATGGAAAATTACTCACGCGGATCGTGCGGATTTACAAGCCGGTCACGGCCTCATATCGGGCGAAACGATAAGTCAGTACACCCTTCCCTGTCGCCCGCGCCCCGTATTGAACTCCATGGCGAACGAATCATCCCGCCCTTCGACCAGAGCCACCAACCCCTCCGCCAATGTGGACAGCTGCGCGTAGTCGGTGGCTATTTCAACGAAGGTATAGCTGCGAATGGTCTTCCCATCATCCGACGGCTCCGCCACCGCCGCCCGCAAGCCGATTTCACCCAGGAATCCCGTGGAGCGCACCGATAGATCGACGTGCCGCCACCTCAGTTTCGTCAGATCATTCGCATCCAGATACCCACCGAAAAATTCCACCCCATGCTCCGGCAGAGGATAAACCGCCATTTCCTTGGCCTTTTCCAGAAGGAACCTGGGGTCGAAATACGCAGAGCCACGCCCCGCATAGAGACCGGATTGAAGTTCCATGCACAACTGACACGAGCCATCGTCGTCATGCTTTATCTCGAAACCGATTAATTCCCTCATAAAGCCCTCAAATTTCCAAATGTCAGGTCTACGGCGCGAGAGATCGCGTCGCTCGAAGTAGCAGCGGCCGTCCGGTTCCGCGCGCAGGACTTTGCATGCTGCATATGCCTGCATAGCCGTGGTTGTAACAGCAACCAGGCCGTGCTCGTAGTGTTCTACGACGGCATGATTATCAGATGTGACGAAGCGCCCAATCGTCGTCGGCGCCGTATAGGCGCAGTCTGAAAATTAAAGAGGAAGGAGTGACCGGGCTGTTGGCGACTGATTGAGGAGCAGAAATTTTGTCGCGTAGAAGACTTTTAGGAGTTCAATCCAAGGGGGCGCAACAAGCGCGCGCAGCTATCGCAAGGCTTCGGACTTTTCTAGCGACTCCAAGGAGAACGGCTCCGACGGAATATTGCACTTGGCAATATCCACAAGGATTAGTCTGAATAACTGAGTTCGGCTCGCACCGCTGCCGATCACTTCATCCAGTAAATAGAGGAACTGCCACTCGTCAGTGGTGTGAATGATGACCGTCTTGCTGGGCCTAGCGTACTCGGATAGCGATCCGACGTAGTCCTTCCACTCTCCATCCACATCCCGCTGCAGCACGATGGAATTGGGATGGACCATCCAATACTTCTCCGCCCTGACATCCGCATACAGACTGACAGGCTTACTTGCCCCGTTCGATATGACGAAGACGCCATAGGAGAACTTGCCTCCTTCAATGTCCAGCTCTTGCCGGGCGACAGGCTTGATGCTTACTCGCGATTCGCGATCCGCGCAGTCAACAGCGCTCGATGGAGCAGCAACCGCGGATCCGCAGGCCAGAAGGACGAGGCCAATAAAGGAGGATGGCAGGATTGCTCTCATAGACTCAGCCACAAAGGGAGAGGCCGACAGAGGCGACAAGAAACTTGTCCCACCCCCATCCATAGCGCATCTAGCATTCTTAATTCTTAACTCTTCATTCTTCTTTCTGAAGAGCTACATCATTCTCCTCCAGATGAACTAGCCCAATTTCTACCGTTTCTATGAGCACTCCATGCTTCAAGTATGAAGCCCATTGATCTCTCGGATACTTTTCCATGTGCTCGCTCGTATCCACAGAGCAAACTACGACTCCAGTGAGATTAGGTTCAAATCTCACTCGATCACCGAGTCTAACCATGTTCCCGTTTGCGTACTTCATGCGATGTCCTAAGGCAATACGAACGGCCTCGCGTTTGAACTCAGCACCGAACCTCTGGCGCTTCTCCATCGAACACCTCCGTGCGAGGATTGTCCCCGCTTTTAGGTGTCCGTGAAATCAGGGGGAGTCCAATCCGGCGCTCGAACAACGCTAGGTCAGCCCGCCAACTCCAACATCTCCGTCAATTGCTCCTCAATCCCCTCAAGATCCGGAATCACCGCCACGTCATCGCGCACCAGCACCTGCGCCTTGACACCCGGCGGCAACTCCGTCCCATCGTGGGTCGGAATGATCAGCTCCGCATTCAACGTCGTCAGTCGCGGAAAACCCTGCGTGACCACCGCCACAAATGGCAGCTTCGGATTGCCGCCCACGTCTTCAGCACTACTAAGCACATCACCAGCGACGGATCACCCACGCAGCCCAGCGTCTCGATGAGCGCAAACGGATGATGCAGGCCTGGGCTGACTACTTGGCTGGCTTAAGAGCCAGCGGCAACGTCGTGGCACTTAAGCGGAAGGGTTAAGAGCTATTCTCCTACGACGGCGACGTCACTCCTCCCCAACTCTTGATCACTTACATGCAATGCCCGCTGCGCTCTTGGCTTTGCCAGATGCATCAAAGGGAACCATTCCTCCGACGACGTGCGAATTCCCACCAGCGATTAGGCTCAAGTCGTACTCCCAAAATATAAGCAGATTACCGCGCCCCTCGTAGCGGGAGATGCCGAGAAACCGGGAATCCAGATCGACTCGACCTTCAACGTGATCCTTGGCTTGGATCCTAACCTTGGTGCTGGGGAAGTCGACAGCAGGAATACTCTCCTTCAAAGGCTCTCCCGCTAATCGGCCTGCAGGATAAAGCACCAACCCTAATGTGCTCTGTCCCCAGGGAAGATCTGCGAGAGGAACCTCGACATCGCGACCTGTGCAGTTCCATACCTGCACATTGAAGTAGTGCCTGCCGTTCTCTACGACTACCCCCACGGGCCGAACCAAGAAAGCCTGGCCGTAAGCGGAAGTCATCGAGAGAATGAATAAAATCAGCGCGTATACGAATCTATTCATAAAAATTCGTCTTAAGCCAGTTTTCATATCGTGCCTTCATACCTTCTTCGCGGGCAATTCGCTCCTCAATGGCCTTGCGGCACTGATCGCACGACTTCAGTGCAGCCTTCTTCTTCCGCAAGCAATCCAGCTCCTTGCTATGGGCCTTGACTTCGGATTTGTAGGTCTCCGCCACTGAACCTACATATACCTGAGTTCCGGCTGGCTGGTTACGGCATACAGTCGGGTTAGACCTAAGTGCATCGGCTCGATGGACCCCCTCGTGCTCCTTCACACAATCATCCCAACACGGATTCTGCTTAAATAGCCAAATGGCGATCGCGCCGAGTCCATCGCAGTAGATGGTTGAGGCCCCCTTATTCAAAGGGCCTTCCGCGAAGGCCTGGGTGCCATCGACATCATCGAAATGAAGTGGGGACTGGTTGGCGTATGCATACGTGCTCGGGCCGCCTTCGAGTCCAATCGGATCGCTCTGCACATACCTACCTATCGCAGCCTCATAGTCGCGATTAACGTTGTAGCTCAGCTTCGACTCCTGATCATAGTATTGACCGGTAAAGCGGAGGTTGAGCGTACCTACGCCCACCGACGGATCTTTTTCGCCAAACGGATTTGCCTGGTAACTCCACTGCCAAGCCACTGCCCCCGCGCTATCGGTAACCGCGCGCGGCGTGCCTAACCCATCGGAATGCACATAGCTCACCACACTCGCGGCGCCGTTCGTATCGACTACTGCTACCGGCAATCCATCCAGCCAAATATAGCTCCGGCTCGTTGCTCCGTACTCACCGATGAGTTGACTACCTTCGTCATACGCAAAGCGCAGACTCGCCGCAGACACCTTGGCAATCCGCTGTCCGATCGCGTTGTAGGTATAGCTCGCAACGGTCTGGCCATTGCGCTGAACCACCGTCATACGATTGCGATCATTGTAGCCGTAGCCGAAGGTGTCGCCACCGGTTGAATTACCCGTCATATTGCCGTTGGCGTCATACATCCGAGCGCTACTACCGATGCTCGTCAGCCGGTGCGTGCCAGCCTGATAGCCGTAGGTGCCCGTCGCCAGCCCATTGCTCGTCTTGCTTAGACGATCGCCGGTCTTGTTGTAGGTGTAGGCTTCGATCGCCTGGCCCTGGGCATCCTTAAGCCCAGTCAAACGATACAGCGGGTCGTAGCTGTAGGTTTCGATGGCAGGATTGGCACCGGATACGTTACCCAGCGCGGTGATATTGCCGGTTGCATCGCGGGCGAAATGCAGGTTCAACACCGGACTCACGACATCCGTCACCGCATAGTTAGCGTCGTAGGTAAGGGTCAGGGTCTGGCCATTGCCCAGGGTGTAGCTGGCAATGGGACCGAAGGGGAGATAGCTGACGTTGGTGACCACGTTGCCGACATTGCTGCTGGCCGGCAACTGAGCAGTGACGCTGTTGATGCGACCGCCGCCGTCGCGGCTGTACTGGATTAGGGTGCCGTCCGGGGTGCGGGTACTGGCGAGACGGTCAGCCAGGGTGTAGCTATAGCGCACTGTGTCAATGTTGGTGCCCTGAGTCTGACGCTTCTGCAACATGTTGCCACGAGCGTCGTAGCAGTAGACCGTGGTGACGGCGGTTTCCACCACGCTGGTCAGGTGACCTATAGGGTACGAGTCCGTGCAGCCGGTGACGTTGTCGGCCTCGTCATAGCGGTAGCTAACGTTGGCGTCGCTGGTCGGATACGTTGTGGTGGTAATGCGATTCAGCGCGTCGAAGGTGCTATGGCTGACCACGCCGCGCGCATCGGTGCCCTGGATGCGGTTGCCGGTCGCGTCGTAGACGTAACTGGAGGTGCCTGTGTCCGGGCTATGCACCGCTTTGGTGTTACCCAGGCCATCGTAGTCGTACGTAGTGTTGAGGCCGTCCGGGTCACTGACGCCTTGCAGCTGATCCTTAGCGTCATAGGCGAACACGCTCTGGGTGTTCTGCGTGGAGGTATCGATACCATTGTAGTTGTCGATGGTGCTGACCAAGCGGTTAAGAGCGTCGTAGCCCTGTTTGCGTTGGATCCCTAAGGCATCGGCGCTTCGCACTAAATTGCCGTTGCCGTCGTAGCTGTCGGTGAAGCTGGCATCGAACACAGTGCGGCTGAGACCATCCTTGATGGCGGTCAACTGACCCAGGGGGTTGTAGCTTCGGGCCAGCGTGCGGCGAAGGGAGTTACCCGCGTCAAAAGTCTCTTCCTTAGTCTTATTGCCCGCCACATCCAGCGTGTAATGAATGCGGTTGCCGAGGGCGTCGGTGATATCAGTGAGGCGATGGGCGGCATCATAGGTGTAGCTGACCTTGATGTTATCCGGATCAGTAACCCCGATCACATTCCCCACGCCATCGTAATCGAGCGTCGTGACCGCGCTGCCGATCGTGCGCGTTTTCAACCACCCGCGGGGCGTATAGGTAAAGGATGTTGTTACGCCGTTGGCATCGACCATTCCAGTGACGCGTCCTGCCCCGTCATAGGACGTGTAGGTCGTTACATGGCCCATTGGATCAATCGTTTTATAGATATCACCCGCTTTCGCGGAAGCACTGCTCGTTGTGTAGTACTGGATGCTTCTGACCTGACTGAGGTCAGTTCGCGGACCCGCTTCACTCAAACGCAATCCCACGAATGGACAGCCCGTCCCGATGGTGTCGCAGTAACTGTACTGGCGCTGCCGCACGCCGTCAGGAGCCGTCGCCGCGCTGCCACACACATAGCTAAGTGCTGCGGACTTGGATGCGTCAATCTCGCAGTCCGCCGTGATTTGGCCTCTTCCGTTGTACGACCACGTGAATTTCTCTATGAGGTTATAGTTGTAGTCATAGATGCGCCGCTCTGTCGGAAGATGAAAAACGTTGTTCCAATCCGTTTGGATGAGTCGCGGATTCTGGCTTCCGTAATTGTCTACGCTCCCCGTGAGTAACCCCTCACTATTGTGCTGGTAACTCGTAATGTTGCCGTTGAAATCGGTAGTTTTGCTGACCAATCCAGTGATGTCGTACTCGCGAGCACTTACCGTGCCACACGTCTTGCATGTCCCATCCAGGCCCACTGCCTTTGGTACGCCCTGTATGACCGTGAAGGTGTGAACCCGCATCACGCCAAGCGAATCAGTGACACTGGCTGAGCCATCGCCGTTGTATGTGATAGCGAAAGTATCCACACCGCCAGCCAGTTCGTTTTCTATGGCTTTTCCGTTCACGTCGTAGCTATAGCTGACATATCTGGCTTGGTTCTCATCAATGATGCCAGTCAGCAGGCCTGACACCTGTGATCCACTTACACGCGATGGCTCGTTGTATAGGTAGGCACGCTGCTTTCCGTCGGGAAAGCTTGCCGTGGAGAGATTGCCGGAAGCATCGTAGGCGTAGCTGATGGTCTGGCCATCAGGACTCGCCACTGCTGCGAGGCGACCTGATGCCCCATAGGTAAGGTTGATGGCACGCTGGAAGGGGTCCGTCACGGAAATCAGGTAGCCCGGTCCTGGGGCAATGCTAGTTGGAGTTGAAGCATTGCTATACGCCAGAGAGACGACGAAGCCTTCGGGGTCTTGAATGGCAATTAGCTTGCCAGTGGTGTCGAACTGCTCCGTGCTGCGGGTATCGACCCGCTTGAATAGCCAGCCAGTTCGATTCCCAGAGCCGTCCTTTTGCTCGACCAGTTCATCGAAGACATCCGGTTCTCCGGACCAAACGCCGGCGAGAAGCCTATAAATGACGACCCGACCGTCTTCTCGTGTGACCGCAACCGTATCGGGGTTCGGCGCCGTGCCCGCAACGAAGTTGACCGAGCGCAGATAGGTATGCCGCCAGCGCAGACCTAGTTGCCCGGCACCGGCGCTAGGGGCGCTGTTGTAGTAACGGTTGAAAACCAGCCATCGGCCAGCGGCAAACTCCTCTTCTCGCCGGAAAACATTGCCAGTGCCCGCGTTGATGGGATCACCAACGCAGTTCGGGCATGGCGGCTCGCCGTTGCTCTTGCCCGGATCCGGGGTGATGGGAGCTGGGCACTCCCACTGATTCCCGACCCCGTAGTCATAGCTGCCCAGGCCATTCACGTTGTTGTGCAAGCCAAATACCCAGGAGCCAATGAGTCCGGTCTGGGACGAGTTATTCCATTCAATGCAGCACGTATGGCATGACGCGGTAACGACCAGATCGGGATACTGCGACATAGCGTTTGGCACCATCACATTCGTGCAGTGATCCTCGGCTTGGCTATACGTTGGCCAGCCGAAGAGGCCAGGCGGACACCAATGACTGTCAGCGAGCGCCGCCGTGGTATGGGTGGCGCCCGCCAGGAGCAATCCCAGGCATAGTCCAACACGCACGAGTCCAGAGGGTGCTGCATCAGACCGGCTCGATAAGAAACGGACAACCCGTCCCCAGACCCCTGCTTTCGCAAGACAACGAATCAGACAGCCCGCGAATTCCATGTTCATCCCCAGATTGAACGGCCGACCCGATCTACTGCTCGGGTCAAGCCACGATCCTGTGTGGCCAAGCGATACCATCCATCGCTCGATTTTTACCCACAAAAAAGCCGAGGTTGCACGCAACCTCGGCTCCTTTCGAAATCTTCCACGACAGCCTCGCCATCGATTGTGATCAAACCCTCATCCATGATTCCCCTTCCCTAGGGTTAGTCCCAAATCCATGGACACACAACAACGAGTAAGACCAAAGCGCCAACCAGGCGCTGCACAACCCTCGGTCAGCCCGCCAACTCCAACATCTCCGTCAACTGCTCCTCAATCCCCTCAAGATCCGGAATCACCGCCACGTCATCGCGCACCAGCACCTGCGCTTTGACACCCGCCGGCAACTCCGTCCCATCGTGAGTCGGAATAATCAGCTCCGCATTCAACGTCGTCAGTCGCGGAAAACCCTGCGTGACCACCGCCACGAACGGCAGCTTCGGATTGCCGCCCAGCGCCTTCAGCACGGCCACGCGCATCGCCAGCGACGGGTCGCCCTCTTCCGCGCCGGCCAGCTTGGTGAACGACACCAGCGGTACGCGCCAGCCGCGCCAGGCAATGCGCCCGAGCAGCCACTCCGGCGCGCCTTCCACCGTCTCCGGCGTCGGCAAGGTGATCACTTCGGCCACGGTCGCGTTGGGCAGCAACAGGCGCAGATGGCCTACCGGCACCAGTACGCAACGGATCTCGCGCGGCAACGGCTGCTCGCTCATCGCTGGACTTCCTCTTCGATCAAACGTGCCGCCAGTTCGAACGGCGTTCCGGTGAAACTTGCCAGGCGTTCGGCTTCCACGCCGTGCACCATGTCGGCGTAATGGTCGCCGGAGGCCCGCTCGACCCACACGCGGCCGCCGCGGTCGTGCACGGCTTGCGCGCCCGCTACCGCATCGGTGCCGGGGCCGGCGAAGACGATGGCCACGGCATCGCGGCCAAACACATTGGCCGCCGTGGTGAACGCGCTGTCGATGGACGGGTTCTGGAACGAAGCGACGTCCACCGCCTCGCATTCGATACGGCCATCGCGCAGCAAGCGCACCTGGCGGTTGGCAGGCACCAGCAGCACTTCGCCGGCGCGGGCGCGCTGGCCATGGCTGGCGATGCGCACGGGCAGTGCGGAATGCTTGGACAGGCGCTCGGACAACATATCGGCCGAAGCGGCGCCCTGATGCTGGGTCAGCAGCACGGCCATGCGCAGGCTGGACGGCAAGGCGGCAAGGAACGCGCAAACGGAATCCGTGCTGTCCACCGTCGCGCCCAGCAGCAGCACGCGGCCCAGCGCGCTGTCGAGTTCGCCCAGGTGCACTTCGTGCGAGTACTCCTCGCGCGGCGCGATGGCTTCCTCGATGGAGACCAGCTCCAGCGTCATGCCCGGTTCGATCAGCGGCGCCTCGTCCACCAGCTCCACGTCGGGCGCGAGGAAATCGGCTGCGCTCACTTTCTCGATGGCGAACTCCGGCGCGGGCGCTTCGGCCAGCGGGGCGTCCTCGTCGACCAGCGACCAGCTCGCATGCAACGCTTCGGCGGTGGACATCTTCTCCACCTTGATCGGCGTGTCGGCCGGCATGAAGCTGTCGTCCAGCGGCGCCAGCGCGAGATGGTCGAGCTGGAACGACGGACGCGGCGCGCTCGGCGGCGCAGCCAGCGGCTCGTCGGGAAGGCTGGCGGTGAGTTCTTCGCGCACCGGCGGCGGCACCGCGGCGACGAGATCCTCGTGCACGGGCGGCAGCGGCGCATGGCCTTGCGTGTCGGCGAGGAAGTCCGCGCCGAAGTCGGCGCCGAACATGCCGTCGTGCAGCGGCGGCGCGTCTTCGGCGATGGGCTTCAGGCCGCTGCCGAAGTCGTCGTCGGCCGGCTCGTCCGTATCGGCGGCGAGCAGTGCTTCGAGTTCGGCGGCGAGCGATTCGGAAACGTCGGCGGCTTCGCCGACCACCGGCGAAAGCAGGATCTCCGGCGCTTCGTCGATCAGCGTGAGGTCGGCCACCGGCTCGATCTCGGCCAGCGTGGCCGGCTCGGCTTCGGCTGCCGGTGCTTCAAACGTTTCTGCCAACGCTACGGCAGCGACCGGAGCCACAGCAGCCACCGCCACCGGCTCATGCACCACCGGCGTTTCGACCGCCAGGGCATCGGCCGGACGCGGCGGATCGATATCGCCGTCCGCCAGCACCTTCACCGCCAGATGGCGGGCCCAGCGCGCGCGGTCCCAGCCGTCCAGGCCGCGGCTGGCCTGGGCGTCGTTGAACACCACGCGTGGATGGTCGCCGTCGATCACGTCGTAGAGGCGGTCGATGCCGTCGGCCGCTTCGTCGTCGAGGTTCACCACCACCACCTGGGCGCCGGTGCCGTGGATCACTTCGCGGCTCAGCGTACCCAGCGCGCCTTCGTGCACGATGCGTGCACCGCGCTCGCGCAAGGCTTCGCGCAGATGCGCCCCGAGTTCCGCGTCGTCGAACAGCAGAGCGACTGCCGGGGCTTCAGCCATGGGCGGACTCCGTGGCCTGGTCCTGCAGCGCACGCTGCTCCAGCACTTCGCTGATCTGCGCCAGCAACTCGATTTCCTGGTACGGCTTGCCGAGGTAGCGGTCCACGCCGATGTCGAACGCGCGCTGGCGATGCTTATCGCCGGTACGCGAGGTGATCATGATGATCGGCACGTTGCGCAGGCGCGGGTCGGCCTTCATCTGCTCGGCCAGCTCGAAGCCGTCCATGCGCGGCATTTCGATGTCGAGCAGCATCAGGTCGGGCACGCGCTCGTGCAGTTTTTCCAGCGCATCGAGGCCGTCCTTCGCGGTGTGCACTTCGTATTCGTGGCGTTCCAGCACGCGGCCGGTGACCTTGCGCATGGTGATGGAGTCATCGACCACCATCACCAGCGGACGCACGCGCTCTTCTTCCACCACCGGCATTTCGACGGCGCTGAGGCCTTCGGCCAGGCGCTCCTGGCGGCGCACGATACCGTGGCGCACCAGCGGCGGCAGATCGAGAATGATCAGCACCGAGCCATCGCCCATGATGGTGGCGCCGAGGATGCCCGGTACCGAGCTCACCTGCGGGCCGACCGACTTCACCACGATCTCGCGCGAGCCGATCACGGCGTCGATGCGGATCGCCGCGCGCAGGTCGCCGGCGCGGGTCAGCAGCAGCGGCAGCTGCTCGTCGCCCGGATGGCCGGCGGGAATGCCCAGGAGTTCCGCCAGGTCGTGGATGCCGTACTGCTCGCCCGAATACGGGAAGCTCGGCTCGTACGCAGCCAGGCGTTCGGTAAGGTCGGCCGGGCTGATGCGGGCCACGCCCTGCACCGAAGTCATCGGGATGGCGAAGTTCGATTCGCCGATGCGCACCAGGATCGCCTGCGTCACCGCCAGGGTGAACGGCAGGCGCAGCACGAAGGTGGTGCCCTGACCGGCCTGCGATTCCACCGCGATGGAGCCGCCGAGCTGCTTGATCTCGTTGGCCACCACGTCCATGCCCACGCCGCGTCCGGCCAGCTGGGTGACGCTGCTGGCGGTGGAGAAGCCCGGCTGGGTGATCAGGGCCAGCAGCTGGTCGTCGCTGGGCTTGGCGTCGGCGCGCAGCAGGCCGCGCTCGATGCCGCGCTTGCGCACGGCCTCGCGGTCCAGGCCGCGGCCATCGTCGGTCACGCGCACCACCACCTCGGTGGCTTCGCGCGCCACGCGGATGCGCACCGCGCCTTCGGCCGGCTTGCCCGCCTTGCGGCGTTCTTCCGGCGACTCGATACCGTGCGCCACGGCGTTGCGCAACATGTGCTCGAACGGCGCCTTCAGGCGGTCCAGCAGGGTGCGGTCCATTTCGCCGTGCGCGCCTTCCACGAACAGCTGCGCGCTCTTGCCCTGCTCCTGCGCGGCCTGGCGCAGGGTGCGGCGCAGGTTCGGCACCATGGTGTCGAACGGCAGCATGCGCGTGCGCAGCAGGCCGTCCTGCAGTTCGGAGCTGACGCGCGACTGCTGGATCAGCAGCGTTTCGGCCTGGCGGGTCAGTTCGTCCAGCATGCCCTGGATGGAGACAAGGTCGGATACCGACTCGGCCAGCGCACGCGAGTACTGCTGCAGCTGCGAGTAGCGGTCCAGCTCGAGCGGATCGAACACGCTCATGCCCGCTTCGCGGTGCTCGCGCTGGAAGCGCGCGATGATCTGCGCTTCGGTTTCGATTTCCAGCATGCGCAGCTGGCTTCGCAGGCGCTGCACGGTCTGGTCCAGCTCGACCAGGTTGAAGCGGTAGCCGGCCACCTGCTGTTCCAGGCGCGAACGGTAGATCGCCACCTCGCCGGCATGGTTGACCAGGGTGTCGAGCAGTTCGGAACGGACGCGGATCTGTTCCTGCGGACCGCGCATCTCGTCGAACTGGCCTTCTTCCGGCAGCAGCTCGGGCAGATGGGCGCGATCGGCCGGTTCGGCGGCGAGGCCAGCCGGTTCGGCGTGTGCGGCCGAGGGCTTCGCTTCGCCGGCCAGGCCGAGGAAGCGGTCGATCATCGCCTGCGGGTATTCCACGCCGCGACCCTGCGACACGCGCTGCACCAGTCCGTGCAGGGCGTCGAAGCCAGCTTCGAGCGCGCGGATCAGCTCGCCCTGGCGCGCCGGATCGTGGCCGGCCGGGCTTTCCAGCAAGGTTTCGATGGCGTGGGTGAGATCGCCCACCGGCACCATGCCGGCGATGCGCGCACCGCCCTTCAGCGTGTGCAGGTCGCGCTGCAGGCTGGCCATGTGTTCCGGCTCGGCCGGCTCGGCACGCCACTGCGCCAGCACGCTGTCGGAGTGGTCGAGGATCTCGCGCGCTTCCTCGGCGAAGATCTCCAGCAGGTCCGGATCGATCTGGTCGTTGGTCCAGCTGCCGGCGTATTCGGTGCTGAGGTCGTGCTGCGGCGCGCGGGTTGCTTCGGGCGCCGGTTCTTCGATCTCTTCGGCCTTGAACGGCGCCGCCTCGATGCGCTCCGCCTCGATATGTTCCGGCTCGACATGAGCGGGCTCGGCGTGCACGGCCTCGACGTGCTCGTGTTCGACCACCGGCTCGGCATCGGCCAGCGAGGTCTCTTCGACGTGCGCCGCTGCGGCCGCCGGCTCGTCGGCCAGCCCCGCGACCGGCTCGGCGAGATTCGCCAGCGGCTCGGAACTGCCGAGGAAATCGGCCAGCTCGCTCTCGATCACGTCGCCGACTTCGATCTCTTCGATCTCGCCTTCGGCCAGCGCCGGTTCCAGCGTCGCATGCGTGAAGGCTTCGGCCGGCTGCTCCGTCCCGACCAGCGCATGGGCGTCGACCAGGTGCGCTTCGGCCGGCTCCACGGCGTCGAGCGACAGTTCGATGTGTTCGGCGGCGCCCGGATGCGTGCCGGAAAGACCGATCGGTTCGATCGCGTGGCCATCGAAGGACAGCGTGTTCTCGACCACGATCTCGTTCGGGTCTTCCACCGCTTCCGCGTGCTGCGGCTCCTCGGCGGTGAGGTCGCCGTAGAGCGCGGCGAAATCGTCTTCTTCCGCCACCGGCGCGGCGACGTGGTGCGTCGTGCCGGCTTCGTGCACCGGCAGTTCGGCGTCGAAGCTGCCCAGCGCGGCCATCAGCTCGGCGGTGAATGCATCCACCGGCGCTTCGGCCGCCGGCGCGGCGTCGTGCGGCGCGTGCGTCTCGCCCGGCTGCACCGGCATGGCGGCGTCCAGCGCGGCGGCGAGCGCGCCTTCGTCGGCCTCGCCTTCCGCGGCGAGGTCGTCGGCCAGCGGCTCGAACAGCACGTGGGCCACCTGCGGCTCCGGCTGCGCGTCGCGCAGCTCGCACAGGCGGCGGATCAGCGCGTCGAGCTCCGGCAGCTGCGGCTGCTCGGCGTCGAACTGGCCCATGATGTAGTCGACTGCATCGGCGCTCTTGCCCAGCAGGTTCACGCCCTCGGCAGAGAGCGGATGGCCGGCCGCGCGCAGGCGCTTGAGCAGGCTTTCCAGCGGCGACAGCAGCTGGGTCAGCAGCGGGATGTCGACCATCGCGATGGCGCCATGCAGAGTGTGCACGGCGCGCAGCAGGCCGTCGTCCACGCGCAGTTCGGCGTCGACGCGGTTGATCGCGTGGCGGATGGTCTGCAGGTACTGGGCGACTTCGCTGCGCAGGATTTCCAGCAGCACCGGGTCGACCGGCGGCAGCACCGGCGCGGCGATGGTCTCGTGCGCCGGCGTGTGCACCACCGGTTCCGGCGCCGGCTCGACGTGCGCGAGCGTGGCGGGCGGGATCGCCTCGGCGGCGAGCTGCGAACGCGGCACGCGGCGGCGCACGGTGCGGCGCACCGTCTCGGTGCCGGCGGGCTTGAAGTCCTCGATGCTGGCGTGTTCGCTGCCGCCGGAGAGGCGGTCGGCGGTTTCCATGATCGCGGCCAGCGGCGCGGTCGGCGCGCCCTCGCCCATCAGCGCGGCGCGCAGCTGCGGCAGCGCCTCGATGGCGTGGCGGATCAGCGCCTGCACATTGGCATTGGCGGGAATCGACTGATCGAGCACGCGGTTGAGCATGTTCTCGATCTTCCACGCGTACTCGCCCAGCGCCGAGGCGCCGACCAGGCGGCCGGAACCCTTCAGCGTGTGGAAGGAGCGGCGGATCGGGGTGAGCGCCTCGAGGCGCTCCGGATCGGCCAGCCACTTCTGCTCGGCGTCGCGCAGGTTGTCGATCTCTTCCTGCATTTCCTCCAGGAATATCTCGCGGATCTCGTCGTCGATGCCGTCCACGCTGACCTGGAAGCCGGCGTGGGCATTGATGGCGTCGGCGGAGGGCACCTGCTCCAGCACTTCTTCTTCGATCTCGACCCAGTCGTCGTCGTCGTTGGCGCCGGACGCGGCGGGCGCGGGCACGTGCTCGGTGTCGACCAGGCGCAGGCCGGCCAGCTCGTGCGCCGACGGCATCGGGGTGACGGCTTCGCCGATCACCAGGCCGCCGAGGTCGTTGCCGGTGGCGAGGCTGACGGTTTCGGTGAGTTCGTGGTCGGTGCCCAGGTCTGGCGTGAACGCGGCGGGCGCCGCTGCCGGCGCGGGCGCGGCGGCTTCCGGCTCGGCGTCGGCCAGCACGGTGCGCACCGGCGGCGGTGGCCAATAGCCGAGCGTGCTGAGGCTGTGCTCGGCCACGTCCAGGATGTGTTCCAGGCCGCCGCGGTGTTCGCGCGCGGCTTCCAGGTAGTACTCCAGCGCGGCCAGCGCGTCGGCCAGGTGGTCCATCTGCGCGCTGGTGGGCACGCGGCGGTCGCTGAGCAGTTCGTTGCCGACGAAGCGGCCGATGCCTTCGGCCAGTTCCGCCGGGCGCGGCGCGGTGAGCATGCGCATGGCGCCGGACACTTCGTCCATCAGGCCCGGCACGTCGGTCAGTTCCTGATGGCGCCAGCCGGATTCGATGAAGGCGACGATGGCGTCCTTCACCTTGCCGGTGTTGGCGGTGGCTTCCTGCATCAGGGTGGACAGGATGTGCCGCGCCTCGCTGCGCGGGAGCATGTTCACCGGCGCTTCGGCCGAGGGTTCCTCGTCGGCGCCCAGGCTCTCGATGTGGTCGTCGAGCGAGGCTTCCACGTAGAGCAGCGCGCCGGCCACGTCGAGCAGCAGCTCTTCGTCCGGGGCGCGCATGCGGTTGGCGATGTCTTCCAGCACGCGGCGCTGTTCGGTCACCACGCGGCGCGGCACGCCCAGGGCGAGCATGCCGAGGGTGTCGCCGACGCGTTCGAGCACGCCGGTCTGTTCGCTGAGCTGGGCGGGATCGGCGTTGGCCTGGCGCAGGAACAGGTCCAGCGCCTCCTTCACGCGCAGCAGGTCTTCCTTGATGGCCTTGGCCACCGAATCCAGCAGAGCGCGGTTGTGGCCGGACATGGAGCCGCGGGCGTGTTCCAGCTCGCCCTCGTCGGGCAGCAGGCGGTCCAGGCCGTAGGTGCGCACCAGCAGGTCCATGCGCGCGCTGCGCTGCCTGGACTGGGCCACCACGTAGAGCAGCTTGCGCGCCAGCTCGTCGGCGTCGCCGCCGCGCATGGACGCTTCGCCCTGTTCGATCAGCTGGCGGATGCTGCGATCGACCTTGCCGATCAGCTGGCGCACTTCGCCCGCCTGGTTCTTCAGCACGCCCTGCTGCAGGCCTTCCAGCACGCCGGCGGTGATCCACCACAGACGGCGGCCCGGCACGCTGTAGCAGCGCGCGGCGATCGCATCGAGGGTCTGCACCATGGCGCCGAGCTGCTGCTCGGCCGACTGGCCGCGGAACCACGCCAGCAGCTGCTGCTGGAACCGCAGGCGCAGCTCGGCGATGCGGCCGTGCATGCGCTCGGCCTCTTCCTGGTTGAGCGCGGCCGGCGCGCTGTCGGGCAGCGCGGCTTCGAGGTTGGGCGCGAACAGCGCCGACTCGTGCAGCGCCTGCTGCCCGCGGCTGGCGCGCAGCTCGTTGAGCAGCGGCAGCAGCACTACCGGCACGTCGCGATGGCCGCCCGAAAGGCGTTCCAGGTAGTCCGGCAGCTGCATCAGGCCGCGCATCATCGCGGCATAGGCTTCCTCGCGCTGGGTGACGTGGCCTTCGAGCAGGGCGATGGCGAGGTTTTCCATTTCCTCGGCCACCAGCGCGGCGCCGTACAGCTCGACCATGCGCAGGGTGCCCTGCACCTGGTGCAGGCTGTCGGCGCACGAGCGCATGACGGCGCGGTCGCCCGGATTTTCGACGTAGGACTCCAGCGCCTCACGGGCGATGGCCAGCGTCTCGTCAAGCTCGGGCTTGACCCACTGCAGGGTGGTGAAATCGATGTGGTCTTGAAGTCTCATGCGCCCCTCTCAGCGGCCGCGCAACGCGTGTCACGCAACCGTCGAGGTTGCCCCCCTGTCCTCGGACGCGCTCATGGGAATGCGCGCGCCCGTACCTGTTTCTTGTCGTCAGCCCGGCAGCTTGAAGTGCGCCACCGAGCGCCGCAGATCGCTGGCCAGCTGGGCCAGGTAGCCGATCGACTCGGCCGTCTGGCTCGCGCCCTGCGAGGTCTGCGAAGTGATTTCCTGGATCGCGTTCATCGACTGCGAGATGTCCGTCGCCGCGATGGACTGCTCGCGCGCCGCGGCCGAGATGTTCTGAATCAGCGCGGACAGATCGTGCGACACGCGTTCGATGTCGCCCAGCGCGCTGCCCGCGTCCTCGGCCTTGCGGGCGCCGGCCACCACTTCGGCGGTGGTCTGCTCCATGGAGTTGACCGCTTCGTTGGTGTCGGACTGAATCGCCTGCACCAGCGTTTCGATTCGCTTGGTCGCGCTGGCCGAGCGTTCGGCCAGTCGCTGCACTTCGTCCGCCACCACCGCGAAGCCGCGGCCCGCCTCGCCCGCCGAGGCCGCCTGGATGGCGGCGTTCAGCGCGAGGATGTTGGTCTGCTCGGCAATGTCGTTGATCAGTTCCACGATCGAGCCGATTTCCTGCGAGGACTCGCCCAGGCGCTTGATGCGCTTGGAGGTTTCCTGGATCTGGTCGCGGATCGAGTCCATTCCGGAGATGGTCTCGCGCACCACTTCGGCGCCGCGCGAGGCGATGCGCACCGAGCGTTCGGCCACGTCGGCCGATTCGGCGGAGTCCTTCGACACGTTGTCCATCAGGCTGGCGATCTGGTTGATCGCCGAGGTGGCCGTGCTGATGCGCGCCGCCTGGCTCTGCGCCGCGTCGGCCAGGTGGCGCGCGGTGGTCTGGGTTTCCTGCGCCGACGACGACACCTGCTCGGAGGTCTCGTTGATGGTGGTCACCAGGGTGCGCAGCTCGTCGATGGCGTAGTTCACCGAGTCGGCGATGGCGCCGGTGATGTCCTCGGTGACGGTGGTCTTCACCGTCAGGTCGCCTTCCGCGAGCGAGCCCATTTCGTCCAGCAGGCGCATGATCGCCTCCTGGTTGCGCTGGTTCAGCTCGGCCGATTCCTGGAAGCGGCGGCGCTGGTCGCGGACCAGGGTGAACACCAGCAGCACGGCGAAGGCGGCGGCGCCGCCGGCGCCCAGCACGCCCCACCACACGTTCGGGAACAGGCGGCGCAGCGGCAGCTTGCCAATCTGCTCCGAAAGTTCGTTCGCGCGCAGCAGCACGTTCTGCGAATCCAGCGAAGCCTGGTTGCCCGCGCGCTTCACTTCGGACAGGTTGCCGGCCGCGCCGACCAGCTTGGTCACCGGGTCCTGCAGGCTGTCCCACTTGATCTGCATGTCGCCCAGGATCTTGCGGGCGTTGGCGTCGTTCATCGAACGCACGCCGACTTCGGCGTTGCCTTCCTGCAGGCCCTTGAGCACGCCGCCGTAGAGCTGGCCGTCGCGGGCCAGGCCGTCGGCCGCCGGCTGCGAGGCGTCGCCGCCCTGCAGGATCTCCTGCACGCGTCGGATCATGCGGTCGGCCAGCAGCATCTGGCGCGCCGAGGTGTAGGTCTGCTCGGCGCTGCCACCGCGCTGCTGCAGGATGTTCACCACCTGCTCCATGCTGGAGTTCAGCACGGGCAGTTCGCGCGACAGGGTGCCGGCGCGCTGGGCCGAATCCAGCACCAGGGCCTTGTTCGACAGGATCTTGCCGATGTCCGCGTCCAGCTGCTTCCAGGCATTGCTCAGCGCGGCCACCGCGCGGCCGGCCGGGGAGGCGCTGTTGTCGGCATAGGCCTTCATGCCGCTCTTGGTGTCGCCGGCATTCAGGCGCTGGACCGCGGAATCGATCGCGTTGCGATTGGTTTCCAGCTCCTTGAAGGAGTCGACGTTGCCGTCCGACGCCTCCAGCGCGTACTTGGCGGTCTGCTGCGACAACACCTGGATCTGCGTGGTCAGGCCGATGGCCTGGCGGTCCTCGCCGTTCTTCGCGTTAAGCATGAAGAAGTCCAGCGCCGCGAAGCCGATCGCGACCACCAGCAAGACGATGAGGCCGGTATAGCCCCGCTCCTTGCCGACGCCCCCTGTAGTGCTCATGTGCGTTACCTCACCCGTCTACGCCACGCCGTCGTTGCGGCATCGGTTGGGAATTTCAAAGCCCGTCAATCCGGCCGCGACCCGGCACCGGTCCTACTCACTACCGGTTACTGCCTCAGGCCGCGGCCTGGCGGAAGTCCGGGGCACGCACCAGGCGTCCCATGCTGAAAACCGCCAGCCGGGGTTCTCCTACCCTTTCCTCGACGAAGCGCGACAGGCGCGGATCGTCTTCCTGCTCGGCCGCCCGGCGCGCTTCGGTATCCACCGTGCGCTGGCCGAACACCTCGTCCACCAGCAGCGCCACGCTGCCGGCGCCCTGGCGCACCACCAGCAGGCGGCTGCGCTCGGTGTGCAGGGTGCGCTCGGCGAACAGGAAGCGCCCCAGGTCCACCACCGGCACCAGGTTGCCGCGCACGTTGGCCACGCCCAGCAGCCAGGCCTGGGTGCCGGGCACGGGGGTCAGCGAAGGCACGGCGAGCAGTTCGCTGATCTCGTCGATGCCGCTGACGAACAGGCGCGAACCCACGCGGTAGCCGATGCCGCGCCACAGGCCGGGCGCTTCCAGCTTCTCGGGCGTATCCGAAGCATGGGTCAGCGACAGCCGCTCGTAGCGCGCGAGGATCTCGAACGGGGACAAGGTCTGGCTCATCGGGTAGACCTCAGGCCGCGTTGGGCAGCAGATCGTTGATGCACGCCAGCAGCTCCTTCTCGTTCACCGGCTTGGTGATGAAGGCGCGGGCGCCCTGGCGCAAACCCCACACGCGGTCGGTCTCCATGGACTTGGTGGTGATCATCACGATCGGCACATCCTTGGTCACAGGGTCGCGCGTCAGCGTGCGCGTGGCCTGGAACCCGTTCATGCCGGGCATGATCACGTCCATGATGACCAGGGCGGGCAGTTCCGAGCGCACGCGCTCGATGCCCTCCTCGGCGTTGTTGACGGAATCGACCGTATGCCCGGCGCGCTCCAGCAGCGTGGTGAACACGCGCACGTCGGTCGGCGAGTCGTCGATGATGAGAATATTGGCCACAGGTCCCCCTCAGCCCCTGTAGTCGATGGTGGTCTTACACCGTGACATGGCGATGGATGGCTCCAAGCAGTTCGTCGCGCGTGAACGGCTTGGTCAGATACTGCTCGGCGCCGACGATGCGGCCGCGGGCCTTGTCGAACAGGCCATCCTTCGAGCTCAGCATGATCACGGGCGTCGACCGGAATTGCGGATTGTTCTTGATGAGCGCGCAGGTTTGGTAACCGTCAAGGCGCGGCATCATGATGTCGACGAAGATGATGGCGGGCTTCTGGTCCGAGATCTTGGCGAGCGCTTCGAACCCGTCGACGGCCGTGAGCACGTCGCAACCTTCCTTCTTCAGCAAGGTTTCCGCCGTGCGACGGATCGTTTTCGAGTCGTCGATCACCATGACCTTCAGACCGGCCAGGCCATTTCCACTTATGTTCAAGTTCACACACCCCCCTGTGACCCGCCCCAGGCTCAGGTAGACACGAAGCCGACAGCGCCAGGGCCGTCGGCTCCATGTGGACGAAAAGAATCCCGCAAGATTGCCCACCTATTCATCCGCTCGTGGGCGGACGATTGTCCGTGCTGTTTACCGCCTGCCCGCCGTGGCGTCAAGCCAAATTCCTCGCGGTTGAGCCGTGCGGCACGACTTCACATAGCTTGCCGGCCGTGACGCGGCTCGGCGAACATGCGCGTCTTCCCACCCGATCGACCTGGTGCGCCGCCGGCCCGGCAAGAACGCGCCAGTCTACGGGGCACCCACTACCGGAGAATGACGATGGCCCTTTCGGTCGCCGTGCTGATGGATCCCATCCGCGCCATCAAGATCGCCAAGGACACCACCTTCGCCATGCTGCTGGAAGCCCAGCGCCGCGGCCATGCGCTGCTGTACATGGAACAGGGCGACCTGGCCGTGCGCGACGGCCGCGCCTGGGCCCGGCTGGCCCCGCTGACCGTGAAGGACGACCCGTCCGGCTGGTTCAGCCTGGGCGAGGCGCGCTGGCAGGAGCTGGCCGGGGTGGACGTGGTGCTGATGCGCAAGGACCCGCCGGTCGACTCCCAGTTCATCTACGACACCATGGTGCTGTCGCTGGCCCAGCGCGCCGGCGTGATGGTGGTGAACGACCCGCAGGCGCTGCGCGACTGCAACGAGAAGATGTACGCGCTGGACTTCGGCCAGTGCATGGCCCCCACCCTGCTGTCCCGCGACAAGGCCGACCTGCGCCGCTTCGTGGCCGAGCACGGCGAGGTGGTGCTCAAGCCGCTGGACGGCATGGGCGGGCGCGGCATCTTCCGCGTGCGCGCCGGCGACAGCAATCTCAATTCGATGCTGGAAACCCTGCTCAGCGGCGGCCTGCACAGCGCCCAGGCGCAGTTCGTGATGGCGCAGAAGTTCATTCCGCAGATCAGCGCGGGCGACAAGCGCATCCTGGTGGTGGACGGCGAGGCGGTGCCCTATGCGCTCGCACGCATTCCCCAGGGCGACGAATTCCGCGGCAACCTGGCCGCCGGCGGCCGCGGCGAGGGCGTGCCGCTGACCGAGCGCGACCGCTGGATCGTCGCGCAGGTGGCACCGGAGCTGCGCAGGCGCGGCCTGTGGTTCGTGGGGCTGGACGTGATCGGCGACTACCTCACTGAGATCAACGTCACATCGCCAACCTGCGCGCGCGAACTGGACAAGCAGTTCGGGCTTAATATCTGCGGCCAGCTGTTCGACGTCATCGAACACCACATCCACGGAAAGCGTTCCGCGTGAGTCAACCCGCACCCCGGGGCGCCGACCTGATCGGCGCCACCCTGCTGTTCTCGCTGTTGCTGCACGGCGTGCTGCTGCTGGGCATCACCTTCGGCTACGTGAAGCCGAAGCCGGCCCTGCCCACGCTGGACGTGACCCTGGTGGACGTGGCCAACCGCGAGAAGCCCGAGCAGGCCGACTTCCTGGCCCAGGCCAGCAACCGCGGCGGCGGCGAGCAGGACAAGGCGGCGCGCCCGTCGCAGCCGTTCTCCGGCCCGCTGCCCAAGCCGGACCCCGGCGTGGCCGAGCGCGCCCAGCAGGCCACCGCGGCGCGCCCGCAGGACGCCACCCAGGACCGCCTGCTCACCACTACCGGCAACAGCCGCTTCAGCGTGAACTCCGACAGCGCCCAGCCGCAGCGCAGCGACAGCGCGCTGCCGGCCTCCGACGCCGACCGCGTGCAGATGGAAGCCGCCCAGCTGGCGGCCGAGAAGCGGCGCATCCAGGAGGCCTACGCCAAGCGCCCCAAGAAGAAGTTCATCTCCTCCAACACCAGCGAGTACGCCTACGCCGGCTACATGCGCAACTGGGTGGACCGGATCGAGCGCGTGGGCAATCTCAACTATCCCGACGCCGCGCGCCGCCAGAAGCTGCACGGCGACGTGCTGCTCACGGTGACCCTGGACCGCGACGGCAAGGTGATGGACATCGAAGTGATCAGCAGCTCCGGCCAGGAACTGCTGGACAAGGCCGCCGAGCGCATCGTGCGCCTGGCTGCGCCGTTCCCGCCGCTGCCGCAGGGCGGCGAGCGCGTGGACGAACTGCACATCACGCGCACCTGGCAGTTCCAGGAAGACAACGTGCTGCATACGCGCTGAAACGGCCCCGCCTGTCCGCGGCTGCACGTTCCGCCAACCTCGTCCTCACCCTACCGGCACCCCCTGCGCTTACAATGCGGGGCATGAGCGCCGTCCCTCCCTCGTCTCTCGCCGGTCATTTCCTGATCGCCATGCCCAGCCTGGCCGAACCGCCGTTCTCGCGCGGCGTGGCCTTCATCTGCCAGCACGACGAAGATGGCGCGGTGGGGCTGCTGGTCAACCAGCTCTCCGAGTACCGCCTGGGCGACGTGCTCCGGCAGATGAAACTCGAATGCGACGACCCGGAAGTCTCCGACCTGCCCGTGCTGATCGGCGGCCCGGTGCAGCAGGAGCGCGGCTTCGTGCTGCATCGCGAGGAAGGCCACTGGGAATCCAGCTACCGCATCAACGACCACTGGTCGGTGACCACCTCGCGCGACATCCTCATCGCCATCGCGGCGGGCACCGGTCCGCGCCAGGCGCTGATGGCGCTGGGCTACGCCGGCTGGAGCGCCGGCCAGCTGGAGCAGGAGCTGAAAGACAACAGCTGGCTCACCGTGGAGGCGAGCGAGCGCATCGTGTTCGACACCCCGCTGGAGGAACGCTGGAGCGCCGCCGCCGGCCTGGTCGGGGTCAATCCGCTGCAGTTGCCGGGCTACGTGGGTCACGCATGAGCTGTGTGTTCGGTTTCGACTACGGCAGCCGGCTGCTCGGCGTCGCGGTCGGCAACCGTTTCACCGGCCTGGCCCGCGCCCTGGCCGTGGTGCCGGTGCGCGACGGCGAACCGGACTGGAACAAGCTCGACGCCCTGCGCCGCGAATGGCAGCCCGACACCCTGGTGATCGGCCTGCCGCTGACGCTCGAAGGCGAGGAACAGGCCGCCAGCCGCGGCGCGCGCCGCCTGGCCGAGCGGCTGGGCCAGCGCTATGCGCTGCCGGTCGCGCTGATCGACGAACGCCACAGCTCGCAGGAAGCGGCCCGCCGCTTCGCCGGCGCCCGCGCCGCGGGCCTGAAGAAACGCCGCGACGCCAGCGCCATCGACGCCGAAGCCGCCGCGGTGATCCTGGAGCGCTGGCTGGCCCAGCCAGCCGACGCCACTTCCACCCTTGCCGATCCGCCCCCGCCATGACACCTCGCCTGCGCCACCTCACCACGCTCGAAAACATGCCGCGCGCCACCATCGAGCGCCTGCTCGACCGCGCCGTCGCCATGCGCGACGCCTGCGCGCACGGCACGCGCAAGCTGGACCTGCTGGGCGGGCGCACCATCCTGAACCTGTTCTTCGAGCCGTCCACGCGCACGCGCACCTCGTTCGAGCTGGCCGCGCGCCGGCTCGGCGCCGACGTCATCAACTTCGACATCGGCTTCTCCTCCACCAGCAAGGGCGAGGAGCTGTACGACACCCTGCACACGCTGGAAGCCATGCACCTGGACGCGATCATCGTGCGCCACAAGATCTCCGGCACGCCGGACGAGCTGGTGCGCCACGCCATGAGCGGCGTGTCGGTGGTCAATGCCGGCGACGGCAACCGCGCCCACCCCACCCAGGGCCTGCTGGACATGCTGACCATCCGCCAGCACCGGCCGGAGTTCGAGAACCTGGGCGTGGTGATCTGCGGCGACGTGAAGCACTCGCGCGTGGCGCGCTCGGACGTGCACGCGCTGGCCGCGCTGGGCGTGCGCGACATCCGCCTGTGCGCCCCGGCCGCGCTCATGCCCACCGAGCACGAGATGCCGCACTGCCAGCGCTTCACCGATTTCGACCAGGCGGTGGAAGGCGCCGACGTGGTGATCATGCTGCGCCTGCAGAAGGAGCGCATGGCCGCCACCGACCTGCAGGACGAGGCCGACTACTTCAAGCGCTACGGCCTGGACGCGCGCCGCCTGGCGCGCGCCGCGCGCAATGCCCTGGTGATGCACCCGGGCCCGCTCAACCGCGGCATCGAGATCAGCTCCGAGGTGGCCGACGGGGCGCAGTCGCGCATCCTGGAGCAGGTCGGCAACGGCGTGTTCGTGCGCATGGCCGTGCTGGCCGAGATGCTGGCGCGCCCGTAAGCCCCGCGTAGGGCGCCGCCCCTCCCCGAACGCCCGGGAATGCCCACTGTTTCGCCCGCAAGTGCCGGGCGAAACGGGCATAATGCGCGGCGCTACACCTTCTTCTATCTATCTCAGGGAATCGACATGCGAGTGAGTAAGCGCTACCTGGCGCTGGCTGTCGCCGGCGTGCTGCTGGCGGCCTGCGGCCACAAGGACAAGGACGCCCCGCTGGCCTTCGTACCGGCGGATACGCCGTACGTGGTGGCCAACCTGGAGGTGCTGGACGAGGACACCCGCAATGCGCTGATCGCGCAGGCCGACGCCCAGCTGCCGGGCCAGCTGGCCCAGCTGAAGGCCGCCGCCGAGGACCTGAAGGAGAAGGACGCCGACACGGCCAACCTGCTCAAGGCCTTCATCGCCGAACTCGACGGCAAGAGCATCGGGGCGTTCGCGCAGAACGTCGGCGTGAACATGAAGGGCCATTCGGCCATCTACGGCTTGGGGCTGGCCCCGGTGATGCGCTTCGAGCTGGCCGACGGCAAGGCCTTCGACGCCTTCATCGGCCGCCTGGAAACCGCCTACGGCAAGAAGCTCGACACCGCCACCGAAGGCGGCGTCACCTACCGCAAGCATGCCTCCGCCGAGGCCGGCACCCAGGTGATCCTGGCCGTGGTCGGCAAGCAGGCGGTGGCCGCGGTGCTGCCGGCCGACGCGCCGCAGCCGCTGCTGCGCCAGGCGCTGGGCCTGGACCGCCCGGCCAAGAACCTGCAGGACGACGGCCGCCTGGAACAGCTGGCCAAGGACAAGGGCTACAAGCCCTGGGCCGTGGGCCAGGTCGACCTCGCCCGCCTGCTGCCGCTGGCCGCCAGCGGCAAGGACCCGCTGTTCGCCGCCATGTACAAGGCGCACCAGCAGGCCGAATCGGCCAAGACCGGCGAGCCGGTGGCGACCCAGCCGGGCATCTCGCCGGCCTGCGAAGCCGACGCCGTGCGCATCGCCGGCCGCGTGCCGGCGATGAGCTTCGGCTACACCAAGCTCGATCCCAAGCACCAGGACCTGCGCTGGGACGTGGCCCTGGCCGACGACGTGACCAAGGCCTTCACCGGCCTCAAGGTCGAGCTGCCGGGCCTGGGCGTAGCCGCCGACGCGCCGATGGACATGAGCCTGGCCCTGCCGGTCGGCACGCTGCGCACGTTCTGGGCCGCCCAGGCCGAGGCCGTGGCGGCCAAGCCGTTCGGCTGCGCCTCGCTGGCCAACCTCAACGAAGGCTTCGCCAAGTTGGGCCAGGTGGCGCAGCAGGCCGCGATGCCGCCGTTCGGCGACCTGCTGGGCCTGCGCGTGTCGCTGGACAGCTTCGACGCCAGCAGCGCCACGCCGAAGTTCACCGGCCGCGTGCTGGTCGGCACCACCAATCCGGCCGGCCTGGCCGCGATGGGCAGCATGGCCTCGCCGGCCCTGGCCCAGCTCAAGCTCACGCCCGACGGCAAGCCGGTGGCGCTGCCGCCGGACATGACCGCCGCGCTCGGCCAGCCGGTATGGCTGGCGATGGGCGACAAGGCCCTGGCCATGGCCATCGGCGAAGGCCAGGACGCCAAGCTCGGCGCCATGCTCAAGGCCCCCACCGGCGACGCCGGCCAGATGGGCCGCGTGCACCTGAGCGGCGACATGTACGTGTCCTGGATCAAGGCCATGGAAGAGAAGTCGGACCGCCTCAAGGAGCTGACCGATTCCATGAACCACGAGGACGGCGACGACGCCAACAAGGAAGAGACCGCCAAGGCCCAGGCCGCGGCCGAACGCGCCAAGGCGCAGTTCGAGACCATGCGCCAGCAGGCCGAGCGCATCAAGTCGATCAGCGGCGAGGTGCACGTGGAAGCCGGCGGCATGGTGATGACCACGCAGACCGAGCTGAAGTAATTCGCCATCCACCGGCGATTCGAGAACAAACGGGGCGCCTTGGCGCCCCGTTTCTTTTGGAATCCTGGGGCGCCTTGGCGCCCCGTTTCTTTTTGGAACGCCGGGCGCCTTGGCGCCCCGTTTCTGTTGGAACGCCGGCGTGCCTTGACACCCCGTTTCATTTTTCTCCGGCCGGGCGTATTTTCACCGCCATTCAACATTTGGCCCCCATAGAATCGCCGGGGCATCGCATCCACAGGGGGCGCGATCGCCACGGCAGACCAGCGCAGTTCGTCCCGGTCCATTGCACAGGAGGTGTCAGATGGTCATCGCTTTGTGGAACGACGCTCCGCCCCGCCACACCTCGCCGCACTGAACCTTACCGGCTGATTCCAGCCACCCCCTTTCACGCGCACCGCAGCGACCGCCGGCCCGTCCGGCACCGTCCGCGAATGCGCGTGCTGCACGTCCGGGGCTCATAGGAGAGCCCCGTCAACACGCAGTACAGCCGCCCGGCACCGGCTCACTCGACAGGGGTACAACATGAATCGCATTTACCGGCTCGTCTGGAACCGTACGCTGTGTGTGGTTTTCGATGGTCACGGTCAAGTCGCCTCCGAACTGGCTGATGCACCACGCGCCGCGGTTCCGCCGGGAGGAACGCGCCGCCTGCCCGCGCGCCGCCTGCTCGCGCTGTCCTGCCTCGCCGCCTGCGCCGCCGTGCCGCCGCCATCGGCCATGGCCGCCTGCTCGCCGATCAATCCCACCAACGGCGCCACCGTCACCTGCTCGGGCGCGGCCAATCCGCTGGCGCCTTCGTACGCCAGCAGCGCCGACAACCTCACCGTCAACGTCAACGCCGGCGGCTCCACCGGCGTGCTGCTCGGCCTGGGCGGCACCGCGATGTCGCTGACCGGCAACGGCACCACGCTCAACAACGCCGGCACCATCGATCCGTCCCTGCTCGGACTGCTCAGCCTCTTGTCCTCGGGCACGGTGATCGGCAATCCGAATCTCGGCGCCTCCATTCCGGGCAGCACCGTGACCGTGAGCAACCAGGGCACGATGAAGGGCACCACCGGGCTGCTCGGCCTGAACCTGGCCGACCTCACCGGCATGGCGCTGGCCGTGCGCAATGGCGGTGGCGGCACCACCACCATTACCAACTCCGGCAGCATCGGTTCCTCCGCCCTGCTCGGCGTCACCTTGCTCGGCTCCGATGCACCGGTGGTGGCTGCCTACGGCGGCGCGCAGGTCAATTTCACCAACACCGGCACCGTCACCGGCCGCACCGCGTTCGAAAGCTCCGCCGCGGGCAACACGTACATCAACGCCGGCACCATCAGCGGCAGCGTGTCGATGGGCACCAACAGCACCAATACCTTCACCGCGGTGACCGGCTCCAACGTCAACGCCGGCGGCAGCCTGGGCCTGAACCTGCTCGGCGTGCTCGGCATCAATCTCAACTTCGCGCCCACCGGGCAGATCGACGGCGGCGCTGGCGGCAACAACACGCTGACCTTGCAGAACGTGGTGGCCGGGCCGGGTTCCGGCGCCACCGGCACGGGTAGCGCCGCCTCCGGCACCTACGTCAATTTCCAGCACCTGATCGTGAACAGCGGCACCTGGAGCCTGTCCGGCGCCCTGGTCAGCGGCGACGCCGTGCTCAATGGCGGCGTGGCCCAGTTCGACGCCGACGCCAACTTCGGCAGCGCTGCCAGCATCGCTTCCAATGGCGGCGGCCTCGCCGCCAGCACCGCCGGCTCGACGCTGAGCAAGGCGGTGCTGCTCAACGCCGGCGGCCTCACCGTCACCGGCGGCAACGACTTCACCTTGTCCGGCGTGCTGTCCGGCACCGGTGCGCTGACCAAGAGCGGCACGGGCACGGTGAGCCTGAGCGCCGCCGAGATCTACACCGGCGGCACCACCATCAACGCCGGCACCCTCGCGCTCAGCGGCAACGGCGCGCTGGTGGCCGGCGGCGCGGTCAATCTGCAGAACGCAGGTTCCGGCTTCGATATCTCCGGCGCCAGCGGCAATCGCACCATCGGCATGCTGAGCGGCGGCACCGGCACCACGATCGCACTGGGCGCGCGCACGCTCACGCTCGGCGACAGCGCCAACAGCACGTTCGCCGGCGCGATCGGCGGCACCGGCGGCATCGCCAAGCAAGGCGCAGGCACGCTGACCCTGGCCGGCGCCAACACCTTTACCGGCGGCACCGCGATCAATGCGGGCACGCTGGCGCTCAGCGGGACCGGCACGCTCGCCGCCACCGGCGCGGTGGCGCTCAACAATGCCGGCAGCGGCTTCGATATCAGCGGCGCCACCTCCAGCCGGACCATCGGCGCGCTGTCCGGTGTGGCCGGCACCCAGGTCGCGCTGGGCGCAAACACGCTGACCCTGGGCGATGCGGCCGGCAGCAGCTTCGCCGGCACCATCGGCGGCACTGGCGGCATCCTCAAGCTAGGCGCCGGCACGCTGACCCTGAGCGGCGTGAACACGTACACCGGCGGCACCACCGTCGGCGCCGGCACGCTGGCGCTGGGCGCCGGCGGCGCGCTTGCGCCCAGCGGCGCGGTCAGCCTGGCAGCACCGGGCGCCACGCTCGATCTCTCCGCCGCCGGCGCGCAGAGCCTTGCCAATCTCTCCGGCGTGGCCGGCAGTTCGGTGGCGTTGGGCGCGAATGCGTTGACTCTCGCCCCCGCCGGCAGCAGCAGCTTCGCCGGCACCATCAGCGGCACCGGCTCGGTGACGATCAACGGCAGCGGCACGCAAACCCTCACCGGCGCCAACACCTATAGCGGCGGCACCAGCATCCTCAATGGCACGCTGGCGCTGGGCGTGGGCGGCGCGCTCGCCGGCGGCAGCGCGCTGACGCTGGGCGCGGGCGGCACCTTCGATATCTCCGCCGGCGGCAACAAGACCATCGGCGCGCTGGCCGGCGCCGGCGGCACCGTCAATCTCGGCACCAACACGCTCAGCGTGGGCGGCAGCGGCGGCGGCAGTTTCGATGGCGTGATCCAGGGCACCGGCGGCCTGACCAATACCGCCAACGCACTCGTGCTCAACGGCGTGAACACCTACACCGGCCTGACCACCGTGCAGGGCGGCAGCCTGACGGTCGGCGATGCCGCGCATGCCAGTGCCTCCATCGGCGGCGACGTGAGCGTGGCCAGCGGCGCTTCGCTCGGCGGCTTCGGCACCGTCGCCGGCAGCGTCACCGTGCAGAACGGCGGCCATCTCGCGCCGGGCAATCCCACCGGTTCGCTGACGGTGAACAGCAACCTCACCCTGGCGCAAGGCAGCGTGCTCGACTTCTCCTTCGGCGCACCCGGCCCGGACTTCACCACGCCCGGCACCGGCCACAACGTGGCGGTCAACGGCAACCTCGCCATCAACGGCGCCACGCTCAATCCCATCGATGCCGGCGGCTTCGGCCCCGGCTTGTACAACCTGTTCACCTACGGCGGCACGCTGACCGAAACCAATGGCGGCATCGCGCCGCCCTCGGGCTTCACCATCCAGAACCTCACCGCCAGCAAGCAGATCAACCTGATCAACACCAACGGCCTGACCTTGAATTTCTGGAACGCCAACGGCCTGGCCAACAGCACGCGCATGGGCGGCGGCAGCGGCATCTGGTCGGTTCCGCAGGCGAACTGGACGGATGCCGTGGGCGCGGTGACTTCCTCGCGCCAACCGGCCGATGCCTTCGCCATCTTCGGCGGCGACGCCGGCACGGTCACGGTCGACAACACCGGCGGCGCGGTGACGGCGCTGGGCATGCAGTTCGCCAACGACGGCTTCCACCTGGTCGGCGACGCGCTCGGCCTGGTCGCGCCGACGCCCGGTGCGCTCAGCGAGATCCGCGTCGGCGACGGCAGCGCGGCGAGTGCCGCGTGGGTGGCCACGGTCGACAACACGCTCACGGGCCTGGGCTTCAACAAGACCGGCGCCGGCACCCTGGTGCTCGGCGGCGCCAACACCTACACGCAGGGCACCATGCTGAGCGCGGGCACCTTGTCGGTCAGCACCGATGCCAACCTCGGTGCCGCCAGTGCGGACCTGGATTTCGAAGGCGGCATCCTGCAGGTGACCGGCACGGCATTCCAGTCGACCGCGCGCGCGATCACGCTCGGCGCGCCGGGCGGCGGTTTCGATATCGCCGATGCCGCCAACGTGTTCACCGTCAACCAGGCGCTCGGCGGCACCGGCGGCCTGAGCAAGCTCGGCGCGGGCACGCTGGTGCTGACCGGCGCGAACACCTACAGCGGCGGCACCACGGTCAGCGCGGGCACGCTGCAGGGCGATGCGGCCAGCCTGCAGGGCAATATCCTCGACAACGCGGCGCTGGTGTTCGATCAGGGTGCGAACGGCACGTTCGCCGGCAGCCTCTCCGGCACCGGCACGGTGACCAAGCTCGGTGCGGGAACGCTGACGCTCAGCGGCGCCAGCAGCTACACCGGCGGCACCACGATCAGTGCGGGTGCGCTGCAAGGCGATACGAGCAGCCTGCAGGGCAACATCACCGACAACGCGTCGCTGATCTTCAACCAGGGCACGGATGGCACCTTCACCGGCGCCATCACCGGCAGCGGTTCGCTCACCAAACTCGGCGCCGGCACGGTCACGCTGAGCGGTGCGAACAACTACAGCGGCGGCACCACCATCAGCGCCGGCGCACTGCAGGGCGACACCACCAGCCTGCAGGGCAACATCACCGACAACGCTTCGCTGATCTTCAACCAGGGCACGGATGGCACGTTCGCCGGCATCGTCAGCGGCAGCGGCTCGCTGACCAAGCTCGGCGCGGGAACGGTGACGCTGAGCGGTGCGAATACCTATAGCGGCGGCACCACCATCAGCGCCGGTGCGCTGCAGGGCGACACCACCAGCCTGCAAGGCAACATCACCGACAACGCCTCGCTGATCTTCAACCAGGGTACGGACGGCACCTTTGCCGGCACCGTCAGCGGCAGCGGCTCGCTGACCAAGCTCGGCGCCGGCACGCTTACCTTGAGCGGCGCGAACAGCTACAGCGGCGGCACCACCATCGGCGCGGGCGCGCTGCAAGGCGACAGCACCAGCCTGCAGGGCAACATCACCGATAACGCCTCGCTGATCTTCAACCAGGGCGCCGCCGGCAGCTTCGGCGGCGTCATCAGCGGCACCGGCTCGGTGACCAAGCTCGGCGCCGGCACGCTCACGCTGAGCGGCGCGAACAGCTACAGCGGCGGCACCACGATCAGCGCGGGCGCACTGCAGGGCGACAGCACCAGCCTGCAGGGCAATATAACCGACAACGCCTCGCTGATCTTCAACCAGGGCACGGACGGCACGTTCAACGGCACGCTGTCCGGCAGCGGTACGCTGCTGAAATCCGGCGCCGGCATGCTCACGCTGGACACGGTCAATCCATTGTCGGGCGCCACCACGGTCGCCGCCGGCACGCTGATCGTCGGCGACAACAGCCATCCCGGCGCCACCCTGGGCAGCAACGTCACGGTGAACGGCGGCGCCACGCTCGGCGGCATCGGCACCATCGGCGGGCTGGACCTGTCCGGCACGGTGATTCCCGGCAACACCACCGGCACGCTCACGGTGACCGGCAATGCGGTGTTCCATCCCGGCTCCAGCTACCAGGTGGGCGCCACGCCGCAGGGCCAGAGCAGCCGCATCGTGGTCGGCGGCACGGCCTCCATCCTCGGCGGCAGCGTGCTGGTGCTGGCGCAGCCGGGCAATTACGCGCCGCGCACCGACTACACCATCCTCACCGCCGCACAGGGCGTGAGCGGGCAGTTCGGCGCGGTCAGCGCCAACCTGACCTTCCTCACCCCGCTGCTCAGCTACACCGCCAATGCGGTGAATCTCTCGCTGCAGCGCAACGACGTCAGCTTCGAAAGCGTGGCGGACACCAAGAACCAGAAGAGCACGGCCGGCGCGCTCGATCATCTGGACCCGAGCTCGCCACTGATCGACGCCCTGCTCGGCCTGGACCCCGACAGCGCACGCCACGCCTTCGACCAGCTCTCCGGCGAGATGCACGGCAGCATCACCACCGCGCTGTTCGACGACAGCCACTACGTGCGCGACGCCATCAACAACCATCTGCTGGGCGCGAACTACGGCGGCCAGAGTGCCGAAGGCGCGACGGGCGCCGGCAACATGGTGTGGAGCTCGCTGTGGGGCCACTGGGGCGACCACGACAGCGACGGCAATGCGCACGACATGAACGCCAACGGCAGCGGCCTGCTGATCGGCGCGGATACGGAAGTCGGCGACGTGCGCCTGGGCGGTGTGCTCGGCCACGGGCAGAACAGCCTCAACGTGCGCGAACTCGGTTCGACGGCGCATGCGAAGGCCAACTATGCCGGTGTCTACGCCAGCTGGAACCTGGGCAATTTCCGCCTGCGCGGCGGCGCGGCCTATGCGTGGCAGAAGATCGACACCACGCGGCGCATGGCCTTCGGCCCGTTCTCCGGCACGGCGCAGGCCAGCTACGACGCCAACACCGCGCAGGCCTACGTGGACGGCGGCTACGTGTTCCAGTTCGGCCGCGGCACGCTGGAGCCCTACGTCAACCTGAGCCAGGTGCACGTGCGCACCGATGCGTTCACCGAGCACGGCACCATTGCCGCACTCAGCGTCGACGGCAGCTCGTCCAATCTCACCGCCGCCATCGGCGGCGTGCGCGGCTCGCTGCAGCTGGGGCCGGGCGGCCTGCACGCCTATGCCGGCGTGGGCTACCAGCACGCCTGGGGCGACACGGTGCCGGAGCGCCGCCAGCGCTTCGTCGCCGGTGCGGACAGCTTCAACGTGTATGGATTGCCGGTGGCGAACAACGCGGGCGTGCTGGATCTTGGGTTGCGCTTCCCGCTCGGCCACGCCGTGACGGTGGATCTCGGGTATCACGGGCAGTTTGCGAGCGATGCGCGGGATCAGTCGGCGCGACTGACGGTGAACGTCGCCTTCTGAGAAACGCCGGCCAGGACAGATGAGGGGTGGGTGCTCGCGACGACGCTTCCGCGAAGAGAAGAAAAGCTTTTGAGCTTTCTCGCCCCTCCGCGCATCGCTCCGCCCGGCCCCTCACCCCGGCCCTCTCCCCGGAGGGGAGAGGGGGATGCAAGGCACGGCGAAAATCGAGCGAAGAGCTCGCGGCGCAGCCGCGGCGTTCCGCTTGTAGCCGTTGCTTTTGATCTTCGGGTCCCTTGGCGCCGGCGGTGAGGGCTGGACGAAAAGGCCCCGCAGGGGGCGGGGACACGATGTCCCCGCCTTTTTGATCAGGGCATGGATGCCCTGTCAAAAAGCCCGGCCAGCCCTCACGGACCCTCAGCAGCTTTGCTGCTGAGGGCGCCAAGCAGGGTGCCCTTTCTTCTTGGTTACTTCTTCTTTGGGCACGCAAAGAAGAAGTAACTCGCCCCGCGGCAGCGGGGCGAAACACTCGCCAAAGGCGAGACCCACCAGCGCCAACGCGACAACCAAGCGATACCGCCACCGGATCCCGGCCTACAGCATGTCAGCCGCCGCGTGCCGCACGCAGTTGCGGCCATCCGACTTCGCGCGATACAGCGCCCGGTCCGCCGACGACACGAGCTGCTCAAAGCTCGCGCCACCCGCCCCGACGGTAACCCCGATACTCGTAGTCACCCGAAGGCGCTGCCCGTTCACGATCACCGACGAACCATCCAGCGCCGCGCGCAACCGCTCCGCCAGCTCGCTCGCCGCCCGCAGGTCCGCGCCCGGCAAGGTCAGCAGGAATTCCTCGCCGCCATAACGGCCCGACGCGTGCCCGGGCCACGCCACCACCTCGCGCAGCACCGCCGCGGCATGCACCAGCACCGCATCGCCGCCCTCATGCCCCCAGCGGTCGTTGATCTGCTTGAAGCGGTCCAGGTCCAGCGCCAGCACCGCGAAGGGCTGGCCGTGCAGCCCGCTCGCGGCCAAGGCGCGGCGGCCTTCCGCCAGCATGGCGCCGCGGTTGAGCAGGCCGGTCAGCGCATCGATCGAGGCCGCGCGGCGCAGGTCGACCATCAGGCGCTCGGTGATCAGCAGCAGCAGCGCGAAATAGGCGGCGAGGCTGATCACGATGCCGGCGACATAGGTCATGGTCACCGGCGCGCCGCCACGCAGCAGGTCCTGCCCCGCGTCCGGACTCAGCGGCACGAACGGGCGGATCATGAACAGCACGGCGTCCGCCGCCAGGATCAGCGCCAGGATGCGGCAGCTCAGGCGGATCTCGCGCGGCGCCTGGCGCAGCAGCAGGTAGATGGACCAGAGATTCCACATCAGCGCCTGCACGCTCGCCAGCACGATGCGCACATGCAGGTCCGGCTGCGCATAGGCGAACCAGGCGATCCCGGCGGCATAGGCCAGCACGATCGCCAGCGGCGCGCGCCAGCGCAGGCGCCGCTGCATATGCACGGCCAGGCCCTTCACCATCAGGGCGCCGGCCAGCGCGATGGCGCCGTTGGCCAGCACGATCGAGATGAAGTCCGGAATCTGTCCGCGCAGCGAGATCAGCGCGATGCCCGCGGTGGACACCCACAGGCTGGCCACCCAAACCCGCAGCGCCGCCTGTCCGCGCAGCACCAGCATCAGCGACGTGAAGCCGATCGCCGCGCTGATGGCGGCGAGGAAGCTGACGAAGATCAGGGTGGGAAGGTCCAGGTGCATGAGAGCCTCGCTCCGTCTGGCGCTTGCAGGTCGGCCGCTGTAGCGGCGGCATTGGCGGGAACTTAAAGGGAAGCGCGGCCGCTGCGCAAAAAAAAACCACCGGCGGCTGCCGGTGGCTTCGTGCTTCGGTCTGCCGAAACCGGCCCGGAGCCTTGCGGCGCCGGGCCGTTCCGTCCGCTTAGAAGTCGTAGCGGGCGGTCACGCGGAAGTAGCGCGGATCGGTGTAGTTCAGCTCACGGCCGTACAGCGGGTTCACCGTGGTGCGGTTCAGCGCGTAGCGATAGTTGTACATCGTCGCCGTCTGGCGGTTCAGCACATTGATCACGTCGAGCTGCAGGGTCAGCTTGTTGTCCAGCCAGCCCGGCGTGTAGGCCGCATTGAGGTTCAGCTGGTAGGTCCACGGCGTGGTGCCCTTGGAGCCGCGCGGCGAGATCGCATAGCCAGGCTGGCCCGGCAGGCCGCAGAACCAGTACGTGGAGCTGTTGTACAGGCCGGCGTCGGCGGTCGGGTAGAAGCTGGTGCAGTTCTTCGGGCGGCCCGAAGCGGCGACCAGGGTCGCGCCGAAGCGCCATTCCTGGTTCAGCTGGTAATAGCCGAACGCCTTCACCTGGTGCGCGCGGTGGTTCGGCAGGGTGCCGTTGGAACCGACCATCAGCTGCGGCAGGTCCCAGTCCTGGGTGCGCGACACGTCGGTCTGGCCGCCCGCGCCGGTATCCAGGTCGGAGGCCAGCTGGCCTTCGGTGTTGCCGTAGTTGCGCGAGAAGGTGTACTCGACCTTGCCGTACCAGCTGTCGGCGAACGGGTGTTCGACGAACAGATCCACCGCGTAGTACTTACGCTTCAGGTCCGGCAGGTTCAGGTCCTTCTGGCTCAGGTGCACTTCCTTCAGGCTGCCGTCCGCCTGCGCCACCATGAAGGTGTTGCCGCGGCCCGGGTTGAAGGTGAGGCACTTGTTGCCGAGCGCCTGGATGCAGGTGTCGTCGATCGCGCTCATCAGCTTGCGATAGGTCAGCTTCGCGCCCCAATTGAAGGTCGGGGAGATCTGCTGCTCCATGCCCAGGATGTACTCGTCCTGGAAGTGCGCGCGCAGGCCCTTGGCGGCCACGGTGCGCGGATCCGGCGCCTGGCCGCATTCCTTGTTGGACGACACGCCGCCGGTGCTGGCGCAGATGAACGGGCTGGCCGGGTTCACCGCGATCGGGTTCAGGCCGAGCGGCACGCCGCTGACCGGGTCCACGCCGGTGTAGGTGAAGTACTGGTTGCTGATCAGCGAACCGGACACGCTGCGCACGGCGGCGTTGTTCGGCACGGCCAGGTGGTAGCGGCCGGCATTGGCGAACACCTTCAGGCTGGAATCGCCGAACACGTCCCACGACGCGCCCAGGCGCGGCGCCAGCTGGTGGCGCTGCTTGATGTAGGCGTCGCCGTTCTTGTTGTAGTTGGTGAACTGCTCGTTGCGCAGGCCGATGGAGAGCAGCCAGCGATCGTTGACCTGCCAGCGGTCTTCGATGAACTGCGCCGCCTGGTCGGTTTCCACGCCGGCACGCTGGGTGTTGTACGCCTTGTAGACGTAGTAGCCCTGCGCGCCCAGGCCGCCCGCCGAAGCCGGCGAACCGGTCACGCCCAGGCCCGGGTCGATCGCGGTGGCCGGGTTGGTCTGCTTGGCGTACACCCAGGCGTAGCCGCCGGCGTATTCCTTGCCGGTGAACGACTTCGCGTTCTGCGCGTCGTAGCCGAAGCGGATGTCGTGGTCACCGAGGCGGTACTCGATGTCCAGGCGCCAGCCCTTGGTCTTGTCGTTCGCGCCGTCCAGCGGCAGGGTCGAGGTGACCGCGGTCTGGCAGCTGTTGTAGGTGACGCCCGGGGCCTGCGCGTTCGAGCCGACCGAGATGTACGGGCAGGCCGGATTGAAGCCGTAGTTGGTCTGGACGTGGTTGATCTTCTGCGTGCCGTACAGCGCCGACACGGTCAGGTCGTCGGTGATGTAGCCGGTGTACTTGGCGATGTAGAGGTCGCCGCCGTCCTTGGTGTAGACGCCGCCGGTCTGCGTGTTGCCGTGGCTGAGCGTCTTGTAGTCGTACGCGTAGCGATCCGAGGTGTACTCGGTCTTGTCCGACACGCCCGTGAATTCGAGGATGTGGTTGTCGGTGATGTTCCAGTCGATCTTCGCGGTCCAGCGCGGCATCTTGTACTGGTAGTCGCTGTAGCCGATCTTCGAGGCCGAGGCCGCGGAGTTCGAGAACGAACCGACGCTGGCGCCTTCCTGGCGGTTCACTTCGGCGTCGATGTAGTAGAACAGGCGGTCCTTGATCAGCGCGCCGCTGATGTACGCGCCGACGGTGGACTTCCAGTACTGGTTGCGGTTGCGGTACTGGTACAGCTTGCCGTCGGTGGCGGCGTTGGTGGCCGCGCCGGTCTGCGGGAAGTAGTTGTTGCGCGGGCTGGCGCGCAGCGCTTCCGGTTCCCAGATGGTGTAGATGCCGCCCTTGGTCTGGTTCGAGCCGCGCTTGGTGACGATGTTGATCACGCCGCCGGTGGAACGGCCGAACTCGGCGCCGTAGCCGCCGGTCAGCACCTGCTGCTGGTCGATCGCGTCGAACGGCAGCTTGGTGAAGCCGATCGAGGTCAGCGGGTTGGTCACGGCGTAGCCGTTGATGAAGTACGCGTTCTCCGACGAGGCCGCGCCGCCGAAGCTGGGCACGCCGTAGCTGGAGTTGGCGACCACGCTCGGCGCCAGCATGGCGGCGGCGGCGATGTCGCGGTCGATCGGCAGCTTGGCCAGCTGCTCGGAGGTCAGCACGGTGCGGGTGTCGACCGAGGACACGTCGATGGCCGGCAGGGCCGAGGCCACCACCGAGACGCCGTCCAGGTTCTTCGCGTCGGTCGCGGCCGCGGCGGAGGCGCCGAAGGACACTTCCGTGCCGCCGGCGATGCTCAGCTCGACGTTGTCGCGGGTGCTGACGGCGGCGCCGTTGTTCTTCAGCGTCACGCTGTAGCGGCCGGTCGGCAGCGAGCTGAAGCGGTAGCGGCCCTGCTCGTCGACGGTGACCGAACGGGTCAGGCCGGTGTCGACGCTCTTGATCTCGACGGTATTGCCCGACTGCGGGGCGACCTGGCCGAAGATCGAGCCGGTGATGTTGGACTGAGCCAGGGCGCCGGTGCCGGCCAGAGCCAGGGCAACGGCCAGGGCCAGGGACGAACGTCCCTTAGGCCGCTTGGTGAAAGCAGCGAGGTAACTCACAGGTTGTACTCCCATCAACTTGTTAGCAACGCAAGATCCGCAAGCGGGTGCGGACCGGGGATGTGGGTCGTGCGAGCCCGGGGAAGGGCCCTGCTCCGAGGAATGAAACGTGCCCCCGGATGGCTAACCAGATGCGGCTCGACGAGCCCCCCTCTCGTATCCATCCAGCCCCGAAGAGCAGCGGGCTGTATAGCGCAACAAAGTACGATTCTCAACGAATTTGTAACGCGATTTTTTTCACCCGGTCACTAATTCCGCCGCATGCGCGGGCCGGAAAACCCCGTAAATCGCTGTACAAAATGAGAATTCGCACGTGCTGCGGCGCGACATGCAAGCTTCGTGAAAGCTTGCGATTCAGCTCGCACAAGCGCACGAAACCTTCGCATTGGCGATCGCGCCCTGAACGTCTCCACGCGCTTTCGAAGCGCTGTTCACACCCGACCTGCTGGTATCGATGACGGACGTTCGAAACACCGCGTCCGGCTGTCTCCCCCGGACAGCGTCCCCTTTCTCAGGAGAGTTGCCATGCAGACTTCCAACCTGTTCCGTAAGACCCTTCCTGCCGCCGCCCTGGTCGCGCTGCTCGCCGCCTCGCCGCTGGCCCAGGTCGCCGCGCAGGATGCAGGCGCCACGCAGAAACCGACCAGCAACCAGACCGTGCCGGACAAGGCCGCCGACGGCTGGATCACTACCAAGGTGAAATCGGAGCTGGCCACCACCAAGGGCATCAAGAGCGGCGACCTGTCGGTGAACACCACCGACGGCGTGGTCACCATCACCGGCACCGCCGCCACCTCGGGCGAGAAAGCCAAGATCGAGGCGATCGCCAAGAAGGTCAAAGGCGTGAAGAGCGTGGACACCGGCGGGGTCACCGTCAGCGACAACGCGAAGTAAGCGCCGCGCCCCGCTCCCTGCCAGCGCGGGGCGCGCGGAAACGAGAAAGGAGCCCGCGGGCTCCTTTCTTTTTGCAGCGACCGGTAACGCGCCGCGTCAGCGATACAGCATGCCGCCGCCCAGCTGGTTGGTGTCGCGCGTCTCTTCCAGCTCCACGCCATCCAGGCCCTGCGACAGCGTGTGCGCGTCGCCGCCCTGGGCCAGCTTGATGCGCAGGCGCACTTCGTTGGAGCTGTCGGCGTGGCGCAGCGCGTCCTCGTAGGAGATCTCGCCGGCGTGATAGAGCTCGACCAGGCTCTGGTCGAAGGTCTTCATGCCGAGGTTGGTCGATTCCTTCATCACTTCCTTGAGCTTGTGGATCTCGCCCTGGCGGATGTAGTCCTGCACCAGCGGCGTGCCCAGCAGAATCTCCACCGCCACGCGGCGCGCCTTGCCGTCCGGCGTGGGAATGAGCTGCTGCGCGACCACGCCCTTGAGGTTCAGCGACAGGTCCATGAACAGCTGCGCGCGCCGGTCTTCCGGGAAGAAGTGCAGGATGCGGTCCATCGCCTGGTTGGCGTTGTTGGCGTGCAGGGTGCACAGGCACAGGTGGCCGGTTTCGGAGAAGTTGATGGCGTGTTCCATCGTTTCGCGCGTACGCACCTCGCCGATCATGATCACGTCCGGCGCCTGGCGCAGGGTGTTCTTCAGCGCGTTGTCCCAGCTGTCGGTGTCGATGCCCAGCTCGCGCTGCGTGATGATGCAGCCCTCGTGCTTGTGCACGTATTCGATCGGGTCCTCGATGGTGATGATGTGCCCGGTCGAGTTGGCGTTGCGGTAGCCGATCATCGAGGCCAGCGAGGTGGACTTACCGGTGCCGGTGCCGCCGACGAAGATGATGATGCCGCGCTTGGTCATGGCCAGCTGCTTGATCACCGGCGGCAGGCTCAGCTCCTCGATGGTCGGGATCTTGGACTCGATCCGGCGCAGCACCATGCCCACGCAGTTGCGCTGGTAGAAGCACGACACGCGGAAGCGGCCCACGCCCTGCGCCGAGATGGCGAACTGGCATTCGTGGGTCTTTTCGAACTCCTCGCGCTGCGAAGGCGTCATCACGTTGAGCACCATGTCGCGCGACTGCTGCGCCGACAGCGGGCTCTGCGTGATCGGCACGATGCGGCCCTGCACCTTCATCGACGGCGCGACGCCGGCGGTGATGAACAGGTCCGAGGCCTTCTTGTGGACCATCAGCTTGAGGAAGGAGGTGAAGTCGAAGTCGCTCATGGCGTGGCTCCCTTGGAGCGGGGAACGGGGAACGGGGAACGGGGAACTTGAAGGGCATCACGGAGCGCGGCGCACTGCTTCAACCGCACCTCACGGCGCGCGCGTGCCAAGGCTCGCGACAAGCACCATGTTCCCCGTTCCCCGTTCCCCGTTCCCGTTTTCACTTGAAAACCTCTTTGTTCCTGGCGTACGCCGCGGCCTGCTGGCGCGTGATCAGGCCGCGCTTGACCAGGTCCTGCAGGTTCTGGTCGAGGGTCTGCATGCCGTACTGCTGGCCGGTCTGGATGGAGGAGTACATCTGCGCCACCTTGTCCTCGCGGATCAGGTTGCGGATGGCCGGGATGCCGACCATGATCTCGTGCGCCGCCATGCGGCCGCCGCCCACCTTCTTCAGCAGCGACTGCGAGATCACCGCGCGCAGCGATTCGGACAGCATCGAGCGCACCATCGGCTTCTCGCCGGCGGGGAACACGTCGATGATGCGGTCGATGGTCTTGGCCGCCGAGCTGGTATGCAGGGTGCCGAACACCAGGTGGCCGGTTTCCGCGGCGGTCAGCGCCAGGCGGATGGTTTCCAGGTCGCGCAGCTCGCCCACCAGGATGAAGTCCGGGTCTTCGCGCAGCGCCGAGCGCAGCGCCTCGTTGAAGCCGTGGGTGTCGCGGTGCACCTCGCGCTGGTTGACCAGGCACTTCTGCGAGGTGTGCACGAATTCGATCGGGTCCTCGATGGTGAGGATGTGGCCGTATTCGTTCTTGTTGATGTGGTCGACCATCGCCGCCAGCGTGGTGGACTTGCCCGAACCGGTCGGGCCGGTGACCAGGATCAGGCCCTGCGGCTGCTCGATCAGCTCGCGGAAGATGCGCGGGGCGCCGAGGTCTTCCAGGGTCAGCACTTCGGACGGAATGGTACGGAACACGCTGCCGGCGCCGCGGTTCTGGTTGAACGCGTTGACGCGGAAGCGGGCCAGGCCGGGGATCTCGAAGGAGAAGTCGACCTCGAGGAATTCCTCGTAGTCGCGGCGCTGCTTGTCCGACATGATGTCGTAGATCAGCGCGTGCACCTGCTTGTGCTCCAGCGCCGGGATGTTGATGCGCCTGACGTCGCCGTCCACGCGGATCATCGGCGGCAGGCCGGCGGACAGGTGCAAGTCCGACGCCTTGTTCTTCACCGAGAAGGCCAGTAGTTCGGCGATATCCATGCGTTCCCCTTCGAGCGTTCACTTTGGGCGGTACGGCGTGGGGAACGGTCGCGGGCGGCCTGGCTCGGCCTGAGCGCTGCCACCCTGGCGGGTCCCCCTCGCAGCGGCCCGATACTACTCGCGGCGCGGCGACAGGAGCCAGTCTTTCGGGTGGCCGATGTTTGAAAGTGATAACCCCGTAATGGCGCCGTAGGCTGGGGTGAGCCGCAGGCGAACCCCAACGCAGCCAGGACCCGAACCCGGATGATCCGGCGGCGTCCGTTGGGGGTTCGCTGCGCTCACCCCAACCTACGGGTAAGGTATGGCCCCCACGTCCCCCAAGGAACCCGCATGACCCGCATCGCTTTCATCGGCGGAGGCAACATGGCGCGCAGCCTGATCGGCGGCCTGCTCAAGACCGGGATCGCGGCCTCCTCCGTCAGCGTGGCCGAGCCGCGCGCCGAGGCGCGCCAGGAGCTGGGCCGCGAATTCGGCGTGGCCTGCTATGCCGATGCCCGGCCCGCCGCGGCCGAAGCCGAAGTGGTGCTGCTGGCGGTGAAGCCGCAGGTGATGCCGGCGCTGCGCGCCGAACTGCAGGACGTGCTGCGCCAGCATCGCCCGCTGCTGATCTCGATCGCCGCCGGCGTGCGCATCGACCAGCTCGAACGCTGGTTCGGCGCCCTGCCGATCGTGCGCTGCATGCCCAATACGCCGGCCCTGATCGGCGCCGGCGCCACCGGCCTGTGCGCCAACAGCCGGGTCAGCCCGCCGCAGCGTGCCGTGGCGCAGCGCATCCTGGACGCCGCCGGCCTCACCCGCTGGCTGGAAGACGAGTCGCTGATGGATACGGTGACCGCGCTGTCCGGTTCCGGCCCGGCCTATTTCTTCGCCCTGGTCGAAGCGCTGGAAGACGCCGCCGTGGCCCAGGGCATGCCGCGCGAAACCGCGCGCGCGCTGGCCGCGCAGACCTGCCTGGGCGCCGGCCGCATGCTGGCCGAAAGCGGCGAGGACCCGTCCGAGCTGCGCCGCCGGGTGACCTCGCCCAACGGCACCACCCAGGCCGCGCTCGAAAGCTTCAGCGCCGACGGGCTGCCGCGCATGGTGGCGCGCGCCGTCGCCGCCGCTACCCGCCGCGGCGAGGAACTGGCCGCCGCCCTGGATGACGCCCCGTGAGCTATCTGCTGAATGCCGTTTCCTTCCTGGTCGACCTCGTCTTCGGCGCGGTCTGCACGCTGTTCCTGCTGCGCCTGCTGGCCGAGGCCACGCGCGCGGACTTCAACAATCCGCTGAGCCAGTTCCTCTACCGCTACACCAATCCGGTGCTGGCGCCGCTGCGCCGCGTGCTGCCGAACTGGCGTCGCATCAACCTGGCCTGCGTGCTGCTGCTGTGGGTGCTGATGCTGCTGCAGCGGCTGGTGACGTTCGCGCTCTACGGGCAGGCGCCCGATCCGCTCGGCCTGCTGGTGCTGGGCCTGGCCGACCTGCTCGACTTCGTGCTGCTCACCTACCTGGTGCTGATCTTCATCTGGTCGCTGCTGAGCCTGTTCCCGATGGACCAGCGCCACCCCGCGCTGCGCCTGGTCGGCAACCTGGTGGCGCCGGTGCTGCGTCCGCTGCGCGGCAAGCTGGTGGCCGGCGGACTGGATTTCTCGCCGTGGATCGCGGTGATCGTGCTGGTGCTGCTGCGCATCCTGGTGGCCGCGCCGCTTACCGCGCTGGGCGTGCAGCTCGCGCTGGGGCGCTGACGCCATCGGCGCAGGTTGGGGTAAGCGCAGCGCACCCCAACGTGGCGATGGCGTTGGGGTGCGCTGCGCTTACCCCAACCTACGCCGCTATTTCGCGGCCCAGGCGGCGATATGCCGATGCATTTCGCTGAGCCCGTCGAACAGCGCGGCCGGCCCCGGCTGCAGGATGATCGGCGACTTGATCTCCACCACGTCGCCGCTGCGCACCGCCGGGATCGCGTCCCAGCCCGGCCTTGCGGCCACGTTCTCGGGCCGGAAGCGCTTGCCGCACCACGAGCCGAAGATCACCTCCGGCGCCGCGCGCACCACCTCGCCGGGATCGGCCAGGATGCGGTGCTTGGCCAGCGACTCGCCGGATTGATGCGGAAACACGTCCTCGCCACCGGCGATGCGCACCAGCTCGGCCACCCAGCGGATGCCGGTGATCAGCGGCTCGTCCCACTCCTCGAAATAGACGCGCGGATGCTTCGGCAGCGCTTCGGCGGCCGCGCGGATCTTCGCGATATGGCGTTCGGCTTCCTGCGCATAGGCCTCGGCCTTGGCGCCCGCGCCCACCATCGCGCCGAGCCGGCGGATATAGGCCAGGATGCCGTCCACGCTGCGATGGTTGCTGATCCACACTTCCACGCCGGCCTTGATCAGCTCGCGCGCGATGTCGGCCTGCATGTCGGAGAACCCGATCACCAGGTCCGGCTCCAGCTTCAGGATCTCGCCGATCTTGGCGCTGGTGAAAGCCGACACCTTCGGCTTCTCCTTGCGCGCCCGCGCCGGCCGCACGGTAAAGCCGGAGATGCCGACGATGCGGTGCTCCTCGCCCAGCGCGTAGAGGACCTCGGTGGGTTCTTCGGTGAGGCAGACGATGCGGTGCGGAAATGCGTCGGTGGACATGGTCTCGGCGAAAAAAGCGCGGGGTGAAAGCGCAGGTGCGGCTCAGTGGCCCAGCACGGTCACGGTGACCTTGCGCTGGTGCGGATCGTGCCGGTGCTCCCACAGGTACACACCCTGCCAGGTGCCCAGCAGCAGCTTGCCGCCGTGCACCGGCAAGGTGAGGCTGACGCCGGTGAGGATGGAGCGCACGTGCGCCGGCATGTCGTCCGGGCCTTCGGCGTCATGCCGGAAGATCGCGTCGCCGTCGGGCACGGCGCGGGCAAACCAGCGCTCCAGGTCGTCGCGCACCGCGGGGTCGGCGTTCTCGCTGATCAGCAGCGAGCAGCTGGTGTGCGTGGTGAAGACGTGGGCGATGCCGGTATGCACGCCCGCCGCCATGACCGCCTCGGTCACCTTGTCGGTGATCTCGCTGAAACCGCGGCCGCGCGTATGCACGGTGAAGCCTTGCTGGGCGACGTGTCCGGCGGGCGCGGCTCGGGTCATGGCTGCAGTCTCCTCCAGGGATAAAGCTTGCGGCGCAAGCTTCAGGGATAAAGCATGCGGTGCGTCCAGGTCTGGCCGTGGCGGCTCCAGCGGACGCGTTCGTGCAGGCGGTATTGCGCGCCGTACCAGAACTCGATCATGTCCGGCTCCACCACATAGCCGCCCCAGTGCGGCGGACGCGTGACGTCGCGGCCATCGAACTCCTGCTCGTAGCGCGCCACGCGCTGTTCGAAGGTGTCGCGGTCCGGCAGGGTCTGCGACTGCAGCGAGGCCCAGGCACCGATCTGGCTCAGGCGCGGGCGGCTGGCGAAGTAGGCATCCGACTCCTCTTCCATCAGCTTGCGCGCGGCGCCTTCGATGCGCACCTGCACACCGTCGCGCAACAGCTTCCAGTGGAAGCACAGCGCCACCTGCGGATGCGCTTCGAGCTCGCTGCCCTTGTCGCTCTGGTAGTTGGTGAAGAAACGGAAGCCGCGCTCGTCGGCGCCCTTGAGCAGCACCACCCGCGAGCTCACGCGGCCGCCGGCGTCGGCGGTGGCGAGCGTCATGGCGGTGGGCTCGGGGTCGCCGCTGGCCCGGGCACCCTCCAGCAGCTGTTGGAAGGTCTCGAGGATTTCGGGTTTCAGCATGGGTCTTGAATCGTGGCCGGCGCGCGTCATCATGCGCGGATGGTTAACGATGCTATCACGCAGAATTCGACCCTGGCGGGACTCCTGCTGGATCAGTACGCCGGCCGCATCGCCCGCTCGCGGCGGCCCTACCTGCTGGGCATCTCCGGCCTGCAGGGCAGCGGCAAGAGCACCCTGGCGCGGGAGGTGAAGGCCCAGGCCGAGGCGCGCGGCCTGGCCACCGAGGTGCTGGCGCTGGACGACTTCTATTACAGCCGCAGCGAGCGCGAATCGCTCGCCCACCAGATCCATCCGCTGCTGAAGACCCGCGGCGTGCCCGGCACGCATGAGATCGAATTGCTGATGTCGGTGCTGGCCGCCCTGCCGCATGCGTCGGAGAAGCTGCCGGTCACCTATCCGCGCTTCGACAAGGGCCGCGACACGCGCATGCCGCCCTCGCGCTGGCCCCGGATTACCCGCCCGCCCAAGCTCATCGTGCTGGAAGGCTGGGCGCTGGGCATCAAGCCGCAGCTGCAGTCGGCGCTGGACGAGCCCGTCAATGCCATGGAACGCGACGAAGACCCCGACGGCACCTGGCGCCACTGGGTCAACAAGCAGCTGCGCGGCTACCAGCCGCTATGGCGCAAGCTGGACGCGCTGGTGGTGCTGCAGGCGCCGAACTGGGAAGTGGTGCGCCAGTGGCGCAGCCAGCAGGAAGAGGAACTGCTCGCCCGCCATGCGCCGCTGGCCATGGACGCGAACGCGATGGAACACTTCCTCGCCCACTTCGAACGCCTGAGCCGCCACGCCCTGGCCATCCTGCCCGCACTGGCCGACACCTGCGTGGAGTACGACACGCAGCGGCACGTCACCGGGCTCAGCCATTTCTGAAGCCGGCGGCGCGCGGGCCTGGCATGGCCCGCGCATCCGGCTCAGGACAAGGGTTCGACCATCACGGCGGTGCCGTAAGCCAGCACCTCGGTCACCCCGGCCATGACCTCGTTGGCGTCATAGCGCATCGCCACCACGGCGTTGGCACCCAAGTCCCCAGCATGTCGAAGCATCGACTCGAATGCTTCCCTGCGCGCCTTCTCGCACAGATCGGCATACAGCGAAATATTGCCGCCGATCAGCGTCTGCAGGCTCGCGCCCAAAGTACCGACAATGCTGCGCGAGCGCACGGTAAGTCCGCGCGCGATGCCCAAGGGGCGGACGACGCGGTAGCCCGGCAGATCATTGCCGGTGCTGATCAGATGCAAGCGGATATGAGACATGCGCACTCCTTTTCGATGAATGGAGCGCGGATGCTTTCATGGCCTCCAGCCGCGGGACGTATGCCAGAAGATTTTTGAACCCGGCATCCGGTCGACAGGCGACGCTTTCCGGTCGCCTGCGAACCCCGCGCGGCACCGCAGCCTCAGGTGAGCGGCTCGACCAGCACCGCCGTCCCATACGCCAGCACCTCGGTAACGCCTTCCGCCACGTCGTTGGCGTCATACCGCATCGCCACCACCGCATTGGCACCGTGCTGCCCCGCATGCTGCAACATCAGCTCGAACGCTTCCTCGCGCGCCTTCTCGCACAACTCGGTATAAATCGAGATATTGCCGCCGACCAGCGTCTGCAGCGCCGCCCCCAGATTCCCGACGATGCTGCGCGACCGCACGGTAATCCCCCGCACGATACCCATCGGCCGCACGACGCGATAACCCGGCAGCTCGTTGCCGGTGGTGACCATATTCGGAGAAACGTGTGCCATGGATCGCTCCTTGGTGGTGGTGAAGCGCCGATGTTCCCATAGCCTCGTAGGCTCGGGATGTGCCACCTGACGAGGGCCGGATTTCTATAAAAGCAGGCGAAAAAGCTTTCAGCCATCGCACCCCGCCCCACCCGGCCCCTCACCCTGCCCTCTCCCCGGAGGGGAGAGGGGTGTAGTGGTGAGGTAGGCAGGAACGAAGAACAAAAGCTGGCCCTGGTTCTTGAACGTCCTCTCGGCAACGGCACGTTGAAGCACGCGTTACGTAAACGCACTGCCGTTTCGTGTAGACCCAGGTTAATCAGGTTACCGCGGCCGCCCACCGCTCCTTCTAGTCGCGTCGCGAGCCTTTGCTCTGAGGCTATTTCTCTTTGGTTACTTTCTCTTTGAGCCAGCAAAGAGAAAGTGACTCGGGCGCCGGCAGGCGTCCGAAATGCCCGCTGCATAAGCGGCCCATTCGCGATAACGCGAAAACCAAGCGATACCGTTACTGGATCCCGGCCTACGCCGGGATGACGGGCCCTCCCCATCACGCCCCCCGCAGCAACGCGCGATACCCCTCCCGCGCATCCGGCCACCCAACCACAAACCCACTCCCCCGCAACCGCGCATTACTCAACCGCTTGCTGCCAACCCCCAGCGGCGCCCCCCCATCCGCCGGACACGGCGCCCCCATCAACCCTGCAAGGTGCTCATACAACACATGCATCGGCAACGGCGCATCGTCCACGCCGACATACACGCGCTCCGGCGCAGCCACACTCAGCAAATGCACGACCGCCCCCGCCGCATCATCCACATGAATACGATTCGACCAATGCGGCGGATCCCGCGGCACCCGCGCCTCGCCCGCGCGCAAGCGTTCGAGCAACTGCATGCGCCCCGGCCCATAGATCCCCGCCAGGCGCAGGCTGATCGACGGCACGCTCTGCGCGGCGAGCCACCGCTCCGCTTCCAGCAACACGCGGCCGTTGAAACCCGGCGGCGACGGCGGCGTCTCTTCGTCCACCCAGGCATCGCCATGCTCGCCATAGACCGCGCTGGAAGAAACAAACAGCACGCGTTCCAGCGGCGCGGCGGACAGCGCCCCGAGCAGACCCTTCAAGCCATCGACGAAGACCGCGCGATACGCGGCCTCCTCGCGCACCCCGGGCGTCGGCGCATACACCACCCGGGTGATCCCCTCCGGCAGCGCGCGCAGACTCTCCGGCTGCGTCAGATCGCCGCGCACCCAGCGCACACCATGCTCGCCGTCACGCACAGGTGAACGCCGCAGCGCCCATACCTCGTCGCCGCGCGCCAGCAGACGCTGCGCCACGCGCAGCCCAAGATCGCCGCATCCGGCCAGCAGCACCCGTCCGGTCATGCGTGGCCTGCTGTTAAAGTCGGCATATGAATCCCTCGTGCAACCTGTTCATGGTCGGTCCGACCGGCGCCGGCAAGACGTCGATCGGCCGGCGGCTGGCGGCGCATTATGGGCTGGAGTTCCTGGATCTCGACCAGGAAATCGAGCGCCATTGCGGCACCACCGTGAGCACCGTGTTCGAACTGGAAGGCGAGGCCGGCTTCCGCCGCCGCGAAAGCACCCTGCTGGATGCGTGCAGCGCGCGCCGCGGCGTGCTGCTGGCCACCGGCGCCGGCGCCGTGCTGGACCCGGCCAACCGCCGGCTGCTGGCCGAGCGCGGCTACGTGCTGTGGCTGCAGGCCACGGTGGAGCAGCAGCTCGAACGCCTGGCCCGCGACCGCAGCCGCCCGCTGCTGGCCGGCGAGGACCGCCGCGCGAAGCTTGAATCCATGGCGGGCATCCGCACGCCGCTGTATGCCGATGTCGCCGACCTGGTGATCCCCGGCGAGCACGAACTCGTGCTCGCCGCCAGCGAACGCAGCATCGCCCTGATCGACCAGCACTGGCAGCGCCAGCAGGCCGCATGAGCATGAACCACCACACCTCTTCCCCGCGCAGCATCGACGTCGCCCTCGGCGAGCGCGCATATCCCGTATGGATCGGCCCCGGCCTGCTCGGCGACCGCGCGCGCTGGCGCGCCATGCTGCGCGGCCGCCATGCGCTGGTGATCAGCAACACCACGGTGGCGCCGCTGTATCTGGAGCGCGTGGCCGCGGGGCTGGAAGGCCTGCAGTGGTCGGCCTTCCTGCTCGACGACGGCGAGGCGCACAAGACCTTCGACAACGTGGGCCGCGCACTGGACGCACTGGCCCAGCTGGGCGCCACCCGCGACGCCTGCGTGGTGGCGCTGGGCGGCGGCGTGGTCGGCGACCTGGCCGGCTTCAGCGCGGCCTGCTGGATGCGCGGCATCGACTTCATCCAGATGCCGACCACCCTGCTGGCCATGGTCGATTCCTCCGTCGGCGGCAAGACCGGCGTGAACCTGCCGGCCGGCAAGAACCTGGTCGGCGCCTTCCACCAGCCGCGCGCGGTGGTGGCCGACATCGACACCCTCGCCACCCTGCCGCAGCGCGAATACCGCGCCGGCCTGGCCGAAGTGGTGAAGGGCGCGGCGATCGGCGACCTGCCGTTCTTCGAATGGCTGGAACAGCAGGCCGACGCACTGGCCGCGCGCGACACCGCGCCGCTGGTCGAGGCGATCGCGCGCAAGGTGCAGTACAAGGCCGGCGTGGTGGCCCGCGACGAAACCGAACAAGGCGAACGTGCATTGCTCAACCTGGGCCACACCTTCGGCCACGCGCTGGAAACCGCCGGCAAGTACACCGCCCTGCTGCATGGCGAAGGCGTGGCGGTCGGCATGCTGCTGGCCGCGCGCCTGTCCGAGCGGCTGGGCATGAGCGTCGCGGCGGATACCGCGCGCCTGCAGCGCCTGCTGGAACGGCTGGGCCTGCCCACCGCGATTCCCGCCGGCATGGACCCGCAGGCCCTGCTCGCCCTGATGCGCCTGGACAAGAAGAACACCGCCGGCACGCTGCGGCTGATCCTGTGGCGCGGCATCGGGCGGGCGGAGATCGTCGGCGGGGTGGACGAAGGCGAAGTACTGGCCACGCTGCGCGAGGCGACTTCGGCCTGAGGCCCGCCTTCTGGCTAGAATGCCCAACTCGCGGCCCACCGCCCCCTATCCACCATGCAGCCCTCCATGCGCCTCTACCTGCAAACCGCGCCCAGCTCCGGCGAAGCGCCCCGCTACGTCCAGATCGTGCTGGAGCAGGATCTGCTCGGCGGCTGGACGCTGTACCGCGAGACCGGCGTGCAGGGCGGCAAGGCCAGCCTCAAGCGCGAGCAATTCCTGGAGCGCGACGACGCCATCGCGGCGTTCGAGAAGGCGCGCGACGCGCAGCTCAAGCGCGGCTACCGCCTGATGTTCAGCCAGGGCATGGACGGCCCGTACGGACGTTGAAATGAGCGAACCCCTGAAGAACGACCGCTTCCTGCGCGCCCTGCGCCGCGAACCCACCGACACCACCCCGATCTGGGTGATGCGCCAGGCCGGCCGCTACCTGCCGGAATACCGCGCCACCCGCGCCCGCGCCGGCAGCTTCATGGCGCTGGCGCAGTCGCCGGAACTGGCCTGCGAAGTGACCCTGCAGCCGCTGGAGCGCTTCGACCTGGATGCGGCGATCCTGTTCTCCGACATCCTCACCATTCCCGACGCGATGGGCCTGGGGCTCAGCTTCGCGCAGGGCGAGGGTCCGCAGTTCGCGCATCCGGTGCGCACGCGGGCCGACGTCGACAAGCTCGGCGTGCCCGACATGGACGGCGAGCTGCGCTACGTGATGGATGCGGTGCGCACGATCCGCCGCGAGCTGCACGGCCGCGTGCCGCTGATCGGCTTCTCCGGCAGCCCGTGGACGCTGGCCTGCTACATGGTCGAAGGCGAAGGCTCGCGCGATTTCGCCACGCTCAAGGCCATGTGCTGGAACGAGCCGAAGCTCGCGCACCAGTTGCTCGATACGCTGGCCCGCTCGGTGGCCGCCTATCTCGCCGCGCAGGCCGCGGCCGGCGCGCAGGCGCTGATGGTGTTCGACACCTGGGGCGGTATGCTCGGCCCCGCGCCGTACCGCGAGTTCTCGCTGCGCTATATGGCCCAGGTGGTCGATGCGCTGAAGGCCGACGCGCAGGCGCGCGAGCTGCCGGTGATCCTGTTCTCCAAGGGCGCCCACCGCCACCTGCCCGCCATGGCCGACACCGGCTGCGCCGCCCTGGGCGTGGACTGGACCATCGACCTGGCCGACGCCCGCGCCGCCGTCGGCGGCCGCGTGGCCCTGCAGGGCAACCTCGACCCCGCCGTGCTGCGTTCCAACCCCGAGACCATCCGCCGCGAGGCGCGCGCCGTGCTGGACAGCTTCGGCAACCACCCGGGCCATGTGTTCAACCTGGGGCACGGGATTACGCCGGAGGTGGATCCGGAGCACGTGAAGGTGCTGGTGGATGAAGTGCATGCCTATGGCCGCGTAGTACGCGAAAAGGTCTAAAGACGTACCCCCTCTCCCCTCCGGGGAGAGGGCTGGGGTGAGGGGTCGGCCGGAGCGCAGAAGCGGGAGCAGCAAGCCAGCCCCGCCCTGTCGATCTCCCGCCGCGAGCCCCGACCCCTCATCCCGCTGCCGCCACCTTCCTCGCTCCTCAGAGCCGGGCACATCCCTGTGCCCTCCCCGCGTACTCCCCAGCGGGAGAAGGGTTCCCATCCAGGCAGGTCCGCCCCAGCCTGTTTTTGGCAGCCCCCAGCCCCCACCCTTACAATCCAGGGTCTTTACCCCGTTCCCACCCACGCGCCCGCCCCGGCGCGCCATGACGAGCCCCCGATGGACAAGAGTTTCGAGCCCCGCCAGATCGAGTCGAAGTGGTATGCGCGCTGGGAAGCCAGTGGCGACTTCAAGCCTTCGGGACGCGGCGAGCCGTACTGCATCCTGCTGCCGCCGCCAAACGTCACCGGCACCCTGCACATGGGCCATGCGTTCCAGCAGACCGTGATGGACATGCTGATCCGCTACCAGCGCATGCGCGGCCTCAACACGCTGTGGCAGGTGGGCACCGACCATGCGGGCATCGCCACGCAGAAGATCGTGGAGAACCAGCTCGCCGCCGCCGGGCAGACCCGCCACGACCTGGGGCGCGAGGCCTTCGTCGAGCGCGTGTGGCAGTGGAAGGAGGAATCCGGCTCCACCATCACCAACCAGATGCGGCGGCTGGGCGTCGCCGCCGACTGGTCGCGCGAGCGCTTCACCATGGACGAGGGGCTGTCGTCCGCGGTGCGCAAGGTGTTCGTGGAGTGGTTCCGCGCGGGGCTGATCTATCGCGGCAACCGCCTGGTGAACTGGGACCCGGCGCTGGGCACCGCCGTGTCGGACCTGGAAGTGAACAACGTGGAGCGCGACGGCCACCTGTGGTCGATCCGCTATTACACGGTGGACAACAGCGACAGCGTCGTCGTCGCCACCACGCGTCCGGAAACCATGCTCGGCGACGTCGCCGTGGCGGTGCACCCGGAAGACGAGCGCTACGCGCACCTGGTCGGCAAGATGCTGCGCCTGCCGCTGTCGAACCGCGAGATTCCGGTGATCGCCGACGACTACGTCGACCGCGAATTCGGCACCGGCTTCGTCAAGATCACGCCGGCGCACGACTTCAACGACTACGCCATCGGCCAGCGCCACAACCTGGCGCCGATCAACATCTTCACGCTGGACGCGAAGGTCAACGAGAACGCGCCGGAACAGTACCGCGGCCTCGACCGCTTCGAAGCGCGCAAGCGCGTGCTGGCCGACCTGGAAACCGAAGGCCTGCTGGTGGAAACCAAGCCGCACAAGCTGCAGGTGCCGGTGAGCCAGCGCTCGGACGCGGTGATCGAGCCGATGCTCACCGACCAGTGGTTCGTCGACCTCACCAGCGACCACGGCCGCAAGGCGATCACCGAGCCGGCGCTGGACGCCGTGCGCTCGGGCGAGATCAAGTTCGTGCCGGAGAACTGGAGCACCACCTACACGCAGTGGCTGGAGAACATCCAGGACTGGTGCATCAGCCGCCAGCTGTGGTGGGGCCATCGCATTCCGGCCTGGTACGACGAGGCCGGCAACATCTTCGTGGGCGAGAACGAAGCCGACGCGCGCGCGCATGCCGCGGTGCCGCCGGTCGGCGCGCTGCGCCAGGACGAGGACGTGCTGGACACCTGGTTCAGTTCCGCGCTGTGGCCGTTCTCCACGCTCGGCTGGCCGGCGGATGGCCCGGTGAAGAACGAGCGCGGCGAAGTGGTGGCCGACTGGCAGGCGGACAAGATCTTCCTGCCCAGCGCGGTGCTGGTCACCGGCTTCGACATCATCTTCTTCTGGGTCGCGCGCATGGTGATGGCGACCAAATACTTCACCGGCCAGGTGCCGTTCCGCGAGGTGTACATCAACGCCATCGTGCGCGACGCCGAAGGCCAGAAGATGTCCAAGTCCAAGGGCAATACGCTGGACCCGCTGGACCTGATCGACGGCATCGAGCTGGAGCCGCTGGTGGAGAAGTCGACCAAGTCGCTGCTGATTCCGCAGGTGCGCGAGAAAGTGGAAAAGCGCATCCGCAAGGATTACCCGGCCGGTATTCCCGCGATCGGTACCGACGCGCTGCGCTTCACCTTCGCCGCGCTGGCCAGCTACAGCCGCACCATCAATTTCGACATCAAGCGCGCCGAAGGCTACAAGGCGTTCTGCAACAAGCTGTGGAACGCCGCGCGCTTCGTGCTGATGAACGTGGAGAACGGCGCCATCGCCGCGGCCGGCACGCCGCCGGCGACGGAAGCGGAGCGCTGGATTCTCACGCGCCTCAAGCAAACGCTGGGCGACGTCGAACAGCACTTCCTTACCTACCGCTTCGACCTGCTCGCGCAGGAGCTGTACGAGTTCGTCTGGAACGAGTACTGCGACTGGTTCCTGGAACTGTCCAAGCCGGCGCTCAACGGCGACGACGCGGCCGCCGCCGCTTCCACCCGCCGCACCCTGCTGGTGGTGCTGGAGACGGTGCTGCGCGCGCTGCATCCGATCGTGCCGTTCATCACCGAGGAGATCTGGCAGTCGGTGGCGCCGCTGCTGGGCCTCACCGAGGCGGCCCTGCTGCGCCGGCCGTGGCCGAAGGCCGGCGACATCGCGGCCGACGAGGCGGCCACCGCCGAAGTCGAGTGGTTCAAGAACGTGCTGAGCGGCATCCGCCGCATCCGCTCGGAAATGAATATCGCGCCGGGCAAGACCATCCCGCTGCTGCTGGCCGACGGCGACGCCGCCGATCGCGCGCGCGCGGCGAAGTTCGCCGCGCAGATCGCCTTCCTGGCGCGCGTGGATGCGCCGCAGTGGATCGACGCCGGCGTGGACGAGCCGGCCGCCGCGGCCGCGGTGGTGGGTTCGATGCGCGTGCTGATTCCGCTGGCCGGACTGATCGACGTGGGCGCGGAGAAGACGCGCCTGGGCAAGGAGATCGGCCGTATCGAAGGCGAGATCAGGAAGTGCGAGGGCAAGCTGGGCAATGCCAACTTCGTGGCGAATGCGCCGGCGGAAGTGGTGGCGCAGGAGCGTCAGCGCATTGCGGATTGGGGCACGCAGTTGAGTGCGTTGCGGGAGCAGTTGTTGAAGCTTGGCTAAGTGAACTCTTCTCCCCTTCGGGGAGAAGATGCCGGCAGGCAGATGAGGGGCGGGTGCTCGCGATAACGCTTCTACGGAGTGAGCAAAAGCTTTTTGGGCTTGTAATGACCCTCAGCTCAACGCTCCGCCCGGCCCCTCACCCCAACCCTCTCCCCGGAGGGGAGAGGGAGCAAGAAGCGCGTCAGGGCGCGGCGAAATCCAGCGCCATGACGATCGCGTCTTCCCTGCCCTGCTTCGCCGGGTAGTAATTCGGGCGGCGGCCGATCTCCTCGAAGCCGATCGAGCGGTACAAGGTCTGCGCCACCGGATTCGACGGGCGTACTTCCAGGAACACCCGCTCGGCGCCGTTCCAGCGCGCCACGTCCAGCAGGCGGCGCAGCAGGTGCCGGCCCAGGCCCAGGCCGCGGTGGTTCTGGCTGATGCACAGGTTGAGCACGTGGGCCTCGCCGGCGGCGACGGAGAGCACGCCGTAGCCGGCCATCTCGCCTTCCACCCATAGCACCCAGGCCGGATGCCCGGCTTTCAGGCAGTCGCCGAAGATGCCTTCGCTCCACGGGAAGTCGTAGGCAGCGCGTTCCAGCGCGGCGACGCCGGGCAGGTCTTCGCGGCGCATGGCGCGGACTTCGGCATGGGGCCGTGCGACCGCGACCATGGCCTCAGCCCGCGGTCTCGGCCAGGGCGCGGCGCAGGCTGCGCAGCGCCGTCCACAAGCGCCGCTTGCCGGCGCCGGAACCGTGCACCGCGCCGGGCTCGTCGGCCAGCACGATATGCGCCTGCTGCAGCATCGCCGCGGGCAATTCGCGGCCCAGCGCATGCGCCTGGGCCTCGCCGAACACCAGGTAGGCCTTGGCCAGCGGCACGGCGGCGAGGCGCCCGTCGCGCACCTCGATGCGCGCGGCACGGGCCAGCGCCGGGCCGAAGGCGGTCAGCGCGCGGCCGAGCAGGTCCAGCGCGCGCGGCTCGCAGCCGGCGGGCAGCAGCACCACGCAATGGCCGGCGGCGGTTTCCGCGGCGGGCGCATCATCCGTGGGCGTGGACGGCATCGACGGCGCGTCGCGCCGCACCCACGGGGTGACGCCCAGCGCGCGCAGCACGCGCGAACGATGCATGGAACCGGACGGCGCCATCGCGCTCATGCCGCTCCGCGGCGGCGGCGGGTGGCGCGGCCCCACAAGGTGAGGGCCGGGCCGGACAGCAGGTACAGGGTGAACACCACGAACAGCACGCGCGGCGGATCGACCAGGAACGGGATCAGGATCAGCACGCCCACGATGATCCACAGGAACGGCACGCGGTCGCGCTCGCCCATCGGCAGCGACTTGAAGCTGTAGTAGCGGAAGCGGCTGACCATCAGCAGGCCCACCAGCACCGCCATGAACGGGGTGAAGAAGCACAGCTCGTCGCCGCCCACGCCGAACTTGTCCATGCTCCACACGAAGGACATGCACACCGCGGCGGCGGCCGGGCTGGCCAGGCCCTGGAAATAGCGCTTGTCGGCCACGCCCACCTGGGTGTTGAAGCGGGCCAGGCGCAGCGCCGCGCAGGCGGCATAGATAAAGGCGGCGGCCCAGCCCAGCTTGCCCCACAGCGGGCCATAGGCTTTGAGCGTGGACAGCGACCAGGTGTACATCACCAGCGCGGGCGCCAGGCCGAAGCTGACCAGGTCGGACAGCGAGTCGTACTGCACGCCGAATTCGCTCTGCGTACCGGTGAGGCGCGCCACGCGGCCGTCCATGCCGTCCAGCACGGCGGCCACGAACACCGCGATGGCCGCGTCGCTGTAGCTGCCGCCGATGCTGGCCACGATCGCGTAGAAGCCGGCGAACATGGCTCCCGTGGTGAACAGGTTGGGCAGCAGGTAGATGCCCCGGTGGCGCGGCGGGCGGACGGGCGTGGTCTCGCTCATGGATCAATCCGTGACGGAATGCGCGCAGTGTAAACCATCGCTTGAGTCCTATCCGTGCGGGTGCTAACAAGGGCGCCGAACGTTTTTCCGCCCTGTCCCGCCTTCCAGTTTCCCCGGAGAAGACCATGCGTCGCCCGCTGATCGCCGCCGCCCTGCTGCTCGCCCCCCTGGCCTTCGCCCTGCCGGCCGCGGCCCAGCAGGTCTACAAATGGACCGACGCCAGCGGCTCCGTGCACTACTCCGACACCCCGCCGCCGAAGGGCGGCACGTCCAAGAAGATCACCCTGTCCGGCATTCCGCAGTCGTCGTCGTCCGCGCCGGCCCAGCCGGCCAAGGAAGGCAGCGGCCGCGAACAGACCACCGGCTCCGCCGAGGGGCCGGCCCAGGCGCCGGTGGCCGACACCCCGGAAAACCGCAAGAAGCTCTGCAGCACGCTCAAGGGCAACCTGGACATCCTGCGCGACAAGAAGCCGGTGGTGGTGCAGGAAGGCAACCAGGCCAAGGTGCTGGACGACGCGCAGCGCAAGCAGCAGCAGTCCACCGCCGAGGCGCAGTACAAGCAGTACTGCCCGAACGAGTAAGCCGCGCATCGATCGCCGCGACGTTGAACCCCTCTCCCCCTGGGAGAGGGGTTGGGGTTGGGGTTGGGGTTGGGGTGAGGGTGCGGGCGGAGCGCGAGATTGATGTGCACCGCTCCGCCCGCACCCTCATCCGGCTGCCGCCACCTTCTCCCGAAGGGAGAAGGGTTCGCCTTGGGAAGATCGAGGAAATCAGGCCAATCGGGAATCGCTATACTCGGCTTCTTTACCCGCCGGAACGCCCCCCGCATGCGCCTCAGCCAATACCACCTGGCCACCGTCAAGGAAGTGCCCGCCGACGCCGAGATCGCCAGCCATCAGCTGATGCTGCGCACCGGCATGATCCGCAAGCTCGCCGCCGGCCTGTACACCTGGGCGCCGCTGGGCCTGCGCGTGATGCGCAAGGTCGAGCAGGTGGTGCGCGAGGAAATGGACCGCGCCGGCGCGATCGAGCTGCTGATGCCGACCATCCAGCCGCGCGAGCTGTGGGAAGAAACCGGCCGCTGGCAGAAGTTCGGCGGCCAGCTGCTGAAGATCAAGGACCGCAAGGAGCAGGAGTTCTGCTACGCGCCCACCGCCGAAGAGGTGATCACCGACTTCGCGCGCAACGAGCTGAAGAGCTACAAGCAGCTGCCGGTCAACTTCTATCAGATCCAGACCAAGTTCCGCGACGAGATCCGCCCGCGCTTCGGCGTGATGCGCGCGCGCGAGTTCGTGATGAAGGACGCCTACTCCTTCCACCTCACGCAGGAATCCCTGGGCCAGACCTACCAGGCCATGTACGACGCCTACGCGCGCATCTTCACCCGCCTGGGCCTGAAGTTCCGCGCGGTGCAGGCCGACACCGGCGCCATCGGCGGCAATGCCAGCCACGAATTCCAGGTGCTGGCCGATTCCGGCGAGGATGCCCTGGTGTTCTCGGATGGTTCCGATTACGCCGCGAATATCGAGAAGGCCGAGGCGCTGGCGCCCGCCGCCGCGCGTCCGGCGCCTTCCGCCGAACTCAAGCGCGTGGACACGCCTGCGCAGAAGACCATCGACGAGGTGGCCGCCTTCCTCAAGGTCGAGCCCAGCCAGTGCGTCAAGACCATCCTGGTCCAGGGCAGCAAGGGCCTGGTCGCGCTGTGCGTGCGCGGCGACCACGAGGTCAACGAAGTGAAGGCCGGCAAGCTGGCCGAGATGCCGGGCGAATCGGTGCTGGCCACCGAGGCGGAGATTCTCGCCGTTACCGGCACCCGCCCCGGCTTTATCGGCCCGGCCGGCCTGCCGGCGGAGATCCCCGTGATCGTCGACCGCAGCGCCGCCGTGCTGGCGGACTTCGTCTGCGGCGGCAACCAGGACGGCACCCACTACACCGGCGCGAACTGGGAGCGCGATGCCCGCGTCACCCGTGTCGAAGACATCCGCAAGGTGGTCGACGGCGATCCCTCGCCGGACGGCAAGGGCAGCCTGCGCATGGGCCGCGGCATCGAGGTCGGCCATGTATTCCAGCTCGGCGGCAAGTACGCCGAAGCGCTCAAGGCCACCGTGCTGGACGAGAACGGCAAGGCCCAGGTGATGCTGATGGGCTGCTACGGCATCGGCGTCAGCCGCATCGTGGCCGCCGCCATCGAGCAGTGCCACGACGAGGCCGGCATCATCTGGCCGGAAGCCATGGCGCCGTGGCGCGTGGCCGTGTGCATGATCAATCCCAAGGGCCTGCCCGAGGTCACCCAGGCCGCGGAGGCGCTGTACGCGCAGCTGCGGCAGCGCGGCATCGAGGTGCTGCTGGACGACCGCGGCCTGCGCCCCGGCGCGATGTTCGCCGACATGGAGCTGATCGGCATTCCGCACCGCGTGGTGGTCAGCGAGCGCGGCATCGCCGCCGGCACGCTGGAATACCGGGCGCGCCATGAGGCGGAAGCCCGGGCGATTAATACCGAGGAATTGTTCTCCCTGCTTGGCTGATTCTTTCCGGGTGAAGTGTGCGCAGAACGGCCGCCTTGTGCGGCCGTTCTCAATTCTGTGACGCGCAAGGCATGAAAAACGACAGCCAGGCCAGGCCGTCCCGCCCAATTACGGGTTAATCATCCGCTTCCGAATTAGGAATCGGATGAATAATGCCCCCTAAAGCTGGCGCAAGTGCATTACCGGGGAATAACTCCGGTATTTTGCAATTCCCGAACGGATCATCCAGAATCCCCCGCGCAATACCGATTCGATCCATTGCACCTAAAACAACCATAATGCCGTTAATGGCTCATCACCCGGGAGTAGTCATGGCTGTCGATATCAAGAATCTCAACCATAACCAGCTCAACGACCTGATCGCCAAGGCGCAGTCGCGCCAGACTGAACTGCGCAAGGACAAGGTCGTCAAGCTGCGTGAAAAGATCCACGCCCTGATCAAGGCCGAAGGCTTCGCGTTCGACGACGTGTTCGGCCAGGGCCGCGCGGCCAAGGGCCCGCGCAAGAGCGGCGGCATCGTGCCGCCGAAGTACCGTAACCCGGCCGATCCGGAACAGACCTGGTCCGGCCGCGGCAAGCGTCCGCGCTGGTTCAACGACGCGCTGAAGGCGGGCAAGAAGGAAAAGGATCTGGCGATCTGATCGCCGCGCTCCGCGTAAAAGAAAACGCCGGCCTTGCGCCGGCGTTTTCTTTTCCATTCGCGTCATTCGAAGTGCATCGTTTATGCAACATGGAACATCTGCAACGCGTCACCGCATCCGGCATTAACCCGGCGCACCCGGCAGGTTAATCGCGGCGGCTACAGCGAACGCCGCGGCGCCACCAGCAGGTCGCCGAACAGCAAGCCGGCCACCAGCGAAATCAGCAGGGTCACCAGCAATACGCCGGTATCGAAACCCAGCACCGTATCGCGCTCCAGCAGATACGACACGCTGCGGAAACTTACGCTGCCGGGCACCAGCAGGATAATCCCCGGCTCGCGCACCACCGCGCCCGGCCGGTGCGCAAAGCGCGCATAAACATTGGACAGCGCGCCCAGCAGAAAGCCACCGAGAAACACGCCGAACGGCGCCGCCGGCAGATGCCCCGCGACCAGGCCGCCCCAGCGCGTGGACGCATAGCCCACCACCACCGCACCCATCACCACCAGCCAGTCGCGCCGCGCCGCGCGGAACGCCATGGCGAAGGCGATCGCGGCCACCAGCAGCGCGGGCAGCTCGGTCCAGGCGGGCAGCGGCGGCAAGGAGAAGTCGCGCGGATAGATACCGACCGCCGCACACAGCTGCGCGCCGGCCACGGTGCCGAAGGTCAGCTTGAGCAAGGTGGCGAGCGCGCCGCCCATCCTGGCCATGCCGGCCACCAGATGCTGGCTGGAGATCTCGCGCACCGCGGTGGTCAGCGCCATGCCGGGCATCAGCATGATCAGGCCGGCCAGGATCACCGACTTGATCGCCAGTGGCACCACCAGCGCGCTGACCAGGATCGCGAACACCGTGCCGACCAGCGCGCAGATCGCCTCGCTCGCCACCGCCAGGCGCGGGCGCGTGGCCGACAGCACGCTGATGGTGCCGATCATCAGGCCGATCACCGCGGTGGTCAGCAGGTCGGCCCAGGAGCTGTGCAGCAGCAGCGCGACGATGCTGGCGGCGGCGAGGCCATAGCTGGCGATCACGCCGGCCTGCGCGCGGCGCGTATCCGGCCGGCCCAGTTCGCGCAGCAGGCGGAAGCCTTCGCGCAGTTCGATCTGGCCGGCGATCACCTGGTCGGCGATCAGGTCGGCCTGGCACAGGCGCGCGAGATTCACGTCGCCCGGCGGCAGGCGCATCACCTGGGTCACCTGGGCCACGCCGTCGTCGCCCTGCGCCTGGTCGGAGAAGGAAATGATGATGGCGGTCGGGCTGGACCACACTTCCGCCGCCAGCCCCAGCCGCGCCGCCGAACCGGCGATGGCCATTTCCAGGCGCGGCGCCGAGGTGCCGTATTGGTGCAGGCGCCGCGCCAGCTCCACCAGGAAGGCGATGCGCGTGTTCAGCGCCGCGGTGGCGAAGTTCAGCGTGGGCGCGGCGAAGCCGGCGGGCGAGGAAGGCGGGAAGCTCATGCCCGCATTCTCACCCGGAAGGCGCCGGCTTGAATACGTTTGGCCGTCCGAATGGTGGCCTCACGCGGCCGGCTTCACCTGCAGCGTATTGCCCTCCACCGCCACCACTTCCACGGTGGCGCCGGCCGGCAGGTCCGGTCCGCTCACCAGCCACAGGCCGTCGCCCACGCGTGCCTTGCCGCGGCCGTTGACGATGGCCTCGGCCAGCACGTACTGCCGGCCGATGTTCTGCTCGCCGCGGCGGTTGAGCCGCGACTCGCTCTGGTCGGTGCGCCGCATGCGCGGGCGCACCTGGTACCAGTAGATCGCGCAGGACAGAAAGGCCAGCACCACGAAGGCGATCGCCTGCGCCAGCATCGGCAGCGGCGCCACCAGCACCAGCAGGCCGGTGGCCGCCGCGCCGATGCCGATCCACAGCAGGAAATAGCCCGGCAGCAGCACCTCGGCGCCGATCAGCACCAGGGCGACGATCCACCACAGGTAATGCGTTGCGATATCCGGAAACATGGCCAACCCCCTTCGACGATGCGGCGCTTCAGACCGGCGGCGGCGTGCGGCGCACCGTGTTCTTCTCCTGCTGCTGGCCCAGCGACTCCTTGGCCAGCTCCGCGATGCCGGCCAGCGAGCCGATGATGCCGGTGGCTTCGACCGGCAGCAGCAGCATCTTCTGGTTCGGCGAATGCGCCATCTCCTTCAGCGCCTCCACGTACTTGTTGGCGACGAAGTAGTTCAGCGCATTGACGTCGCCGTTGGCGATCGCGCTGGAAACCAGCGTGGTCGCCTGCGCCTCGGCCTCGGCCAGGCGGATGCGCGCCTCGGCTTCGCGGAACGCGGCTTCCTTCTTGCCTTCCGCGGAAAGGATCGCCGACTGCTTCTCGCCCTCGGCCTTGAGGATCGCCGACTGGCGCAGGCCCTCGGCCTCCAGGATCTGCGCGCGCTTCTCGCGCTCGGCCTTCATCTGGCGCGCCATCGAATCGACCAGGTCGCGCGGCGGCGCGATGTCCTTGATCTCGATGCGGTTGACCTTGACGCCCCACGGATGGGTGGCCTCGTCGACCACGCGCAGCAGCTGCGCGTTGATCGCATCGCGCTGGCTCAGCGATTCGTCCAGATCCATCGAGCCCAGCACCGTGCGGATATTGGTCATGATCAGCGCCAGCGCAGCCTGTTCCAGATTGGACACTTCATAGGCTGCCTTGGCCGCGTCCAGCACCTGGTAGAACACCACGCCGTCCACGCGCACCACCGCGTTATCTTTGGTGATGACGTCCTGCGAGGGCACGTCGAGCACCTGCTCCATCATGTTCACCTTGCGGCCGACGCTGTACATGATGGGAATCAGGAAATGCAGGCCCGGCGTGAGCGTATGCGTGTACTTGCCGAACTGCTCCACCGTCCATTCGTAGCCCTGCGGCACGATGCGTACCAGCTTGGCGATCATGATGACCGCGACCACCACGACCACCAGCGCTAAAAGCGAACCCATGGCCCAACCTCCTGTCCGTGACGATGGCGCGGAGTATAGGGGAGGTCCAGGCAGGGGGCGGTTACGTTATGACGTCACTGCGCGCGCGGGCCTCAGGCCAGCTTCAACGGCAACAACAAACTAACGCGCAGCCCGCCTTGCTCGCGATTGGCGAGCGTGATGCGCCCGCCATGCGCCTCGACGATTTCGCGCGCCAGGGCCAGCCCCAGGCCGGTGCCGGAACGCTTGGTGGAATAGAACGGCAGCAGCGCCTGCGCCAGCACGGTCTCGCTCATGCCGGGGCCGCGGTCGGCCACTTCGATGCGCACGTCGCGGCCGATCACCGTCAGCGACACGCTGACGCCGTCTTCGGCACTGCCGGATTCGTGCGCGTTCTTCACCAGGTTGATCAGCACCTGCTCGATCTGCGCCGCATCGAACCAGCCTTCCTGCTCGGGCAGGCTGCCCTCGACGCGGAACTTGCAGTGCAGGGCCAGGCTGTCCAGGAACGGCCGCCACGGAATCGACACCGGCTGCGGCGCCGGCAGCTTGGCGAAATTGGCATAGCCGGCGATAAAGCCATGCAGGTGCCGCGCGCGTTCGCCGATGGTGGCGAACACGCCGGGCAGGCGTTCGGTCTGGCCGCGGCGCGCCAGCTCGGCGCCGGAATGCGCCAGCGAGGAAATCGGCGCCAGCGAGTTGTTCAACTCGTGGCTGATCACGCGGATCACGCGCTTCCACGTCGCCACTTCCTGCCGCGACAGCTCGCGCGTCATGCGGCGGAACAGCTGCAGCCGGTGCGGGCGCCCCTGCAGGCGGAAGCTGCGCTGCGACAGATGGAACGTTTCTTCGCTGCCATCCATCTCCACCGTCAGCAGCGCGTCCTCGCCGCCTTCCACCGCGCGGCGCAGCGCATCGGGCGCATCGGCCAGCAGCTCGAGGAAATCCAGCCCGTGCAGCGTGCGCCCTTCGTTGAACAGATGGCGCGCGGCGATATTGGCGTAGGTGACGCGGCCGATGCTGTCGGTCAGCACCAGCGCCACCGGCGTGTTCTGCACCACCGTGTCCAGCAGCAATTCGCGCTGGGCCAGGTTCTGGCGCTGCTCGCGCAGGGTCTGGCCCAGCGCGTTGTGCATGCGGATCAGGTCGCCGAGTTCGTCATGGCGCCGCGCCGCGATGGAGAAACTGAAGTCGCCGTCGCGATAGCTGGCCACCGCGCCTTCCAGCGCGCGCAGCAGGCGGTTGAGCGGATGCATTACCCGTCCCGCCAGCCAGATCGACAGCGGAATCGCCACGCCCGCGCTCACCGCCAGCCCGCCCCACACGCCCAGGTGCGAAGGCGGCTGCACGGTCACGCCGAGATCGTGCTTCATCCATTGCAGCAGCTGCGGCAGCGGCCATTGGGTAATGCCGATATACAACAGCGCGCCCGACACATAGGCCAGGCCCAGCAGCAGCGCCAGGCGGGTCTGCAGGGTGTCGAGGCGCCGCAGCACTCAGCGGCCCTGGCCGGAACCCAGCGACCGTTCCTGCTTGCAGGCGGCGTTGGCGGAATCGCAGACCGATGGCGCGCCACGACCGCTGCGCTGCGACGACCCTTCGACCTTGAAGCGCGACTCGCCGGGCTTGTCGTCCTTGAAACGGAAGGCGCTCTGGCCATCGCGCGTACCGGCGGCCGGGCTGCTGCCATAGGCCACGCTGGACGACGGAGCCGGCCGCTGCCAGCTGTCGCTCGCCTGTGGCGCGGATTGCGCGTGCGCCGCGAAGGTTGCCGCGATGAAACCCAACATCATCCACCGACGCATGTTCGTTCCCCAGGAAGGTTCAGGATCGCGGCATCTTGATATGCGGTGGGTGCGGCGGGCAACCATCTTTAGGCATGGCCGCGCTTCTGCCCCCTCTCCCCTCCGGGGAGAGGGTTGGGGTGAGGGGCCGGGCGGAGCAGTGAGCAGAAGGTCGCGAAAACCAAAAGCTTCTGTTCTCTTCGTAGAAGTGCTGTCGCGAGCACCCGCCCCTCATCTGCCTGCCGGCATCTTCTCCCCGGAGGGGAGAAGAGCTTCGTCTTCAGGTGCCCTGAGTTGCCAGGCCATACCGCTCCATCCGCCGATACAGCGCCTGCCGCGACAGCCCCAGCGCCTGCGCCGCCCGGCTCACCACGCCGTCGGCCTTGTCCAGCGCCGCCTCCACCGCTTCGCGGCTGGGCTCGTCCAGGTTGCGGTTGGCGGCCGGCGCGGCCTGCGGCAGGTTGAGCAGTTCGGGCTGGATGCGGCCGTCGGCCGCGAGCAGTGCGGCGCGCTCGATCGCATTCTTCAGCTCGCGCACATTGCCCGGCCACGGATAGCCGAGCAGCGCCTCGCGCGCGGCATCGGTGAGTTCCGCGCGGCCGTCCAGGAAATGCTCGGCCAGCGGCAGGATGTCGTCGACACGATCGGCCAGCGCCGGCAGGTTCACCTCGATCACGTTGAGGCGGTAGTAGAGATCTTCGCGGAAGGTGCCGGCGCGGATCATCGCCTTCAGGTCCGCATTGGTGGCGCTCAGCACGCGCACCTTCACCTGGCGCGTGCGGCCGGAGCCCAAGCGCTCGAACTGCCCGGTCTCCAGCACGCGCAGCAGCTTCACCTGGCCGGACAGCGGCAGGTTGCCGATCTCGTCCAGGAACAAGGTGCCGCCGTCGGCCAGCTCGAAACGGCCTTCGCGCGCCTTGTTGGCGCCGGTATAGGCGCCGGCCTCGGCGCCGAACAGCTCGGCCTCGATCAGCTCGCCCGGCAAGGCGCCGCAGTTGACCGCCACAAAGGCACCGCGCTTCACCGCCGAGTTGGCGTGCACGATCGCCGCGATGCGCTCCTTGCCCGCGCCATTGGGGCCGGTGATCAGCACCGGCACTTCCGAGCGGGCCACCTGGCAGGCCAGTTCCAGCGTGCGCGCCATCGCCTCGGAGGAGAACACCAGGCCGGTGAGGTCGTAGCGGCGCTCCAGGTCCTCGCGGCGGCGGCGGCGCTCGTTGCGGGCGCGGTTCACCTCGCGGGTGGATTCCGACAGCTCCAGCAGGTTCTCCACCGTGGCCAGCAGCTTGGCATCGTCCCAGGGCTTGGCCAGGTAATCCGCGGCGCCGGCCTTGACCAGCTCCACCGCGGTTTCCAGGTGGGTCCAGGCGGTGAGCAGGATCACCGGCAGGTCGGTGTGGCGCTGGCGCAGGGCGCGGAACAGCGCGATGCCTTCCTCGCCGGAGGTGGTGTCCGCCGTGAAGTTCATGTCCTGGATGACCACGTCGATGCGTTCGCGCTCGAGCAGCTCCAGGCCCTGCTCCGGCGTCAGCGCGGTCAGCGGGCGGATTTCGTGCAGGGACAGCGCCAGCGAGAGCGCCTCTCCCACGGCGGGGTTGTCGTCGATGATCAGGACGGTACGCATGTGGCTCTTGGGCATGCCGGAACAGATGCATCCTGCCGGCAAAACGTTGTAATGACCATTGGCCTATTCAGCCGTCAAGGCGCCGCGGTGGGGTGGGCCGGCGCCTTGCCGGACTTCACCGCGGCGATCCAGGCGTCGGTGCGGGCCTCCAGCACGTCCAGCGGCAGCGCGCCGCCGCCCAGGATCTGGTCGTGGAAGGCGCGGATGTCGAAGCGCTCGCCCAGTTCCCTCCTGGCCCGCTCGCGCAGCTCCAGGATCTTCAGCTGACCCATCTTGTAGCCCAGCGCCTGGCCCGGCCAGGTGATGTAGCGGTCGGTCTCGGCCTGGATGTCCGGCTCGTCCTGGCTGGAATGGGCGTGGAAGAAATCCACCATCTGCTGGCGCGTCCAGTGCTTGTAGTGCACGCCGGTATCCAGCACCAGGCGGTCGGCGCGCAGCAGTTCGTCGGACAGGCGGCCGTAGTCGGAGAGCGGGTCCTGGTAGAAGCCGATGTCCTTGCCCAGCCGCTCGGCGTACAGCGCCCAGCCTTCCACGTAGGCGTTGTAGCCGGCCTGCTGGCGGAACGGCGGCAGCTTGGGCAGCGCCTGCGCGATCGAGATCTGCATGTGATGGCCGGGAATCGCCTCGTGATACGCGGTCGATTCGATGGTCAGCGTGGTGCGGTCGGCGAAGTCGCCGGTGTTCACGTAGACCTGGCCGGGACGCGAACCGTCCGGCGTGCCCTGGTGGTATTCGGCGCCGGGGGCTTCCTTCTCGCGGTACTGCTCCACCGGCATCACCTGCACCTTGGTCTTCGGCAGCAGGCCGAACAGCTTGGGCAGTTCCGGCTGCATCTGCGCGATAAAGCCGCGGTAGCGGTTGAGGATGTCCTCGCGCGACGTCGGATGCAGCTTGGCGTCGTGCTTCAGCGCCTCGCGGAAGCTGGCCAGGTCCTTATAGCCCTGCCCCTTGGCGATCGCCGTCATCTCCTCCTCGATGCGCTTCACCTCGGCCAGGCCGATCTCGTGGATGCGCTGCGGGGTCTCCCTGGTGGTGGTCATCTGCTCCACGTCGAAGCGGTAGATCGCCTCGCCATTGGCCAGCTGCCACACGCCCGGCTCGGTGCGCCCGTGCGGCGCATAGTCCTTGGCCACGAACTCGCCGAGCTTGCGGTAGGCCGGGCGCACTTCGTTGTCGATGGCGGCGACGATGGCGTCGTGCAGGCGCTTCCGGTCGGCGGCGGATACCGTCTTGGGGAAATGCTTCAGCGGCTCGGCGAAGGAGTTTTCCTCACCCGCCGGCTTGGCGATGCTGTCGATCTGCCCGACCACTTTTTCCAGCAGATAGCGCGGCGGCATCATGCCGTCCTGCAAACCCTGGCGCGCCACCTCGGTCACCTGCGCCAGCACGCGCGGCACGGCGTGCAGGCGCGCGAGGTAGTCCTCGTACTGTTTGGCGTTGTCGAACGGAATGGAGCTGACGAAGCCCGGCAGCTGCAGGTGCATGCCGTTCATCTGGTCCAGCGGCATCTCGTTGAGCTTCAGGTCGTAGCTCCGCAGCCCGTCGCGCAGCTGGCGCACCATCAGCTGCAGATTGAGCTTGTCCTCGTCGGAGAAGCCGGTGGTGTCGATCGCCTCGAAGCGCTTGAGGAAATCCGCATTGACCTTGCGCTCGGCCGCCTGGTGCGCCAGCGAGAGATCGCTCCAGCGATCGTTGTAGCGCAGGTCGCCCAGGATGGTGGCGAACTCCGGCGCGTTCTGCAGCGAGTGCTGCCACTGTTCGGCCAGCAGCTTGTTGAGCGCATCCACCCGGGCGGTAACGCTGGCGGGCGTGGCGGCGGCCACCGGCGCGGCCACGGTCACCGAGCCCAGCAGGCTCGCGCAGATCATCCAGGACACCAGCTTCATGCAAACCCCTCAGGCGGCAAAGCGATCCACGCACTGTAGCCGGTTGCGACCGGCGTGGCAGCTCTCGCCGGCCAGCACACGCCGCGCTTATCGCTGGATAACCGCAAGTTCCGGTCAGTGGCGGGGGACGGCCGCACGCTCCGCACAGTGCCGTACCGGCTGCCCGATGCGACGGCAAAGGTGCCCTTCCCGCCTCATGGTCCGGACAGTCCCGGTCTATGCCTGTCTGTTGGGGCCGATCCCATCGAGGCATCACCCTGATGACCAGACCCATCCCGATCTCCATGGCTGCACGGGCCGCCGGTGCGGCAGCCCTGCTGGCGGCCTCGCCTTGTTTTGCGTCGCTGCAGCCGGCGAAAGATGCGCCCTTGGCGCTGAAGTACACGGCATCCTGCCGTGTCCATGCTGACCTCAGCGAAGACTGCAGCAGTACGTCGCACTACGACATCCTGACCGCTGCGGGCCGGGACGCGCTCTCGCAGGTCAGCCTGCCCTCGTTGGACAACCAGACGATGTCCGGCCTCCAGGCCTATGTGATCAAGCGCAATGGCACGCGCGTCCGCCTGCCGGACAGCCAGATCGTCAGGAAATCCGGCACAGGCTCCGATCAGGGCATCGACAACAGCACCAACACGATCCTGCTGTTCCAGGGCCTGGAAGTAGGCGACGCCATCGAATACAGCACCAGGGACATCAGCAAGGCAACGAAGGGCGCGGCCGATTTCTACCGAGCCATAAGCCTCCAGCCTGCGGCTCTGCGCTATGAGAGCTTCCATCTCCAGTACAGCGCGGACAGGCCGATCATCTGGCGCGGCGAAGAACTGGAAGCCTTCAACGTAAAGCCTTCGGAAGACGGCAGGAAGGTCACCATCGACCTGGCCAAGCCGCGTTATTTCAACACCGTGAACGAAGACGGCTTCATCATGCGCAGGTTCCCGCGCATCGAGCTCGCCTTCAGCGACAAGCTCGATGACCACTACGGCAAGCTGGTCGGCATCTACAACAAGATCCTGTCCGCGCCGTTGCCGCCTCAGGCGGCCAAGGAGGTGGAGCGGCTCAGGCACAAGCCGCAACAGGAACAGGTCCAGTCCCTGATCCGGTTTCTCGGCACGCACTATCGCTACCTGGCCGATTACCGCCTCGACAGCCGCGGCCTCATACCGCTGGACCTGGCGCAGATAGAAAAGAACGGCTACGGCGACTGCAAGGACCTCGCCATGCTGCTGGCAGCCATGCTGCGCGGCCTGGACATGGCCGCGGAACCCGCCTTCGTGGTGCGGGGCGACTATGCGCCTGCCCTGCGGATACCCGGCATAGGCGCTCCCGATCATGCCATCGTGCGCGCGGTCGTCGACGGCAAGACCTGGTGGATCGATGCCACCCATCCGGTGCTGCTGCCCGGCTACACGCCGGCGGATCTGCAGGATCGCTGGGCCATCGTGGCCGGCAAAGACGGCACGCCACGGCTGGATACCATCCCCCTCGCCGAAGCCGCCGTGGCGGAGGACACCACTCAGCAGAACCGCTTCCATCCCGACGGAACGTCGGACACGGATGCCAGCGGCCTGTTCGACGGCGCGAAGCTCCTCACGATGATGCTGCTCGAGCACAACCAGGGCGCGAATGCGCTCGATCGGGCTCTCTGCGCAGGCAATGAGGATTGCAGCGTGACACGGCCCGCCATGGATCAGATGAAGGCGCCCTACGCGGTGAAGATCCATTCCCCGGGACAACCCGCATCCGCACGGCATGAAGGAAAGTACGCGGGCAACCTGGGCGACTACTTCAACCTCGACCTCGAAGAGCTGAAAAATTATCGCCGGACGGGTGGCATGGGCGACTTCAACATCGGTGTCCCCATGGTCCGCCAGATGTCGATCAAGATCAGCGGCATCGCACTCAGCCGGCCCATGAAGACCTGCCACGTGCGTTCCCGCTGGTTCGACTATGACGCCGAGGCCCGGCGGGAAGCCGACGGCATGCCGGCCTACCGGACTCGCTCCGTCGAAAAAGTGTCCTGGATCAGCCATGCCGAACTGGTGAGCGATGAATTCGGCAAATTCCTGAAGGAGGCCGAGGCTTGCTTCGAAGGCCTCACCTATTCCTACACCACCGCTCCCGCCGCATCGCGGGCCGGCAAATAGTCAATCCGAAGAGCCTGCCTCGCGCAGGCTCTTCGCCTTTTTTTTTCCTCAGCCCGACCGCGTCGCCACCACCGGCGGCACCGCCGCCGCGCGCAGGGCCGGGCCCAGCACGGCGATCTGGCCCAGTGTCCACAGCGCGGCGGCGCCGATCGGCAGGTAATGCAGCGGCAGGTGCGGCAGTTCGTAGAACTTCATCAGCGCCAGGTTGAGCCCGAAGGCCATGACCATGCCCAAGCCGATGCCGCCGCTGACGATCAGGAAGTTCTCGGTCTGGAAGTAGCGCAGGATGTCGCCGCGGGTGGCGCCGATCGCACGGCGGATGCCGATCTGCTTGCGCCGCTGCTGCACCCAGAAACTGGCCAGGCCGACGATGCCCAGCGCGGTAACCAGCAGCAGGGCGACGATCACGCCGACCAGCATGAAGGCCATGATGCGGTCCTGCTGGAAGAACTGGGCGCGCAGGTCGCCGATGGTCTGCGAGCCTTCCTGGTCGAGCACCGTGTCCGGCGCCACCTTGGCGACCAGCGCGCGCGCATCGCGCAGCACGCGGTCGAGGTCCGCCGGCGGCGCCTTGATCAGATAGCTGCCGGCCAGGCTCGGCCCCGGCTGCGCCGGCACGAAGGCCGACCAGCCCGGCGCGCTGCGCCCGGCCCAGTCCGGCGCGGGCGTGGCCAGGTGGTCGACGATGCCGACCACGCGGTACGACCACTTGTCCACCCAGATCACCTTGCCCAGCGGATCGGCGCCCGGCCACAGGTGCTCGGCCAGTTCGCGCGCCATCAGCACCGGCGCGGAGCTGGGAAACACCCCGGTGAACGGCTGGTAGTCGTCCGCCTGCAGGGCGCGGCCGGCCACCAGCTTCAGGCCCATCGCCTCCGCGCTGCCGGGGCCGCCGAGGTACAGCTCGATCACGCCGCCGAACTGCTTGCCTTCCGGGTCGGTGGTGATGCCGACGCGGCCGCGGTGCTCGCCGAACGGAATCGAGTTGAGCACGCTGGCCGACTGCACGCCGGGAATCGTGCGCAGTCCGGCCAGCATGCGCGCGTTGACGTCGCTGGCCTGCTTCTCGTCGAAGCCGCTGATCTGCAGCGTGGCCAATGACGCCTCTTCCACGCCGCTGTTCACCCGCATCGCCTCCATGCGGTTGGCGATCAGGAAGCAGGCGTTGCACAGCACCGCGCAGGCCAGCGCGATCTCCAGCGCGATCAGCAAGGTGGCGAGGCGGTGCTTGCGCAGCGCGGCCAGGATGGGTTGGATCTCCATGCGCACCTCAGAGCGTCTTCAGTTGGAGGCCGGGCGCCACCCGGCTCGCCCGCAGCGCCGGCAGGAGGCCGGCCAGCAGGCTGGTGGCGATCGCCAGCGCGAAGGTCAGCGCGAACATGCGCGCATCCAGATGCACCATGTCGGCGAACGCCACCGGCTGCCGCCGCACCAGGCTCAGGCCCAGCAAGGTGAGCAAGAGGCCGCCCAGGCCGCCGATCAGGCCGATCATCCCGGCCTCCACCAGGCACTGCTGGAAGATCGCGCCGCGGCTCGCGCCCAGCGCGCGGCGCACGCCGATCTCGCCGCCGCGGCGCAGGAACTTCGCCAGCAGCAGGCCGATGGTGTTGAACAGGCAGATCGCCAGGAAGCCGAACGCCAGCCAGGCCTGCAGGCGCACGTCGCTGGGCACCACGCCCTGGTAATCCAGCCATTCGACCAGGTTGCGCAGCCGCGTGTTCTGCGGCCGGGCGATGCGCCCCAGCGCCTGCTGCTGGGCCGCGTAGCCGTCGAGGAAACGGCGGAACGAGGCGACCTTGGCGGGGCTGTCCAGCTGCACCCACACGGCCAGCCACACGCAGGGCGCGTTCTGCAGATGCCCCGGCGATGGCGGCAGCTGCCAGCAGCTGTACTGGTAGAAGTTGCCGTCGTTGATCTCCAGCGCGCTGCTGAAGGGGGTGAACACGTCCTGCGGCCTGCCGTAGTAGTCCGCGGTCTTGCCGCCGGAGAAACGCCCGCCGGCGATGTTGTAGAAGCGCGGCGACGGCCGCCACGGCGCCAGCACGCCGACGATGCGCACGTCGGTCTCGCGCAGGCGCAAGGTGCGCCCGACGCTGTTGGCGCCGCCGAACAGCTTGTCGTTGAGATCGCTGGAGATGATCGCCACCCGCGAGCGCGCCGCGTCGTCCTCCGCGCGCCAGGGGCCGCCGTAGCGGAACGGCACGTCGAACATGGCGAAGAAATCCGCGGTGGTCGACAGCATCGACGGCATCAGCGGCGGCAAGGTGGTGTCGGGCGCGCGCAGTTTCACCGGGCTGTCCACGATGATGGTCTGGCGGTCGGCCTGGTGGGCGCTCCACAGGTCCATGGCCGACTGGTAGGTCATCACGTCCATCGGCTCGGTCTGTTTTTCCGGCAGCGGGTTGTCGTCCACCTGCGCGTAGAACAGCTTGTCGCTGCGCCCCGGCAGCGGATCGCCGGACAGCAGGTGCATCACCGTCAGCGTGGTCATGCTGGCGCCGATGCCGACGGCGATCGCCAGCACCATCAGCGCGGTCAGCACCTTGTTGCGCTTGAGGCTGCGCAGGGCAAGGTCGAGGTAGTAAGCGAACATCCTTCTCTCCTGGAAAGCGTCAGACCGAACGCGTCGCCACCACCGGCGGCACCGCCGCGGCGCGCATCGCCGGCCCCAGCACCGCGGCCTGCCCGATCAGCCACAGCGCCAGCGCGCCGATGGGGAAATACACCGCCGGCAGCCGCGGCAATTCGTAATGCACCATCAGGAACAGGTTGATGCCGTAGGCCAGCACCATGCCCAGCGCAATGCCGATCGTGGCGAGCAGGAAGTTCTCGGTCTGGAAGTAGCGCAGGATGTGCCCGCGCGTGGCGCCCAGCGCGCGGCGCACGCCGATCTGCCGGCGCCGCTGCGCCACCCAGAAGCTGCCCAGGCCGACGATGCCCAGCGCGGTCACCACCAGCAACGCCACGCACACGCCGATCAGCAGGCCGGTCATGGAGCGGTCGCCGTCGAAGAAGCGCTGGCGCACTTCGTCCCAGGTGCGCTTCTGCCAGAAGATGCGGTGCGGGTTGTTTTTCTTCATCGCCGCGATCGCCGCGGCCAGCACGCGTTCGCGCTCGCCCGGCGCGGTGCGGATCAGGTATTGGTTATCTTCCACCTGCATCGGCACCATCATGCTGTACTGCGCCTCGGCGTCGTTCCAGATCGACGGGCGCACCAGGTGCTTCACCACGCCGACGATCTGCAGCGGCACTTCCGAACCCAGCCAGATCGTCTTGCCCAGCGCCGGTTGCCCCGGGAACAGACGCTGCGCCATCGGCTCGGTGATCACCACCAGGCGCGGCAGGCCTTCGAGCTTGCCTTCCTTGAAGGCCTTGGAGGCCTCCTTGATGCTGACGTAGTCCTCCGGCTGCAGCAGGCGTCCGGCCACCAGCTGCACGCCGAGGGTCTGGCCGATGTTCTCGCCGAAATAATTGGTGGCGTTGAGCGTGGGCTTGTTCTGCTTGGGGTCCAGCTTGATGCCGCTGTTGTTGGACGAACGGCCGAACGGAATCTGGTTGACCGAAGCCACCTCGGTCACGCCGGGAATCGCGCGCAGCGCGGCCAGGTCGGTGAGCGTGCGCGCGTGTTCGTCGGGCTTGGCGCCGATCTCGGCCAGGGCGACCTGGATCAGCTCGTGCTCGGCCACGCCGCTGGGCATGTGGATGCGCTCGATGCGCTGGCTGACCAGGAACACTGCGTTGCACACGATGGCGCAGGTCAGCGCGATCTCCAGCACCACCAGCAGGGCCGTGGTCTTGTGCCGGCGCAGGGTCGACAGAATGGGTCGGATGGCCATGGCGTCTCCTTACTGGCTCTTCAGTTGCAGGGCGGGCGCGACCTGGCAGGCGCGCAGCGCGGGCAGCAGGCCCGCCGCGACGCTGGAGCCGACGGCAAGCGCAAAGGTTGCCCCGAGCATGGCCAGGTCCAGCCGGGCCAGCGAGGCGTAGTCCGCCGGCTGCTGGCGCACCAGCCACAGGCCGAGGAAGGCCAGCACCAGTCCGCACACGCCGCCGGCCAGGCCGACCACGCCGGCTTCGATCAGCAGCTGCTTGAAGATCTCGCGCTTGGACGCGCCCAGCGCGCGGCGCACGCCGAGCTCGCCGGCGCGGCGCAGGAACTTGGCCAGCATCAGGCCCACCGTATTGACCAGGCACACCACGAGAAAGCCGATCGCCAGCCAGCTCTGCAGGCGCACGTCGCTGGGCACCACTTTTTCCTGGTCCAGCCATTCCATGACGTTGCGCAGGCGCACGTTCACCGGGCGCTGGAAGCGGCCCAGGGTCTTCTGCTCGCGCGAGTAGTTCTCAAGGAAGGCCTTGTACGCCGGCGCGTCGGCGGCGCTGGCCAGCTCCACCCAGAACTGCATCCACACGCAGGTGGCGTTTTCCATGTGGTCGCCGTCGTTGCCGCCGCCGCGGCCCCAGCAGTCGGTGCTGCCGTTGCGCGGCAAGGTGAGGTCGCGCGAGGTGGACAGTGGCACGAACACTTCTTCCGACTCGGTGTAGTTGCCCACGTTGAGGTCGTAGAAGTGCGGATTCGGGCGCCAGTCGTCGAGCACGCCGACCACGCGGAACGGCGTGTCCTTCAGGCGCACCACCTGGCCGCGGCTGTCCTTGCCGCCGAACAGTTTCTCGTTGAGCTTGCGCGTGATCACCGCCACGCGCGCCTTGCTGTCGTCGTCGGCTTCGTTCCAGCCCTGGCCGTACAGGAAGGGCGCGTCGAACATGGCGAAGAAATCGGCGGTGGTGTAGCGCGAGTCGCTGAAGAACGGCTCCACGTCGGCCTGCGCCGGCTGCACCGGCACGGCGCCGCCGGTCATCAGGGCCTGGCGCCTGGCGCGCTTGGCCTTGAGCAGGTTCATGCCGTCCACCCAGGTGAGCTGCTCCGGCGGCTCCTCGCCTTCGCGGTAGCCGTCCATGTCCTGCGGGTCGAGCTGCGGATAGAACAGCCGCGCGCTCTTGGACGGGATCGGATCGCCCGACAGCACGTGCAGCACGGTCAGCGTAGTCATGCAGGCGCCGATGCCCAGCGCGATGGCGACCACCATCAGCGCGGTAAGCACCTTGTTGCGCCGGAGGCTGCGCAGCGCCAGCTCCAGGTAATACGTGAACATGCCCTCTCCCCTTTGCTTCCCTTAAGGCACCGCGCGCTCAGACCGAGCGCGTGGCCTCCACCGGCGATACCTTGGACGCGCGGATCGCCGGCGCCAGTACCGCCCCTTGTCCCAGCAACAGCAGCAGCAGCACGCCCGCCAGCACGTAGAACAGCGACAGGCGGTGCATCTCGAAACGCGTGACCAGCCACAGGTTCATGGCGATCGCCAGCAGCGCGCCGGCAACGGCGCCGCCCACGCTGATCAGCAGGTTCTCGGTCATGAAATAACCGAGGATGTCGCCGCGCGTGGCGCCCAGCGCGCGGCGCACGCCGATCTGCCGGCGCCGCTGCCCCACCCAGAAGCTGGTGAGGCCGACGATGCCGGCGGCGGTGATGGCCAGCAGCACGAGGCTGATGATGCCCATCAGCACGGCCATGCCGCGGTCGCTTTCATAGGCGGCCGAGCGCACCTCGGCGAAACTCAGGATGCCCTCGCGCTCGTCCCACACGCGGCGCGGATTGTCCGCGAACAAGGCCTTGCGCGCGGCCCGCATGGCCGGCTCCAGCTGGCCGGGCTGGGTGCGCACGATATAGAACGCGCCTTCGGCGATCGCCATGCGGCGCGGCACGATCACCGAGCGGTAGGCGAAGTTCGAGGCCCAGCGCGCCACGCTCTGCGCCTGCAGCAGGTCGACCACGCCGACGATGGTGGCGGGACCGCCGACCAGGTACACGGTCTTGCCCAGCGCGCTTCCATTCGGAAACAGTTTCTCGGCCAGCGCGCGGGTCACCATGATCACCGGCGGCGCCAGGCGGTCGCGCGTGCTCATGGGCTGGATCTCGTCGGCGCGGAAGTTGCGGCCGGCGGCCAGCTTCAGGCCGAGCGTGTCGAGGAAGCGTTCGTCGGCGAAGTAGATCGTCGCATCCGAGGTGTCCTCGATCTGCTCGGCGCTGAGCCGCACGCCATCGTCCCAGCCGCCGCCGCGCAGCGGATAGGAGTTGCTGGTGGTGGCGTCCTGCACGCCCGGCACCCGGCGCAGCACGTCGAGATCGGTGCGCAGTTTCGCGTCCGCCTCGGCGCTGGTGACCTTGCCGACCCACTCGTTCTGGATCACGAAGATGTTCGGCTCGTCGATGCCGGTGGGTTCGGACAGATGCGCGACGCGCTGCTGGATGATGAAGAGCGCGTTGCACACGATCGCCAGGGTCAGCGCGATCTGCATCGCGATGAGAATGGTGCCGGCCTTGTGCTGGCGCAACGCGGCGAGAATGGGCTTGATTTCCATGGCCTGGTCTCCCCGCCTCAGTTGGACTTCAGCTGCCAGGCGGGCTGCACCTGCGCCGCCCGCCAGGTCGGATAGAACGCGGCCAGCACCGTCGCGGCGATCGCCACCAGCAGGGCCAGCGACACCAGCGACACGTCCAGCCGCGCCAGGTGGGCGATCTCCGGCGCGAAGACCAGGCCCACGCCCAGCATGCCCACGCCGGTGAGCACCACGCCCAGCAGGCCGCCGGCGAGGCCGACCATGCCGGCCTCGGCGAGGAACTGCCGATAGATGTCCCCGCGCGAGGCGCCCAGCGCGCGGCGCACGCCGATCTCCGACGAACGGCGCATGAACTTCGCCAGCAGCAGGCCGATGGTGTTGACCAGGCAGATCACGAAGAAGCCCACCGCCACCACCAGCGCGATGCGGCTTTCCGGCGGCACCGCATGCTTGTACCCGAGCCAGCTGAGCACATCGCGCAGGCGCACGTTCGGCGCCCAGTTGAAGCGTCCGGCGCGGCGCTGGTCGTCCGCATACGAGGTCAGGAACTGCCGGTAGCGCGCCACGTCGGCCGCGCCGTCGAGCTCGACCCAGGGACTGATCCAGACGCACTGGCCATGCAGCCAGCCTTCGCGGTCGTCGCCGCGCTTGCCGCCACCGCCGCAGTTGTTGTTGCCGGCGGTCTCGATCTTCAGGTCCATCGCCCGGTTGAACGGAACGTAGACCTGCGACGGCTCGGAATAGGCGTTGCCGCTGAACATGTCGAAGAAGCGCGGCTTGGGATCCCACTGATCGGCGACGCCCACGATGCGGTACTGCTGGTCGTCCAGCACGATCTCCCGGCCCACGCTGTTGGCGCCGCCGAACAGCTTCTGGTTGAGGCTGCGGCTGATCACGATCACCGGGGCATGCGCTTCGTCGTCCGCGGCGCTCCACCCCGAGCCGTACTGGAACGGAACGTCGAACATCGGGAAGAAATCGCCCGTGGCCGCATAGCCCGGCACCTTGAACGGCGCCTTCTGCGCGTCCTCCGGCATCACCGACAGGCGCACCGCGAACAGCACCGTCTGCCGCTTCGCCTGGTGCGCCTTCATCAGCGCCACGGCGTCGGTGTAGTTGAGCGCATCCGGCGGCTCGCCGGCGTTGTTGTACTGCGGCCCGCGGTTGTCGATCATCGGCACGAACAGCCGCGAGGACTTCTGCGGAATCGGATCGCCCGACACGGCGCGGAACACCGCGTAGGTGATCATCGACGCCGCCACGCCGAAGCCGATCGCCATCACCATCAGTGCGGTCAGCACCGGGTTCTTGCGCAGGCTGCGCGCGCCGAGCCGCAGGTTGTGGGCAAACATTCCGCTCATGATTCTCTCTGCAGGGGAAGCTTCAGGGTCCACGCGCTCACACGGAGCGCGTGGCCTCCACCGGCGGCACCTTGGCCGCGCGCATCGCCGGCGCCAGCACCGCGGCCTGGCCGAGCAGCAGCAGGGCTACCACGCCGACCACCACGTAGAGCACCGACAGGCGCGCCATCTCGAACTGCGAGACCATCCACAGGTTCATGCCGATCGCCAGGCCCACGCCGATCACCACGCCGGCCACGCCGATCATCAGGTTCTCGGTGAGGAAGTAGCTGAGGATGTCGCGCTTGGTCGCGCCCAGCGCGCGGCGCACGCCGATCTGCTTGCGGCGCTGGCCGACCCAGAAGCTGGTCAGGCCGACGATGCCGGCGGCGGTGATGGCCAGCAGGATCACGCAGATCACGCCCATCAGGATCGCCATGCCGCGGTCGTTCTTGTAGGCATCGCCGCGCACCTGGTCGTAGGTGCGCACGGCGCGCTCGCCGGAGATCACGCGCATGCGGCTGGTCTTGAGCAAGGTGGCCGGCGCGCTCTTCACCACGTCGGCCAGCTGGCCCGGCTCGGCGCGGATCAGGTAGATGGTGTAGTTGCTGGTCAGCTGCACCGGCAGCAGCATGGCGTTGTCGTTGAAGTTGTCGGACCAGGTACCGTTCCACGGCACCTGCAGGCGCGCCACGATGCCGATGATGGTGCTGGGCGGGATGTCCTTGCCGCCGAGATACAGCTGCTTGCCCAGCGCATCGCCCTTCGGATACAGCTTGTCGGCCAGCGCCTTGGTGACGATCACCTGCGGCGTGGACTTGATGTCCTTCGGGTCGGCGGTGATCACTTCGTCCGCGGTGAAGTTGCGGCCGGCGATCAGCTGCGCGCCGTAGGTGGCCAGCGCATGTTCGTCGACGAAGTACAGCGTGGTCTGCGCCGCCGACTTGCCTTCGTTCTTCGGCGCCAGGTTCACCCCGGTGGACCAGCCGCCGCCGCGCAGCGGGAACGAGTTGGTGGCGAAGGCATCCTGCACGCCGGGGGTCTGGCGCAGCGCCTGCACGTCGGCCTTGATCAGCGGCGCGGTGTCCTTGCCGTCCACCGAGACCCAGCGGTTCTGGATCGCCAGCACGTTGTTCTCGTCCATGCCGGTGGGCCGCGAAATGCGGTCCACGCGCTGCTGGATGATGAACAGCGCGTTGCACACGATGGCCAGGGTGAGCGCGATCTGCATCGCGATCAGCAAGGTGCCGGCCTTGTGCCGCTTCAGGGCGGCGAGAATGGGCTTGATCTGCAGCATGGTCGTCGCCTTGGGTCAATTGGACTTGGTTTAATTGGACTTGAGCTGCCACGCCGGCTGCACCTGAGCGGCGCGCCAGGTCGGATAGAACGCCGCGATCACCGTGGCCAGGATCGCCACCAGCATGGTCAGCAGCACCAGCGGGAAATCGAGCTTGGCCAGGCGCGCCACCTGCGGGTCGAAGATCAGCGAGATGCCGTACACGCCGACGCCGGTGAGCAGCAGGCCGAGCACGCCGCCGGCCAGGCCGACCGCGCCCGCTTCCATCAGGAACTGCGTGTAGATCTCCTTGCGCGAGGCGCCCAGGGCGCGGCGCACGCCGATCTCGGAGGAGCGGCGCAGGAACTTCGCCAGCAGCAGGCCGATGGTGTTGACCAGGCAGATCACCAGGAAGCCCAGCGCGACCAGCAGCGAGATCTTCGCCTCCGGCGGCACCACCTTCTGGTAATCCAGCCACTCCACCACGTTGCGCAGGCGGGTGTTCGGCGCCCACTTGAAGCGGCCGGCGCGCTGCTGCTCGGCGGAGTAGCCGTTGAGATAGTTGCGGTAGGCATCGGCCTCGGCCTTGGTCGGCAGTTCCGCCCAGAAGCCCAGCCAGATGCATTCGGAATGCAGCCAGTTGTCCCAGCCGGTGCCGGGGTCCTTGTTGCAGTTGTTGTTGCCGTTGGTGCTGACCTTCAGCTCGATCATGCGGGTGAACGGCACGAACAGCTGGGTCGGGTCGTCGAAGCCGCCGGTGTTCACCGCGTCGAAGAACAGCGGCTGCGGATCCCAGTGATCCATCACGCCGACGATGCGGTAAGCGCGGCCGTCGAGGTTGATCTCGCGGCCGACGCTGTTCTCGCCGCGGAACAGCTTCTCGTTGAGCTGCTGGCCGATCACCGCGACCTGCGCGTGCGCGTCGTCGTCGGCCTGGGTCCAGCCGCGGCCGTACTTGAACGGGATGTCGAACATCGGGAACGCGTCGGCGTACACGCCGTAGGTGTTCTCGCGGAACGGCAGCTGGCTGGCGTCGGCCGGCACGATGGACAGGCCGGCCGGGTACAGCGCGGTCTGGCGCGCGGCCTTGCGGTCGCGCATCAGGCCGATGGCGTCGGTGTAGCTCATCGCCCGCGGCGGTTCGCCCTGGTTCTGCTGCGCGTCTTCCGGACCCCAGTTGTCGATCTGCGGCACGTAGAGCTGCGAGGACTTGTGCGGAATGGGGTTGTTGGAGGTGGCGCGGAACACCGAGTAGGTGGTCATCGACGCCGCCACGCCGAAACCGATCGCCATCACCATCAGCGCGGTGAGCAACGGGTTCTTGCGGAGACTGCGCAGGCCGAGCTGGAAGTAGTAGGCGAACATGGAGGCGTCCGATGAGTGATGCAGTGTCCGGGTTCCGATCCCTTCTCCCCTCCGGGGAGAAGGTGCCGGCAGGCGGATGAGGGGCGGGGCTTGCGGGAAAGGCTCTACAAAGCGCGACCTGCTTCAGGTCGATCCTTCACCGCTCCGCCCGTCCCCTCACCCCAACCCCTCTCCCCGGAGGGGAGAGGGGCTTCAAAAGCGTTACGCAGGCGCGCCGGCGCGCGACTGGTGCTGGTGGAAGCGCGGGTCTTCCGCCAGATCCACCACCTGGCCGTCGATCACGTGCACGTTGCGCTGGGCGCGGGTGGCCAGTTCCGGATCGTGGGTGACCATCACGATGGTGGCGCCCTCGCGGTGGATCTCTTCCAGCAGCTCCATCACGCCGCGGGCCATCTGCGTATCGAGGTTGCCGGTCGGTTCGTCGGCGAGCAGCAGGCGCGGCGAGCCGGCCAGCGCGCGCGCGATCGCCACGCGCTGCTGCTGGCCGCCGGACAGTTCGGCCGGGTAGTGCTTGGCGCGCGAAGCCAGGCCCACGCGCTCCAGCGCGTCCATGATGCGCTGCTTGCGTTCCGGCGCCTTCATGCCGCGATAGCGCAGCGGCACTTCGACGTTGTCGAACACGTTGAGGTCGGGGATCAGGTTGAAGGCCTGGAAGATGAAGCCGATCTTCTCGTTGCGGATCTTGGAGCGCGCGTTGTCGTTGAGGTTGCTCACCTCCACGCCGTCCAGGTGGTACTCGCCGCCGCTGAAGGTTTCCAGCAGGCCCGCGATGGTGAGGAAGGTGGTCTTGCCGGAGCCGGACGGGCCGGTCACCGCGACGAACTCGCCTTCCTTCACGTCGATGTTGAAGTCGCGCAGCGCGTAGGTCTCCACCACTTCGGTGCGGTAGACCTTGGACAGGTGGGTCATCTTGAGCATGGAATGGCTCCTTCGGGCCAGGGAATAGGGAACAGGGAATAGAGAATCGGTGTGGACGTCGCGGTGAGCTTTGGGCTCTTCACTATTTCCTATTCCCGATTCCCGATTCCCTCGCAATCAGCGGCTGATGGCGACGCGCGCCGCGTTCTTGAAGCTGTCGGTACCGGAAATCACGATGCGGTCGCCTTCCTTCAGGCCGTCCAGGATCTCCACCTTGTCGATGCTGCTGGCGCCGACGCGGATCGGGTGCTTCTCGGCGATGCCGTCGTGCACGATGTAGGCGTAGGCGCCGCCGGATTCGTCGACGAAGGAGCCGCGCTGCACCGCCAGCACGTTGTCGCGGCGGTCCAGCAGGATGCGCACGGACAGGCGCTGGTTCTGGCGCAGCTGCTTGGGCGTGTCGCCGTCGAAGCGCAGGCGGGCGGCCACTTCGCCGTTCACCACTTCGGGCGAAATGGCGCTGACCAGGCCCTTCCAGGTATTGCCGTTGCCGCTGATCTCGCCGCCCATGCCGATGCCGAGATCGCGGGCGAAGCTTTCCGGCACCTTCATTTCCACTTCCAGCCTGCTCAGGTCGATCACGCTGAGCAGCTGCGCGTCCTTGGCCACGGTGGCGCGTTCGGCGATGAACAGCTGGCCGACCTGGCCGTCCACCGGCGACTTCACGTTGAGTTCGTCGACCTGGCGCTGCAGGTCCTTCACCAGCAGCACCTGGCGGTCGTGGGCGAGCTTCTTGGACTTGATGTCGAAGTCCAGGCTGGCGCCATCGTTGGCGAGGTCGGCCTTGGCGTGCTCGACGGTGATGCGCGCCTTCTCGACGTCGTCCTTGGCCTTGTCCACGTTCATGCTGGGCACCGCGCCCTGCGAGAACGCCTTCTGGTAGCGCTGCAGGTCGCGCTGCGCGCTGGTCTGGTCGATCTGCGCGTTGTCGAACGCTTTCTGCAGTTCGCCGCGCTTCTTCTTGGCGTCGATCTGCGAACGCAGGAAGTCGACTTCCATCGCGTCGGCCGCGCTCTGTTCCTGCGCCAGCTTGTTGGTGAGTTCGGGGCTGACGATGGTGGCCAGCACCTGGCCCTGCTTCACCACGTCGCCGGCGTGCACCTTCAAGGTGACCGCGCCGCCGGAAGTGGCGTACAGCGTCGGGCTGACCGCCGCCACCACCTTGCCCTCGGCGGCGATGTCGCGCACGAACAGCCCGCGCTCGACCGTGCCGAAGGCAAGGCGCGAGCCGCTGACCGAGGCGTCGGCGGAAAACAGGCGGCTGGCCTGCGGCAGCACCAGGGCCAGCACGGCCACGGCGGCCACGGCGGCACCGATGAAGACCAGCCGGCGCTTGCGGCTGGGCTTGACCTCGACCAGGCGGTCTTGAGCGGAGGTATCGCGAATCATGATCGGTCCTAAGGCCACGGACATGAGTGGCCCCTGGACCTGTATCAGCAAGCGCTATGCCAACCGCTCAGGCGATCGATTCGGTTTGTTTATCAGGTAGTTGGAGGAGCCGTCCGCAGAAGACAGGCTGTCCGCGGACAGATCGACGGACAGGCGGACAAGTGTCCGGACGCCGCGGACGGACGAACCTACAGCGCCTCGGCGCGCAGCACTTCCTGGGCGATGTCGCGGCCGAGCGCGGAGAGTTGCGCGGCGTCCCTGCCGCCCAGCACGTCCATATTGCCCAGGCGCCGCTGCGTGAAATGCAGCAGGCGCGCGCCCGCGGCGCGGAACGGCCGCTGCACGCGGCGGAACGCGGGGGCGCCGGCCGGCACGGCGGCGGACAGCAGCACGTCCCAGGCCAGGTAGTCGGTGTCCGGCAGCAGATGCAGGCGCGCGCGCAGGCGGCCGGCGGCGTCCACGCATTCCAGCCATTCGCGCGGGCCGTCGGCGCCGATCACGCAGGAGGCGAGCAGCCATTGGGTATGCAGCAGCGGGGCGAGGTCTTCGCCTTCGGCCAGCCAGCCGCGCGCGGGGTGGTCGGGCGAGGCATCGCCGCGCATCGGCAGATACAGCACGGTGCCGAGCAATGGCAGGCGCGCGGCCAGCGCGGCGGGGGCCACGCGCAGCCAGCGCGGCGGGCAGGACGGCGCCTGCGAATGCGGACAGACCGCGGCAAGGGTATGGGCCAGCCAGCCGAACATGGCGCGCTCCTGGAAAGAGGAGACCCGGCTGGCGCGCTGCGGGGAGGGCAACGCGGCGCTGGCGATAGGCCTGAAGGGAAAACCGGCGAGGCGCCGGACGTGCGGGCTTACTTGGTGAGGATCAGCTTGTCGTTGCGGGTGAGCCGCAGGTGGTACTCGCTGCCCTGGTGGGTGATCACCAGTTCGCGCTCGCCGGCCAGCAGGTTCTGGCTGGAGATGCGGCGCGCGCCGGGTTCCGGCGTCACCGCCTGGGGCTTCAGGCGCAGCAGGCCGAGCGGGCGCGACAGCAGGTCGGCGGGGGTGGGCAGTACGGCAGTGGTGGACATGGGCAGGCTCCGCGTTGGTCAGAGGCGGAGTTGATGATAATCGTTCTCATTTACCTGTCAACGGCCGAAGTGTGAATCCGGCCGGGGCAGAACGCCGCGCCCTGCCCCGCGCCGCTCAGGCCACCGCCTGCTCGATCCGCGCCAGCACATCCGGCGTCAGCCGCGGCAGCAGGCGCAGCACGTCGAGGTTGTGTTCCAGCTGTTCCAGCCGGCTGGCGCCCAGCATCACCGTGGACACATGCGGATTGACCAGGCACCAGCCGATCGCCAGCTGCGCCTGGCTCACGCCGAGCTCGGTGGCGATCGGCGCCAGCCGCCGCACCTTGGCGATGCGCTCGCCGCCCTGCTCCAGCACCGCCTGGCGCAGCCATTCGTAGCCGGGCTGGGCCAGGCGCGCGTCGTTCGGCACGCCGTCGTTGTACTTGCCGGTGAGCAGGCCCGAGGCCAGCGGCGACCAGATCGTGGTGCCCATGCCGAAGTCGCGGTACAGCGGCGCGTATTCCTGCTCCACGCGCTCGCGGTGCAGCAGGTTGTATTCGGGCTGCTCCATCGTGGGTGCATACATGTGGTTCTCGCGCGCCACGCGGTGCGCCTCGGCGATCAGCGCGGCCGGCCATTCGCTGGTGCCCCAGTAGAGCACCTTGCCCTGGCGCACCAGGGTGTCCATCGCGGCGACGGTTTCCTCCACCGGCGTATCCGGATCGGGGCGATGGCAGAAGTACAGGTCCAGGTGATCCACGCGCAGCCGCTGCAGCGCCTGGTGGCAGGCTTCGAGCACGTGCTTGCGCGACAGCCCGCGCTGGGTCGGCGCGGGATTCGCCCGCGCGCCGAAGAACACCTTGCTCGACACGCAATAGCTGTCGCGCGGAAAGCGCAGATCCGCCAGCACGTCGCCCATCAGCGTCTCCGCCACGCCGTGGTTGTACACCTCGGCGTTGTCGAAGAAATTCACGCCGTGGTCGTGCGCCATCGCCAGCATGTCGCGCGCCAGCGAACGCCCCACCTGCTGGCCGAAGGTGACCCAGGCGCCGAAGGACAAGGCCGACAGCTGCAGGCCGCTTTTGCCGAGACGACGGTATTGCATGGGGAAGCTCCTTGGGGAAAGCGAACCGCGCGAGCATGCCAACTCGCCCGTGCAGCGTCCAACCGGCCTATTGACAGCGGAATTGTTTCGTTCCTACTGTACTAGTACACACAGTACAGTCAGGAACCACCGATGGCCCGCCAGCAAGCCTTGATGATCGACATCGCCACCGGCGACGTGCGCCCCATCAGCAAGCAAATCGTCGACGCCGTGCGCCTGAAAGTGGCCACCGGCGAACTCACCCCCGGCTGGCAGCTGCCCAGCGTGCGCGGCCTGGCGCAGCAGCTCACCATCAATCCCAACACGGTGGCCAAGGCCTACGCCGAGCTCACCGCCGAAGGCTGGCTGGAATCGCGCCCCGGCCTGGGCCTGTTCGTGGCCACGCCGCGCCAGCGGCTGAGCCCGCGCGAACGCGAGCGCCGCCTCGACGACGCCATCCAGCGTTTCGTGCACGACGTGGTCTCGCTCGACTACCCCGCCGACACCGTGCTGGCGCGGCTGGGCGACGAACTGCGCGCGCTCGCCACGCGCAAGAGCGCCTGAGGCCCCGCCATGAGCGACTACGTCATCGAAACCGAGCAGCTCAGCCGCAGCTTCGGCCGCAAGCGCGCGCTCAACGCCTTGAGCCTGCGCGTGCCGCGCGGACGCATCCACGCCATCGTCGGCGCCAATGGCGCCGGCAAGTCCACGCTGTTCCGCGTACTGCTGGGCTTCCTGCCGCCCAGCGACGGCGCCTCGCGCGTGCTCGGCCGCGACAGCCAGGCGCTGACGCCCGAACACCGCGGCCGCATCGGCTTCGTCAACGAAGAACACACCCTGCCCGGCTGGATGAGCGCCGAAGCGGTCACCGCCATGCAGCGACGCCACTACCCGCGCTGGAACGAGGCGATGTACCGCCACGTGCTCGGCCACTACCACGTGCTGCCCCACCAGAAAATTTCGCAACTGTCGCGTGGCGAACGCGCCGGCCTCAATCTCGCCCTGGCCCTGGCGCAATCGCCGGAGCTGCTGATCCTGGACGAACCCACGCTGGGCCTGGACGTGGTGGCCAAACGCGCGTTCCTGCAGGCGCTGCTGGATTCCAATGCCACCGAGCACTGCACCGTCATCTACTGCTCGCACCAGATGGAAGAGATCGAACGCCTGGCGGACAACCTGATCATCCTCGAGCGCGGCGAGCTGCGGCACATGTCCTCGCCGGAGGATTTCTGCGAACGCATCCGCCACTGGGTGGCCGACATCCCGTTCCGCGCACCCGACCATGCCGACGTTCCCGGCCTGCTGCTGGCGCAGAAGATCGACCAGCTCTACCACTACACGGTGCTCGACCAGGCCGAGGACTTCGGCGCCTTCCTGCGTGCGCAGGGCGCGCGCTACGTGCAAAGCATGCCGGTCAGCCTGGACAGCGCGGTCAACGGCTTCCTGGCCAAGAACCATATCGCCCCGGCGGCCTGAAGGAGCCCTCCGTGAACGAACTCTTCAAAGCCGAACTCGGCCGCTTCCTCAAGGCGGGCCTGCTCTACGGCATGCTGCACCTGTTGCTGCTGGCCTTCATGACGCGGCTGGTCGACCTGCTGCAGCAGCCGCTGCTGGTCTATCGCGTGGCCGCGCTGGTGTTCGCCTTTACCGGCCTGCTGCTGGCCGCGTATCAGATGAGCCAGCACCGCAAGCCGGGCGCCTGGGTGTATCTGCTGCATCGCCCGCTGCATCCGGCGCGCATCGCCATGGCGCTGGCCGGCGCCGCGGCGGTGCTGCTGTTCATCGCCGTCGCGCTGCCGCTGCTGCTGGACATCGGCGGCGTGGCGCTGTTCTCCGCGCGCATCGTCGACACGCGCCACTGGCTGCTGCCGCTGTGCGCCTGGGCCATCGCCTTCGGCGTCTATCTATGCGGCGCCTGCGCCATGCTCGCGCCGCGGCGCGGCATGGCGCTGCTGCTGTGCCTGCCCCTGCTGAGCCTGGCCGCGCCGGCCAGCGGCGGCGGCGCATTGGCGGTGCAACTGCTAGTGGTGCTGCTCGCGGCAGGCCTGCTGCTGACCTTGTTCCATCCGGACCTGACCAGCCTGCCGCGCGCCGCGGCGGCGCGCGTGGCGATCGTGCTGGTGATGCAGGTCGGCCTGTCGTTCGCGCTGTACTGGGTGCTGACGCTGGGCGTGGAGTTCGGCCTGATGGCACTGGGGCGCCATCCCTTGAACGGCATTCCTCCCGCCGGCGGCTATGCGGAGGCCGAACGCGCCGACAGCGCCGCGCTGCTGCGGGCGGGGCTCGGCAACGACGCGCGCTTCGCCCTGCTGCGCGAACAGGCCGGCGTGGCGGAACAGGCCGCCTGGGGGCCGGGCGCCGCGGATTATCCGCGCTACGGGCAGCTGACCAGCCCGATGCCGCTCGAATTCGACGACGCCACCCGGCACCTGCGCTGGAGCTTCAGCCATGACCGCGGCCTGTTCCATGGCGTGGACCTGGCCACGCGCAAGGACGCCGGCTGGCTCGGCCGGCGCGGCATCGTGCAGGGCGCGGCCGCCGCGGCGGACCGTTTCGAACAGCCGCCGCTGGTGTTCGACGAACGCTACCTGGTCACGCCGCACCGCCTGTACCAGTTCAACGCGATCGACCAGAGCGTGCACCTGCGCATCGCGCTGCCGGAGGACGAGTACTTCACCGCCGCGCCGCGCAAGCTCGGCACGCGCGTGCTGGTACTGGGTTCGCGCCGCCTGCACGTCTACAACGGCAGCGAATTCCTCGCCGGCACCAGCCAGGTCAAGGACCTCCACACGCTGCCGCTGGACGGCGCCATCGACAACATCGGCCGCATCGATGCCGCCGAGCTTCTGGACGGCTATCTGGTTTCGCTGCTGCACGGCCGCCAGAGCTATCACCAGGACGTGCCCGCCTGGCAATCGGTATTCCGCCTGCACGAGGATGGCCGCGTCGAAGCGCTCGCCCGGCGCGAGATCGGCCGCGATTACCCGCTGCTGTTCCGCCACCTCGGCTGGGTGGTGACGCCGTTGTGGTACGCGCTGCAGTACCGCCTGGGCTGGATCGTCTCGGGCGATGCCGAAGGCCTGCCGCGCGCGGCCTGGATCGCCATCGCGGCATTGGCCGTCGCCTGCATGCTGATCACCGCGTGGCAGGCCAGGCGCGCCGGCCTGCGTCCGCGCGAACGCCTGCTGTGGATCCTTGCCAACGGCGTCACCGGCCTGCCCGGGCTGCTGAGCTTCCTGTTGCTTTATCCGCCCGCCGTGCAGCCGCGCAAACGCGGCATGACGGTGCTGCACACCACCGCCTGATCCTCCACGCACCGGCACCGCCGGTGCCTTTTCGAGAAACGACATGCGCAAGCAACCGACCTCCCGGAGGGCGGCGGCCTCGCTCGCCCTGGTGCTGCTGACGCTCACCGCGGCGGCGCGCGGCGACGATACCTTCCGCTCCCGCGTCACCGCCTCAGAACGCGCGGCCGCCGCACCGCTGCTGCCGCGCGACGATTTCCAGACCCGCACCGGCGTGCGCGCCATGCGCCTGGCGCCCGACGGCAGACACCTGGCATGGCTGTGGGTGCAGCCGGAGCGCACCAGCCTGTGGCTGCTCGACACCGCCAGCGGCGAACGCAGGCAGGCGCTCGCCGCCATCCAGGCCACCTCGCTGGACTGGAGCAGCGACGGCCGCTGGCTGCTGATCGAACAGCGCAGCCGCATCGCCGCGCTGCCCCTGGATGGCGGCGAAGCGCGCCTGCTGGCGGCGCTGGACGAAGCGCGCGGGCAAGCCTTCCTCGGTGCCGATCCGCTGTTGCCCGCGCGTTACCTGCTGCGGGACAAAGATCCGGCGAGCCACCGCTTCCGCCTGCTGCGCAAACGCATCGATGGGGCGGACGAACTGCTGTACGAAGGCAATGCCGCTCCCACCGACGTGGCCTTCGACCGCCAGGGCCAGGCGCGTTTCATCGGCACCGCCGGCAAGGGCGGCCGCGATCTGCTGCAGCGGCGCGATGGCCGATGGCAACTGTTCCAGCACTGCGGCGCGCTGATCCGCTGCACGCCGCTGGCGGTGCGCGACGATGGCCGCCTGGTGATGCGCGGCGGCGGCGCCAATCTGCAGCAACTGGTCGCCATCGACCCGGCGACACATGCCACGCAGACCTTGCATGCCGACCCCGAAGGCATCGCCGATCTCGCCGACGCCCTGCTCGATCCCCGCACCGCGCAAGCGCTGCTGGCCGCGTACGACACCGACCGCCACCACGTCTATGCCGTCGATCCCGCCCTGCGCGCGCCGGTAGCCTGGCTAGACCGGCGCTTCGCCAACGCCAACCTGGACCTGGACGTCGCCAACAACGGCCTGATCCTCGTCACCGAGCGCAGCGATCGCCTGCAACGCGAACGCTACTGGCTGCTCGATCCACGCAAGCTTCCCGGCGCCGATGCACTGAGCGGCATTGCCGAAGACCAGCAGGCTCCTTCGCGCAGGCTTCCCGAGAGCATGCTGGCCCAACGCATCCCCGTCAGCTGGCGCGCCAGCGACGGCATGCGCCTGTACGGCTTTCTCAGCCTGCCGCCGGGACGCGATGCGGCAAAGCTGCCGCTGGTGCTGCGCCCGCATGGCGGCCCCAAGGCGCAGACGCGGCCCGGCTACGACATGCTCACGCAGTTCCTGGTCAATCGCGGCTATGCGGTGTTCGAACCGAACTACCGCACGTCCACCGGCTACGGCCGCGCCTATCTGTTCGCGGCCAGGGGCGACTATGCGCACGGCCGCGTCTATCGCGACATGCTCGACGGCATGGACTGGCTGCTCGCGCACGGCGTCGGCGATGCCGCGCGGCAAGCCATCACCGGCCATTCCTACGGCGGCTTCGCCACCCTGCTGGGGCTCACCTACGACAGCGCGCGCTTTCGCGTCGGCGTAGGCATGGCCTCGCCGCCCGATCTTGCGCTGGCGTTTGAAACGATTGCCGACAACCCGGTGCAAGATGCCACCGTGCCGGTAGCGGAAGAACTGGCCGCGTTGCACGCCAACGATGCGGCCACCCTGGCGCGCCTGCGCGAGCAGGCGCCCGCGCGCATGCCGCAACGCATCGCGCAGCCGCTGGTGCTGATCGCCGGCGCCAAGGACGAACGGGTGCCGGTCCGCAGCGTCGCCAGCTATGCGGCCTCGCTCAAGGCGCTGGGCAAGCCGGTCAGCTTGCTGGTCGATCCGGACTCCGGCCACCAGCTCGAAGCGCCGATGGCGCGCCTGGCCACGCTGTATCTGCTGGAGACCGCGCTGCAAGGTCCGCTCGGCGGCCGCGCGGACGCCGCGCGCAGCGCCGAGCTGCAAAGCTATCTGCAGCGCAACCTGCGCCTGGATACGACGCAATCACCCGGCGCTGCGCAATAATCGCCGCGCCTCCGCCACGAGACCTTGCCCATGAGCCACTCTCGCAGCCCGCTCGCGATCTGGCAGAAGCTTTCCGCCCGCCCCGGCGGCGCCTGGCTGTTCTCGCGCCTGATCTGCCTGAAGGCGCCGTACTTCGGCAGCATCAAGCCGCGCTTCGAGGAACTGCGCCCCGGCTATTGCCGCATCCGCATCGCCAAGCGGCGCGCGGTGCTCAACCATATCGGCACGGTGCACGCCATCGCGATGTGCAACCTGGCGGAGCTGGCCGGCGGCACCATGACCGAAGTGACGATCCCGCCGACGCACCGCTGGATCCCCAAGGGCATGACGGTGGAATACCTGAAGAAGGCGACTACCGGTGTGGTCGGCATCGCCGAACCGGTGGCGCCTGAAATAAGCAGCGAGGCGGCGGATTATCCGGTGCGCGTGACGGTGGCCGATGCGAACGGCGAAGCCGTGTTCCGCGCCGTCATCACCATGTGGGTCAGCCCCAGGCGGTAAGGCTTAGCCCGACGCCGAGCACGATGGCGGCGAACACACCCGCCACCACGTCGTCGACCATCACCCCGAGACCGCCCTTCAAGCGGCGGTCCAGCCAGCCGATCGGCCAGGGCTTGGCCACGTCGAACAGGCGGAACAGCACGAAGCCCGCCAGCACCGCCCACCATGGCGCGAATAAGGCCGGCACCAGGGCGATCCATTGCCCGACGAATTCGTCCCACACCAGGCTGCGATGATCGTCCACGCCCAGCGCGCGCCCGGCGACATTGCAGGCCCATACGCCCAGTGCGAAGGCCAGCACGATCACCAGCGCATACAGCGGCAGCGGCAGATGGCGCAGCAGCAGCCACGGCAGCAGCGCCGCCAGCGAACCGAAGGTGCCCTGCGCCTTGGGCGCCAGGCCGGAGCCGAAGCCGCAGGCGATCCAGCCGGCGAAGGAAGACGTCAGCACGCGGCGCTGTTCGGGGGTAAGGATTTTTTTGTCGCTCATGCGGCGAAATGATCCCAGCCCTGGTGCGCCGGTTCCAGCCAGGTGCCGTCTTCCGCGCGCACCCGCACGCCCTCGCCTTCCACGATGCGGCCGATGCGCGCCGCGCCGCAGCCCAGGCGCGCGAGATCGGCCTGCACTTCGGCGGCGCGCGCGGCGGGCACGGTGAAGCACAGTTCGTAGTCGTCGCCGCCGCTCAGCGCGAAGTCGCGGGCGGAGGCGTCGTCGAACAGGTCGAGCAAGGCTGGCGAACGCGGCAGCAACGCGCTTTCGATTTCCGCGCCGACGCCGCTGGATGCGCAGATATGGCCGAGATCCGCGGCCAGGCCATCGGATACGTCCAGGCATGCGCTGGCCCGTTCGCGCAACGCCAGGCCCGCGGCTATCCGCGGCGTGGGTCGATGCAATCGCTCCACCAGATACGCCGCCTGCGCACCGTCCACGCCGCCACGCTGCAGCAGATGTAACCCTGCCGCGGCGTCGCCGAGCGTGCCGGTGACCATCACCACGTCGCCCGGCTTCGCTCCCGCGCGGCGCAAGGCCTTGCCCGGCGGCACGAAGCCATGCACCGCCACGCTGATCGTGAGCGGGCCGCCGGTGGTATCGCCGCCCACCAGCGCCAGCCGGTGCGGCTGCGCCAGCTGCGCGAAGCCTTCGGCGAATGCGTCGACGAAACGCTGCCGCGCCTCCGCCGCGCCGCTGCGCGGCAAGGTCAAGGCGAGCAAGGCCCACGCGGGCGTGGCGCCCATCGCGGCCAGATCGGAAAGATTCACCGCCAAGGCTTTCCAGCCCAGGTCCGCCGGCGCGGTATCGCGCGGAAAATGCACGCCCTCGACCATGGTGTCGATCGCCACCGCCAGCTCCTGCCCTTCGGGCACGGCCAGCAGCGCGGCATCGTCGCCGATGCCTAAGCGCACGTCGTCGCGCCCCTGCGCGGTGCGCTCGCGGATGCGGTCGATCAGGCGGAATTCCATGGCGTTCCTGCGGCGGGCGACAGCGGCAAGCAGACCATCCGTGGACGCGTCATGCAAGGTCGGGCCACATGCAAGCGCCGCCCCTGCCGCCAGTCATGCGGGCGGCCGCGGCATGCCTGGCTAGAATCGGCGGACTACAGCCCACGGAGGTCCGTTCATGCACGTCCGCCGATCCTCGCTGTTCCTCGCTGCCTGCGCCGTGCTGGCCATGGCCCCGGTACACGCCGCGACTCCCGAAGAGAAAGCCGTGCTCGCCCCGTTCCAGACCCTGCTCGACGGCATCGGCAAGCGCGACCACGACATGATGCGCTCCGCCCTGCTGCCCGGCGGCATGATCACGCTCACCCGCGCCGACAAGACCCAGCAGCTGCACTACGACGCGTTCATCGAGCACATTCCCGCCACCGGCACGCAGAAGCTGGAAGAGCGCATCCACGATCCGCTGGTGAAGATCGACGACAACATCGCGATCATCTGGGCGCCGTATGAGTTCCTGGTCGACGGCAAGGTCGACCATTGCGGGACGGATATCGCGCATCTGGTGAAGCAGAACGGGAAGTGGTTGATCGCGGGGATTGCGGACAATGGGCGGAAGGAGTGTGGGGCGAGCAAGTAGCGTCTCGCTTCGCCCGGCCCCTCATCTGCCTGCCGGCATCTTCTCCCCGGCGGGGAGAAGAGTTCGAACTGGGAAGCTCACCCTCACGATCACCTCAACGTACCCCCTCTCCCCTCCGGGGAGAGGGCTGGGGTGAGGGGCCGGGCGAAGCGAAACCTCCACGCCCGAAAAACCCCGCTCTTACCCTTCGCGCCTGAACACAATCGTCGGCTCACCATGATAAACGCTGCGCTTCCATTCGCGGAATCCAGCTCTCTCGGCAACTCGGATCGACGCCAGATTCCCCGGCGCAATGATGCACACCGAGCGCATCCCGGGCAGCTGCTCCGCCGCCCATGCCGTGGCCGCCGCCACCGCCTCGCTCGCATAACCCTTGCCATGCGCGGACGGCGCCAGGATCCAGCCGAATTCCAGCATGCCGCGCAGCGAAGGATCGAGCTCGCGGCGGAAATCGGCAAAACCGATATCGCCGACGTAGCGCCCGCCGTCCTTCTCTTCCACCGCCCAGAAGCCGTAGCCGAGCATGCTCCACAGCCCGCGCCACGACAGCATGCGCCGCCAGACTTCCTCGCTGGTAAACGCACGTCCGCCGAGAAAACGCGTGACCTCCGCATCGCCCCACACCGCCGCGCAGGCGGCGTGGTCGTCCGGGCGATGGCCGCGCAGCCGCAGCCGCGCGGTTTCCAGCACCGGCACGTCATGGGCCGGCGCGGCGGCCATCAGCCTTTCTTCTCCACCGCGCGCAGCTGCATGGCCAGCTTGTCCAGCACGCCGTTGACGTAGCTGTGGCCGTGGTCGGCGCCGAAGCGCTTGGTCACTTCGATGGCCTCGTTGATGATCACGCGGTACGGCACATCCGGGCGGTACTTCAGCTCGTAGGCGGCCATGCGCAGCGCGGCGCGCTCGATCGGGTCGATCTGCTCGATCTCGCGGTCGACGTAGGGCTTCAGGCTCTCGTCGATGGCGGCGAGGTTGCGCTCCACGCCGTGCAGCAGGTCCTCGAAGTAATCGAGGTCGGCTACTTCCATGTCCTGCTCGTGCTGGAACTGCTGGATCACCGCATTCATGCCGCTGCCGCTGACCTGCCAGGCGTACAGCGCCTGCAGCGCACGGCGGCGGGCGCGCGAGCGCGCGGCCAGGTCGATGCCGTCGGGACGCGGGCTCATCACAGCTTTCCGTACAGGTTGACCATCTCCAGCGCGGCGATGGCGGCGTCGGCGCCCTTGTTGCCGGCCTTGGTGCCGGAGCGCTCGATCGCCTGCTCGATGCTGTCGGTGGTCAGCACGCCGAACGACACCGGCACGCCGGAACCGTAGGCCGCGCCGGCCAGGCCCTTGGCGCATTCGCCGGCGACGAAGTCGAAGTGCGGGGTGGAACCGCGGATCACCGCGCCCAGCGCGATGACGGCGGCGTACTTGCCGGAATGGGCCAGCTTGTGGCCGGCCAGCGCGATCTCCCAGGCGCCCGGCACGCGGATCAGGTCGATCGCCTCGTCCTGCACGCCGTGGCGCACCAGGGCGTCGCGCGCGCCGGCCACCAGGGCCTCGACCACGAAGCCGTTGAAGCGGCCGGCGACGATGGCAAAGCGGCCCTTGGGCGTGGAGAAATCGCCTTCGATGATGTTCATGGGTATGCGGTTCCTGGGGCGTGCGGCCCATGTGGGCCGGTCATTTTACGGGATTTGGGGCAGCGTGCCCGGATCCGGCCGCGGCTGGGGCCCGGCCAGGTGGGGATAAGCGCCGAACGACAGCTCGGCCGTGCCGCCGGCCACGCGCAGGCGGGCCGCGGCGCCGAACGGCAGGGTGAACTTGTCCGGCTCGTGGCCGAACGGCAGCCCGCGCACCACCGGCACGCGCGCCACCCGGCCGATCTGCTCGAACGCGGCGGGGACGTCGTAGCCGTTGTCGTAGGCGGCCGGGCGGCAATGGGTGAAGTGGCCCAGCACCAGGGCGCGCTGGCGGTCCAGCACGCCGGCCAGGTGCAGCTGGTACAGCAGGCGCTCGATCCGGTACGGCGGCTCGCCCACGTCCTCGACGAACAGGATGCCGCCGTCGATGCGCGGGAAATACGGCGTGCCCAGCAGGCTGCACAGCACGGCGAGATTGCCGCCCCACAGCGGGCCTTCGACGTCCAGCTCGCCCTCGGTGGGCGTGGACCAGGCCGCGGTCGACCGCGGCGCGGCCACCGTGCGCCAGAAGTGTTCCCACATCAGCGTGTTCAGTTCCGGCGCGCCGAAATCCGGCCCCAGCATGGGGCCGCCGAAGCTGGTCAGCCCGCACCGGGTGTACAGCGCCAGCTGCAGCGCGGTGAAGTCGCTATGCCCGACCAGCACGGTGGCGCTGCCGGCCAGGCGCTCGCGCAGCGCGCCGTAGTCCAGCTGCTCCAGCAGGCGCGTGGCGCCGTAGCCGCCGCGGATGGCGAGCACGATCTCCGGCAGCGTGTCCGCATGGGCCAGCGCATTGAGCTCGGCCGCGCGCTGCGCGTCGGAACCCGCATAGCGCAGCTCGGTGCGCTCGAGGGCTTCGAGGCCGTCCAACGTGCAGCCGGCGGCGTGCAGGCGCGCCACGCCGCGCTGCATGGCGGCGCGGTCGTGGGGGTAGCCGGAGGGAGCGATCAGGCGGATCGAAGTCATGGCGTCGGTTAAGGAGTTGAGCGAAGCCGGCAGTATGCCGCGCGCGCCCTGGCCGCCAGAGGGCGGCGCCCGGGCGCGCGGCGGATCACACGTGCTCGACCACCTCCAGCCCGAAGCCGCCCAGGCCGACCAGCTTGCGCGGCGTACCCAGCACGCGCAGGCGCTGCACGCCCAGGTCCGCCAGCATCTGCGCACCCAGGCCCAGCTGGCGCCATTCCTGCTGCTGCGCTTCTTCCGGCGCCTGCGCCGAAGGCTGGCGGTTGAGGCGGCGCAGCAGGGCGTCGGCGGTGTCCTCGCCGGACAGCACCAGCAGCACGCCGCGGCCTTCGTCGGCGATGCGGCGCAGCGCGGAGGTCACCGTCAGGCCCAGGTCGTCGCGCTGCAGATGCAGCACGTCGGACAGCGTGTTGCGCACGTGCACGCGCGTCAGCACCGGCGCACCGTCGTCGACCTTGCCGCGGGTCAGCGCGAAATGCAGGCCGTGGTGGATGGCATCGCGGTAGGCGACCAGATGGAACGGACCGAACTCGGTGTCCACCTGTTCCTCGTGCACGCGCTGCACCGTCTTCTCGGTTTCCAGGCGGTAGCGGATCAGGTCGGCGATGGTGCCGATCTTCAGGCCGTGCTTCTGCGCGAATACTTCCAGCTCCGGCCGGCGCGCCATCGAGCCGTCCTCGTGCAGGATCTCGATCAGCACCGCCGACGGCTCCAGCCCCGCGAGCGCGGCGAGATCGCAGCCCGCCTCGGTATGGCCGGCACGCGTCAGCACGCCGCCCGGCTGCGCGGTGAGCGGGAAGATATGGCCGGGCTGCGACAGATCCTGCGGCCTGGCATCCGACTTCACCGCCACCTGGATGGTGCGCGCGCGGTCGTGCGCCGAAATGCCGGTCGTGACGCCTTCGGCCGCCTCGATCGAGACGGTGAAGTTGGTGTGGTACGGCGAGGTGTTGTCGCTGACCATCGGGCGCAGGCCGAGCTGGCGCGTGCGCTGCTCGGTCAGCGTGAGGCAGACCAGGCCGCGCGCTTCGCGCACCATGAAGTTGATGTCCTCCGGCCGCACCATCTGCGCGGCCATGATCAGGTCGCCTTCGTTCTCGCGGTCCTCGTCGTCGAGGATCACGACCATGCGGCCGGCGCGGATGTCTTGGAGGATTTCGGGGATGGTGTTGAAGCTCATAAAGAGGTCTCGATGAAATTTGTTATTACCGCAACCTGCAAAGGCGAACCCTTCTCCCTCCGGCGACCCGAAGGTAGTCCCCGTGGGAGAGAAGGTGGCGGCAGCCGGATGAGGGTTCGGGCGGAGCGGTGCACATCATCCTTGCGCTCCGACCGTACCCTCACCCCAACCCCTCTCCCGGAGGGAGAGGGGCTAAAGCCGTCACGCGAAGCCGTGCTTCTTCAAAAAATCCTCGTCCAGCCGCGGCGATCCACCGCCGCCGCCCATCAGCCTTTCCACATAGCGCGCCACCACGTCCACCTCCAGGTTCACCGCATCGCCCGGGCGGCGCGCGTGGAATACCGTGTGTTCCACCGTGTGGGGGATAAGGTTCACGCCGAAACGCAGGCCTTCGACCTCGTTCACGGTGAGGCTGGTGCCTTCGATGCAGATCGAGCCCTTGGCGGCGATATAGCGCGCCAGATTGGCCGGCACTTCGAAGGTCCAGCGCTGCGAGCGGCCGTCGGGCGCGATCGAGACCACCTTGCCCACGCCGTCGACGTGGCCGGAGACCAGGTGCCCGCCGAGGCGGTCGGCCAGGCGCAGCGCCTTTTCCAGGTTCACCGGGTCGCCGGCCTTGAGCTTGCCCAGGGTGGTGAGCGACAGGGTTTCGTTGGAGACGTCCGCGCTGAAGCCGCGCGGTTCCAGCGTGACGGCAGTGAGGCAGACGCCGGAGACGGCGATGCTGTCGCCCAGCTGCACGTCGGCGAGATCAAGTTGGGCGGTGTCGACATATAGGCGCACGTCGCCGCCGCGCGGTTCGAGCCGCGCGATGCGGCCCACGCTCTGGATGATCCCGGTGAACATCAGCGCACCTCCGGCACGGAGGCGGCGTTGGAACGGTCGAGGTTTTTCATGAAACGTTTCCCGCATCGAAGGTCAGCGAAAAACGCCCCAAGGCGCATGGCAGGCGCACACCGCGAGGGCGCACGCCGTACCGTCTTCTCTCATCCGGACTTTCCGGAGATGTCGCTGCAAAAAAGCAGGAAATCCCCGACCGTCGGCTCCGGCATCGGACCGGATCTGCTGACCTTCCGCACTGGGAGCGGAAGCGCTCGCGGGCTTGTCTCGGAGACCCTCGCAGGCCTCGTCCACCTACCGCCGGTGGGGAATCGCACCCCGCCCTGAAGACGTCGTAATGGTTGTCGCCGGGTCGCCCCGGCCGCGGAAGTCTAGCACCGGCCGGCGTTTCCCGTGGCGCACGCTGCGTGCGCTTTTCGGACGCAACCTAGAGTTCGGACGACAGGAAATCGATCAATGCGCGCAGTGCGGGCGCCCGGTCCGCGCCCGGCAGCCAGACCAGCTGGATCGGCGAAGTGCTCAGCTCCCACTCCGGCAGCACCCGCACCAGCTTGCCGCGTTCCACCAGCGGGTCGGCCATGTAGTCGCCCTGGATGCCGATGCCCACGCCGGCCAGCAGCGCATCGCGGGTGGCCATGGAATCGTTGCAGGTCAGCACCGGGTCGATGCGCACCGAGCGGCGGCGGCGGCCCTGGCTGAACTGCCACAGCGTGCCGGTGCGCAGCCCGCTGAAGGCGACGCAGCGGTGCGCTTTCAGCCCGGCCGGATCGGCCAGCGCCGGCGCGGAGGCCAGATACCCCGGCGCCGCGCACAGATAGCGCCGCATGCTGCCCACGCGCCGCGCCACCAGCTGCGCATCGGCCAGGCGGCCCACGCGCAGGGCCAGGTCGATGCGGCCGGCGACCAGGTCCGCATAAGCGTCGTCGTATACGGCCTCGATGCGGATCTGCGGATGCCTGGCCATGAAGCGCGCCAGCACCGGCGCCACCCGCAGCCGCCCGTACGAACCCGGCAGATGCACGCACAGGCGCCCCGCCGGCTCGCCGCCCCGCGGCCGCAGTTCCGCCGCCATCGCCAGCATCACCGCGTCCAGCCGCTCGCAATGCGCCAGCAGCTGCTCGCCGCGCGGCGTCAGCGTCACCCGCCGCGTGGTGCGCAGGAACAGCTTGCCGCCTACGGCCTGCTCCAGCGCCGCGATGCGCCGGCTCAGCACCGACGGCGTGCAGCCGGCCTCGTGCGCCGCGCGCGAGAAGTTCAGCAGCCGCGCCGCGATGGCGAAGCCGCGCAGCTCGCGCAGGCGGTTCGGGGTGAGCTCGAAGGATTGATTCATGGGACGAACAAAAGATATGCGATATCGATGGATTATCGCCACTGCATCCGCGGCCCACCATGGCACCCATCACCCATCACCCATTCCCCATCCAGGAGCCCGCCATGCGCGCCTACCAGCTCAACCAGTTCGGCACCGAGCATCTCGCCATCGTCGACCAGCCCGCCCCGCGTCCCGGCCCCGGCCAGGTACTGGTGAAGATGGAAGCGGCCTCGCTCAACTTCCGCGACCACCTGATGGTCAACGGCCAGCTCTACCGCGACGTGGCGCTGCCGATGACGCCGGTGTCCGACGGTGCCGGCACCGTGCTGGAGGTCGGCGAAGGCGTCACCCGCTTCAAGCCGGGCGATCGCGTCAGCACCTTCTACAAGGCGCGCTGGCTGGCCGGCGGCATGCGGCCCGAATGGGAAGGCGCCGACCTGGGCGGCCCCGGCCCCGGCGCGATGCGCGAGCTGGCCTGCTACGACGCCTATGCGCTGGCCCATGCGCCCGCGCATATGAGCGCCGTGCAGGCGGCCACGCTGCCGATCGCCGCGCTTACCGCATGGACGGCGCTGGAGCAGGCCCGGCTCACCACCGGGCAGAGCGTGCTGCTGCTCGGCACCGGCGGCGTGTCGCTGTTCGCGCTGCAGCTGGCGAAAGCGCGCGGGGCGAAGGCGATCCTGCTGTCGTCCAGCGACGAGAAGCTGGAGCGCGCCAAGGCGCTGGGCGCCGATATCGGCATCAACTACGCGAAGCTGCCGGAGTGGGGCGCGGCGGTGCGCGAAGCCAATGGCGGGCGCGGCGTGGATGCGGTGATCGAAACGGTGGGCGCGTCGACGTTCGCGCAGTCGGTGGACGCGGTGGCGATGCATGGCTTTATCGGCATCGTCGGTTTCATGGGCGGCCGCGAGGCGGCGCTGCCGCTGGTGCCGGCGATTCTCAAGCGCGTGCATCTGCAGGGGATTTCCGTCGCCTCGCTGGAGGAGCACGAGCGGATGGTGCGGGCGCTGGAGGCGATGCGGCTGGAGCCGGTGGTCGATGCGGTATATGGGTTTGGGGAGTTGCGCGAGGCGTTCGAGGAGATGGCCGGAGGGAAGCACTTCGGCAAGATTGCGATCGATTTCGCGAGGTGAGACGTAGGTTGGGGTGAGCGCAGCGAACCCCAACATGCACCACCGTCAGCCGTGCCGATGTTGGGGTTCGCTGCGCTCACCCCAACCTACGCCGCTCGAATGAGGCGGGCGCTACTCGCCGATCGCCTGCCCCGTCTTCCGCCGATACGCCCGCAACACCTGATCCATCACCCACGTCGTGCGCGCGCCGCTCTCGGCAGTCGACGGACACACGCCTTTCTCCCCCCGCAGCTCCCGCACGATCGTCTCGATCAACGGCTGCTGGATATGCGCAGGATTCGCTACGCGATACTCGCGCACGCCCTCCTTCGTCTCCACCACGATCGGCCCGTCGCCGAAGGTGGCAAAGCGCATGCTGCCCTTGTCGCCGATCACCTCGATGCAGTCGTGGTGCTTGTAGCTGTCGAAATTCCACAGCCCCGTGCCCAGCACGCCGCTGTCGAAGGCGAACGACATCGCCACCGTATCCTCCGGCGGATACGCGCCCAGCTGGTTGCCCGCACGCCCTTCCGCCGACACGATCGGCCCGAACAGCCAGTCGAGGATGTCCAGCGTGTGGCAGCCGATATCCATGAACACGCCGCCGCCGGAAATCGAAGGCACCACGTGCCAGGGCAGGTTCGCGCTGTCGTGGTAGCGCGGATGGTGCGGCTCGTACAGCACGGTGTTGACCACGCGCGGCGCGCCGATGGCCTGCTCGCCGAACAGCAGCTCGCGCACCTTGTGAAAGCGCGGCAGCATGCGGCGGTAGTAAGCGACGAACACCGGCACCTTCGCTTCCGCACCGGCGCGCAGGATCGCCTCGCACTCCGCGTGATCCAGCGCCATCGGCTTTTCCACATACACCGGCTTGCCCGCGGCGATGCTCATCAGCGCGTACTGCTTGTGCGTCGACGGCGGCGTGGCGACATAGACCGCATCCACTTCCGGATCGGCTATCAGCGCCGCCGCATCGTCGTACCAGCGCGGCACGCCGTGGCGCTGCGCATAATCCCTGGCCTTGGCGCCATCGCGGCGCATCACCGCCACCAGCGCGGAATGCGGCGCCTGCTGAAAACCGGGGCCGCTCTTGACCTCGGTGACGTTGCCGCAGCCGATGATGCCCCAACGGATCATGTTTGCTTCGCCGCTCATCGGATTTCGAATTCCTTGCTGATGAATTGCTGGTGCCAGGCGTGGTACTGGTCTACTTCCGGGTGGCGCGCGCGTTCGGCGATATGCGCTTCCAAGGCGGCGCGCACATCCGGCGCCAGGCTCGCCAGGTAATCCGGCGTGTACTGGCGATGGTCGAGCACGCCGAAGTGGCAGGTCGGCGCATGCGCGCTGGAATGGAAGCCCAGGTGGATGGTGATGCGCCGCTGCCGCAGCACGCCGGCATAGCCGCGATGCACGGCGTAGTTGTTGTAGAACACCGCCTGCCCGGGCTGCAGCACCAGCTGCATGCCCTGCGCCAGTTCCGGCTGCGCATCGACCGGCGCGATGCGCGGATCGGCGCCGAAGATGCGCCGCTCCGCTTCGTCGTACGGGCGGCGATGGCTGCCGGGCACGATCCACAGGCAGGGGTCGCGGGTGAGCGGGATATTCACCTGCACGTAGTTGTAGCGGTACGCGTCGCTGAACCAGCGCGGGTCGATCTGCTCATCCGGCACCTGCATCAGGTCGCGGTGCCAGCCCTGGCGGTAGTCCACGCCCGCATCGGCGTAGAACAGCGAAGCGCCGTCGATCACGATGCCGTCGCCGAGCAGGTCCGCCGCGATGGCGCGCAGGGCCGGATGGCAGATCACGTCCTGGATCGCGCGCACGTCCTTGCCCGGCTGCAGGAACTGCAGGTTCATCATGCGGCCGCGCTCGCCGCGTTCGGCGCGCGCGCGTTCCACGCCGCCGACGTAGCGCGCGACGTCGTCCGCGCTCAAGGCGTCGCGGATCAGATAACCCTGGCTATGGAACTGTTCGCGCTCCGCCGCGGTGAGCATGCAGCGCACTCCTGGAAAGACTTGCTGGGCGCCTCGGCGCCGTACTGGCCGGCGATTCTGGGCGCGGGCTCCCGCAGGGTCAATCGCGCAGCGGTCAATCGCGCGCCGGACGCAGGCGCAGGCGCAGGTCCTGGCCCAGCATGCGCTGGTCCTGCACGCGCAGGTTCCAGCGCGCGCCCATGTCCTGCAGCGTGGGCAGGTGCAGCAGCGGACGCGCGCTGTCGCCCAGCAGCATTGGCGCGACATAGAGCAGCAGCTCGTCCGCCAGGCCCGCCGCGAACAGCGCGCCGCACAAGGTGGGGCCCGCTTCGACATGCACCTCGTTGCAGCCGCGCGCGGCGAGCAGGGCCAGGGCGGAGGACAGGTCCAGGCCGCCGTCGGCTGCCGGCACGGCGGCCAGATCCACGTTCTGCAGATGCGCCGGCACCGCGGCGCCTTCCGCATGCAGCAGCAGGGTCGGCGCGCTGCCGTCCAGCACGTGGCTGCCGGCCGGCGTGCGCAGGCTGCGGTCCAGCACCACGCGCAGCGGCGGCGCGAACGGCGCATCGATGCGCGCGGTGAGGCGCGGATCGTCCGCCAGCACGGTGCCGCTGCCGGCCAGGATGGCCGAGCTGCGCGCGCGCCAGCGCTGCACGTCGGCGCGCGCGGCTTCGCCGGTGATCCACTTCGATGCGCCGTTGGCCAGCGCGGTGCGGCCGTCCAGGCTCATCGCCAGCTTCACGCGCACCCACGGGCGTCCACGCTCGATGCGGCTGAAAAAGCCGACGTTCAATTCGCGCGCAGCCTCGCGCATCAGACCGAGTTCGACCGCGATACCGGCATCGCGCAGCTTGCCGATGCCGCGGCCGGCCACCTGCGGGAACGGATCCTCGGCCGCCACCACCACCCGCGCCACGCCTGCGGCCACCAGCGCATCCGCGCAGGGCGGCGTGCGGCCATGGTGGGCGCAGGGTTCCAGGGTGACGTAGGCGGTGGCGCCGCGGGCGCGTTCACCGGCGGCGCGCAGCGCGAACACTTCGGCATGCGGCTCGCCGGCGCGCGGGTGAAAGCCCTCGCCCACCACCGTGTCGCCATGGGCGATCACGCAACCCACGCGCGGATTCGGCTGGGTGGTGAACAGCCCGCGCTCCGCCAGCCGCAGGGCCTGCGCCATCAGGGTGTGATCGGTGGGGGTGAAGCTGGACATGGCGTCCCCTTGTGCGTGGGACGAAAGAGTCTATGCGAAGCCGCGCCGGCGCCGCGCCGTCATTTCTTGCCGCGGCGCACGCCCGCCTCGCCCAGCAGCGAGAGCTGCAGGCTTTCCAGCCCCGGCAGGTCGCGCTCGAGCTTTTCGATTTCCTCGCGGAAGGCCTGCACGTCCTCGAACTTGCGGTAGACCGAGGCGAAGCGCACGTAGGCCACCTGGTCGAGCTTCTTGAGCTCGCGCATCACCAGCTCGCCCACCTGGCGCGAAGGCACTTCGCGCTCGCCGCTCTTGCGCAGGTCGTTGACGATGGTGCGCACCGCCACGTCCACCGCGTCGCTGGCCACCGGCCGCTTCTGCAGGGCGCGCTCGAAGCTCACGCGCAGCTTGCGTTCGTCGAAGGTCTCGCGGCGCTCGCCGCTCTTGACGATGGCGGGGAGCTTCAGCTCGGCGGTTTCGAAGGTGTTGAAGCGCTCGCCGCACTGGGGGCATTCGCGTCGCCGGCGCACCGTGGTGCCGTCGTCGGCCAGACGCGAATCGATCACACGGGTGTCTTCATGCTGACAAAAAGGGCAATGCATGGGGCGCCATTAGACGTTCAGTTGAGCCGCCGTACAACCCGGCGCGCTTCCGGCGAGGCCGGAAGCGCGCGGGATGCGGGGACTTTTACGACGATCGGCCCCTTTTCCGGATCGTCGCAAAGCGCCCGCTGGCGGCGAGGATGTCAGCCGTAAACCGGGAACTTATGGCACTGCGCCGTGACCTGCTCGCGCACCTTGGCCAGCACCGCCTCGTCGTTCGGCGCGTCCAGCACGTCGCAGATCCAGCCGGCCAGCGCGGCCACGTCGGCCTCCTGGTAGCCGCGCGTGGTGACCGCCGGCGTGCCGATGCGCAGGCCCGAAGTGACAAACGGCTTGCGCGGGTCGTTCGGCACGGCGTTCTTGTTCACCGTGATGTGCGCCTTGCCCAGCGCTTCTTCCGCGTCCTTGCCGGTGACGTCGCGGCCGATCAGGTCGACCAGCATCAGGTGGTTCTCGGTGCCGCCGGACACGATCTTGTAGCCGCGCTCGATAAAGGTGCGCGCCATGGCCTTGGCGTTCTTCACCACCTGCTGCTGATAGCTCTTGAACGACGGGTCCAGCGCCTCCTTGAAGGCCACCGCCTTGGCGGCGATCACGTGCATCAGCGGGCCGCCCTGGATGCCGGGGAATACGATCGACTGCAGCTTCTTTTCGATTTCCTCACCCGCGTCCTTCGCCACGATGATGCCGCCGCGCGGGCCGCGCAGGGTCTTGTGGGTGGTGGAGGTGACCACGTGCGCGTGCGGCAGCGGGCTGGGATACACGCCCACGGCGATCAGGCCGGCGACGTGGGCCATGTCCACGAACAGGTAGGCGCCGACCTTGTCGGCGATGGCGCGGAAGCGCGCCCAGTCCATCACCTGCGAGTAGGCGCTGAAGCCAGCCACGATCATCTTGGGCTTGTGCTCCAGGGCCAGGCGCTCGACTTCGTCGTAGTCGACCAGGCCGTGCTCGTTCACGCCGTACTGCACGGCGTTGAGGATCTTGCCGGACAGATTGACCTTGGCGCCGTGGGTAAGGTGGCCGCCATGGGCCAGGCTCATGCCGAGGATGGTGTCGCCCGGGTTGAGCAGGGCGAAGTACACCGCCTGGTTGGCCTGCGAGCCGGAATGCGGCTGCACGTTGGCGTAGGTGGCGCTGAACAGCTCCTTCAGGCGCTCGATGGCGAGGCGCTCGGCCACGTCCACGTATTCGCAGCCGCCGTAGTAGCGCTTGCCCGGGTAGCCTTCGGCGTACTTGTTGGTCAGCACGCTGCCCTGGGCCTCCAGCACGCGCGGGCTGGCGTAGTTCTCGGAGGCGATCAGCTCGACGTGGTCTTCCTGCCGGCGCGCCTCGTCGGCCATGGCCTGGGCCAGCTCATCGTCGAAGCCGGCGATCGTCTCGTTCTTGGCAAACATCCTGACCTCTGCGGGTGGCGGCGGGGAGTGGAAGCCAGAAATTGTAGCGCCCGGGGGGTTGGGGGGCCACCGTAGGAAGGGTCGGAAACCGCATACCGGCGCCAACCTCCGGGGGGAATCCTTCTCCCTCCGGCGACCCGAAGGTAGTCCCCGTGGGAAAGAAGGTGGCGGCAGCCGGATGAGGGTACGGGCGGAGCGGAGCACCTCACTCTTGCGCTCCGCCCGCACCCTCACCCCAACCCCTCTCTCCCACGGGGACTACCTACGGGTCGCCAGGGGGAGAGGGGCTTTACGGCGGGCTACCGCCGACACCATCACGTAGCTGATGATCATCAGCAGCAGCCAGGAGCCGAGCTTGCTCAGCGGGACCACGCTCCAACCGTCCCGCTGGGCCGGATAGCGCCAGGCCGCGGCGAAGGTGCCCACGTTCTCGGCCAGCCAGATGAACGCGGCCACCAGCACGAAGCCCAGCAGCAGCGGCATGCGGCGGTGCTCATGGCGCACGCGGAAATGCACCCAGGTGCGCCCGAACAGCACCGCCACCGCGCCGAACAGCAGCCAGCGCAGATCCGCCGCGAAGTGGTGGGTAAAGAAATTGACGTAGATCGCCAGCGCCAGCCACGCCGTCGCCGCGAACGGCGGATGCCGCACGAAGCGGAACTCGAACAGCCGCCAGGCCCGCGCGATATAGCTGCCGACCGCGGCGTACATGAAGCCGGTGAACAGCGGCACGCCGCCGATGCGCAGCAGCGAGGGCTCCGGGTATTCCCACGAGCCCATGGCGGTCTTGAACACTTCCATGGCGGTGCCGGTGAGGTGGAACAGCAGGATGACGGCCGCTTCCTCGCGCGTCTCCAGCCGCAGCGCCAGCAGCAGGCACTGCAGGGCGAACGCGGCCAGCACCAGGAAGTCGTAGCGGGCCAGCCAGGCGCCGGCCGGGTAGCACGCCCAGGTCAGCAGCAGCAAGGCCAGCATGCAGGCGCCGAACAGGCAGGCCCAGGCCTGCTTGAGGCCGAAGCAGACCAATTCGTGCAGCGCCAGCGCCCAGGCGCCGCGCGGCGCGGCCCAGCCCTGCGCCCAGGCGTCCAGCCGCCACAGGCCGCGGGGTGCGGCCGATACCAGGGAATCCATGCGGGCGCGCTCCATAGCGGGTGATGGCGCGCCAGCCTGCGGGCCGGGCATGGCCCTGGTGCGCCAAGGCATGGCGCGGGGCGGGCGCGGCGCGGGCCGTCACCGGGACGACGCGCCGACCGGCTATAATCCCGGGTTTCACCCAACGCCCTAGCGCCTCCGTCCGCCTCGCGGGCCGGCGGCGCACGCCTCCGGAGGCTCCATGCAGTACATCTACACCATGAACGGGGTCAGCAAGATCGTTCCCCCGAAGCGCCAGATCATCAAGGACATCTCCCTCTCGTTCTTCCCCGGCGCCAAGATCGGCCTGCTGGGCCTCAACGGCGCGGGCAAGTCCACGGTGCTGCGCATCATGGCCGGCGTCGACACCGATTTTCAGGGCGAGGCCCGCCCGCAGCCGGGCATCAAGGTCGGCTACCTGGCGCAGGAGCCGCAGCTGGACGCCGAGAAGACCGTGCGCGAGGCGGTGGAAGAAGGCGTGTCGGTGATCATGGACGCGCAGAAGCGCCTGGAAGAGGTCTACGCGGCCTATGCCGAGGAAGGCGCCGACTTCGACAAGCTCGCCGCCGAGCAGCAGGAGCTGGAGAACATCCTGGCGGTGAACGACGCCCACGCGCTGGAGCGCCAGCTCGAAGTGGCCGCCGACGCGCTGCGCCTGCCGCCGTGGGACGCCAAGATCGGCCCGCTGTCGGGCGGCGAGAAGCGCCGCGTGGCGCTGTGCCGCCTGCTGCTGTCCAAGCCCGACATGCTGCTGCTGGACGAGCCTACCAACCACCTGGACGCCGAGTCGGTGGACTGGCTGGAGCAGTTCCTGCAGAACTACCCCGGCACCGTGGTGGCGGTCACCCATGACCGCTACTTCCTGGACAACGCCGCCGAGTGGATTCTCGAGCTGGACCGGGGCCGCGGCATTCCGTGGAAGGGCAACTACACCGAGTGGCTGGAGCAGAAGGACGCCCGCCTGAAGCAGGAAGCCAGCCAGGAGAAGTCGCGCCAGAAGGCGATCGAGAAGGAGCTGGAGTGGGTGCGCTCGGCCGCCAAGGGCCGCCAGTCCAAGGGCAAGGCGCGCCTCAACCGCTTCGAGGAGCTGAACTCGGTCGAGTACCAGCACCGCAACGAAACCAACGAGATCTTCATCCCGCCGGGCGAGCGCCTGGGCCAGGAAGTGATCGAGTTCAAGAACGTCTCCAAGGCCTTCGGCGACCGCCTGCTGATCGACGACCTGTCGTTCAAGGTGCCGCCGGGCGCCATCGTCGGCGTGATCGGCCCGAACGGCGCCGGCAAGTCCACGCTGATGAAGCTGATCACCGGCAAGGAGCAGCCCGACTCCGGCGAAGTGAAGCTCGGCCACACCGTCAAGCTGGCCTACGTCGACCAGTCGCGCGGCATGCTCGATGCCAAGAACAACGTATGGCAGGAAGTGTCCGGCGGCCTGGACATCCTCAGCATCGGCAACTTCGAGATCCAGTCGCGCGCCTATATCGGCCGCTTCAACTTCAAGGGCACCGACCAGCAGAAGATCGTCGGCAACCTGTCGGGCGGCGAACGCGGCCGCCTGCACCTGGCCAAGACCCTGCTGCAGGGCGGCAACGTGCTGCTGCTCGACGAGCCGTCCAACGACCTGGACGTGGAAACCCTGCGCGCGCTGGAAGACGCGCTGCTGGAATTCCCCGGCTGCGCGATGGTGATCTCGCATGACCGCTGGTTCCTGGACCGCATCGCCACGCACATCCTGGCGTTCGAGGGCGACTCGCACGTGGAGTTCTTCCCTGGCAACTACAACGAGTACGAGGCGGACAAGAAGCGCCGCCTGGGCGACGAGGCGGCCAAGCCGCATCGTGTGAAGTACAAGAAGCTGGCGTAAGCGCTCCGACTCCCTCTCCCCTCCGGGGAGAGGGTTGGGGTGAGGGGCCGGGCGGAGCGTAGAAGCAGAAGCAGCAAGCAAGCCGCACCCTGCTTATCCTTCCCAACAAGCCCATACCCTCAAAAAGAACCACGCTCCAAACACCCGTTACCGCAAGACCCGCCCCTCACCCTGCCCTCTCCCCGGAGGGGAGAGGGGTGAGAGGATGAGGCAAGGGAGTAAAGACATGCACTTCATGCAATCCCTGCAAGCCGCATGGCATCGCCACCGCTCCCTGGTCTGCGTCGGCCTCGACCCCGAGCCGGCAAAATTCCCCGCCCATCTGCGTGGCGACGCCGACGCCGTCTTCAAGTTCTGCGCCGCCATCGTCGACGCCACCGCCGACCTGGCCTGCAGCTTCAAGCCGCAGATCGCGCACTTCGCCGCTCTCCGTGCGGAAGACGCGCTGGAACGCCTGATCGCGCACATCCACGCCAGACACCCCGGCGTGCCGGTGATCCTCGACGCCAAGCGCGGCGACATCGGCAGCACCGCGCAGCATTACGTCACTGAGGCGTTCGAGCGCTACGGCGCCGATGCGGTGACGATCAACCCGTACATGGGCCGCGATTCGGCGCAGCCGTTCCTGGACCGCGCCGACAAGGGCGTGATCCTGCTCTGCCACACCTCCAATCCCGGCGCGTCGGACCTGCAGGATCTCGACGTCGGCGGCCGCCCGCTGTACCAGCGCGTCGCCGAAATGGTCGCGCGCGAGTGGAATACGCACGGCAACTGCGCCCTGGTCACCGGCGCCACCTGGCCGGAGCAGCTGGCCGAAGTGCGCGCGCTGGTGGGCGACGTGCCGCTGCTGGTGCCGGGCATCGGTGCGCAGGGCGGCGACGTGGAAGCGGTGGTCAAGCATGGCCGCAGCGCCGACGGCACCGGCCTGATGATCAGCTCCTCGCGCGCCATCCTGTATGCCGGCCAGGGCGAGGACTTCGCCGACGCCGCGCGCAAGGCCGCGCAGGAACTGCGCGACGGCATCAACCGCTACCGCTGAGCGCTTTTCCCGCCGCGCGCCGCGCGGCATAGTCGGGTCTTTCTTTCCGCAGGGAAAAACGCATGCGCGCTTTCGATCCGAACCGGCGCCAGTGGCTGCGCGCCGCCGGCTTCGGCCTCGCCGCCACCGCCGTCGGCGCCCTGCCCTTCGCCGCTCGCGCCGCCGCGCGCTCCCGCCTGATCCTGCTCGGCACCGCCGGCGGCCCCACGCCGAAGCCCGACCGCGCCGCGCCCGCCAGCGCCGTGGTGGTGGACGGCGTCATCTACGTAGTCGACTGCGGCAACGGCGTGGCGCGGCAGATGGTGCAGGCGAAGCTCGACCTCGGCGCGATCCGCCACGTCTTCCTCACCCATCAACATTCCGACCACGACGCCGACTACGGCAACCTGCTGTGGCTGGCCTGGGCCGCGCGCCTGCATACGCGCGTGGACACCTGGGGACCGCCGCCGCTGGCGGCGATGACACGCGACTTCCTGCGCATGAACGACGTCGACATCCAGATCCGCATCAAGGACGAGGGCCGCCCGCCGCTGGCGCCGCTGATCGTGCCGCATGAACTGAATAAGGGCGGCGTGGTGCTGCAGGACGAGCACGTCAAGGTCACCGCCGCGCTGGTGGCGCATCCGCCGGTGGTGCCGGCGTTCGCCTATCGCTTCGACTGCCCGGATCGCTCGATCGTGTTCTCCGGCGATACGCGCCCCACGCCCGCGCTGATCGAACTCGCACGCAACGCCGACGTACTGGTGCACGAGGTGATGTATCAACCGGCGCTGGAAAAGCTGATCGCCTCCGAACCGAACGCCGCCCGCCTGCGCGAACACCTGCTGGCCAGCCACACCACCACCGAGCAGGTGGGACGCGTCGCCACCGAAGCCGGCGTCAAGACGCTGGTGCTGAATCACTTCGTGCCGGGTGGCGATGCGTCGCTCACCGATGAGGTCTGGCGCGACGCCGTGGCGCCGCACTTCAAGGGCCGGCTGGTGGTGGGCCGCGACCTGATGGAGCTGTAAGTCAGTCAGCCGTGGCCACGGCCGCACCGATAGCCGGGCGGGGACGCTGCAGCCGCGCACGCAACCACCGCTCGCACGGCGCCGACAGATAGCGCTCCACCGCCACGCCGAGCAGCCAGCACAGCAGCAGCGCGGGCACATACCACAGCCACCCGCGCGACATGTCGCCGCCACTGGCGCGGAACAGGCGCACCGCGCCGTACACCACGAACATATGGGTGAGGTAGATCTCGTAGCTCAGCTGCCCCCAGCGGCGCAGCCAGCCGAAGCCCGGCCGCGGCCGCGCCGCCCCGCGCTGGCGGCAGGCCACCAGCACGCACAGCGTGGAGAAGGTAAGCAGCAGCATCACGCCGTCCTGCAACAGCGGCCACCAGAACGGCATGGCGATAAACACCGCGAACAGCCCGCTGGCACCGAGGATGCCCAGCGCCAGCGTGGCCCAGCGCGGCGCCTTCCAATGCGCCACCGCCAGCGCGCCGAGCAAGCCGGTGCCGATCGCGGACATGCCGGGCAGATAGGCCTTCTCTTTCCAGATCTCGCTGGCATCGTCCAGCGACGACAGCAGCCACGGCAGCGCCATGGCCAGCGCGCACAGCAGCAGCGCCATCAGCGCATCGCGGCGCAGCAGCAGGCAGGCCAGCGGGAAGCCGAGGTAGAACACTTCCTCGATCGACAGCGACCACAGCACGTCCCAGTTGCCCGGCAGATAGCCGGTCTGGCCTTCGTACCAGTTCAGATGCAGGCCCAGCGCGGCCAGCACCGCGCGCGGCAGCGACTGGCCTTCGCGGTTGATCGCGTAGTCCTGCGCGCCGACCAGATGCAGCACGCTCAGCACGCCGACCAGGGCCAGCAGGCAGGGCACGATGCGCGCGAAACGCCGCGCATAGAAGTCGCGCAGATCGATGCGCTCCAGCGCGCCCCAGCGGCGGATCGCATTGCCCGCGATCAGGAAACCGGAGATCACGAAGAACACGAATACCGCTTCGTAGCCGTTGAAATTCAGCGCGCTCAGCAGCCGCGCCGGCAGCACCTCGGCCAGCGCGGTCTTCTTCAGCGGTATGCGCAGGCCGAGGTGGTGCAGCACCACCAGCAGGATGGCGATGCCGCGCAGCAGGTCGATGCCGGGATTGCGTTCAAGAGGCGAAGGCTTTGACGATGGCATCGACGGGTTTGCGCAACAGGGATTCGTTGAACATTAGCATCAGGCGGCCGTCGCGCGGCTCGACGATCATGATGTCGGCCTTGGCCAGGCGTTCCCGCAGGCCTTGCCGCCGCGGCTCGGCGATCTCGACGAAATGGATATTGGTGCCGTGCTCCACGCGGCGCACGGTGTAGCCGTCCAGCTTCGCCAGGCCGTCGAGCAGGCGGTCGCCGGCGGCGCGCACCCTGGCGAAGCGCTCCTCGAAGCCATGGAGCGCATCCAGCGCCAGCAGCGCGGGCTGCCAGCCGTGGTAGATGGTGCCGCCGAAGATGTGCCGCGTATCGCGCGCCTTGGCCACGTTGGCCTTGGTTCCGGCGAGGATGGCGCCGAACGGCGCGCCCAGGTATTTGTAGAGCGACACGTAGACCGTATCGAACGGCGCCGCGTACTTCGCCGCGCCGAAGCCTTCGGCGCCGCTGTTCAACAGCAGGCGCGCGCCATCCAGATGCATGCCGATGCCCTTGGCGCGGGCCCGCTCGGCGATCGCCTGCACCACCTCGAACGGCACCATCGCGCCGTCGGCGCGGCGCACCGGGCTTTCCAGCGAGATCGCGCCGATCGGCAAGGGATAGGCGGCCTTCTCCGACACGGCGATGGCCGCGTTCACTTCGTCCAGCGTCGGCGCCGCGCGGTCCGGCGCCAGCGGCACCAGGTTGATCGCGCTCAGCGTGGTCACCGCATCGCTTTCGTCGCAGTAGACGTGGCTTTCCTGCTGCACCAGGGCGCGCTTCTTGTCGCCGCACAGCAGGCGGATGGCGACCTGGTTGGCCAGCGTGCCGGTGGGCATGAAGGCGGCGTCTTCCTTGCCCAGCAGCTGGGCGAAGCGCTGCTCCAGTTCTTCCACCGCGCCGCGTTTCAGATAGGCATCGCCGGCCTTGTCGCGGGTCTGCAGGATGGCATCCATGCGGGCCAGCACGTCGCGCCCGTAATGCGGCAGGTCGTCGCCCATCAGGATCACGCTGCGGTTGATGTGCTCCGGGTCCTGCGGACTCTTCGGCGAAGCGGCGGCCCATGCGGTTGGCGCGGCGGCCAGTGCGGCGAGCGAGCCCGCGGTCAATGAGGAACGGAGAAAGTCCCGACGGTCCATTGCGTGCGCCCCCGCGTGGCTGGTTGTCGGGGGGAACGTAGCACCGCGGACGCGCGGGCTGATCGGCCGAAGGTCATGTCCGGCCCCAACCTACGCCGAGGACTTATTGGGCAGGCGCCGCCGGCAGATCCGAAATCATCTGCTTCGCCAGCCCTTCATAGTCGTAATCGAAATGATGATCGCCCGTCTTGCGATACACCTTGATCCACGCCGGCAAACCGGCGGTGGCGCAGATGGTGTCGTCCTCGTCGTCCTTGCCGTAGTAGCACATCACCGGCGGATGGCCGTCCAGGGCGAGCAGCGGCGGGCGGGCGTCGTAGTGCTTCACCGGGTTGAGCAGCTGGAACAGGTTCTGCGTCTGCGTCTTGAACCAGCCCTCGACCATATAGCCCTGCATCTCGATCTCGTAGCTGACGTCCTTGCTCGGCGACAGCAGCACCAGCTGCGCGACGCGGGCGCGGTTCTCGGGCTTCAGCTTTTCGATGACCGACGGCAGCACGTCGGCGCCGAAGGAGAAGCCGATCAGCCACACGCGCTGCTTGCCCAGCCGGGCGGTGGACTGTTCGATCAGCGCGTCCAGGTCGGCAGCCGAGGCATCGGCATTGCTCTGGCGCCAGTAGTACTTGAGCAGGCTCACGCCCATCACCGGCACGCCGTGCTGGGCCAGGATGGCGCCGAGCTGCTTGTCCAGGTCGCGCCAGCCGCCGTCGCCGGAATAGAAAATGGCGACCACGTCGCCGCGTCCTTCCAGCGGCTTGGCGCCCGGCGCGGCCGGCAGTTCGACCAGGGATTCGGCCATCGTCGCGTGGTGCCAGGGCTGCCACACGAGCGCGCCCGCGGCCGCGGCGGCGAGCACGAGGCCGCCGATGATCTTGGTGATTCGTTTCATCGGCGCACCATACCCGATAGGCCGCCGGAGATCAGGCTGGCGATATTGGCCAGCACCAGCGGCAAGGCGATGCCGGCGGGGACCGCGAGATAGCGCGGCTCCCACTCGGGATCGAATTTGTCCTTGTACTTGTGCAGGCCGCGGAAGTTGTAGAAGCGTTCGCCGCGGCCGAACACCAGCGCGCCCAGGCGGCTCCACAGCGGCGCGGTGCGCCGGTTCTGCAGGCCGGAGAACGGCGCCATGCCGAGGTTGAACCAGACGTAGCCTTCGGCGCGCGCCCACTGCATCAATTCGATGAACATGAAATCCATCACGCCCGAGGTGCCGTCCGGCAGGTGGCGCATCAGATCCACCGAGGCTTCTTCCTTGCTGTCGGTGAGGAACAGGTTGGCGAAGGCCACCAGCTCTTCGCCCTTCCACACCAGCGCCATCGGCGTGCGCGCCAGGTAGGCCGGGTCGAAGGTGCCGAGCGAGAAGCCTTTTTCGCGCACGCCCTTGTCGCGCATCCAGGCATCGGAGATCGGCTTCAAGCGCGGGATCAGCGCGCCCACTTCGTGCGCCGGCACGATCTGCAGGCGCATGCCTTCGCGGGTGAGCTTGTTGATGGTGTTGCGCAGCACCTTCTTGGACTTGCCGTCGAGGTTGAAGCCGTCCAGCTTGACGCGCGCCTCCTCGCCGATCTTCAGCAGGTTCATGCCCACTTCCAGATACAGGTCCAGGTCCTGCGGCCGCACCTGGTAGAACAGCGGCCAGCCGCCGGCGCGTTCGCATTGCTCGCGGAAGGTCCACACCAGTTCGCGGCGCGCGTCTTCGTCCTCGCCGACCGGATCGCCCATGGCGACCCAGCTGCGGCCTTCCACGTCGTACATGATGAAGGCCCTGGCCTCGGCATCGAACAGCAGGGTCTTGTCGCCCATCAGCGCCAGGTGCGCCTGCGCCGAGGAATAGTGCTTGATCAGCGGCAGCGCGCGCGCCAGTTCCTCTTCGCCGGGCAGGTGCAGGTCGGGCCGCGCGGGGCGGATCAGATTGGCCAGCGCGAACAGCATGCCCACCGCCGCCGCGCCCACCAGCGCACGCAGCGCGCGCGGCGCACCGCCGTGATAGAAACTGAATTCCCACCACAGGTTGGTGCTGTACTCGACGTGCTTGTAGCTGAAGGACACCAGCCAGCCCGCGCAGCCGAGCACGGCGAGGATGGCGATGATCCAGCCCACCGAGAAGGTGGCGCTGAACAGCGAGGCGCGGCGATAGAACAGGCGGTGCGCCGGCGCCAGGCCCAAGGCCAGCAGCGAGAGCAGCGTGGCTTCCTCGTAGTCGATGCCCTTGAGCAGCGACAGCACCGCGCCGAGCAGCAGCAGCACCAGGGTCAGCACGTAGGCCGCATCCAGCCGGCGCTGCAGGCCGCGCGCCAGGATCAGCAGCAGCATGCCGACCATGCTGGCCAGGAAGTGCGAGAACTCCAGCACCGGCAGCGGCAGCACGTGGCGCAGAATCTCCATGCGTCCCGGCAATGCGGACGTCGCACCGGAGAACAGCAGCACCGCGCCGGAGACCAGGGTGAGGCCGGCGAAGAACGGCGGCAGCAGGCCGGTGAACCACGGCGCCAGCGGCACCTTGCCGGCCACCCCGCGCGCCTCGCGCGCCAGCACCACCACGGTGGCGGCGCACAGCGGCAGGAAGTAGTAGATCAGGCGGTACGCGGCCAGCGCGCCGAGGATCGGCGCCTCCAGGCCTTCGTTGCCGGTGGCGCCGAAGCCGGCCAGCATCACCGCCTCGAACACGCCCAGGCCGCCGGGCACGTGGCTGACCAGGCCGGCGATCTGCGCCAGCACGAAGATCGCCATGAAGTGGCCGAAGCCGGTGTCCACCGCATTCGGCATCAGCAGGTACAGCACCCACGCGGCCAGGCCCCAATCCACCGCGCCGGTAAGAATCTGCCGCGCCGCCGTGGGCGTGGACGGCCAGCTCACGCGCCAGCGCCACAGGCGCAGCGGCTGGCGCAGCACCTGGCTGCCGGCCAGCCACAGCACGGGAATGAGGGTGAGCACGATCGCCACCGGAATGCGCAGGCTGGCCATCGGCACCGTCGGCGGCACCGGCACCAGCAGCAGGGTCACGCCGGTGAGCGCGAACAGGCCGAGCCAGAAACTGGCCGTGCAATACAGCACCACCTTGGCCACCTCGGCGGTGGACAGGCCGGCCTGGATATAGAAGCGGTAGCGGATCGACCCAGAGATCAACAGGGCCATGCCCAGCGCGTTGCTGAAGGCGTAGCTGATGAAGGAGATCAGCGTGACCTGGGCGCGCGGCAGCTTGCGGCCGATCGAGGCCAGGCCGAACCAGTCGTACAAGGTCATCACGCCGTAGCTGGCCGCGGTGAGCAGCATGGCCAGCACGATGCGGTGGTTTTCCAGGCCGTGCACGTAGCGCGCGACTTCGCGGTAGCTGACCTGGCTGGCCAGCGAGCGCAGCGCCCACAGCGCCAGGCAGAGCATGCCGACCGAAAGCAGCGGACCGGCGAGCCGGCGCAGCCACGCCCCGCGAGGGCGCGTCAGGGCTTCTGCCGGCTCTGGAGCGTCCGCCCCTCTCTGCTCCACCACTCGACCCAAGGCCTCCACGAATGATTCAAGGCATGCGCCTGCACGCCGGGCGTTACTGCCACCGGTCCGCGCGCCATGCGCCTGGCGGCCGCGAGCACGAAGCCTCGTCCACCACGGTCGGCAAGCATAGCGTGTCGAACCTGTCTGCGGTCCGTCGTTTCCCGGCTGTCCCCCTGGCCGCCGCGCAGCGCGGGCATGGAGCACATGCGGGTGCGCGGCCGCGGAGCGGTCGCGCCAGTGTAAGACGAACAACGCAGCGGAAAATGACAACGGCCGGACAGGCCGGCCGTCGTCTTCCCGGCCGCCGGTTCACCGGCGGTATGGGCAAGGAATTACGCGTTCGCGCTGCCGCGCGCCAGGCGGGCCACCCAGCGGTACAGCACCACCACGATCGCGATGAAGGCCAGGCCGCCGAGGACCTCCGCCGTATTGGCGAACGAGGGCGATACCAGGGCCAGCGGCGCGCCCTTGCCGGAGAACGCCACGATCGCGGCAATCACCACGCCGATGATGCTCTCGCCCACGATCAGGCCGGAGGCGAGCAGCACGCCCAGCTGCTTGGTGGCCTCGGGCTTCGGACCGCGGTCGGCGCGGCGATCGAACAGCCAGCCCACCACCGAGCCGACCACCACCATCAAGGTGCTGGCCGTGGGCAGGTAGATGCCCAGGCCCACCGCCAGCGGCGGGATGCGCATCCTGGTGGTGCGCGCCAGGATGGCGTCGACCACGATCACCGCCACGCCGATGCCGATGCCGGTGGTGATCAGGCCCCAGTCGATGTTGTTGGTGATCACGCCCTGCGCCAGCGCCGAGATCAGGCCGGCCTGCGGCGCGGGCAGCGCGGCGGGGCCGGCGCCGGGCACGCCGGCGAAACCGTAGGCCTTGTTGAGCAGGTCCAGCACCGGCGGGATCACCGCGGCGCCGGCGATCACGCCGATCACCAGGGCCACCTGCTGGCGCCACGGCGTGGCGTCGACCAGCTGGCCGGTCTTGAGGTCCTGCAGGTTGTTGTTGGCGATGGCGGCCACGGTGAAGATCACCGCGGTGGTGAACAGCGCGAACGCCACCAGCGCCTTGCCGGCCTCGGCCGGCACGTAGGGCTTCACGCCCGCCACCAGCAGCAGCGCGGCGCCGATCACCACCAGGATGCCCACGCCCGACAGCGGGCTGTTGGACGAACCGATCAGGCCGGCCATGTAGCCGCATACGGTGGACACGAAGAATCCCATCAGCACCACGTAGGCCACGCCGCCCACCGCCAGCACGGCGAGGTGGTCGCCCAGGCCGCTGCTGTTGGCGAAGTAGCCGAGCAGCCAGGCGATCGGCACGAAGCAGGCCAGGGTGATCAGGCCGACGATGCCGATCGGGATGTCCTGCTCGGTGCGCGGCAGCGAAGCGGCGTTGCCGGCCTTGCGCACGCGCGAGGCGGCCATGGCCGAGGTAAGGCCGCTGATCACCGGCTTGACCAGCTTGGCCAGGGTCCAGATCGCGGACACGCCGATGGCGCCGGCGCCGACGTAGCGCACCTTGTGGCTCCAGGTGGCCTGGGCCAGCTCGGCCACGCCGCCGGCGACGTGCTCGAACGGCGAATAGAACGGCACGCCCCAGCCCCAGCCGATCAGCGCGCCGACCAGCATGGCGATACCGACCGACAGGCCGACCAGGTGGCCGATCGCGAACAGCGCGAAGGAAAGATTGAAGTCGAAGCCGCTGACCGAGCCCTTGTCGCCGACGCGGAAGTAGCTGATCACGTCCGAGGCGAACACCTGGGTGGCCACCACCACGGCGAACACCGCCGAGACCACCGAACCCCACAGCACCGCCAGCAGGCCGGCCCTGCCCTCTTCCACGCTGCCGCCGGCCTCGTGCTCGCCGCTGCCGACCTTCAGCACTTCGGCGCAGGCGATGCCTTCCGGATACGGCAGGTCGGAATTGGTGACCAGGGCGCGGCGCAGCGGGATCGAATACATCACGCCCAGGATGCCGCCGAGCGCGCATACCGCGAACGAGGTCCAGAACGGGAAGCCGGTCCACCAGCCGATCATGATCATGCCGGGCAGCACGAAGATGATCGAGGACAAGGTGCCGGCCGCCGAGGCGATGGTCTGCACCACGTTGTTTTCCTGGATGGTGGATCCGCGCATCGCGCGCAGGATCGCCATCGAGATCACCGCCGCCGGAATCGAGGTGGCGAAGGTGAGGCCGGCCTTGAGGCCGAAGAAGACGTTGGCGGCGGTGAACACCAGGGTGAGCAGTACGCCGAGGATCACGCCGCGTACGGTCAATTCCTTGCGCACGTCGGCGACAGCCGGCAGCGCGCTCACGAGTGCTTTCCTTTCATGCTGGAGTTCTCCCCATGGAGTAGTAGTTCGGTTTTATCGGCGGCATTGGAATGAGACGGCGGCCGCTCGCCGATCGCTGTCCTGAATCGTCCTAGATTTGCCACATTTTCGCCCTGGAGCAAAGAGCGTGTGCGGCAAAAGGCCGTACCGTGGCCTGTCGCCGCCTGCATCCGAACCATCAGGAAAAAGCCCAACGTCCCGGAAAATCGGAAACTGCCTACCAGAAAACTTGATTCTCCCTTGCCGGGCGCCGCCGCATACTCGCGGCTCCCCATGGACCCGAGGTATCCCCATGCCCGCCCCGCATCCCGACGCCATCGACGGCCTCGACACGCACTTCGCGCCGGAACATCCGCTGGCCGCGCTGAGCGGCTTCTACCGCGCCTTCAACCAGCGCGACCTGGAGGCGATGGCGCGCAACTGGTCGCACGACGAGGCGGCGTCGATGAGCAATCCGCTGGGCGGCATCGAGCGCGGATGGTCGCGCATACGCGCGGTGTACGAGCGCATCTTCCTGGGCGAGGCGCACGTGCGCGTGGTGTTCCACGACTACACCTTGCATGAATTCGGCTTGCATGAATTCGGCGACGCCTTCCTCGCGGTGGGGCGCGAACGCGGCGTGCTGGAGCGTGGCAATACCAAGCTGGAACTGGCCATCCGCACCACGCGCCTGTACCGGCGCGTGGACGGACAGTGGCGGCAGTTCCATCACCATGGGTCGTTCGAGGATCCGGCGCTGCTGGAGGCCTACCACGAGGCGGTGCGCTGAGCGCTCAGCCCGCACCGGCGCTGCTGCGGCTGCTCGCCACCGAGATGCGCCCCGGGAATTCGCCGCCGGCCCTGCTCTGTTCGAACCATTGGCGGCCATGCAGGCTGGCCAGCTGCGGGTGCGCGAGGTAGCGCCCCGCGTAGTCCGCCAGCTGGCGCCAGCGCTGCGCGTCCTGGCGCAGCTGGGTGAGGTGGGCGCGCAGCTGGCCGCCGGACGGCGTGCCCAGCCAGCCGGCGCCGGCCCATTCCCGTACGAACTGGCGCAGTGCGACCGCCGCGGTCCAGGCTGCGGATGCCTGCGCCAGCGCGTTGGCGCGGATCGCCTGCAGGCGCTCGGGCAGGAAGCGCGCCAGCCCTTCGTCCTCCAGCGCCAGCGGGCTGTTGCCCTGCAGGTCGTTGAGCAGGCGGTCGAGCTGGGTGTTGGGATAAATCCGCGAGGTATCCGCCTCAGGATTGCTCCGTACTCCGAAAATTGCCTTCTCCATCTTGCTTTCCTCGCACTTTGCTACTAGCGAATAAATCTAATAAATACAAGGAAATACCATCACAAGTTGACAATCTAAACAATTAGAAATTGCCTACTCGGCGGGTCAGATCATCAACAATGGCGCTCGTCTTACGTGCTCGACCACCGTTGTTTCCGACCCCCGCGCAACGTGCCGCCCAGGCCGTCCGCGGCACCGCGAGAAGGAGCCTCTTTTGGCAATGAACGGGTTTTCCCAGCGTCTGCATCTGGCCATGGACCTGATCGGCATGAGCAAGGGCCGTGGCCGCACGACCCGCCTGGCCGACATGTTCGGCGTATCGCGCGAGACGGCACGCAAATGGCTCAGCGACATGGCCCGCCCCGAAACCAAGCGCATGACCGAAATCGCCGGACGCTTCGGCGTCAGTTTCGAATGGCTGGCCACCGGGCGCGGCGAGCCGAAGGGCTTCATGAAAGTGCAGGACGCCGCGGCGCCCTACCGGGTGGACCATCGCGAGCAGGCGCGCCTGTTCGGGCTGATCGGCCGGCTTACGCGGGATCAGCGCAAGGCCTTGCTGGTGATCCTGGAGCAGATGGTGAAGAAGGAATAAGGCCTGGCACGGTGCATGAAAAAAGCCCGCTCGTTCGAGCGGGCTTTTTTCTTATGCAGCAATGCGCGGGCGATCAGTGCGCGTTGACCACGATGTCCACGATCAGGCCGGTGGCGACGGCGGTGAGGAAGATCTGGCCGTCGTCGTCGCGCACGTAGCGATAGCCCGGTTCCGGACGGCGCAGGTGGTAATGCTCGTAGTCGGTCACGTAGTAGGTGCGCTCGTAGTAACGGTCCGGCAGGCGCTCGCCGCGGCGGTAGGCGTGCTTCTCCCAGCCGCGGTGCTGGCCGTTGTCGTGGCGGCCTTCGTCCTTCGGATTGTGGCCGCGGCCATGATCGTGGTCGTGATCCCAATCGTGGTCCTGCGGCGCGGCCCAGGCGGCGGCGCTGGTGACGAGCAGTGCGATGGCGGTGGTCAGACCCAGCAGGCGTTTCATGGCGGCTCCGTACCCTCGAGGGGCGTTGATGGCATGCGGCTGCGTGGCAGCCGGGAGCGATGCTAGCGCCGGCAAGCTGAATTGCCCTGGCTGCCGCGCGCAACCGCGGCTGAACCGGATTGTGGATTGGGCAAAAAATAAGGATCCGCGTCGCCGCGGATCCTTCGATTGGTGGGCCGTGACAGATTCGAACTGTCGACCAACGGATTAAAAGTCCGCTGCTCTACCGGCTGAGCTAACGGCCCATGCGCTCAAAAAGCCAAGCGCGCGATTTTAAGGTCAGCGCGCCTGGGGCACAAGCAAACCGCCTCAGGCGTAGCGCGTGGGATCGGGCAGGCCGGCTTCGCGGAAGCCCTGCGCGCGCAGGCGGCAGGCATCGCAATGGCCGCAGGCGCGGCCCTGCGCATCGGCGTTGTAGCAGCTCACGGTTTCCGCGAAATCCACGCCCAGGCGCGCGCCTTCGCGCGCGATGTCCGCCTTGCTCATGCGCATCAGCGGCGCGTGCACGCGGATGCCGGCGCCTTCGACGCCAGCCTTGGTGGCCACGTTGGCAAGCTGCTCGAAGGCCTCGATAAAGGCCGGCCGGCAATCCGGATAGCCGGAATAATCGACCGCATTGACGCCGCACCAGATGTCGCTGGAACCGAGCACCTCGGCCCAGCCCAGCGCGATCGACAGCATGATGGTGTTGCGCGCCGGCACGTAGGTAACCGGGATGCCGCCGGCTTCGCCGTGCAGGTCGGCGTCGAGCGGCACGTCGATGTCGGCGGTGAGCGCCGAGCCGCCGATCGAGCGCAGGTCGACCTGCACCGTCTTGTGTTCCACCGCGCCGAGCAGGCGCGACACGCGCGCCGAGGCTTCCAGTTCCGAACTGTGGCGCTGGCCGTAAGCCACGCTCAGCGCGTGCACCTGGTAACCCTGTTCGCGTGCGATGGCGATGGTGACGGCGGAATCCATGCCGCCGGAGACGAGCACGACGGCCTTGCGGGGAGAACTTTCAGACATGGCGACATCCACTTCAGAGTCAGGCCGGTCACCGGCCGGAGAGCGCCACCGGCAGCACAGGCCGGCGCGCGGAAACTGCTATGCGCCAGCGCGCCACGGCGCGCGGACGATCAATGCCCCGGCACGTCGTTCCACAGCAGCTTGTGCAGCTGCAACTGGAAGCGCACCGGCAGCTTGTCCTCGATGATCCATTCGGCGAGCTCGCGCGGGTTCACCTTGCCGTGCACCGGCGAGAACAGCACCATGCAGCGCCGGTCGATGGCGTGCGTGGCGACCGCTTCGCATGCCCATGCGTAGTCCGCGCGGCTGGCCAGCACGAACTTCACCTGGTCGTGCGGCAGCAGGTGGTCCAGGTTGGACCACAGGTTGCGCGCGCTCTCGCCGGAGTCCGGCGCCTTCAGGTCCATCACCTTGCGCACGCGCGGATCGACCGCGGCCACGTCGAGCGCGCCGGAGGTTTCCAGCGATACCTCGTAGCCGGCATCGCACAGCCGCTGCAGCAGGATCAGGCAGCGCTTCTGCGCCAGCGGCTCGCCGCCGGTGACGCAGACGTGCTTGGCGCCATGCGAGGCCACCTCGGCGAGGATGTCGTCGATGTCGCGCCAGCCGCCGCCGTAGAACGAATACTCGGTGTCGCACCATACGCAGCGCAGCGGGCAGCCGGTGAGGCGCACGAACACGGTGCGCCAGCCGATCGCATCGGCCTCGCCCTGGATCGAGTGGAAGATCTCGGTGATGCGCAGCCGCTCGGCCATGGCCGGCGTCGACGTGGTGGACGCCACGTTCGCGTTGCCTTCGCTCACCGCCGGAACCTCAGTTGGCCGGCTGCTGCTGCAGTCGGCGCAGCCGCTCCTGGGCCAGGCTGGCGGCCTTGGAACCCGGATACCTGGTGGTCACCGACTTCAGCGTGGCCTTGCCCTGCTCGGCCTGCTTCAGTTCCAGCTGGCTGTAGCCGAGCTTGAGCATCGCATCGGGCGCCTTGTCGCTCTGCGCGTACTGCGAGAGCAGGCGCTGGAAGGTCTCGGCCGCGAGCGGGTAGTTCATGGTCCCGTAGTAGGACTCGCCCAGCCAGTAGAACGCATTCGGCATCAGCGGGCTGTCGGGGTACTGCTGGATGAAGCCGCGGAAACCGCGCGAGGCGGCCACGAAGTCGCCGTTGCGCAGCGACTTGAAGGCGGTGTCGTAGGCGGCCTGCGCACCGGCCTGGTCCGCCGGCGCGGCGGCAGGCGCCTTGGTGTCGCCGGGCTTGCCCTTGGTGTCGGCAGCTGCAGCCGCCGCGGCGGGCGCGGCATGGGTGCTGCCGGCGGAGGCAGGCGCGGCGTTCGCGTCGCTGCCGGTGGCGGCGGCATGGTTGCCGGCGCCGCTTTCGAGGCGGCCGATACGCGAATCGAGATCCGTGTACTGCGCCTTGTTGGAATCCTTCAGTTCCTGCAGCTGGTGCTGCAGTTCTTCGATCTGGCCCTGCATCTGCCGCATCTGCGCCTGCAGTGCCTGCATCTGGTTGACCATGCCGACGCCGCCCTGGTCCTGGTTCTGCGCCTGCTGCTCGAGCCGCGCGACGCGGTCGGCAAGGCTGAGGCGGGAATCCTGCGCCAGTGCGGGAACGGCAAAAAGCATGGCGGACGCTATCGCGCCCGCCATGCCGAGCCGCCTGGCCGTGTAGCTGTTAGCCAGTCGCTGCTTCATGCTTACTTCGCCGTGTAGACGATCTCGACGCGGCGGTTCTTGCCCCAGCAATCCTCGTTGTGCTCACGGCACACCGGCTTCTCCTTGCCGTAGCTGATCACGTTCAGCTGGCTGGCCGAACCGCCGGCGGCGGTCAGGGCGCTGGAGACAGCGTTGCCGCGGCGCTCGCCGAGGCCCAGGTTGTACTCGCGGGTGCCGCGCTCGTCGGTGTTGCCTTCCAGGCGGATCTGGGCGGTCGGGCGGTCCTGCAGGTACTTGGCGTGGCACGCCATGATCTGCTGGAACTCCGGCTTGATCTCGTCCTTGTCGAAATCGAAGTACACGACGCGCTGACGCAGGCAAGCGTCACGGTCGAGATCTTCCGGGGTGTACTTGCCCGAGGTCGGCTGCTGGCTGGTGGCCACCGGGGTGGTGTCCGCCGGGGTCTGCGGCTTGACTTCCTGCTTCTTCGAGCATGCGGCCGCGCCAACGCAGAGCAGGGCGACCAGGGCGACGCGAACGGTCTTATTCATGGTGGACGTTCCTTCAAACGGGTTTGAGTTCCGACAGTCAATAGCGATTGCGGTTACAGGACAGTGATCGCCGGTGGACCGGCTGTTATTGTGACACCTTGGTACCGGCGCCGCGGCTGGCCGCTGCGCCGGCCACCCGCCAGGCCCAGGGCCCGAAGGGCGACCGGGCCGGCAGCAGGATCTTTGCCCCACCACCGCCCCTGATCTTGCGGGCCGCTGCGCCTCGAGGCGCGCGGCCGCTCATTCAACGCTGCCGGTACGGACCCCAGGACGGTTCGCGCACGTCGCCATCGGCAAGCACGAGGCGCTGGCGAACCTGACCATCCGCCGAAACGGCATAAAGCACGCCGCGCCGTCCTTCGGTAGCGGCATACAGCAGCATGCTGGCGTTGGGCGCGAAGCTCGGGGACTCATCGATCGGGCCCGGCGAGAGCGGACGCACCTGCCCACCCAGACTGCGGTCCATGACCGCAATACGATACACGTTCCCGTTGCCCTGCACCATGGCGACCTGCTTGCCGTCGTAGCTGACGTCGGCGCTGAGGTTGTTCTGGCCCTGGAAGCTGATGCGGTTGGCGCCGCCGCCGGAAGCCGGCATCTGGTAGATCTGCGGGCGGCCCGAGCGGTCCGAGGTGAAGTAGATGCTCTGGCCGTCCGGCGACCACACCGGCTCGGTATTGATGGCCAGGCTCTTGGTCAGGCGGGTCTCCTGGCGGCTGGCCACGTCCATCACGTAGATCTCGGGGTTGCCCGAATAGGACAGGGACACCGCCAGCTTGGTGCCGTCCGGCGACCAGGCCGGGGCGCTGTTGATGCCGCGCGGACGAGCCGAGACCAGCTGGCGCTGGCCGGTGGTGATGTCCTGCACGTAGATGGCCGAGTTGCCGCTTTCGAACGAGACGTAGGCGATCTTCTTGCCGTCCGGCGACCAGTGCGGCGACAGCAGCGACTCGCGCGAGCGCGCCACCACCTGCGGGTTGAAGCCGTCCGAATCGGCCACGATCAGCGAGTACGTGGTGTTGTTGCCCAGGCCCACCGCGGTGATGTACGCGATGCGGGTCCAGAACGCGCCGCGCACGCCGGTGATCTTTTCGTAGATCTGGTCGGCGATCTGGTGGGCCACGCCGCGCAGGTCGCCGGCCGGGGCGGTGAAGGCCTGGGCCAGCAGGCTCTGCTGCTTGTTGACGTCCCACAGCTCGTACTCGACGCGCAGCATGCCGCCGCCGGCGTCGCTGATGCGGCCGATGGTGAGGAAGTCCTGCTTGAGCAGGCGCCAGGTCGGGAACTTGATGTCCGCACCCTTGGACGGCGTCTCCACGATCTCGCTCTTGGCCAGCGAGCGGAACTTGCCCGAGCGGTTGAAATCGTTGCGGATCACGTCGGCCACGTCGGTGGGCAGCGGTGCGCCGCCGGCCTGCGCGAACGGCACCACCGCGATCGGCGTGGCGGTCTTGAGGCCACCGACGATGTCGACGTTGAGCGACTGGGCTGCGGCCTGGCCGGCGAAGAGACCGGACAAGGCCAGCAGGACGATGGCGAAAGCTGAGCTCAATTTGCGCATGGGCTTGGTCACTGCGGCCTGAAAGTGAAGTCGATATTGCGTTTGAACACGCTCTCGAACCCCTTGTAAGGCAGGGGCTGGGCGCGAAGGACGGCGTTCTCGATGGAGCGCTTGCCGGCCTCGTCGTAAGGACAGGAGGCATCGACCTTGGCACTCATCACGTCGCCGCCGGGCAATTGCACGATGTGCACGACGCACGGAGCGTTCGGCATGTTATCCGGGCGGAGCCAATTCTGAGTGACGGCGTTCTGAATCGCGGCTTGATACTGGGCCAGCAGGCTGTTGTCCGGGCCGTTCTGGCCGGTCTGGCGCTGGTCGGCGCGAGGCAGGTCGGCCTGGCCGTTGTCCTTGGCGTCCTTGATGTCTTCCAGCTGCTGCTTGGCCTGCTTAGCCTTGTTTTCCAGCTTCTGGCGCGCCTGGTCGGCCTTGTCCATCTGGGCGAACAGGTCGTCCAGCTTCTTCTTTTCTTCCTTCTGCTTGGCCGCCTGGGCGTCCAGCTCGGCCTGCCGCTGGCGCTGGCGCTCTTCCTGTTCGCGCTTGGCGTCCTCGGCCTTCTGCAGGGCGTCGGCCACCACTTTTTCCTGGTCCTTGATGTCGGGACGCTCGGGCGGCGGCGGCAAGGTCTTCACCACCGGGGCTTCCTGCGGCGGAGTCGGCGGCGTCACCGTGGGCGGCGGCGGCGTGGTGTCCGGGATCGGCTTGGCCTTGGTGGCCTTCGGCGGCGGTGCGCCGGTGGGGCCGATCAGGGTGGCTTCGATGATCTGGCCCGGCAGCGCGATCGGCTTCGGGCAGGCCAGCAGGTTGAGGCTGGGCGGCAGGTGCAGGGTCTCGAACACTTCTTCGTAGAACGAGCAGGGCACGATGGCGAGGGCCAGAAAGCCCACCAGGCCCAGATGCAGGATGGCGGAAAGAACGACCGCCTTGGGCGTGCCTTTACGGTCGTCCATGCTTCCCGCTCGACTCGGGCTGGCTCATCAGGCCGATCTTCGACACGCCCGCTTCCTGCAGCACCGGCAGGATCAGATAGACCTTGCCGTAGTTGGCCCGCTCGTCGCCGGCCACCAGCACCTGCAGGTCGGGGTTTTCCTTCTGGAACGCGGTGATCTTGGCCTTGAACTCCTCGGCGCTGACCGGCTCGCGCTTGGAGCCCTGCGAGCTGAGATAGATCTGGCCGCTCTCGTCGACCGAGACCACCACCGGGTCCTTCTTGTCCTGCAGCGACTTGGCCTGGGTCTGCGGCAGCTGGATGTCCACGCCGAGATTCATCATCGGCGCGGTCACCATGAAGATGATCAGCAGCACGAGCATCACGTCGATGTACGGCACGACGTTGATCTCGGACTTGAGCTTGAAGCGCTTGTGGCGCGCGGAACTACGCATGAGGAAGCCCTTAGAGCCTGTTCATGGTCTTCCCGTGCCCCGCGCCGGGATCGGTTTGCGCGCAGGGCAAGGAAGAGTGAAGGAGTGTACGTCCGTACACGACTGAGCGATGACGCCGCCATGCGGGCAAACCGACCCGGCCCGAAGGGTTGCCGTTGAGTGGCCGCCATGCGGCAGCGCGCGGCTTGGCCTGGCGGCCAGCCAGGCCGGCGCTGCGCACTACCACCTGACAGCCACTCAACGGCAACGCGGGGTACGGGAAGACCATGAACAGGCTCTCAGCTCAGGCCGCGTCGTCGGTCTGGATCTGGCGCTGCAGGACGGAGGAGAACTCCTCCTGGAACACCTCGTAGCGCGACGCCACCCGATCGACCTTGTTGGCGTAGCGGTTGTAGGCCCACACCGCCGGAATGGCGGCGAACAGGCCCATGGCGGTGGCGATCAGCGCCTCGGAGATGTGCGGCGCGACCACGGCGATGGTCACGTCTTTCATCTCGCCCAGGCCCTGGAACGCGCCCATGATGCCGATGACGGTGCCGAACAGGCCGACGTAGGGGCTGATCGAACCGACGTTGGCGAGGAACTCCAGGTTGCGTTCCAGGCGACCGATCTCGCGGGTGCCGGCCACGCGCATGGCGCGCTCGGTGCCCTCGATGACGATGCGCAGGTCGTGCGTGCGGCGCTGGCGCTGGCGGGCGAATTCGCGGAAGCCCGACTCGAACACCGTCTCCAGGCCGCCGTTGTTGCCGGCGCCGCGCCCGCTCACCTCGCGGAACAGCTGGGCCAGGTCGGCGCCGGACCAGAAGCGCTCCTCGAAGCTCTCCGCCTCGTCCATCGCGGACTTCAGCTGCTGGTGCTTGCGGATGATGATCACCCACGACAGGAAGGAGAACACCAGCAGCACCAGCATCACGGCCTGCACCAGGATGCTCGCTTCCGCGACGAGCTTGAAAATGTTCAATCCACCGTTCATTGCTTGAGCGTTCTCCGCCGCGGGTTACTTGATTGGGGGTAGGCCGGGGATCAGGCCGGCGGGGATCTGGGCCGGGCGCATGCGTTCCAGGTCCACGCATGCCACGCGCACCTGCGCGCGGATCAGCGTGGTGCCATCTGCCCGGCTGATCGTCTGGCCGAACAGGATACTGGCAGCGCGCCGTTCTTTGACTTCGACCGTTACGCTCAGTTCATCGTCCAGCACGGCGGCCTTGAGGAACTCGATGTGCAGGTCGCGCACCAGAAAGGCCAGGCCGGTGGCCGCCCGCACCGCCGACTGGTCCACGCCCTGCCCGCGCAGCCATTCGGTGCGGGCGCGCTCCAGGAAGCGCAGGTAGCTGGCGTGGTACACCACGCCGCCGGCGTCGGTGTCTTCCCAATAGACGCGGACCGGCCAGCGGAAGCTGCCCGGGTCGAAGGCCGGCGCGGCGTCAGACATCGGTATCGCCCGTGAACAGGTCGGCGGCCTGCGGCTGGCGCGGCGGCGGGGTCAGGCCCAGGTGGCGCCAGGCCTTGGCGCTGGCCATGCGGCCGCGCGCGGTGCGCACCAGGAAGCCCTGCTGGATCAGATACGGCTCGACCACGTCCTCCAGGGTGCCGCGGTCCTCGCTGAGCGCGGCGGCCAGGGACTCCACCCCGACCGGGCCGCCGTCGAAGTTCTCGACGATGGTGGCCAGCAGGCGCCGGTCCAGTTCGTCGAAGCCCTCGGCGTCCACCTTGAGCATGTCCATCGCGGCCTGGGCCGCGGCGCAGGTGATCTGGCCGCCCGCGCGCACTTCGGCATAGTCGCGCACGCGGCGCAGCAGGCGGTTGGCGATGCGCGGGGTACCACGCGAGCGGCGCGCGATTTCCTGCGCGCCTTCCAGCTCACAGGGAATGCCCATGATGCGCGCCGAGCGGCGCACGATCGCGGTGAGCTCGTCCGGCGAATAGAACTCCAGCCGCTGCACGATGCCGAAGCGGTCGCGCAGCGGCGCGGTGAGCAGGCCGGCGCGGGTGGTGGCGCCGATCAGGGTGAACGGGGGCAGGTCCAGCTTGATCGAGCGGGCCGCGGGGCCTTCGCCGATCATGATGTCGATCTGGAAGTCTTCCATCGCCGGATACAGCACTTCCTCCACCACGGGGGACAGGCGATGGATCTCGTCGACGAACAGCACGTCGTGCGGTTCCAGGTTGGTCAGCAGCGCGGCCAGGTCGCCGGCGCGCTCCAGCACCGGGCCGGAGGTGGAGCGCACGTTGACGCCCAGCTCGTTGGCAATCACGTGCGACAAGGTGGTCTTGCCCAGGCCCGGCGGCCCGAAGATCAGCACGTGGTCCAGCGCACCGCCGCGCTTGCGCGCCGCTTCGATATAGATGGAAAGCTGTTCGCGCACCGCCTGCTGGCCGAGGTATTCCGCCAGCCGCTTGGGGCGGATCGAAGCCTCCAGGGCCTCGTCGTCCAGCTGGGCGGCGGACGTGATGATGCGGTGATCGGCCATGGGGTTGGAATAGGTCCGGGAACAGGCGGCAAGCGCGATTCGCCGGGCATTCTACCGGACGTAGGTTGGGGTGAGCGCAGCGAACCCCAACAGAACGGCCATCGGGCGAGGTCCGTTGGGGTTCGCCTGCGGCTCACCCCAACCTACGCCGAGACGGGGCTCAGATCTCCACCTGCGCGCCCAGCTCGATCAGCCGGTTGCCCGGGATCTGGAAGAACGCCGTGGCCGGCAGCGCGTTGCGGGCCATGAAGGCGAACAGCTTGTCGCGCCACAGCGCCATGCCGGGGCGGCGCTCGTCGGCGATGATGGTTTCGCGCGACAGGAAGAAGGTGGTGTCCATCATGTCGAACGGCAGGCCCACCTTGGAGCAGCGCAGCAGCGCCTGCGGGATGTTCGGGTCCTCGGCGAAGCCGAAGCGCAGCCCCAGGCCGTAGAAGTTGCCGCCCAGCGGGGTGAGCTGCACGCGCTCGTCGTACTCGGCCACCGGCGTTTCCAGCATTTCCACCGTCAACAGCACGTTGCGCTCGTGCAGCACCTTGTTGTGCTTGAGGTTGTGCAGCAGCGCATGCGGCACCGCGTGCTGGTTGGCGGTGAGGAACACCGCCGTGCCCGGCACGCGCAGCGGCGGATGCTCGCCCACGTTCTCGATGAAGGGCTCCAGCGCCAGGCCCGACTGCTTGATCTCGCGCACCACCAGCTCGCGGCCGCGGCGCCAGGTGGTCATCACCACGAACACCGCCACGCCCAGCACCAGCGGGAACCAGCCGCCGTACTCGATCTTGATCACGTTGGCGCTCAGGAACGACAGGTCGATGGTGAGCAGCAGCACGCCGGCCAGGATCACCGTCAGCCGGCTCCAGTGCCACTGATAGCGCGCCACCACCAGGGCCAGGATGGTGGTCACCGTCATGGTGCCGGTCACGGCGATGCCGTAGGCGGCGCTCAGGTTCTCCGAGCTGCGGAAGCCCAGCACCGCGATCAGCACCATCACCAGCAGGAAGGTGTTCACCCAGGGCACGAAGATCTGGCCGGACATCTCGCGCGAGGTGTGCACGATCGGCATGCGCATCGAATAACCCAGCGACATCGCCTCGCGGGTCATCGAGAACGCGCCGGAGATCACCGCCTGCGAGGCGATGACGGTGGCGATGGTGGCCAGGCCGATCATCGGATACAGCATGACCTTGGGCACCAGCTTGAAGAACGGGTTGTCGATGGCTTCCGGATGGTTGAGCAGCAGCGCGCCCTGGCCGAAGTAGTTCAGCACCAGGGCCGGCAGCACGAAGCCGAACCAGGCCATGCGGATCGGCTTCTTGCCGAAATGGCCCATGTCGGCGTACAGCGCCTCGGCGCCGGTCAGCGCCAGCACCACGCCGCCCAGGGCGATGAAGGCCTGCATGCCGTGGCTCATGAAGAACTTCACGCCGTACATCGGGTTCAGCGCCAGCAGCACGTGCGGATTGAGCGCGATCATCTGCACGCCCAGCCCGGCGATCACGATGAACCAGATCACCATCACCGGCCCGAACAGCTTGCCCACGCGCTCGGTGCCGTGGCGCTGCAGCGCGAACAGGAAGAACAGGATCACCACCGAGGTCACCGGCACCACCCAGTGCGGCAGGTCCGGCACGGCCACCTTCATACCCTCGACCGCCGACAGCACCGAGATCGCCGGGGTGATCACGCCGTCGCCGTAGAACAGCGCCGCGCCGAAGATGCCCAGGATGGCCAGGATCCAGCGCATGCGCGCATCGCCGCGCGAGCTGCGCAGGGCCAGCGCGAGCAGGGCCATGATGCCGCCCTCGCCCTTGTTGTCCGCGCGCATGATGAAGACCACGTACTTCAGCGAGACCACGATGATCTGCGCCCAGAAGATCAGCGACAGCACGCCGAAGATGCTCTCCGGCGTGGGCTTCATGCCGTCGTGGCTGAGCGTGGTCTGCAGCGTGTACAGCGGGCTGGTGCCGATGTCGCCGTACACCACGCCGATCGCGCCCAGCGCGAGGGCGGCGAGGCGCCGCTTGGTGTCGGCATCGACGCCGTGAAGGTTGTCCTGGCTCACGGGCTCAAGCTCCTAATGCGGCGCGCAGCGCCTTGCGGATGATGGCTTCGGCGTTGTCGCCGTCGGCGGCGACCTTCTGCACCAGCCGCGTGACTTCGGCGGGTTTGTAGCCGAGCTGCTGCAAGGCCACGGTGGCCTCGCCGGCGGGATCCAGCGGCGCCGCGCCCTTGCCGGCGGTGCCGGGCAGGCTCACCGCCAGGCCGTCCACGCGGTCGCGCAGCTCCACCACCATGCGCTCGGCGGTCTTCTTGCCGATGCCGGGGATCTTGGTCAGCGCCACCACGTCGCCGGCCTGCACCAGGCGCGCGAAGTCGTTGGTGGAAACGCCGGACAGCACGGACAGCGCGATCTTCGCGCCGATCCCGCTGACCTTCTGCAGATTGCGGAACAGCGCCCGCTCGGCCTCGTGCAGGAAACCGTACAGCGCGACGCTGTCCTCCTTCACCGCGTAGTGGGTGAGCAGGGTCACTTCCTTGCCGGTGGGCGGCAGGTCGTAGATGGTGGACATCGGCGCTTCCAGCTCGTAGCCGACGCCGCCGACTTCCACCAGCAGCCACGGCGGCTGCTTGGACACCAGCACCCCGCGCAGGCGGCCGATCATCGGCGCCTCCAGGCGGTGCGCGGAATGCCGACGCGGGCGAGGCTGGCGCGGGTGTGCGCGTGGGTGACGGCGATGGCCAGCGCATCCGCGGCATCCGCCTGCAAGGGGCCCTTGAGGCCGAGCAATACGCCGATCATGTGTTGCACCTGGGTCTTGTCGCCACGGCCGCTGCCGACCACCGACTGCTTCACTTCCGTCGCCGCATATTCGTGCACCGCGATTCCCCGGCTGACCACCGCGCAGATCGCGGCACCCCTCGCCTGCCCAAGCTTCAGCGCCGAATCGGCGTTGCGCGCCATGAACACGCGTTCGATGCCGCACTCCTCCGGACGATGCTCGCCGATGATGTCACACAGCTCGTCAAAGATGCGTTTCAGGCGCAGCGGAAAACTGGCTTCGCCGGCCACCGCCAGCGCGCCATGGAATACGTGCGAGAGCTTGCCGCCGCCGTCCACGTCGATGATGCCCACGCCGGTGCGCTGGCTGCCGGGGTCGATGCCGATGATGCGTGTCATGACCGCGGCGTTACGGATCGCGTGAATGCGTAAAGTCCGTAGCGGACCTTACGCATCCCCGGCCGGCAGCACGGCGTTGTGATAGACCTCGTCGACGTCGTCCAGGCCGTTCAAGCGCTCCAGCAGCTTCTCGAACTGCTCCAGCGCTTCGCCGGACGGAGTGACCAGCGGGCCGTTCGGACGCATCACCACGTCGGAGCTGTCCACCTCGAAACCCGCGCCGGCCAGCGCCTTGCGCATGGCTTCGACGGCGATCGGATCGGCGGCCAGCAGCACGTAGCCCACGCCGTTCTCGATCACGATGTCCTCGGCGTTGTTCTCGATCGCCGATTCTTCCAGCTTCGCTTCCAGCGCGGCGTCGCCGCCGGTGTGCACCACCACCTGGCCCACGCGGGTGAACTGGAACGCCACCGAGTTGGTGGTTCCCATGTTGCCGCCGTTCTTGTTGAGCGCGGCACGCACGTCGGCCACGGTGCGGGTCTGGTTGTCGGTGACGCAGTCGACGATCAGCGCGGTGCCGGCGGGGCCATAGCCCTCGTAGCGCACCTCGTGCATGTCCGCGCCGCCTTCGGCACCGGAGCCGCGCTTGATCGCGCGCTCGATGGTGTCCTTGGTCATGTTCGCCGCCAGCGCCTTGTCGACCGCCGCGCGCAGGCGCGGATTGGCCGCCGGGTCGGGCGCGCCGCCGCGCGTGGCGATGGTGATTTCGCGGATCAGCTTGGTGAACACCTTGGCGCGCTTGGCGTCTTCGGCGTTCTTGCGACCTTCGATGGACGGGCCTCTACCCATGACGTGTTCCTGGATGATGCGGGCGGAAAGTGGCGAATTTTATCCCTTCCGCATGGCGCGCTGGCAAGGCGGCCGCTTCCGTGCCCCCGGCGATACCGCGCAAAGCGCGCCGTGGCGCGGCTTCTCAGGCCTGCTCGCGATCCGCCGGGACGCGGCCGAAATGGCCCTGGCGCAGGAAACCGGCGATCAGGCGTCCGGTTTCCACCGAAAACAGCAGGCCCGTATGGTTGGCTTCCACCACGCAGTGGTCGGCGATGCCGGGCAGGCGCGTTTCGTCCACCGCCACGCTGCCGTCGTGCTCGCCGTCGAACTGGCCCAGCACGTGGCCCAGGCCGAACGGACTGCGGCCGGCGATCACGCCCACTTCGCGCGCGCCGGTCCACTGGTCGAAACCGTCTTCCAGCAGGGCACGGTTATGCCCCAGCAGGGCACCGCCGCCGCGCCCGCCCAGGTTGGCGAACGCACGCGCCGCCGCACTGCCCTTGAGCGGGGAACCGAGGCAGACGATGCGCCCTTCCGGCAGGCCGCGATCGTCCAGGCAGGCGCGCAGCGCCAGCAGGCCGCCCAGGCTGTGCCCGACCAGGTGCACCGCACCGCCTTCCGGCGCCGCCTCGCGCATGCGCGCATGCAGGCGGCCGATGGTCTGTTCCTGCGTGGCCGCCACGCTCATGTAGTCGAAGCGATGCACGCGAAAACCCGCTTCCATCAGGCGGCGATGCAGCATCAGCAGCGCGAAGCCGCGCATCCACAGGCCGTGCAGCAGGATTACGTGATCGGTCATCGGCGACAGCGCGGGTCCGCAAAAAGCCAGGCAACGATAGAACGGATCAGCCCTGAGGCGCTGACCCGCCCATCACACATCACGGTCATCACACATCAGAGCATGGGACCGCGAAAGCGCTCAGCCGTTCGCCGGCTCCGCCGCCACCTTCACGTGCAGCTCCTTGAGCTGCGCGTCCGGCACCAGCGAAGGCGCGTCGGTCATCAGGTCCTGCGCGCTGGTGGTCTTGGGGAAGGCGATCACGTCGCGGATCGACTCGGTGCCCGCCATCAGCGCCGCGATGCGGTCGATGCCGAAGGCCAGGCCGCCGTGCGGCGGCGCGCCGAACTTCAGCGCCTTGAGCAGGAAGCCGAACTTCGCTTCCGCCTCGTCCGCGCCGATGCCGAGCAGCTCGAACACCGCGCTCTGCATGTCCGGGCGATGGATACGGATGGAGCCGCCGCCGATCTCGGCGCCGTTCAGCACCATGTCGTAGCCGCGGCTCACCGCATTCGCCGCGTTGGCGCGCAGGTCGGCGATGTCGTCGACCTTCGGCGCGGTGAAGGGATGGTGGAGCGCGACGAAGCGCTGTGCTTCCTCGTCGTACTCGAACATCGGGAAGTCGGTGACCCACAGCGGCTTCCAGGCGTTTTCCACCAGGCCGCGGTCCTTGCCGAGCTTCAGGCGCAGCGCGCCCATGAAGTCGGTGACGGTCTTCCACTTGCCGGCGCCGACGAACACGATGTCGCCGCTCTGCGCGCCGGTGGCCTTGAGCAATGCATCGAGCGCGGCGTCGTCGAGGAACTTCGCCACCGGCGAATTGATGCCGTCGCGGCCCTTGGCCAGGTCGTCCACCTTCAGCCAGGCCAGGCCCTTGGCGCCGTACCGGGCCACGTATTCGGTGAGCTGGTCGATCTCCTTGCGGCTCAGGCCCGCGCCTTCCGGCAGGCGCAGCGCGGCGACGCGGCCGGCCGGGTCGTTGGCCGGTTCGGCGAAGACCTTGAATTCCACGTGCTTGAGCGCGTCGGCGACGTCGGCCAGTTCCAGCGCGATGCGCAGGTCCGGCTTGTCCGAACCGAAGCGGCGCATGGCTTCGGCCCAGGTCATGCGCGGGAAGGCAGCGTCCAGTTCCACGCCCTGCACTTCCTTGAACACGTGGCGGATCAGCTCCTCCACGAAGTCCTGCACGTCCTTTTCTTCGACGAAGGCGAATTCCAGGTCGAGCTGGGTGAATTCCGGCTGGCGGTCGGCGCGCAGGTCTTCGTCGCGGAAGCAGCGGGCGATCTGATAGTAGCGGTCGAAGCCGGCCATCATCAGGATCTGCTTGAACAGCTGCGGCGACTGCGGCAGCGCGTAGAACTGGCCCGCATGCACGCGGCTGGGCACCAGGTAGTCGCGCGCGCCTTCCGGCGTGGCCTTGGTCAGGATCGGCGTCTCGATGTCCTGGAAGCCGCGCGCATCCAGATAGCGGCGCAGCGCCTGCACCAGCTTGATGCGGGTGCGCATCATGCGCTGCATCTCGGGGCGGCGCAGGTCGAGGTAGCGGTAGGTCATCCGCATGTCCTCGTTGGGATTCTCGTGCAGCGCGAACGGCAGGTCCTTCGCGGCGTTGAGGATCTCCACCTGGTCGGCCAGCAGCTCGACCGTGCCGGTCTTGAGCTTGTCGTTGGCCGCCAGGCGCTTGCGGATGGTGCCGGTCACGCGCAGGCAGTACTCGTAGCCGATCTGGCCGGCCACCGCGAACGCATCGGCATTGTCCTTGTCCACCACCACCTGGGCGATGCCCTCGTGGTCGCGCAGGTCGACGAAGGCGACGTGGCTCTGCAGGCGGATGGTGTTGACCCAGCCGCACAGGGTGACGGTCTGGCCGACCAGGGCCTCGTCGATGAGGCCGCAGTAATGCGTGCGCATGCGCTTGGAACTCCGGGCCGCCCGGGGCGGCGTGAGACGTGGAAAAGACCGGGAATGGTAGCAGGGCCGGCCGCGCGCCCAAAGGAAAGGGCCGGGCCCCGCTCGCGCGAAGCCCGGCCCTCGATCATGCGGACTTACCAGCGGCGATCGATCTGGAAGATGCCGCGGCAGCCGTCGTCCACCCACACGCCGCGGCGATCCCAGCCCCAGGTATCGCCTTCGCGGCAAGGCGAGTCGGACAGGCGGCGCACCAGGCGGACCCGGCCGCCGCGCCCCAGATCCACCGGGCAGTACTGGCGGCGGCCGCCGTTGCTGTCGCAGCGCACCTGGGCGGAATCGTCGCCCCAGCCCGGGCGGTCGTCGCCCCAGCCGGGCCGGTCGCCACCCCAGCCGCCGCCCCAGCCACCGCCGCGCGCCGGTTCGAAGATGGCGCGGCAGCCGCGGTCGACCCACACGCTGCCGCGGTCGTTGCCCCAGGTCTGGCCATAGACGCAGCGGGTATCCGACAGCTGCCGGGCCAGCTGCGAGGCCGGCCACGGCGTGCGGCAGCGGGTGAAACGCCCGTCGTTGCTGGAACAGCCGATCGAACCCTGGTCCCACTGGGCATGCGCGGTCGGCGCCGCCATGGAAGCCATTCCCGCGGCCAGTACCACGGCCGCCCACATCCCCTTGCCGATCGCGCTCATCTTGATGTCCACCCGGTGTTGAAGGTGGCGCCAAGCTACCGCAGGCAGGGCAACCGCACTTGAATATTTTGCGATCCGATCGCCGGAAATTTCGAGGCAGGCGGCGGCGGTTCAGTCGCTGCTGGCGGGGGCCGGCGCGGGTGCGGGGGCGGGCGCCGCCGCCGGGGCAGCCGCGGCATTGTCCCCGGCCAGATTGCGCTTCTTGTCGCCGTCCTTCTTGAAGTCGGTCTCGTACCAGCCGCCGCCGGCCAGGCGGAACTGGGGCGCGCTCAGGCGGCGGTGGACGGTGCCATCCGCCGCGCACTGCGGGCAGGCGCTGGGGTCGGCGTCGGACATCTTCTGCAGGCGGTCGAAACGATGGCCGCAGCCGCCGCATTCGAATTCATAGATAGGCATGGTGGCTCCGTATTCCGGGCCGGCGCGGACGCCGGCAGGCCGTCATTATCGAGACGAATGGCAGGATTTCAATGTCCGGCGCGGGCGTGCATGCTGGCCCCAAGGGGGAGGCGACGGCCTCTTTCCGCCGCCCGCGCCAACGGGACATGCGGATGGTATGGACGTCTAGACGGCTATTGACGTAGCGCCGACGCGGGGTCTAGCCTGCATTGACGCGTCGCAACAAACCATATCGAAGAAGGGAACTCAGATGCATCAGCGATACAGCACGCTCGCGTCCGCCCTGCTGCTGGCCCTGTCCGCCAGCGCCGCCGCACAGGACGCCGCGCCCGCGGCCAGCACCGACAAGGCCAAGAACCTCAGCACGGTGATCGTCACCGGCACGCGCGCCGACAACCGCACCGAAAGCAGCTCGCTCACGCCGATCGACGTGGTCTCGGCCAAGGTGCTGCAGCAGACCGGCACTACCGAGCTCTCCACCGCGCTGTCGCGCATCATCCCCTCGCTCACCTTCCCGCGCCCCGCCGCCGCCGATACCGCCGATTCGCAGCGCCCCGCGCAGCTGCGCGGCCTGTCGCCCGACCAGGTGCTGGTGCTGGTGAACGGCAAGCGCTGGCATCCCGGCGCCATCCTGCTGACCAACGGCGTGCTCGGCCGCGGCTCGCAGGCGGTGGACCTCAACACCATCCCGATGGCGGCGATCGACCATATCGAAGTGCTGCGCGACGGTGCTTCCGCGCAGTACGGCTCCGACGCCATCGCCGGCGTGATCAATATCGTGCTCAAGGGCGGCGCCGACGGCGGCGCGGTGGAACTGAGCGGCGGCCAGTATTCGGCGGGCGACGGCCGACAATGGAAAGGCTCGGCCAGTTTCGGCCTGCCGCTGAACCACGACCAGGGCTGGCTGCGCTTCACCCTGCAGGACGGCCACCAGGACTACAGCAACCGCGCCGGCCCCAACCGCACCCGCGCCTGGGAAGGCACCACCCAGCGCTACGGCGATCCGGAAGTGGGCGACCACAACCTGTTCCTCAACGGCCAGTACAAGCTCGGCGAAGCGGCGGAGCTGTATACGTTCGGCCACATCGGCAAGCGCGACAGCACCTCGCCGGCGTTCTTCCGCAACCTGGCCAACAGCAACTCGGTGCCGTCGCTTTACCCGAACGGCTACCTGCCGCTGGAGAACGCCGACTCGCTCGACCAGTCCCTGGTGCTGGGCGTGCGCGGCAAGACCGCCGGCGGCTGGCGCTGGGACGTCAGCGCCAACTACGGCGGCAACCGCGTGTCGTACGCCACCAACAACAGCGTGAACCGCGCCTTCCTGCACGACTTCGGCAGCAGTCCCACCAGCTTCCACGACGGCATCCTGTCGGCCTCGCAGCAGGCCTTCGACGTGGACCTGGCCAAGGAGTTCTCCACCGGCTGGCTGCCCAATCCGGTGACGCTCGCCTTCGGCGCCGAATACCTGCGCCAGACCTACAAGATCGACGCCGGCGACCTGGCCTCGTACTACACCGGCACCTCGGGCACATCCGGCGGCGCGCAGGGTTTCGGCGGCTTCCAGCCGGCCAATGCCGGCTCGCATGCGCGCCATGACGTGGCCGAATACGTCAGCCTGGAAACCAACCTCACCGACAAGCTCGGCGCCTCGCTGGCCGGACGCCACGAGCACTACAGCGATTTCGGCAACACCACTTCCGGCGCGCTGGCGCTGCGCTACGACTTCACCGACCGCTTCGCCCTGCGCGGCAGCGCCTCCACCGGCTTCCGCGCGCCGTCGCTGGCGCAGCAGAACTACTCGTACGTGTCCTCGCTGTTCTTCGGCGCCGGCAATTCGCTGGGCCTGCCGCAGGGCATCTACAACACCGGCATCGTGCCGGCCACCAGCAAGGTGGCCACCCTGCTGGGCGGCGAGCCGCTGAAGCCGGAGAAGTCGCGCAACCTCACCGTGGGTGCGGTGTGGAATCCGATCGATCCGCTGAACCTCAGCATCGACGTGTACCAGATCAAGATCGACAACCGCATCGTGCTGTCCAGCAACCTCGCCACCAGCTCGGCCACGGTGCACAACTACCTGGTGGCCAACGGCGTCACCGATCTCAACTACAGCGGCATCGCCTACTTCACCAATGCGGTGAACACGCGCACGCGCGGCGTGGACCTGGTCGGCAGTTACCTTTTCGATTTCGGCAACGCCGGCACCCTGCAGGCCACGCTCAGCTACAACTACAACAAGAACAAGGTCACCGACCTCAAGGCCAATCCCGCCGCGCTCAACGCGCTGGGCCTGAACCTCAAGCGCATCGACCGCCGCGACCAGTACGGCCTGCTGGCGGACACCACGCCGCGCAGCAAGCTGATTCTCAGCGGCCTGTACAGCGTGGACCGCTGGAGCCTGAGCGGCGCGCTGACCCGCTACGGCAGCTTCGTCTCCTACAACTCCACCACCGCCACGCTGGACCAGAAGTTCGACAGCAAGTGGCTGCTCGACCTGGCGGTCAACTACAACCTCGACCGCTGGACCTTCACCCTGGGCGCGGACAACGTGTTCAACACCTATCCGGACCGTGTGATCCCCGCCAACGACAACAACGGCACCCTGCCCTACTCGGTGTTCTCGCCGTTCGGCTTCAACGGTGCGTATGTGTACGGGAAGCTCGCCTACCGCTGGTAACCCGCTCTTGCAGGTTGGGGTGAGCCGCAGGCAAACCCCAACCATGCGAGGCGTCTGAGGTTGGCCATGTTGGGGTTCGCCTGCGGCTCACCCCAACCTAGGCCGTTGCCGCGGCGAGCAGCACCGCGGCTTCGGTCAGTTCCGCCAGGGCGCCGCAGGTGTCGCCGGTCATGCCGCCCAGGCGCCGCAGGCAGGCGCGGCGCCACAGCGCGAACAGCGCGATGGCGACGAGCAGCGAGGCGATGCCGCGACGTCCGGCGCAAGCGCATCCCGCGGCCACCAGCATCAAAACGACTAGGTCGATCGCGCGCGACGAACCGGCCAGCCCCTCGCCCAGGCCGCCCGCGCGCACATAAGGCACGAACAGGAACGCCGCCACCAGCGCGGCGCGCGCCAGCAGCGGCGCAAGCAGCAGGCCCGGCCACGCCGGCGCGCTCGCCAGTGCGGCGAACTTCAGCAGCAAGGTCAGCACCAGCGCGACCACGCCCATCGGACCGCAATTCGGATCCTTCATGATCGCCAGCGTGCGCGCGCGGTCGCCGATGCCGCCCACCCACGCGTCCGCGCTGTCGGCCAGGCCGTCCAGATGCAGCGCACCGGTCAAGGCCACCCATGCCGCCAGGATCACCGCGGCCGACAGCAGCGGCGGCCAGCCATGGATCGCCCACGCCAGCAGGTAAAGCAAGGCGCCGATCAGCACGCCCACCAGCGGATACCAGGGCAGCGAACGCACGCGCGCGTCCGCATCGCCGAACACGGCGTGCGGCACCGGAATGCGCGTGAGAAAACCGATGGCCACCAGCAGGCCGCGCATCACGCGTCCGCCTCCACGCGCCACGGCAAGCGGTGCAGCGAAGCATGCGGCACGTCGATATTCGCCATCTCGCCGAAATCGCGCCCTTCCGCGCGACAACGCAACAGGCGGATCGCGCCGCCGTGCGTCACCACCAGCACGTCGCGTCCGTGCGCTTCGGCGGCGACATCGTCCAGCGCCGCGCCAAGCCGCGCATGGAACTGCGCGAACGTCTCCGCCTGCGGCGGCGGATGCGCCACCGGGTCGGCCCAGAACTTGGCCAGCGCCTCGCCCTGCGTTTCCGCCAGCGTCTCGATCGGCACGCCCTGCCAGGCGCCGAAGTGATATTCGGCCAGGCGCGGATCGATGCGCAGCGGCAACTCGCGCGCCGCCGCCAGTTCGCGCGCGAAATCCGCGCAGCGCCGCAGCGGCGAGGAAACGACCATGGCCCATGCGCGCTGCGCCACCGCCGCGCGCAGCTGCGCCCAGCCCAGCTCGCTCAGCGGATCGTCGAGCTGGCCGCGATAGCTGCGCTGCCCGGTATCGCCATGGCGCAGCAGGTCGATGCTCATGCCTGCGCCACTCCCGCCTCGGCAAACGTCGCCATGTCCGCATGCAACGCGCAGGCCAGCCGCAGCAGCGGCACCGCTACCGCGGCGCCGCTGGCTTCGCCCAGGCGCAGCTGCAGGTCGAGCAGCGGTTCGGCCTCCAGCGCTTCGAGCAGGCGTGCATGGCCGCGTTCCTGCGAGCGGTGCGAGAACAGCATCCAGGGACGGCAGGCCGGCTGCAGGCGCGCCGCCACCAGAGCCGCGGCGCTGGTGATAAAGCCGTCCACCAGCACCGGCATGCCGCGCTGGGCGGCGGCTATGTAGGCACCTGCCAGCGCGGCCAGCTCGAAGCCGCCGACACAACGCAGCCAGGCGATCGGCGCAGCCTGTTCACCATGCAAGGCGAGCGCCCGCTGCACCACCGCGGCCTTGCGCGCGACACCGGCTTCATCGAGTCCCGTCCCCGCACCGGCCAGCGCATCGGGCGCCTCGCCGAGCAAGGCGCAAGCCAGCGCCGTGGCGGCGGTGGTGTTGCCGATGCCCATCTCGCCGCCGATAAACAGTTGCGCGCCCGCTTCATCGGCGAGCCGCACGCTCTGCGCACCTGCCTGCAAAGCCAGCGCGAGCTGCGCGGTCGACATCGCCTCGCCCCGCACAAAGTTCGCCGTCTGCGCGGCAATCCACGCGCGCCGCACGCCGGGCAGCTCGCCCACGTCGTTGACCGTGCCCAGGTTCACCACTTCCAGCGAAGCGCGCAGCTCGCGCGCCAGCACGCTGATCGCCGCGCCGCCCTGCGCGAAGTTCGCCACCATCGCGCCGGTCACCGCCTGCGGGAAGGCCGACACGCCTTCCTCCGCCACGCCGTGGTCCGCCGCGAACACGCTGATCCACACTTTTTCCAGCGACGGCTTCACCGCGCCCTGCAAGGCCGCCAGCTGCACCGCCGCGGTTTCCAGCGCGCCCAGCGAACCCGGCGGCTTGGTCAGTTGCGCCTGCCGTTCCAGCGCGGCCACGGCCGCCACCGCATCCGGCGCGCGGCAAGGCAGGTCCAGCCAATCGAGAGTTTCCATGGTCATGCAAGATTTCCTTTGAGAGCCAGCGGCAGGCCTGCCGCGACGAACAGCACGCGTCCGCACACCGCGGCCAGCGCTTGATGCAGGCGGCCGGCTTCGTCGACGAAGCGCCGGCTCAGTTCGCCCATCGGCACGATGCCGAGGCCGACTTCGTTGCTCACCAGCAGGATGGTGCCGGGCAGATCGGGCAGCACGTCGAGCAGGGCCTGCCGCTCGCGCGCGAAGCGTTCGCCATCGGCATCGCCGAGCAGGTTGCTCAGCCACAGCGTGAGGCAGTCCACCAGCACGCAGCGATCCGCCCGCGCATGCGCGCGCAACGCATCGGCGAGCGCCAGCGGCTCCTCCACGTCGTGCCAGTGCGGCGGCCGGCTGGCGCGATGGTGCGCGATGCGCGCCGCCATCTCCGCATCCAGCGCCTGCGCCGTAGCGAGATAGAGCACATCGAGCCCGCTCTCCGCCGCCATGCGCTCGGCCAGCGCACTCTTGCCGGAACGGGCGCCACCGAGGATCAGGCTGCGCATGCGTCGTTCACTCCCAGCAGCGCGGCCAGGCGCGCGGTATCCAGATGCGTTTCCACCGCGTCGGCGAGCCGCTCCAGGCTCGCTTCGCGCAAGGCGCGCACGTCGACGGCGAGGGGCGCGTGCAGGCCGGCCCAGCGCAGCAGCGCCTGCAGCGCGGCGGGCTCGTCGAACAGGCCGTGCAGATAGGTGCCGAGCACTTGGCCGTCGGCGGAGATCGCGCCGTCGGCGCGGCCATCGGCCAGCAGGCAAGCCGGCGCATCGAGCGCGGGGCCGGTGCTGCGGCCGCAATGGATCTCGTAGCCGGCGACGTCCGCGTCGTCCAGCGCGAGCTTGCCTTGCGCGCGGCGCAGCTGCTTCTCCGGCTCCAGCACCGTCTCCATCGCCAGCCAGCCCAGGCCCGCGCTGGAACCCGCTTCGCCTTCGATGCCGTGCGGATCGTGCACCGCCTGTCCCAGCATCTGGAAACCCCCGCAGATGCCGATCAGCTTGCCGCCATAGCGCAGGTGCCGCGCGATCGCTTCGGCCCAGCCCTGTGCGCACAGCCACTCCAGGTCGGCGCGCGTCGCCTTCGAACCCGGCAGCACGATCAGGTCGCACGGCGGCCACGCCTCGCCCGGCCCCACCAGGCGCACGTCCAGCTGCGGATGCGCGCGCAGCGCGTCGAAATCGGTGTGGTTGCTGATGCGCGGCAAGGCCGGCACCGCCACGTGCAGCAGTGCGTCTTCGCGCCGGCCCGCATCGCGCGGCAGCGCGTCCTCCGCCTCCAGCTGCAGGCCATGCAGATACGGCAGCACCCCGAACACCGGCTTGCCGGTCTCGCGCTCCAGCCAATCCAGGCCCGGCTGCAGCAGCGCCAGATCGCCGCGGAAGCGATTGATCACGAAACCGGCCACCCGCGCCCTTTCGCTCGCCGACAGCAAGGCCAGGGTGCCGACCAGATGCGCGAACACGCCGCCGCGGTCGATGTCGGCCACCAGCAGCACCGGGCAGTCCACGGCTTCCGCGTAACCCATATTGGCGATATCGCGGTCGCGCAGATTGATCTCGGCCGGACTGCCCGCGCCTTCGACCACCACCGCCGCGTAGCGCTGCGCCAGGCGCCCATGCGAAGCGAGCACCGCTTCCATCGCCACCTGCTTGTAGCGGTGGTAGTCGCGCGCATCCATGTTGCCGACCGCGCGGCCATGCACGATCACCTGCGCGCCGGTATCGCTCTGCGGTTTCAGCAGCACCGGATTGAAATCGGTATGCGGCGGCACGCCTGCCGCCTGCGCCTGCACCGCCTGGGCGCGGCCGATCTCGCCGCCGTCCTCGGTGACGGCGGCATTGAGCGCCATGTTCTGCGGCTTGAACGGCGCCACCGCCACGCCGCGCCGGCGCAGCCAGCGGCATAGCGCGGCGACCACGGTGCTCTTGCCGGCGTCGGAGGTGCAGCCCTGGATCATCAATACGCGTGCGCTCATGGCGCGACCTCCTGCTTTCGATCGATCGAACGCCAGCCGGCCAGCGCCGCATCGAGCCGCGCGAACGCCGCGTCGTCGCCGGGCAGGCCGAAGCGCAGGCTGTGCGGCTGCTCGAAGCGGCGCACCAGCACGCCCTGCCGTGCGAGCGCGCGTTGCAGCGCCGCCGCGCGGTCGTCGCGGCGCCAGTGAAAGAACGCGCAGCCGGCATGCGGAGCCAGGCCATGGCGTGTGAGCAGCTTCGACAGGCGCGCGGCGGTGGCGTGCAAACGCTCGCGCTGCGCCGACTGCCAGGCCGTATCGGCCAGTGCCAGCTTCAACACGTGGCGCGCCGGACCGCTCAAGCTCCATGGCCCCAGGCGCTCGCGCAGCGCCACCAGCAGCGCGGGTTCCGCGCAGACGAAACCGGCGCGCGCGCCTGCCAGGCCGAAGAACTTGCCCACCGAGCGCAGCACGATCAGGCCGGGCAGCGCATGCGCCGCGCACAGGCTGCGTTCGGGCGTGGCGTCGATAAACGCCTCGTCGACCACCAGCCAGCCGCCGCGGCGGGCCAGCGTGGCGTGCAAGGCAAGCAATGTGTCGAGCTCGAAACGTTCGCCGCCGGGGTTGTTGGGATGGATCAGCACGACCACGTCGTAGCGCGCCGCACGGGCGAACAGCGCATCGGCGGCGGCGCGTTCCACCTTGTGTCCCGCGCGCTGCCAGGCATGCGCGTGTTCGGCATAACCAGGATCGAGCACGCCTACGCGCGAGCGCTCGCGCAGCGACGGCAAAGCCTGGATCGCCGCCTGCGAACCGGCCACCGGCAGCAGCGAAGGATGCCCGTAATAAGTGCGCGCGATATCGATCAGGCCGTCATCGTCTTCCGGCAACCGCTGCCATGCGGATACGGGCAGCGGCGGCACGGGCCATGCGTACGGGCTGACGCCAGTGGAAAGGTCGAGCCATTGCTCCGCGGGAATGCCGTACTCGTGCGCGGCGCGCAGCAGGCGTCCACCATGTTCAAGCATGATGATCTCCGAGGATGGGCACGAGACACCAGATCGCCGCCAGCCACAGCAGCACGCTCCGGCGCACCAGCCGCAGCGCGCGGCGGATCGCCGCGGCATCGGGCGCAGCGCCTTCGCCCAGCACGGGACGCTGCTCCCACACGCCTGCATAAGGCGCGGCGCCACCAAGTCGCACGCCCAGCGCACCCGCGCCGGCCGCCATCACCGGCCCCGCATTCGGGCTATCCCACGCCGGCGCCTGCCGGCGCCAGCCATGCCATGCGCGCAGGAAGTCGCCGAGCAGCGCATAGCTCAGCGCCGTCAGCCGCGCAGGCACGAAGTTCAGCACGTCGTCGATCCGCGCCGCGGCCCAGCCGTAGCGCTCATAGCGCACATTGCGATAGCCCCACATCGCATCCAGTGTATTGGCCAGCCGGTACAGCACCGCGCCCGGCGCGCCCAGCAGCAGAAACCAGAACAGCGCTCCGAACACCGCATCGCTGCCGTTCTCCAGCACCGATTCCGTGGCGGCTGCCGCCACTTGCCGCTCATCCAGCAAGGCCGTGTCGCGGCTCACCATGCGCCCCACCGCCGTGCGCGCCGCGGCCAGATCGCCGCGCTCCAGCGCATCCGCCACCGGCAGGGCGTGCTCGCCCAGGCTGCGCAAACCTACGGCGAGATAAAGCATCGCCGCACCGAACAGCAGGTCGCCCCAAGCCGGCAATACCCTCGCTATCGCCCACGTCGCCACTACCCACGGCAACACCGCCACGCACCACGCCAGCACACCCGACCCACGCTTGTCGCGGTGCAGCCGCGCCTCGATCGCCCGCGCCCAGCCGCCGAACGCCACCAGCGGATGCGCGCGGCGCGGCTCGCCGAGCAGCGCGTCCAGCAGCAGCGCCAGGGTGAGCGCCAGCGCGCTCATGGCAGGAACAGACGCAGGGCCGCTTCCGTTGCGGAGGGAAAGTACAGATGCACGAAGCTCGCCGTGAGCCGTGCACGCCGGTATACCGCTTCCTTGGCGGGGCCACCGTCGGGGTTGCTCGCATGTACCAGCGGCGGCTGGGTGATCTCCGCATGCGCGTAGTGGAAGGTGTGGCCGCGCAGCGTGCCTTCCGGCAACTCGACGGATTGCATGCCCAGCTCCGCCAGCCGCTCGCGCACCACCGCCCAGCCGGGCAGCAGCCCCGCCATGGTGTGCGCATCGCTTTCGCGCGTGGCCAGGGCGTCGAGCAGGCTGAGCATGCCGCCGCATTCCGCCAGCAAGGGCTTGCCCGCATCGACGTGCGCGCGCAGCGCGGCGTGCAGGTCCTTGCGCTCGGCGAGCCGCGCCAGATGCAGTTCGGGATAGCCGCCGGGCAGCCAGGCCGCATCGCAATCGGGCAAGGCATCGCCGGCCAGCGGCGAGAACCAGCACAGTTCCGCGCCGGCCTGGCGCAGCACGTCCAGGTTGGCGGGATACAGGAAACAGAACGCGTCGTCGCGTGCGATGGCGATGCGCCGGCCTTCGAGCAGGCGCGGCACCTGCGTTGCTTCGACCGCGCTGAACGCCACTGGCGGCGGCAAGTCCGGTCCGGCGTGCAGCTCCATCGCATCGGCCAGCGCATCCAGGCGCGCATCCAGGTCGGCCAGCTCGCCCGCGGCGACCAAGCCGAGATGCCGTTCCGGCAAGGCCAGCGCCGGATCGCGCGGCAAGGCGCCGAACCAGCGCAGCTCCGGCGGCAGGCTCCCGGCCAGCAGCTTCGCGTGGTAAGCGCCACCGATGCGGTTGGCGGCCACGCCATACACCTGCAAACCTTCGCGATAACGCGCCAACCCCGTCGCCACCGCGCCGAAGGTCTGCGCCATCGCCGAACCGTCGATCACGGCCAGCACCGGCAGGCCGAAACGCTGCGACAGGTCGGCGCTGGAGGTGCCGCCGTCGAACAGGCCCATCACGCCTTCGACCAGGATCAGGTCGGCCTCGCCCGCCGCTTCATACAGCCGCGCGCGGACGTCCGCCTCGCCGCACATCCAAAGATCGAGCTGATACACCGGCGCGCCGCTCGCGCGCTCCAGCACCATCGGATCGAGAAAATCCGGCCCGGTCTTGAACACCCGCACGCGCCGTCCGCGCCGCGCATGCGCGCGTGCCAGCGCCGCGGTGAACGAGGTCTTGCCCTGCCCCGAAGCCGGCGCGGACACCAGCAACGCGGGCACCTGCCGCACGGCGTTCACAGCTCGACTCCCAGCTGCGCGCGGATGCCCGCCTCGAACGCATGCTTGACCACGCGCATCTCGGTCACCGTATCGGCCACCGCCACCAGCGCATCGGGCGCGCCGCGGCCGGTGATCACCACGTGCTGGCCGGCCGGACGCGCGGCCAGCGCGGGCAGCACCTGCTCCAGCGTCACGTACTGCTTGACCAGCGCGATATTCAGCTCGTCCAGCAACACCAGCCGGTAGCGCTCGTCCGCCAGCATGCGCGCGGCGATCTGCCAGGCGGCCTGCGCGGCGGCGACGTCGCGCGCCTTGTCCTGGGTTTCCCAGGTAAAGCCCTCGCCCATCACGTGGTAGTCGACCATGTCCGGAAAGCGGCGGAAGAACGCTTCCTCGCCGGTGGAGAAGCTGCCCTTGATGAACTGCACCACGCCGCAATGAAAGCCGTGGCCGAGCGAGCGCGCCAGCATGCCGAAGCCCGACGAGCTCTTGCCCTTGCCGTTGCCGGTGTTCACCACCAGCACGCCGCGGTCGATGGTGGCGCGGGCGATCTTGCGGTCGACCAGCTCCTTCTTGCGCTGCATGCGCTCGCGGTGGCGCAGTTCTTCGTCGCTCATGCCCGGGTTCCTGCCTGGCGGGTGGAGTTCACGCGCGCCAGCGCCCAGTACGCCGCCAGCGCCACGATCACATAGGTCAGCGTGGTGCGCACGAACAGCGGGCCCCACTGCCACAAGCGGGCAACGTACTCGCCCAGGTGCGGATTCGCATAGCGCCCGCCCAGCCAGTAGAACGCGCCGTTGGAAATGGCGAACGAGACCGAAGCCGCCACCAGCGCCACGCCGAACGCACCGGCCAGCGCCAGCGGCGCCGGCGCCATCCGCGCTGACCACAGCCGCCCCGCGTACCACAGCACCGCATACGCGGGCAGCAGGAACGAGTAGGCCGGCGTCACGCAGAAATCGCTGACGCCGGCATACGACACCGACACCCAGTCCAGCACCACCGCCAGCGCCATGAACGCGGCGAAGGCCAGGTGCCGCCGCAGCCACAGGCCGCCCAGGAAGAACAGCGCCATCGAGGCATCGGGCAGATGCAGCGCGGTGCCGAAGTGATGGAAGCGCGTGGCGATCATCACCGCGGCGAACACGATGGCGAGCGGTACGGAGAAGCGTGGCATGGCGGTGGACATGGTGCGGTCCTCGGGGCGGAAGGGATTCACTGCGCGGGCCGGTAGCTCACGCTGAGCATCGCGGTGCGGCCGGGCTGGTTGTAATAGGCCGCGGTCTCGTAGTGCTTGTCGAAGGCGTTGCGCACGCTCAGCTGCACTTTCCAGTCGCGGTCCAGCGCATAGGCCAGGCGCAGGTCGGTGAGCGCATAGCCGCCCAGGCGATAGCCGTTCGCCAGGTCGTCGTAGCGCTTGCCCGCCGCGTACACGCTGGCGCCGATGCTGAAGTCGCCGAAGCCGCGGTCCGCATCCACGCGCGCGCTGCGCGGGGCACGGCGCGGCAGCAGCTTGTCGCGGTAGGTGTCGCTGCGGTTGCGCGGATCCAGCCAGGTGGCGGTGCCGCGCAAGGTCCAGCCGGCCAGCGTGGTGGACGCCACCGCTTCGGCGCCGCGGATGCGCGCGCGGTCGACATTGCCCGGCACGCCGCGCGAGGCGTCGTAGGCGATCAGGTCGCGGATGCGGGTTTCGAAGGCATTGAGCGACCACAGGCCCCAGCCCGGCGTGCCGCGCAGGCCCAGCTCGTAGCTGCGCGAGCTTTCCGGCCGCAGCGCGGTGTTGCCGTAGCCGGGGTAGTACAGCTCGTTGAAGGTCGGCGCCTTGTAGGCGGAACCGGCGCTGGCGGTGAGGCGCATGCCCGGCGTGAAGTCCCAGCCCCACAGCAGGCTGCCGGTGGTCTTGCCGCCGAACTGCTGGTTGTCGTCGTGGCGCAGGCTGGCCTGCAGCGACTGCGCGCCGAACGCCTGCTGCCACTGCGCGAACAGGCCGCGGTTGAGGCGCTGGTCGCGCGCATAGCTGGTGTTGCTGTCGACGCGGTCGCGCTGCCAGTCGTAGCCCAGGCTCCACAGGCCGCCGCCGAGATTGAGGTCGCCCTGCAGCGAGCCGAGATCGCGGTGCGTATCGAAGGTGCTGGTGTAGCGGCCGTTGAGGTAGTTGTCGCCGAGGTCGGCGCTCTGGCCGGCGCTCGCGGTGAGCGTGAAATCGCGGCTAGGCCGCCAGTGCACGCGTGCACCGTAGACCTGCTGCACCACGTCGGACTGGTTGCTGGTGGAGCCGTCGTAGGCGTTGTAGCCCCAGCTGCGCAGCCACTGCGCGTCGGCGTCCCAGGCGTCGCTGAAGCGATAGCCGCCCTTGAGCGAGACGGAGCTGTCGCGGAAGCCGTCGCGGTCCGGTTCGTTGACGAAGCAGCCCGCGCCGCGCGGCGACGGCTTGCCGCGGCAGGCGTTGATGCCGTCGGTGTCCTCGTGCGTGGCCTGCACCGCATACCAGCCCTCGCCCACCTTGCCGGCCAGGCCGGCGGCGCCGCGGAAGCTGTCGTTACTGCCGTAGCCCAGCTCCAGGTTCGGCTCGAAGGCGCCGCTGGGGCGTCGGGTAAAGATCTGGATCACGCCGCCCAGCGCTTCCGAACCGTAGAGGCTGGAGAACGGACCGCGCACGATCTCGATGCGCTCGATCTGCTCCACCGGGATGTTCTGGATCGAAGGCTGGCCCAGCGTGGCTGAGCCGATCTTCACGCCATCCACCAGCACCAGCACGTGGTCGGCCTCGGTGCCGCGCAGGAACAGCGAGGTGGCTTTGCCCGGGCCGCCGTTGTTGGCCATCGACAGGCCCGGTGTGCCTTGCAGCAGGTCCGCCACGGATTGCGGCTGCAGGCGCTCGATCTCGGCGCGGTCGATCACGGTGACGGCGGCGAGCGTGGCCGATTCGCTCTGCTCGGTGCGGGTGGCGGTGACCACCACGCCCTTGAGGTCCTGCGAAGGCTCGTCGGCCTGCGCGGCGGTGGAAAGCAAGACAAGGGAAAACGCGGCCGCAAACGCGGACCGGCGCAAGGACGGAACATGCAATGACACTGGTGGCTCCTGGACCGCGCCTGCCCGCGCGGAATCGCTTCGGTTGCAGGACAGGCGGAAGGAGCTCCGGACGGACGCACGACGAGGGCGCGCTCGCCAGGAGCACGCCCACCGCATGTCCGGTTCACCTCGAGGCCGGTCTCCGGGCTCGCGAGCGAAGGCTGATGCCTCCCCGACCGGCGCCTTCCCATGCTTCGCAGCACAGTGGCTTCCGCCGATCGTGTCTCGCCTACCGTTGCGGGGGCAGCTCCGGAATAGCCGTCAATACGGCGCACCGGATTCCCGTTTCAACCACCGGCCAGGCCAGCGGTCACCTCAGGCCCGGGCATCTTAGCAGTACGACAAGGGGGTGCTCGTCATGACGAGTAGGAGGTGTCATGGCGAGCCCCGGCCCCTCACCCCGACCCTCTCCCCGGCGGGGAGAGGGGGATGACGGGTGGGGCGAAAATCGAGCGAAGAGCTCGCGGCGCAGCCGCGGCGTTCCGCTGGTGCGCTTCTGCTCTTGATCTACCGGGTCCCCTTGGCGCCGGCGGTGAGGGCTGGACGATCAGGCCCCGCAGGGGGCGAGGACAGGAGTCCTCGCCTTTTTGATCAGGGCATGGATGCCCTGTCAAAAAGCCCGGCCAGCCCTCACGGACCCTCAGCAGCTTTGCTGCTGAGGGCGCCAAGCAGGGTGCCCTTTCTTCTTGGTTACTTCTTCTTTGGGCACGCAAAGAAGAAGTAACTCGCCCCGCGGCAGCGGGGCGAAACACTCGCCAAAGGCGAGACAACCAAGCGTCAACGCGACAACCAGGCGATACCGCCACTGGATTCCGGCCTACGCCGGAATGACGAGCAGAAGGGCGCCCAGCCTCCCCCTTTCACAGGGACTGCACCACGTGTCTCCCCACTGACGCACAGCTGGCAAGGCACTGCAACACCACTGCGATTAGCTAGGCACAGCCCGCAATCAGGCAGCACCCGAGCGCCCCCATGAGCGAAATCGACCCCAAGCGACGCCGATTCCTGCAGATGACCGCCGCCTCCGCCGGCGGCCTCGCCGCAGCCTCCCTGCTCCCCGAAACCCTGCGCCAGGCCCTGGCCGCCCCCTCCCCGACCGGCACCGGCAACCTCACCGACGTCAAGCACGTGGTGATCTTCATGCAGGAAAACCGCTCCTTCGATCACTACTACGGCAGCCTGCGCGGCGTGCGCGGCTTCGGCGACCGCGTGCCGGCGCCGCTGCCCGGCGGCGCGCGCAGCGTGTGGCAGCAGCCCTACACGGGAAATACGGACGGCTATCTGCTGCCGTTCCGCATGAACACCGCGACCACCAGCGCGATCTGCGCCAATGCGCCGGCGATGAACTACCCGGTGGACACGGCGATCTTCAACAAGGGCAAGTTCGACGCCTGGAACACCGCACGCGCGGCCGGCCTCGGCATGGGCCATTTCGAGCGCGCCGACCTGCCGTTCTATTACGCGCTGGCCGACGCTTTCACCATCTGCGACCACTACTTCGCCGCCACCCTCACCCAGACCAACCCCAACCGCCTGCATGCGATGACCGGCAGCAACGGCCTGTCGGTGGGCCAGGCGGCGGTGCTGGACAACACCGAGCCGAGCGCGGGCTTTACCTGGACCACCTATGCCGAGCGCCTGGAAAAGGCCGGCGTGAGCTGGAAGGTCTACCAGGAGAGCAACAACTTCGACGACAACGCGCTGGCCTGGTTCAAGAACTTCAAGCAGGCCAAGCCGGGCACGCCGCTGCATGACAAGGGCATGGCGACGCAGGCGGACATGGTCGCCGCGTTCGCCCAGGACGTGGCCAACGACACGCTGCCGCAGGTGTCGTGGATCGTGGCCGCCGATTACCTGTCCGAACACGCCAGCTTCAAGCCGGCCTACGGCGAGGACCTGAGCGCGCGCCTGCTCGCCGCGCTCGCCGCCCATCCGGCGGTGTGGGCCAAGACCGCCTTCATCCTCAACTACGACGAGAACGGCGGCTTCTTCGACCACGTGCCGCCGCCGACGCCGCCAGCTTCGTCCAACGACGGCTTGTCCACGGTGAGCGTGACGGGCGAGATCAGCAATGGCCAGCCGATCGGCCTGGGCTTCCGCGTGCCGCTGATCGTGGTGTCGCCGTGGACGCGCGGCGGCTGGGTGTGTTCGCAGGTGTTCGACCACACCTCGGTGCTGCGTTTCCTGGAGCAGCGTTTCGGCGTGATGGAGCCGAATATCAGCGCCTGGCGCCGCGCGGTGTGCGGCGACCTGCTCAGCGCCTTCGATTTCAGCGGCAGCAACAGCGGCTGGCCCGGCTTGCCCTCCACCACCGGCTACACCGCCGCGGCGGACCAGCAGTGCAAGAACCTGCCGGCGCCGAGTATTCCCTCCACACAGGCGATGCCGGCGCAGGAAGCGGGTACGCGGCCGGCGCGCGCGCTGCCTTACACGCTGCGTGCGGATGGCCGGGTGGATGCGGCGGCGGGGCGCTACTGGATCGACTTCCATAACGACGGTGCGGCCGGCGCGGTGTTCCAGGTGTATGCGGCGAACCGCAGCGACGGGCCATGGCGCTACACGGTGGAGGCGGGCAAGCAGCTGTCGGATTACTGGAGCGCGGCGCGTTACACCCAGGGCGTGTACGACCTGGAGGCGCATGGGCCGAATGGTTTTCTGCGGCAGTATCGCGGCAGCGTGGCGACCGGGATGGGTGCGGCGCCGGAAGTGGCGGCGAGCTACGACGCCGCAGGCAATCGCCTGCGGCTGGCCGTAACCAATAACGGCGGCGCGGCATGCACCGTGACGGTCAGCAATGCTTATGTGGAGGGCGATGTGCGGATTTATTCGGTCGCCGCCGGGGCTACGGTGAATGACAGTTGGGCACTGGGTGGCCATGCCAACTGGTACGACTTGAGCGTGACGGTTGCTGAGCTGGCGGGTTATTGGCGGCGGTTGGCGGGGCATATGGAGAATGGCTTGCCAAGCCAGAGCGAGCCGCGCTGACAAACCAGACGGCGTAGGTTGGGGTGAGCCGCAGGCGAACCCCAACGTTCACCCTTGATGCGCATCGCAACGTTGGGGTTCGCCTGCGGCTCACCCCAACCTACGCCTTGCGGAACGGACAAAAAAAGGCGCCTCCTCGGCGCCTTTTCTTTTAATGCTTGCGAAACACCAACTGCCCGCCTTCCGCATCCACCCCGATGACATCGCCCGGCGCGTACCGGCCTTCGAGAATCTCCTTCGCCAGCGGATTCTCCAGCTGCTGCTGGATCGCCCGCTTCAGCGGCCGCGCGCCATACACCGGATCGAAGCCCACATTGCCCAGCAGGTCCAGAGCCTTCTCGCCGATCTCCAGGCGCAGCTGGCGTTCGGCCAGGCGCTTTTCCAGGTGGATCAGCTGGATCAGGGCGATCTTGCGGATCTGCTTCTTCTCCAGCGGGCGGAACACCACCAGCTCGTCCAGGCGGTTGATGAACTCCGGACGGAAGTGCGCCTGCACCACGCCCAGCACCGAGGCCTTCATCTGCAGGTAGTCCGCTTCGGAATCGCCGGCCTGCTCCTGGATCAGCTGCGAGCCCAGGTTGGAGGTCATCACGATCACGGTATTGCGGAAATCCACCGTGCGGCCCTGGCCGTCGGTGAGGCGGCCATCGTCGAGCACCTGCAGCAGGATGTTGAACACGTCCGGATGGGCCTTCTCCACCTCGTCCAGCAGGATCACGCTGTACGGACGGCGGCGCACCGCCTCGGTGAGATAGCCGCCTTCCTCGTAGCCGACATAGCCGGGGGGCGCGCCGATCAGGCGGCTTACCGAGTGCTTCTCCATGAACTCGCTCATGTCGATGCGCACCATCGCGTCCTGCGTATCGAACAGGAATTCGGCCAGCGCCTTGCACAGCTCGGTCTTGCCCACGCCGGTAGGGCCCAGGAACAGAAAGGAGCCATACGGGCGGTTCGGATCGGACAGGCCGGCACGCGCGCGGCGGATCGCGTCGGACACCGCGCGCACCGCTTCGTCCTGGCCGACCACGCGCTTGTGCAGCGCCTCTTCCATATGCAGCAGCTTCTCGCGCTCGCCTTCCAGCATCTTGCTGACCGGGATGCCGGTCCAGCGCGATACGACCTCGGCGATCTCCTCGTCGGTGACGCGGTCCTGCACCAGCTTGAACTCGTGCTTCTCGGCGGCCTGCGCGGCGGCGAGCTGCTTTTCCAGTTCCGGCAGGCGGCCGTACTGCAGCTCGCTCATCTTGGCGTAGTCCTGGCGGCGCTGCGCGGCTTCCAGCTGCACGCGGGCCTGCTCGATCTGTTCCTTGATCTTGGTCGCGCCCTGCAGCAGCGCCTTCTCCGACTTCCACACTTCGTCGAGGTCGGAGAACTCGCGCTCGAGTTTTTCGATATCGCTTTCCAGGTCGGCCAGGCGCTTCCTGGACGCCTCGTCGGTTTCCTTGCGCAGCATTTCGCGCTGGATCTTCAGCTGGATCAGGCGGCGCTCCAGGCGGTCCAGTTCCTCCGGCTTGGAATCGATCTCCATGCGGATGCGGCTGGCCGCCTCGTCCATCAGGTCGATCGCCTTATCCGGCAGCTGGCGGTCGGTGATATAGCGGTTGGACAGCGTGGCGGCGGCGACGATGGCCGGATCGGTGATCTCCACGCCGTGGTGCACCGAATAGCGTTCCTTGAGGCCGCGCAAAATCGCGATGGTGTCTTCCACGCTGGGCTCGCCCACGAACACCTTCTGGAAGCGGCGCTCCAGCGCGGCGTCCTTCTCGATGTACTTGCGGTACTCGTCCAAGGTGGTGGCGCCGATGCAGTGCAGCTCGCCGCGCGCCAGCGCGGGCTTGAGCATGTTGCCGGCGTCCATGGCGCCGTCGGCCTTGCCGGCGCCGACCATGGTATGCAGCTCGTCGATGAACAGGATCACCCGGCCTTCCTGCTTGGACAGGTCGTTGAGCACGCCCTTCAGGCGCTCCTCGAATTCGCCGCGGAACTTGGCGCCGGCGATCAGCGCGCCCATGTCCAGCGCCAGCACGCGGCGGTCGCGCAGGCCTTCGGGCACTTCGCCGTTGACGATGCGCTGGGCCAGGCCTTCGACGATGGCGGTCTTGCCCACGCCGGGTTCGCCGATCAGCACGGGGTTGTTCTTGGTGCGCCGCTGCAGCACCTGGATGGTGCGGCGGATTTCCTCGTCGCGGCCGATCACCGGATCGAGCTTGCCGCTCTCGGCGCGCGCGGTCAGGTCGACGCAGTATTTCTCCAGCGCCTGGCGCTGGTCCTCGGCATTCTCGCTCTGCACCTTTTCGCCTCCGCGAATCTTGTCGATCGCCTGTTCCAGGTTGGCTTTGTGGGCGCCCGCGGCCTTCAGCGCCGCGCCGAGATCGCCTTTGTCCTCCAGCGCCGCGAGCACGAACAGCTCGCTGGCGATGAACTGGTCGCCGCGCTGCTGCGCGAGCTTGTCGGTGAGGTTGAGCAGGCGCGTGAGGTCGTTGCCGATATGCACGTTGCCTTCGTCGCCTTTGACGCGCGGCAGGCGGTCCAGCGCTTCGCCCACGCGCTGGCGCAAGGTGGGCACGTTGACCTGGGCCTGGGTCAGCAGCGGCGCGGTGGTGCCGCCCTGCTGGTCGAGCAGCGCGGCCATCACGTGCACCGGTTCGAGCATGTTGTTGTCGCGGCCCACCGCCATGGATTGCGCGTCGGCCAGCGCTTGTTGGAAGCGCGATGTCAGTTTGTCCATCCGCATAGATAGAACCCCGCAAAGATAAAGATTCGGCAGCCCCGAGGCCGCTCACTGCCCGATGAGATGCGGTCCGCCCCCAACGATTCAAGTAGGTTGGGGTGAGCGCAGCGAACCCCGATGCGGCGGCACCGTTGGGGTTCGCTGCGCTCACCCCAACCTACGTTGATTCATGCAGACACATCCAAAGCTGATCTTCACATTCGCCCTGCTAGGCTCGTTCTGATGTCTTTTTCCCCCGCCTTCCCCCGCATGCCTGCTGCGACCCCGCTTCCGGCACCGCCCCTGCCCGGCACCGGCGACCGCTGGGCCCTGTTCCTGGACGTCGACGGCACCCTGCTCGAGTTTGCCGAGCGCCCCGGCGACGTGCGCGTCGATCCCGAGCTGTACGCGCTGCTGGCCGAACTCTACGCCTATCTCGATGGCGCGCTCGCGCTGGTGAGCGGACGCAGCCTGGTCGGCCTCGACGCACTGTTCGGTTCGCCACCGTGGGCGATGGCCGGCCTGCACGGCCTGCAGCTGCGCCACGCCGACGGCGAGCGGCGCGAGACGCGCGTCAGCGCCAGCCGGCGCACCCTGGTGCTGCATGCGGCGGAGTCGATCGCGCGCGCGCATCCCGGCGTGCTGGTGGAGAACAAGGACCTGGCCGTGGCCCTGCATTGCCGCGCCGCGCCGGCCGCATACGAAACGCTGCGTGAAGCCGTGCTGGCGCTGCTGCCGGGCCTGCCCGGCTACGAGCTGCAGGCCGGCAACCTGGTGCTGGAACTCAAGCCCGCCGGCATGGACAAGGGCAAGGCGGTGACCGAGCTGCTGGAACGCCCGCCGTTCGCCGGCCGCCTGCCCGTGTACCTCGGCGACGACCTCACCGACGAACACGGCTTCGCCGCCACCAATCTGGAGAACGGGATCAGCGTCCGCGTCGGCGAACGCGAACCCACGCTCGCCCAATACACCCTGCCGGGCCCGTCGTCGGCACAGGCCTGGCTGCAACGTGTCTTGAACGTGCTCAAGCAAGGAGTCGAACCCCATGCCCATGCCCTTGGAGGGAATGCCTGAACCCCGCACCAGGTCCGACGACACCGGACCTGGCGGCAGCGATACCCGGGCCAATCCGCAGACATTGGCTCTGGGTGTGATCGGCAACGGCAGCGTGGCCGCGCTGATCGACGGCATGGCCCGCATCGTGTGGTGCTGCCTGCCGCGCTTCGACAGCGACGCCAGCTTCTGCGCCCTGCTCTCGCCCGCGCGCGAGGGGGGCGACTGGAGCGTCGAGCTGGAACATGTCGAACGGGCCGAGCAGGAATACCTGCCGAACACCGCGGTGCTGGTCACGCGGCTGTACGACCGCCACGGCAACGCCATCGAGATCACCGATTTCGCGCCGCGCCACCGCACCCGCGGGCGCTTCTACCATCCGGTGATGCTGGCCCGGCGCATCCGGCCGATCCAGGGCAATCCGCGCATCCGCATCCTGCTGCGGCCGCTGTGCGACTACGGCGCGCGCCAGCCCGACACCACCTCCGGCAGCAATCACCTGCGCTTCCTGCTGAGCGACGTGGTGCAGCGCCTGACCACCGACGTGGCGGTGCCGCTGATCGAGCGCGGCCTGTTCTTCCACCTGGACCGGCCCGCCAACCTGGTGTTCGGCCCCGACGAAACGCTCGCTACCAGCCCCGCGGATTTCATCCACGGCACGCTGGAATACACCATCGCCTACTGGCGCGACTGGGTGCGCTACCTGTCCATTCCCTACGAATGGCAGGCGCCGGTGATCCGCGCCGCGATCACCTTGAAGCTGTGCCAGTACGAGGCCACCGGCGCCATCATCGCCGCGCTGACCACCTCGATTCCCGAAGCGCCGGGCACCAGCCGCAACTGGGACTACCGCTACTGCTGGCTGCGCGACGCCGCCTTCGTGGTGCGCGCGCTCAACCGGCTGGGCGCCACGCGCAGCATGGAGGAATACATCCGCTACGTGTTCAACATCGTCTCCGCCGAAGGCGATCATGAAGTCGGCCCGGTGTTCGGCATCACCTTCGAGCGCGAGCTGCCCGAGCGCGAGGCGGAAGGCCTGGCCGGCTACCGCGGCATGGGACCGGTGCGCATCGGCAACGACGCCTGGCGCCAGCGCCAGAACGACGTGTACGGCTCGGTGGTGCTGGCTTCCGCGCAGCTGTTCTTCGACCAGCGCCTGGAGAATCCGGGCGATGCGCGCACCTTCGAGCGCCTGGAAAGCATGGGCCGTATGGCCCTGCGCATGGCGGAGGAACCGGATGCCGGGCTGTGGGAATTCCGCGGCCGCGCCGCCGTGCACACCTATTCGGCGGCGATGTGCTGGGCCGCCTGCGACCGCCTGGCGCATATCGCCACCGAGCTGGGCCTGACCGATCGCGCGCGCTACTGGCACGACGAGGCGGTGGCGCTGCACGAGCGCATTTCCGCGCGCGTCTGGAACGAACGGCTGGGGCATTTCGTCGACGCCTACGACGGCGAGCACCTGGATGCCAGCCTGCTGTTGCTGGCCGATATCGGCTTCGTGCGCGGGCGCGATCCGCGCTTCATCGCCACGGTGGATGCGATCGGCAAGGCACTCGGCCGCGGCGATTACCTGTTCCGCTATATCGCGCCGGACGACTTCGGCACGCCGGAAACCAGCTTCAATATCTGCACCTTCTGGTACATCGAGGCGCTGGCCGCCACCGGCCGCAAGCGGCGCGCGCGGCAGATGTTCGAGCACATGCTGTCGCAGCTCAATCCGCTGGGCCTGCTGTCGGAGGATCTGGCGCCGGGCACCGGCGAGCACTGGGGCAATTTTCCGCAGACCTATTCGCTGGTGGGCCTGGTGCAGACCGCGATGCGCTTGTCGCGCCGCTGGGAGGACGAGCTATGAGCGTGGTGCCGTCACGCACCGGCCGCCTGATCGTCGTCTCCAACCGGGTCGCATTACCTAAGCAGACCGCCACCGGCGGCCTCGCCTCGGCCATGCGCGCGGCGCTGCAGGAAGCCGGTGGCTTATGGTTCGGCTGGAGCGGCAAGATCGCCGGCGAGACCGCGGCCACCGTGCACCACCTGTACGACGGCCCGGTGCACTACGCCACCATCGACCTGTCGCGCGACGACCACGACCATTTCTACGACGGCTTCGCCAACCGCACCCTGTGGCCGCTGCTGCATTACCGGCCGGACCTGGTCGACTACAACCGCGGCCATCTGGACGGCTATCTGCGCGTCAACCGCGTGTTCGCCGAGCGCCTGGCCGCGCTGGTCGAGCAGGACGACGCGATCTGGATCAACGACTACCACCTGATCCCGCTGGCCTCGATGCTGCGCGAGCGCGGCGTGCGCAACCGCATCGGCTTCTTCCTGCATACGCCGCTGCCGCCGGCCGGCCTGCTGATCGCGCTGCCGCGCCATCGCGAGCTGCTGGAAACGCTGGCCGCCTACGACCTGGTGGGCGTGCACACGGCGCGCGACCTGCGCGCGCTGGAGGAGTACTTCGTGCACGAAACGGGCGCCCGCCTGCGCGGCGGCCATCGCCTGCGGCTGGGCCACCGGCGTTTTCACGCGGGCGTGTTCCCGATCGGCATCGACACGCGGCAGGTGGCCGAGGCGGCGGCGAAAGCCGGTACGCTGGATCCGATCGAAGACCTGCGCAGCAGCCTGGAAGGCCGCGCGCTGATCATCGGCGTGGACCGGCTGGACTACTCCAAGGGCCTGCCGCAACGCTTCGACGCCTACGCGCGCCTGCTCGAACGCATGCCGGACTGGCACCGCCGCGTGAGCTTCCTGCAGATCGCCCCGCCATCGCGCAGCACCGTGCCGGAGTACCGGCAGATCCGCCGCGACCTCGAACGCAAGGCCGGGCACATCAATGGCGTGTACGCGGCGCCGGACTGGGTGCCGATCCGCTACGTCAACAAGTCGTTTCCGCACAGCGTGCTGAGCGGGTATTACCGCAATGCCAAGGTGGGACTGGTGACGCCGATGCGCGACGGCATGAACCTGGTGGCGAAGGAATACGTGGCGAGCCAGAACCCGGAGGATCCGGGGGTGCTGGTGTTGTCGCGGTTCGCCGGCGCGGCGCAGGAGCTGGACGAGGCTTTGCTGGTGAATCCCGCGGATACCGAGGAAGTGGCCGATGCGCTGGAGCGCGCGCTGGCGATGCCGCTGGAGGAAAGGAAGATGCGCTGGCGGGCGATGATGGATGTGCTGGAGCGGCAGGACATTACGGCGTGGCGGAGGAGTTTCCTGGCGGCGCTGCGGGAGTGAACTCTTCTCCCCGCTGGGGAGAAGATGCCGGCAGGCAGATGAGGGGCGGGTGCTTGCCGCAACAGATCGACGAAGCGTCGCCCGCTTTTCCCATCCCGCTTCTACGCTCCGTAGGTCCCCCTCACCCCAACCCTCTCCCCGTTGGGGAGAGGGGGCAGAAGCGCGCTACGCCAGCCAGATCAGCGTGGCGAAGCGGCCGCTGCGTGCGGCGTCGCGGCGGTACGAGTAGAAGCGCGGATCGGCCAGGGTGTCGAAGCCGCCGCCGTAGATGGCGCAGACGCCGGCGCGCTCCAGCCGGCGGCGCGCCAGTCCCGCGAGGTCGCACAGCCAGTGGCCCGGGCGGGTCGGAACGAAGCAGGCTTCTGCCCCCGCATCGTCGGCGATAAAGGCCTCGCGCACTTCCGCACCGACTTCATACGAAGCCGCACCGATGCACGGCCCCAGCCACGCCATCACTGCGCCGGGCCGGGCGCGCAGATGCCCCAGCGTCGCCTCCAGCACACCGGCCGCGAGGCCGCGCCAACCGGCATGAGCCGCGGCGACTTCGCCGCCGTCCGCCGCGCAGAACAGCACCGGCAGGCAATCGGCGGTGAGGATGGCCAGCGGCTCGCCGCGCGTGCGGGTCACCGCGGCGTCCGCTTCCGGCTCGTCTTGCGCGCCGGTGTCGGCCACCGCGATGCCATGCACCTGCCGCAGCCAGCGCGGCGGCGCCGGCAAGTCGAGCATGGATGCCAGCGCCGCCCGGTTGGCGGCTACCGCCTCGGCCGCGTCGCCGCAGCGGCTGCCGAGGTTGAAGCGCTCGAACGGGGATGCCGAGGCGCCGGGCACGTCGCGGGTGCTCACCGCCGCATGCACGCCGGCCGGCGCCGGCCAGTCCGGGCGCAGCCAGCCCTCAGTAGTCATCGTAAGGATCCGCGTGGGCGGCATCCTCGCGCAGGGTGTTGATCAGCGCGTCCAGGTCCGCCGGCCGCGCGGCCGTGAACGACAGCGGCTCGCCGCTGACCGGGTGCTCGAAGGCCAGCCGCTCCGCATGCAGGGCCTGGCGGCGGAAGCCGCGCAGCGCCGCCACCAGCTCGGGCGAGGCGCCCTTGGGCAGGCGCAGGCCGCCGCCGTACAGCGGGTCGCCGACCAGGGGGTGGCCGATATGCGCCATGTGCACGCGGATCTGGTGGGTGCGGCCGGTCTCCAGGCTGCATTGCAGCAGGGCATGGGCGCGGAAGCGTTCGCGCAGGCGGTAGTGGGTGACGGCGCGCTTGCCGTCCTCCTCGTCGCGCACGGCCTGGCGCAGGCGGTCGCCCATATGGCGGCCGATCGGCGCGTCCACCGTGCCGCCGGCCACCAGCAGGCCCATCACCACGGCCTCGTACTGCCGCTCCACCTCGTGGCGGGACAGCATGTCGACCAGGGCGGTATGGGCCGCCAGCGAGCGGGCCACCACCATCAGGCCGGAGGTGTCCTTGTCCAGGCGGTGCACGATGCCCCCGCGCGGCAGCTCGGCCAGCTTGGGGTCGTGGTGCAGCAAGGCGTTCAGCAAGGTGCCGGCCGCATTGCCGGCGCCGGGGTGGACCACCAGGCCGGCCGGCTTGTTCAGCACCAGCAGGTGCTCGTCCTGGTGGACCACCTCCAGCGCGATATCTTCCGGTTCCAGCTCGACCTCGGCCGCAAGCTCCGCCTCCAGCCGCACCTGCTCGCCGCCGCGCAGCAGGTGGCGCGGGGGCGCGGCGGCGCCGTCCAGGGTCACCGCCCCGGCCTTGATCCACGCCGCCAGGCGGGATCGCGAGTAGTCCGGGAACATCTCGGCCAAGGCCCGGTCGAAGCGCCACCCGGCTGCCGACAGCGGCACGGTGGCCTCGTGGCGGATGGTCGTCATGGCCGGCCGCCCGGGTTTCCGGTGGTTTCGGCTATCATCCCTTTTCGATCAAACATCTGAACCCTTTCCCATGCGCGTAACCAAGCTGCAGGTCTTCAAAGTACTGGTGGTGCTCGCCGTCGTCGCCACGATGAGCGCGTGCTCCATGTTCCGGAGCAAGAAGGAAACCATCGACACCATGCCGGTGGAGAAGCTGTACAGCACCGCGCACGACTCTCTGGTCCATTCCGACTACGCCGCCGCGACCAAGGCCTACCAGCGACTGATCGCGCGCTTCCCGTCCGGCGACTTCAACGAACAGGCCCAGCTTGACCTGGCCTATTCGCAGTACAAGGACAACCAGCCGGACGACGCCTACTCCACGGTCAACCGCTTCATCAAGACGTATCCGACCCACAAGCATGTGGATTATGCCTATTACCTGCGCGGCCTGATCAATTTCGATCGCACCGGCGGCTTTATCGAGCGCGTGTTCCAGCGCACCGAGAGCCAGGCCCGCCGCGACCAGGGCTACAACCTGCAGGCCTTCGACGACTTCTCCGAGCTGACCCGCCGCTTCCCGGACAGCGCCTACTCGGCCGACGCCCGCCAGCGCATGATCTACCTGCGCAACGTGCTGGCCCAGTTCGAGGTCAACGTGGCCGAGTTCTACCTGCGCCGCAAGGCCTACATCGCCTCGGCCGACCGCGCCCAGTACGTGATCGAGCACTACCAGCAGGCGCCGCAGACCGGCGACGCGCTGGCCATCCTCACCCGCAGCTACATCGGCCTGGAGCGTCCGCAGCTGGCCGAGCAGACCCGCAAGGTGCTTGCGCTGAACTACCCGAACCACCCCTACCTGACGGACGAGAAGTGGCCGCACGCCCCGTCCACGCTGCGCAAGATGGTGCCGTTCTCCGGCCACCACTAAGCCGCATCGCCAAAGCCGGGATCAACCCCCGCATCCGAAAACGCCACGGCCAGCGCCGTGGCGTTTTCGTTTGCGCGGCCGCTCACCGCGTTACACCGATCAACTCGCCGAAACGATGGAACCCGGCCCGCGCATACACGCGGTGTTCGTTGCCGGCCGCCGTCATCAGGAACGGCAAGCTCACGCCCTGCACGAACGCGTGGTCCGCCAGCAGCGCGGTGACCGCGCCGCCGATGCCGCGGCCACGCGCGTCCTCGCGCACGCCGATCGCCGCGATCTCGGTAACACCCTCCAGCGGGGGCGAATACAGCCCCGCGCCGAGCGCATCGCCGCTGTCGCGGCAGCGGGCCAGGGCGACCGCGCCGCCCTTTTCCACCACGCCGGCCAGCCGCTCCACGTCGGCCGCGCAGGTGCCGGATACGCCGTAGGCGGCGTTCTGCACCTCGGCGGCCGCGTGCAGTTCGTGCTCGCCTTCGGCCAGCAGCCACTCCACGCCGTCGAGATCGCCATCGGCGGCCAGGCTGTCGGGCGTGCAGGTCATCAGCGCCAGCGGCTCCTCGCGGAAGAAGCCGGCGTCGAGCAGGCGCGGCAGCACCTCGGGAGCCATGTCGTGGATGTATTCCAGGCGCGGCTTGCGCTGCTTGCGGTCGAACAGGTCGATCAGCGAGGCCAGTTCGTGCGCATTCGGCGCGGCGCCGTCCACCGGCGTGGCGTAGTTCCATCCGGGTTCGCTGCTCGCCGCGTCGAGCGTGACGTGGAACGGTTGCAGGCAACGGTTGCCCTGCTGCAGCGCCATGCGGGCGCGCAGATAGGCGGAGACACGGCTGAGCGCCGTGCGGTCATGCATTGTCATGGATTGAGTACTCAGTCTCGTCCCGGCGCGGGCAGCGACAGGACATGCCGGATCGCCCGAACCGCCAGGCTCGGGTACGGATGCGGGGGCCGCCAGCGCGGCCGTCAGAACGAACTAAAGTGAACGGTCCAGCGGAGAAAACCGGTGGACGGCGTCAGCAGGCAGCGATCTGCGCGGCAGCGGCGACGGCGGACTTGCGTGAGGCGATGACAATCATGGCGCACCTCCATTTCCGGAAGGCCGCGGATCGTTCCAAAGACTGCCCTGCGCTGTCAAGCGCAGGATGCAAAAACGTGACATCGACAGCTGCGTGAGCCTCAACGCCACCCGGATGTAATCGGATAACGACGCTCGCGCCCGAACGCACGCGTGGTCACGCGCGGCCCCGGCGCCGACTGCCGGCGCTTGAATTCGTTGAGCAGCACCAGCCGCACCACGCGGCGCACGGTGTCGCAGTGGAAACCCTGCGCGGCGATCTCGGCCTGCGACAGCTCGCCTTCGATAAAGCGCTCGAGAATCGCATCGAGCTCGTCGTACGGCGGCAGCGAATCCTGGTCGGTCTGGTTGTCGCGCAGCTCGGCCGACGGCGGACGCTCGATCACCGCCGGCGGAATCACCTCGCCGCCGCCGAAGCGCTCGGCATGCGCATTGCGCCAGCGCGACAGGCGGTAGACCACGGTCTTGTAGACGTCCTTCAGCGGCGCATAGGCACCGCACATGTCGCCGTACAGCGTGGCGTAGCCCACCGCCATCTCGCTCTTGTTGCCGGTGGCCAGCAGCAGGCGGCCGTGCTTGTTGCTCAGCGCCATCAGCATGGCGCCACGGGTGCGCGACTGCAGGTTCTCTTCGGTGAGGTCCGCCGGCTTGCCGCCGAAGGCGGGCGTCAGCGCCTCGATAAAGCTCTGGAAGGTCTGCTCGATCGGAATGATGTGGTACTCGACGCCGAGCTGCTCGGCCTGCGCGCGCGCGCCGTCCAGCGACAGCTGCGAGGTGTAGCGCGAAGGCATCATCACCGCCGTCACGCGCTGCGGCCCGAGCGCATCGACGGCCAGCGCCAGCGTGAGCGCCGAATCGATGCCGCCGGACAGGCCCAGCAGCACGCCGCCGAAGCCGTTCTTCTCGATGTAGTCGCGGATGCCGCGCACCAGCGCGGTGTACAGCGTGGCTTCCGGCGCGTCGTCCAGCCGCGCGGGCCAGGCGTCGGCGCGGAGCGTGCGCGACTGCGCGTCGAAATCCGCCCACAGCAGCGCTTCGGTAAACGCCGGCGCGCGCGCGGCGATGCTGCCGTCGCCGTTGACCAGCAGCGAGCCGCCGTCATACACGACTTCGTCCTGCCCGCCGACCAGGTTGAGATAGACGATGGCGCAGCCGGTTTCCTGCGCGCGGGCGCGCAGCACCGCTTCGCGCTCGGCCTGCTTGGCGCCGTCCCACGGCGAGGCATTGATCACGACGATGAGTTCGGCGCCGGCACGCGCGGCCTGCGCGGCGGCTTCCGGCTGCCAGATGTCCTCGCAGATCAGCAGGCCGACGGTGACGCCTTCGATGGTGCTCACCGCGGTCTCGTGGCCGGGCCGGAAGTAGCGCTTGTCGTCGAACACGCCGTAGTTCGGCAGTGCCTGCTTGTGCGCGGTCAGTTCGATGCGCCCTTCGCGCAGCAGGCTGGCGGCGTTGTACACCTCGCCCTCGCTATGCGGATGGCCGACCAGCGCGGCCACGCCGTTGGTGGCGGCGGCCAGCGCGTGCAGCTCGCTGTCGCAGGCGGCCAGGAAGCTGGGGCGCAGCAGCAGGTCTTCCGGCGGATAGCCGCTCAGGGTGAGCTCCGGATACACCACCAGGTCAGCCCCGCCGTCGCGCGCCTGCGCCAGCAGGTCGCCCACGCGGGCCGCATTGGCGGCGACCGCCCCTACCGGAAAATCGAACTGGGCGAGGGCGAGGCGCAGGGTGGTCATGCCTGGGAATCCATGGGGAATGGCCGCTCATGATACTCGCAGCCCTTCCCCGCCGGCGCGGGTCAACCCAGCGGCCGGGTCAGCAGCAGCACCGCCAGTGTCACCATGAAAGCCGCCACCAGCACGTCGAACACGCGCCACGCCATGGGGCTGCGGAACACCGGCAGCAGTGCGCGCGCGCCATAGCCCAGCGCGGTGAACCACAGCACGCTGGCCGTGCACGCGCCGCCCGCGAACGACCAGCGCCCGGCGCCTTCGTAATGCGTGGACAGGCTGCCCAGCAGCACCACCGTGTCGAGATAGACGTGCGGATTGAGCAGGGTGAAGGCCAGGCAGGCCAGCAGTGCGCGGCGGCGGCCGGCGGAGCCGTCTTCCGACGGCTGCAGGCCGCTCTCGCCGTTCCAGGCGCGGCGCAATGCCAAGGCGCCATAGGCGAGCAGGAAGGCCGCGCCGGCATAGCGCAGCACCTGCAGCAGTGCGGGCATCTCCCTCACCAGCAGGCCCATGCCGGCCACGCCGAGCAGGATCAGCGCCGCGTCGGCCACGATGCACACCAGCACCACCGGCCCGACGTGCCGGCGCTGCAGGCCCTGGCGCAGCACGAAGGCGTTCTGGGCGCCGATGGCGATGATCAGGCCTGCGCCAGCGGCGAGGCCCGCTAGATAAGCGGAGGTGTGCATGAAGATTTCGACGGTTGGTGATGAAAGAACGTGGGATAGGCCGCGACGTAAAGCCCCTCTCCCTCCGGCGACCCGCAGGTAGTCCCCGTGGGAGAGAGGGGTTGGGGTGAGGGTTCGGGCGGAGCGCAAGAGTGAGGTGCACCGCTCCGCCCGTACCCTCATCCGGCTGCCGCCACCTTCTCCCGGAGGGAGAAGGATTCGGGCTTGGGGACTGAGTCCATCAAGGATGCGATACGCCCTCATTTCAGTAAAACTAAATCGACTTATCCTGAATTAGATTTTCTTCATCGCAGGAATCCCGCCATGACCCTGCTCAACCCCCAGCTCGCCGCCTTCGCCGCCGTGCTCGGCGAAGGCAGTTTCGAAGGCGCCGCGCGGCGGCTGTCGGTGACGCCGTCGGCGGTGTCCCAGCGCATCAAGGCGCTGGAGGACCGGCTGGGCCAGGTGCTGATCCTGCGCCAGGCGCCCTGCCGCGCCACCGCCGCCGGCGAACACCTGCTGCGCAGCGTGCAGCAGATGCAGCTGCTGGAAGCGGAAACCCTGCAGGCCTTCGCGGTGGAGCGCGCGGCTGACCAGGCGCCGGCCACGCTGGCCATCGCGGTGAACGCCGACTCGCTGGCCACCTGGTTCCTCGGCGCGCTGGCCACGCTGCACGAACGCCACGGCCTGCTGTTCGACGTGCGGGTGGAAGACCAGGACCACTCGCTGGACCTGCTGCGCGACGGCAGCGTGCTCGGCGCGATCACCGCCGACGCGCATCCGGTGCAGGGCTGCACCGCGCGTCCGCTGGGCGCGATGCGCTACCTGCCGATCGCCTCGCCCAGGTTCGTGGCGCGCCACTTCGCGCATGGCGTGGATGCCGCCGCGCTGGGCAGCGCGCCGATGGTGGTGTTCAACCGCAAGGACGCGCTGCAGCGGCGCTTCATCCGCAAGATCACCCGCGCCCGGCTGGCCCCGCCTACCCACTACCTGCCCTCCTCCACCGGCTTCGTCGATGCCGCGGGGCTGGACCTGGGCTGGTGCATGGCGCCGGAATCGATGCTGCGCAAACCGCTGCGCGAGGGCACCGTGCAGGCCATCGCGCCCGGGCGCTGGCTGGACGTGCCGCTGTACTGGCAGCACTGGTCGGTGCGCTCGGCCACGCTGGAGCGGCTCACCGCCGCCCTGCTCGCCGCCGCTGCCAAACAGCTGCGCCAGCGCGACGGCGCTTAAAGAACGGGCCGGCTCCGCCGATCAAGGAGGGAGATCCCATCACGTCTCCGCCGCATGCCCCGTCCGCTCCTGCTCGCCCTGCTGCTGTTGCCCTGCGCCAGCCTTGCCGCCACCGAATCCACCACGCTCGAGGTCAGCCTCATCATCCAGGAAAGCTGCCGGATCGACCGCCGCGGACAGGAGCGCGAGCCGCCGGAGGTGAACTGCGCGCTGGATTCCCCGTACCGCGTGCAGGCAAACGATCCCAAGCGCGCGCCTTCGTCGACGCGCCGCCTCGCGCCGGCCCGCTGGGAAATAACCTTCTAGAACTCGATCGTCGCCGTCACCGTATCGCCGTAGCTCCCGGGCCTCGGCGTCGCCTGCGACGGCACGCGCCCGTACACCGTGACGCTTTGCGCCAGCCCCGTGCCGGTGCCGGTGGCGCGCGTGGTGCCGCCGGTGCCGTCGCCCCAGGCCAGGGTGCGCGCGCTGTCGGTATACAACTGGTAGTTGACGGAACCTCCCCCGCCCGTCCGCTGCATCACGCGCGCCGCCACGTTGCCGCTGCCGCCGCCGTTGATCGAGATGCGCCAGGCGTCGTTATTGGTGCAGGTCACGCTCAGGCTGCTGGTCGCATTGATGCCCGCGCCGATCAGGCCGGCGGTGCCGAAGCTGAGGTTGGTCGCGCTGATATTGCAGTTGTTGGTCACCGTCGCGCTGACGGTGAACGGAAAGCTTCCGGCCGAACTGAGCGAAGCGCAGCTCGGCGCCGTCAGCAGGTAGTAGCCGTAGGACAGCACCGTCTCCGCATTGAAGCTCTGGCTGTACACCGTGCTGGCATTGCCGGTGGTGGGCACCGTGGTCTGGCCGGCGGTGATCTGGCCGTAGTAGTTCACCGTCGCATTGCCCGCGGTGCCGATCAGCGGCTTGGCGATGGACACCGAGATCGGCGTATTGCCGCTGACGGTGGAGCCCCAGGTCTGCGTATTGCCCGCGTCCTGGAACAGGCCGTACTGCATGGTGCTGGCGCCGTTGGCCATGGCGCGCGTGGTCGCGGTGCTCAGATTGAGGCAGACCAGCGCATTGGGCTGCAGCGAGATCAGCGTCCAGTTGCAGGTGACATTGATGGTGCCGGTGCGCGCCACCGCGGCGCCGGCGATCGGGTTGACGTTGCCGAAGTCGAGATTGCTCGGCGTGGCGGTGCAGGTCTGCGCGCGCGAAGCACCGCACCACGCCAGAGCGCAGCCGAACAGCAGCAAGGCAAGCCAGCGTGTCATCGCGCGGACTCCGGCTGCTTCGGGCAGCTCAGCGGCCCGATGCGCGGCAGCGAGCCGTCCGCCGGGCGGCGGTAGTCGAAGGCCACGGCGCAATGCCAGCCATCGCCATCGAGCTGCAGCCGGTTGCGCTCGCGCAGGCCGCTGACGAAGGTGATGCCGTCGTAACCCACCACGGTGTCCATGCCGCTTTCCGCATGATGCACGCGCGTGCCCGCCGGCAAGGGCTGGCCGGTCCCATCCACCAGCACGATCGACGCCGCCGCATAGCGCGACAGCGGGAAATGCGCGAGCACGCCCGAACGGGCCTGCGGCACCACATCCTGGGCGACCGAATCCACCTGCGTATCGGCCGGCAGCGACAGGCTGTCGATGGCCAGGCGGTTCGCCTGGTAAGCGTTGAGATCCGGCACCAGCAGATGGCCGCCCTGGTCGGTGCGGCCGATCGGGCGGTTTTCGTGCAGCACCGGCACGCCGGGCACGCCGTCGGTGGAGACCAGGGCGAAGCCGTCGTAGATGCGGCGCGCCGGCTGCAGGCTGCCGTCCATCCAGACCAGGGCGCCGTAGGCATCGAGCGACGCGGTGCGATGGCCATCGGTGTCCTGCACCAACGCGGTGAGCTGGCCCGCGCTGCCCAGGTATTGCAGCTGCGCCTGGCGGAAGTTCAGCCCGCCGCTGCGCCCGTCCTGCACGCCCCAGCCCCAGCCGCCGCTGTAGTCGGCCGGACGCAGCGCCTGCAGGTTGCGGTACGGCTGGCCGCCCTGGCTGCCGCCGAGCGCGCTGGCCGTGATGCGCCCGTCCAGCGAGAGATTGAGGCTGAGAAACGCGCCCTGGGACGAAGGCCGCGCGAAGTCGCGGTAGGCGCTCAGGTTGAGCGAAGCCCAGCGCGCCACCGACCAGATCCAGGTCAGTGCGCCGATGCGCGAAGGCGAGGCACCCGGCGAGCGCAGGGCGATATAGCTGAGCGCCACGTTCTGGCCCGGCGCGAACGGCAGCGACACGGTGAACCGCGCCAGCCGCCGCGGCGCGGGCGCGCCTTCGCGCGAGGCGAGGTCGGCGTAGTCCGGCGTGCGCTCGGTCAGTTCCGCATCGATCGCCACGTCGGGCCGGATCCACTGGTAGCCGAAGCTGGCCTGCCGTCCCGTCTCGCGGCCGCCGCTCAAGGACAGCGAACCGCTCAGCACGCCGGCCTGCCCGAGCCGCACCAGCGCGCCGCCGCCGGCATTGGCCAGGCCCGCGCTCGCTTCGCCATGCACTTCGACAGTGAACGCATCGCTCACGCCGTGCCGCCACGAACCGCTGGCGGAAGGATGCGAGGCGTAATCGAACGAAGCCAGCCCATAGCGCCGCCGCACGAAACCCGCCTCGACGCCGTAGCTGTCCAGCCCTTCGGCGAGCATGCGCGCATCGATATACAGCGGCAGCGCGGTGGTCACCGTGCGGCCCAGCGCATCGCGTGTCACCAGCGTGGCCTGGCCCGCGCCGCTGATGCCCGGCGCCTGGTTCAGCACGAACGGGCCGCTGGGCACGTCCACGCTGGCGCGCCGCACGTTGTTGACGTACAGGTCTACCGCCGACGGCACCGCCGCCGAGCCGCCCAGCGACGGCAGCGGAAAAGTGATCAGGTCCGGCCGCAGGCCGAAATCGCTGCGCCACTGCACGCCGGCGAAGCGCACGGGACGCGACCAGTTGAGCGCGGAGGTGATGCTGTCGCCGAGCTGCAGCACGCTGGTGGTGGCCGGGTCCGAGCGCGTCCACGCAGTGTCGTAGCGCAGGTAGCGGTGCTGGCCGCCGCCGTCGTAGTACGTGCCGGTGTTATCGAACACGCCGGAGGGCGCGAAGTAGCGCAGCTCGGACCAAAGCGCCAGGCGCGCGTCGCTGCCGCTCTGCACGTAGGCGTCGTAGTTGATCAGCAGGCCGCGCCCGCTCTGCGCCGGCGGCGTGCGGCCGAGCTGGCGCGCGTCGGCCACGAAGGGCAGGCGCAGGCTGTCGGCGGCGGTCAGTTCCACCCGCTGGGTGGCGGCGTCGTAGTGGTAGGACAGGCCGGGCACGTCGTCCAGCGGCACCTCGCCGGTGCGGCCCAGGCGTGCGGGGTCCAGCCCCAGCGAGGCGAGTTCCGCCGCGTCGCAGGCCAGGCGCTCGCCGGTGGCGCGGAAGCGCAGGATCCGTCCGCTGGGCTGGCCGTCGAGGATCACGTCGAGGAAGACCTCCTGCGGTTGCGCCATGTCGAGCGCGGCGGGCAGCGGCAGGTCGTCGGCCCGCGCCGGCAGCGCCAGGGCCAGTGCGCAGCAAAGGAGGCAGCGGCCCACGCCCGTCCGGCGTTCATCCGTTCGCGCCGTTCCATCGGGGCAGCGCGCCGGATGCATGCGTCATGGCCGCGCGGCGACGCTCAGCTCCGTCTCGATGGGCTGGGCGTTGAGGTTGGCGCGGAGCTTCAGCGGCCCGTGGGCCGCCAGCTTGTCGTCCAGCGCGATCGTCCATTGCCGCGTCCTCCCCGCCAGCACGTAGCCGAGCAAGCCCGGGTTGATTTCCTGCGCCGCGCCGTCGGCGCCCACCACCCGCACGGCGGCGAGCTGGGCGCGGCGTCCGCCCGTATTGCTTACGCGCAGCTGCCATTGCGTGCCTTCGCGGCGCAGCTCCCAGCTGAGCTTGGGCAGCGCGGGCGCGCCGGCGGGTTCGAGGAACACGGGCACGGAATAGCGCAGGCGGATGTTCACGCCGTTGCCGGGCGCGGCGTCCAGGTTGGGCACCTCGTCGACCAGCACGCGGTAGTAGCGCTCTTCCGCCACGGCGGAGCCGTCGCGGCGCACCAGCCGCACCAGCTGCTCGCCCTGCGGCTCGATGCGGATCAAGGGCGGGCTGGCGACCAGGTCGTCGCTGGGTTCCAGGCGGTCGTCGTCCGGTGCCTGGTCCCAGCGGAACACGCGCACCTGGCCGTAGACCGGCTCCTTGCCCGGGTTGCGCAGGGTCAGGGCGGAGGCGTTCTGGCCGGGCGGCAGCTCCACCGTCACCGGCGAGATCTGCAGCGACGAGGCATGCGCCGCCAGGGCGGCGCCGGCAGCCAGCGCGGCGGCGGTCAGGCGCCGCATGGCCTCAGAAATAGACCGTGGCGGTGACGGTGGTCTGGTAGGTGTCCGGCTTCGGCGTGGCCTGGGCGGGCACCTGGCCGTAGACATTGATCGACTGGGCCGAGCCGCTGCCGGTGCCGGCGACGGTATCCGTCCCCTGCGTATTGCCCCAGATCGTGCTGTGGCCGGCGTCCTGGTAGAGCTGGAAGCCGACGGTGGTGCTGGTATTGCCGGCGGTGGTGCCGGCCATCAGCCGCGCGGCCACGGTGGAGCCGCTCACCCCGCCCGCATCCAGGCCCACGTTGTAGGGCGTGGTGTTGGTGCAGGTCACCTGCACCGTAGTCTGCTGGTTGATGGCCGAACCCAGCACGCCGTAGCTGCCGAAGGCCAGCGCGCTGGCGCCGATGGTGCAGTTGGCCTGCAGCGTGAGCGAGACGGTAAAGACCGCGGGGCTGGTGCCGTTGTTGTAGACGGCGGCGGGTGCCGCGTAGGCGGCCCCGGCAAGGATCAAGGCGGAACACAGCTGCTGCGAGCGCTTCATGACGACCCCCTGAGGTACGTGAGCGATGCGAGTGCTGTCCGGGCGGTGCCGCCGTCCCGGGCGTGCGCGGCGCTATGTGTAGACCCGAACCAAACGTTTAGTCAAATGCCGGGGATCGGGGGGCAGGGATCGGGGAACCCCGCCCTCCCCGTTCCCCGATCCCTATTTCCCGTGCCCCAAAGAAAAAGGCCGCGGAAACCGCGGCCTTTTTCGCCACCCAGCAAGGATGACTTAAGCAAGGATGACTTACTTCTTCAGCAGCCCCGCCAGGGTCTTGCCCAGGTCGGCCGGGGACTTCACCGTGGTGACGCCCGCCTTCTCCAGCGCGGCGAACTTCGCCGCGGCCGTGCCCTTGCCGCCGGAGATGATCGCGCCGGCGTGGCCCATGCGCTTGCCGGCCGGAGCCGAGGCGCCGGCGATGAAGGACACCACCGGCTTGGTCACGTACTCGCCGATGAACTCGGCGGCGTCTTCCTCGGCGCTGCCGCCGATCTCGCCGACCATGATGATGCCTTCGGTCTGCGGGTCGTCCTGGAACAGCTTCAGGCAGTCGATGAAGTTCAGGCCGTTGATCGGGTCGCCGCCGATGCCGATGCAGGTGGACTGGCCCAGGCCTTCGTTGGTGGTCTGGAACACGGCTTCATAGGTGAGCGTGCCGGAGCGCGACACGATGCCGACCTTGCCCGGCTGGTGGATGTGGCCCGGCATGATGCCGATCTTGCACTCGCCCGGGGTGATGATGCCGGGGCAGTTCGGCCCGATCAGCACGGTTTCCGGATGCTGCGCCAGCACGTTCTTGACGCGCAGCATGTCCAGCACCGGGATGCCCTCGGTGATGGCCACGATCACCTTGATGCCGGCGTCGATCGCTTCGAGGATCGAGTCGGCCGCGAACGGCGGCGGCACGAAGATCACCGAGGCGTCGGCGCCGGTGTCGTCGACCGCTTCGGCCACGCTGTTGAAGACCGGCAGGCCGATGTGCTCGCTGCCGCCCTTGCCCGGGGTGACGCCGCCGACGACCTTGGTGCCGTAGTCCAGCGCCTGCTGCGCGTGGAAGGTGCCCTGCTGGCCGGTGAAGCCCTGCACGATCACCTTGGTGTTCTTGTTGACGAGAACGCTCATGCTCGATTGCTCCTCACTTCGCGGCGGCCACGGCTTTCTGCGCCGCGTCGTTGAGATCGTCGGCCGGCGTGATCGCCAGGCCGGAGTTGGCCAGCAGCTCGCGGCCCAGCTCCACGTTGGTGCCCTGCAGGCGCACCACCACGGGGATCTTCAGGCCCACTTCCTTCACGGCCGCGATGATGCCCTCGGCGATCATGTCGCAACGAACGATGCCGCCGAAGATGTTGACCAGGATGGCCTTCACCTTGTCGGAGGAGGTGATCAGCTTGAACGCCTCGGTCACGCGCTCCTTGGTGGCGCCGCCGCCGACGTCGAGGAAGTTGGCCGGCTCGCCGCCCGCCAGCTTGATCACGTCCATGGTGGCCATGGCCAGGCCCGCGCCGTTGACCATGCAGCCGATGGTACCGTCCATGGTCACGTAGTTGAGGTTGTGCTGCACGGCAGCCGCCTCGGCCGCGTCTTCCTGGCTCAGGTCGCGCATGGCGGCCAGGTCGGCGTGGCGGAATTCGGCGTTGTCGTCGGAGTTGACCTTGCCGTCGAGCGCGGCGAGGTTGCCGTCCTCGAGGATGGCCAGCGGGTTCAGCTCGACCAGGGCCAGGTCCTTCTCGTTGAACAGCTTGTACAGGCCCAGCATGATCTTGGTCAGCTGGCCGACCTGCTTGGCGTTGAGGTCCATGGCGAAGCCGAGCTGGCGGCACTGGTACGGCTGCAGGCCTTCCACGAAGTCCACCACGATGGTGTGGATGTCTTCCGGGGTGTCCTTGGCCACCTGCTCGATGTCCACGCCGCCGTGCTTGGAGGCGATGAAGGACACGGACTTGGTGTCGCGGTCCACCAGGATCGACAGGTACAGCTCCTTGGCGATGTTGGTGGCGTCGGTGACCAGCACCAGGTTCACCGGCAGCGCGCGGCCGGCGGACTGGTAGGTCTCCATGTGGGTGCCCAGCATGCCCTTGGCCGCTGCGCGCACGTCATCGAGGCTCTTGCAGAACTTCACGCCGCCGGCCTTGCCGCGGCCGCCTGCGTGGATCTGAGCTTTGACCATCCACTGCGAACCACCAAGGTGCTTGGCGGCGTCGACAGCGGCATCGGGAGAGTTGGCGACCTTGCCCGGGGGCACGGCGATGCCGTACTTCGCGAACAGTTCTTTGGCCTGGTACTCGTGGAAATTCATTCGATACCTCGAGCGAACGGGGAAAAACATGGCGCCCGTGCGGGGAAGACCGGACGGGCTTGAGGGGGACGGACGGCGACGGCGTCGAATGCAGGCGCTACCGGGGGTTGCAGTGCGCCGCCATGTCTCGACATGGCGAAAACCGCGCAATACGGCCCGGTATTTTCGCGGAAGGCGGGCGGGATGGCAATGTAATGCCCCTTTTCCGCCGGGGGGAGGGGGTGGGAGGGGGGCGGAATCCGCTTTTGCTCGGTCATCCCGGCGTAGGCCGGACGAGCGCGTAGCGCGAAGAACGCCCGTAGGGCGGCCCCGAAGGGGTGAGCGAAGCGAATCATCCAGTAGCGACTAGGTGGGGTTGTCGCGACTTGGCCGCTTATGCAGCGGGCATTCCGTGCGCCTGCCGGCGCCCGGGTCACTTTCTCTTTGCTGGCCCAAAGAGAAAGTAACCAAAGAGAGAATGGCCTGAGAGCCAAGGCTCGCGACGCGACTAGAAGGAGCAGTGGGCGGCTGCGGTAGCCTGATTAACCTGGGTCTACACGAAACATCAGTGCGTTTACGTAGCGGCTGCTTCAACGTGCCGTGGCCGAGAGGATTTTCAGGGACTGGGGCCGGCTTTGGTTCTTCGTTCCTGCCTACCTCACGACTTCACCCCTCTCCCCTCCGGGGAGAGGGCAGGGTGAGGGGCCGGGCGGAGCGCAAGCGTGACGTGCACCGCTACGCCGTTCCCGCGAACTCCCGGCGGGAGAAGGACTTGAACGTCAGAACTGAGGATTGACCTGAGTCGCACCTATACTGCGCACCGACCCGCCCGCCGAGAGTGCCAGGCCCCGTGCCCCATACCGCGCCGCCCGCCTTCGCCCCCTCCCGCGCCGCCACCGAGGCCGTGCGCCACGAGCTGTTCTTCCTCAACTACTTCCGGCTGGCGCAGGCCCTGGTCTATGCCGGCCTGGCCTTCAGCCCGCCCGCCCTGGGCTGGCCGCACCTGAACGACACGGACGCCGCCCGCGTGGTGGCGCTGTGCTTCCTGGGCTTCGCCATCGCGGTGGCCGCGCTGACCCGGCGCACCATGCCGTGGACCCGGCTGGTCACCTCGGCCTCGCTGGTGATCGATATCGTCGCCGCCGTGCTGGCCACCGGGGCCATGCAGGACGCGCGCATCGGCATCGCCATGATGCTGGCGGTGAACCTGGCCGCCGGCGCCCTGCTGCTGCCGCTGCGCCTGGCGCTGTTCTTCGCCGCGCTGGCCACCTTGGGCATGCTCGGCCATTCGCTGCTGAACCCGCAGGGCGACGCCGGCGTGGCCGACCGCCAGCTGCTGGAGGCCGGCCTGTTCGGCCTGGCCTATTTCGCCATCACCATGCTGTGCTACGTGCTGAGCCGCCAGCTGCGCGCCAGCGAGGCGCTGGCCGAGCAGCGCAGCATCGACCTGGCCAACCTGGCCCAGGTCAACGAGCTGATCATCCGCCGCATGAAGACCGGCGTAATGCTGGTGGACGACGCCAACCACATCCACCAGATCAACGAATCGGCCTGGATGCTGCTGGGCAACCCCAGCGCCGACCAGCGCGACCTCGGCCGCGTGGCGCCGGAGCTCTCGCGCCGCCTGTACCACTGGACCACCTCGGGCAAGCTCGATGAGACCGCCACCCAGCTCGCCGACGGCGTGCCGGAGGTGATCCCGCGCTTCAGCCGGCTGGCGCCGAACGACGACGCGCTGGTGCTGATCTTTCTCGACGACACCTCGCTGGTCTCGCGCCGCGCCGAGGAACTCACGCTCAGCTCGCTGGGCCGCCTCTCCGCCTCGATCGCGCACGAGATCCGCAACCCGCTGGCGGCGATCCGCTATTCGGCGCAGCTGCTGGCCGAGTCGCGCGACCTAGGCGGCACCGACCTGCGCATGGTGGAGATCATCAACAACCACTGCGTGCGCCTGAACGACATCATCGAGAACATCCTGCAGCTGTCGCGGCGCGAGCGCTCGCGCCCGGAAACGCTGGACCTGGGCCGCTGGGCCGAGAACTTCGTCGAGGAATACCGCCAGGGCAACGACCTGGGCAACGACACCTTGCGGGTGATCAGCAACGGCAGCGAGCCGGTGGCCGCGGTGGCCGACCCGCAGCAGCTGCAGCAAGTGGTGTGGAACCTGGTGCAGAACGCGCTGCGCTACGGGCGCATGCCGGGCGAGCCGGCACGGGTGATGGTGGTGGCGCGCCACGGCGAGCACGCGGTGCCGATCCTCGAAGTGATCGACCGCGGCCCCGGCATTGCGCCGAAGGTCGCCGCGCAGATTTTCGAGCCGTTCTACACCACGCACGAATACGGCACGGGCCTGGGGCTGTACCTGGCGCGCCAGATGGCCGAGGCGAACCAGTCCTCGCTGGAATACGTGCGCGTGGCCGGCGGCGGCAGCTGTTTCCGCCTGGTGCTGACCCCGCCGGCGCGGGTGCCGGGCAGCGATGCCATCGCGGCGGCGTAGGTTGGGGTGAGCGCAGCGAATCCCAACATCGCCACCTTCAAACGCATCGCATTGTTGGGGTTCGCTGCGCTCACCCCAACCTACGTCCACTACGTCGCGCGGACGATCAGGCTCACCGGCAGCACTTCGGACTGCGCGGCCTCGTCATGGATCATCGCCAGCATCTTGCGCGCGAGCAGGCTGCCGCCTTCCTGCCAGTCCTGGCGCACGGAGCTCAACGGCGGCTGGAAGCTGGCCGCCAGCGGCATGTCGTCGTAGCCCACCACGGAGACATCGCGCGGCACGCGGCGGCCCAGTTCCTGCAGCGCGCGCACCGCGCCCATCGCCAACAGGTCGCTGCAGGCGAACAGCGCATCGAACGTCACGTGGCGCGCGGCCAATGACTGCACCGCATCCATGCCGGAGGCGAGGGTGAATTCGTCGCGGCGGATCAGCAGCGGCTTCACGCCGTGCTCGGCCAGCGCATCCACGAAGCCGCTCAGGCGCTCGAAGATTTCCGGATGCCCGGGATTGCCGACGAAAACCGGATTGCGCCGCCCCAGCCCGATGAAATGCGCGGCCACCGCACGGCCGCCCTGGCGGTTGTCGCTGCCCACCACCACGTGGTCGTCGTGGTCGCCCTGCGCGCCCCACACCACCATCGGCAGGCCGAGCTTGTCGAAACGGCGCACCGCGTCCTGCCGCACGCCCTGGCCGAGCAGGATCATGCCGTCGGCGGCCTGCACCGCCGCGGCGCTGGCGCCCTGGCGGGTGGTCAGCAGCACGCTGTAGCCGGCGGCGGTGAGCTCCTGCGAGATGCCGCCCAGCAGCATCAGCGGGTAGGGGTCGAACATGGTGCGGTCGTTGCTGGGCTTCATCTCCACGATCACCGCCACCGTGTGGCTGCGGCGCAGGCGCAGGTTGCGCGCGCTGACGTTGAGCTTGTAGCCCTGCTCGCGCGCCAGGTCCTGGATGCGCTCGCGGGTTTCGCGGTTGACCAGCGGACTGTCGCTGAGCGCGCGCGAGACGGTGATCTTGGAGACCCCGGCCAGCTTGGCCAGGTCGGCCATGGTGAGGTTGGCCGGCGTGCCCGCTCGTGGAGGTTTTCGTTTGCTTCGACTCACGACCGGACCTCGGCCACTTCCATCGCTGTGCTCCAGGGATTGCGCGTCCGCAGCAGCGCGCAGTGTGTCGATTTGCGCCCGGTGCGTCCAACGGATGGCCGAGACGCTGTCCCGCTCCCGCCTGTCCGCGATGCCGCCGGCGAGGCTGCGGCAGCCCGGCTCAAAGCCGCGTGATTCCGCGCCGCAGCAAATGATATCGATATCTTGATATCGATATCATTTGCTGCGAAGCTCCGCCCCCAACGGACCGGCAGCGCCCGCAGGCGCCCCGCCGAGAACAACCAAAAGATTGCTGGGGACTTCATGCTCGACCGTCTTGCCACCGCGCCCGCCGCGGCCGTCAACGTCGTGCCCACCTCCGTGGTGGGTGCCGCCGGCGTGCCGGATCCCTGGACGCTGATCCGCCGCGGCACCGACCCGGCCGGCTTCGCGCAGGACGAAAGCCTGTTCGCCCTGGCCAACGGCGCGCTGGGCGTGCGCGGCGGGCTGGAAGAAGGCGACAGCCCCAGCCAGGCCAGTTTTCTGTCGGCGGCGTGGGAACGTACGCCGATCGACTACCACGAGCGCTTCCCCGGCTTCGCCGCCAGTACCGACACGCGCATTCCGGTGGCGGACGCCACCCGCATCCAGCTGCGCCTGGGCGACGTGCCGGTGCGGCTGAGCGAGGGCGAATGGCTGGATTTCGAACGCCGCCTGGAACTGCGCGATGGCTGCTACCGCCGCTTCCTGCGCTGGCGCTCGCCGGCGGGCGAAACACTGGAGATCGAAGCCCAGCGCATCGTCAGCCTCGACGAACCCGGCCTGCTGGCGCTGCGCTACCGCGTGCGTTCGCTGGACTACAGCGGCCCGATCACCCTCGAATCCTCGATCAGCACCGCGCGCGACGCCGCCGAACAGGGCGACGACCCGCGCATCGGCACGCGCCTGGACGGCGGCCTGCACACCGTCGACGCCGCGGCCGAAGCCGACGTCGCCTGGGTCACCCAGCGCAGCACCCACAGCGGCATCCGCCTGGCCTGCGCGCAGACGCACCGCGCACAGGACGGCAGCCTGGACTGCCACCTCGCCAACCTCGCCCAGCACGGCGTGGTGCAGACCTATACCGGCACGCTCGCGCCGGGCCAAGCGGTGACGCTGGAAAAATACGTCGCCTACGCCTGGACCGAACCGTACGGCGACGATGCGGACGAAGCCCTGCTCGCCCGCACGCGCAGCATCCTGGCCGCCGCCACCCACCTCGGCTACGCCAACCTGCTGGAACGCCAGCGCCAGGCGCTGGCCCCGCTGTGGGACGCCGCGGATCTGGCCATCGACGGCGACGCCGCCACCGAACAGGCGCTGCGCTTCAACCTGTTCCACCTGTTCCAGTCCAGCTGCCGCGACGGCCACGGCAGCGCGGCGGCCAAGGGGCTTACCGGCGAAGGCTACGAGGGCCACTACTTCTGGGATGCCGAGGCTTTCATCCTGCCGGTGCTCGCCACCGTCGCGCCGGAACTGGCGCGCGGCATGCTGCTGTACCGCCACCGCATCCTGGAGCGCTCGCGCCTGCATGCGCGCGAACTCAATCATCCGCGCGGCGCCTTGTACGCCTGGCGCACGATCAGCGGCGACGAATGTTCGGCCTATTACCCCGGCGGCTCGGCGCAGTACCACATCAATGCGGCCATCGCCTGGGCGATCCGCCTGTACGTGGATGCCAGCGGCGACACCGATTTCCTGCGCGACCACGGCGCCGAGATCCTGTTCGAGACCGCGCGGGTGTGGCTGGACATCGGCCATTTCAACGCGCGCCGCGGCGGCGCGTTCTGCATCCACGAAGTGACCGGGCCGGACGAATACTCCGCCCTGGTCGACAACAACCACTACACCAACCGCATGGCGCAACGGCATCTGCGCGACGCCGCCGACACCGCGCTGTGGATGGCCGGCGCCGCACCGGTGGCCTACGCCGCGCTGTGCGCGCGCATCGGCCTGGGCGAGGACGAAGTGGCGCAATGGCGCCGCGCCGCCGACGCCATGTATCTGCAGGAAGACCCGCGCCTGGGCGTGTTCGCGCAGGACGACGGTTTTCTCGAGCGCCCGCGCCTGCCCGCGCACCTGGCCGCCAAGCCGGGCGAAGGCAAGCATCCGCTGCTGCTGCGCCTGCATCCGCTCACCATCTATCGCCACCAGGTGTGCAAGCAGGCCGACACCTTGCTGGCCCTGATGCTGGCCGGCGACGGCGTCGATCGCGCAGCCAAGCGGCGCAACTTCGACTACTACGAAGGCGTGACCGTGCACGACTCCACCTTGTCCGCCTCCACCTTCGGCGTGATCGCGGCGGAAGTGGGCCTGGCCGGCAAGGCCTGGCGCTATTTCCAGGACAGCCTGCGGGTGGACCTGGACGACTCGCACGGCAACGCCGCGCACGGCGTGCACATGGCCGCGATGGCCGGCAGCTGGCTGGGCCTGCAATGGGGCTTCGGCGGTTTCCGCGTGATCGACGGCCAGCCCGCGCTTTCGCCAAGCCTGCCCGCCGCCTGGCACGGCTACCGCTTCGGCCTGCGCTGGGGCGGCGCGCAGCTGCGTGTGGAAGTGGACCGCTCCGGCGTGCGCTACACGCTGCCGCGCGGCGATGCGCTCAGCTTCCGCCACGATGGCCGCGCATACACCTTGCATGCGGGCGAAACGCTGCAGTTGCCGCGCGCCGGCGCCACGCCGGGCCGCGGCGCGCAGCCGCCGCTCGCCGCCGTGATCTTCGACCTCGACGGCGTAATCGCCGACACCGCCGTGGTGCACGACGCCGCGTGGCGCCGCCTGGCCGAAGAAGCGGGCCTGCCGTTCGACGCTTCGATCGGCGAGCGCCTGAAGGGCGTCGACCGCATGGGCTCGCTGGAAATCCTGCTGGAACGCGCCGGCCGCACCTACAGCGACGAAGAAAAACACGCGCTCGGCGAACGCAAGAACGACTACTACCGCGAACAGATCCAGCGCTTCGGCCCGGACCAGCTGCTGCCCGGCGCGCGCGAGGCGATCGCCGCAGTGCGCGCCGCCGGCCTCAAGGTCGGCCTGGCCTCGGCCAGCCGCAACGCGCCGCTGCTGCTGGAGCGGTTGGGCGTGGCGCACCTGTTCGACTACATCGTGGACGCCGCGCGGATCCAGCGCTCCAAGCCGGACCCGGAGATCTTCCTGGCCGCGGCCGCGGGCCTGGGCGTGGCGCCCGCCGCCTGCCTGGGCGTGGAAGACGCCGCGGCGGGCGTCGCCAGCATCCACGCCGCCGGCATGGCCGCCGTCGGCATCGGCCAGCCAGCCGCGCTGGCCCAGGCGGACACCGTGCTGCCGGGACTGAGCGCGTTCCGCATCGAGGATTTCATCAGCAGTGAAGAAGCGTCGCACGCCGCCTGAAGGGGAAGCGGCCAGCGATTTCGCCACATAAAGCCCGACAACATGGGTGGGGAGGTTCGACCATGCATCGCCAAGGCATCACTCGACAGTTGCTCGCCGCGGCCATCGCCGCGGCGCTAATGCTCGGCACCGCGCACGCGCAGGACACGGCGCCGAACAGCGCATCGTCCAACGCACAGCAGCAGCCCCCGGCGGCGCCCGCGCCGCCGGCTCCGGCGCCGCCGCAGGGCAAGAAAGACACCAAGACGCTGGAACAGGTGGTGGTCACCGGCACGCCGACCATCGGCGGCATCCGCAAGATCGACGCCGCGTACTCGATCACCGCGGCCGACGCCGAGGCGATCAAGCAGGCCAATCCGAAGAGCACCGCGGACCTTCTGAAGATCTCGCCAGGCCTGTGGCCGGAATCCACCGGCGGCCAGACCGGCGCGAACATCGAGATCGCCGGCTTCCCGGGCGGCGGCGATGCGCCCTACTTCACCACGCAGATCATGGGCTCGCCGCTGTACGGCATGCCCACGCTGTCGTTCATGGAAACCACCTCGATGTTCCGCCTCGACGACACCGTCGAGCGCGTGGAAATCCTGCAGGGCGGCCCGTCCGTGGTATTCGGCGACGGCCAGATCGGCGCCACCGCCAACTTCATGCTGAAGCAGGGCACGGCCAAGCCCTCGGGCAGCATCGGCCTCACCTACGGCAACGAAGGCCTGTGGCGCGCCGACGGCTTCCTCGGCTTCAAGGTGGCCGACGACTGGTTCGGCAGCGTGGGCGGCTTCTGGCGCAAGTCCGATGGCGTGCGCGATCCGCAGTTCGCCGCGGACAAGGGCGGCCAGTTCACCGCCACTCTCTCGCACACCATGGAGAAAGGCTCGCTGGTGCTGTGGACGCGCGTGCTCAACGACCGCAACCAGTTCATCACGCCGATCCCGCTGCTGCAGCACGGCAGCGACAATTTCTCGGCCTATCCGGGCTTCGATCCGCTGACCGACACCTACAACAGCAAGTACATCCAGCACGTCAACCTGCCGGGGTATCCGGGCGGCGGCACCAGCGCCAACCTGGCCAACGGCCGCGGCGCGAAGATGCGCTTCTTCGGCGGCAACTTCGACTACGACCTGGACGGCGGCTGGAGCATCTCCGACAAGTTCCTGATCGACCAAGGCGACATGGACACCAATGCCCTGTTCTCCGGCTCCAATCCGGACACGCTCAACGGCACGCTCTACACCACCTCCAAGGATCTCGGCGGCCTGCAGATCGCGCCGGGCGCCACCGCCACCTATATCAACGGCGGCGGCGTGGTGGATCCGAACCAGAGCGTGATCCACCAGGGCTGGTGGTACATCCACAAGCGCCTGAAGAACATGAACAACGATTTCCGCCTGAGCAAGGAACTGTTCGAAGGCAATACGCTCACCGCCGGCCTGTACCTGGCGCACTACACCATGAACGACAAGTGGGCGCTGGGCAACCAGATGCTGATGACCAACACGCCGAACGCGCGCCCGATCAAGGTCGTCGCCGCCAATGGCGACCAGGTCACCGACTACCAGGGCTTCCTCGACTACGGCGCGTACAACATCGCCGAGAACGGCACTTCCACCAACAAGGCGTTCTATCTGTCCGACGTGTGGAAGCTCGACCGCTGGATCTTCGACGTGTCCGCGCGCCTGGAAAACCAGGACTCCACCGTGCACGTGTGCAACCTGCACAACGTGAACCTGGACGGCAACAACGCCACGCTGTACGACAACGCGGTGCCGGTGTGCGACGGCACCTTCGCCACCACCAAGTATGACAAGACGCATACCTCGTGGACGGTCGGCGCCAACTACGAGCTGGCCGACAACATGAGCGTGTACGGCCGCGTCAACAAGGGCGTGCATTTCGGCGACTTCGACAACGCGCTGCGCGGCAACACCACCGGCAACACGCCGCCGCTGCAGAAGGTGCAGAACTTCGAAGCCGGCTTCAAATACCAGTCCAAGCTGCTGTACGCCGACATCAGCGTGTACCACCGCCAGTTCAACGGCCTGCCCTACCAGCCGACCAATGCGGCCGGTGCGCCGGTGGGCGCGCAGCTGCTGTACGGTTCGGATTCGAAGGGCATCAACCTCAGCGGCGCGGTGATGCCCATCGACAACCTGAAGCTGGCGGTGGTGGCCAATTATCTGGACGGCCACTACTCGCACTATTCGGCCTGCATTCCCTACGTCAACCAGGTAGCGGGCAACGGCTGCGCCTTCATCAACGGCAAGCAGCTGCAGCGCCAGCCGAAGGTGCGCTACATGTTCACGCCAAGCTACCGCTTCCTGTTCCCGTGGGGCGACATCACCGCCTTCGTGACCTACACCCACGTCGGCGACCACACCCAGGACCTGTCCGGCCTGCAGCAGCTGGGCTCGTACGACACGCTCGATTTCGGCGTGGTGGCCAATGTGCAGGACCACTGGGAACTGCGCCTGCAGGGCACCAACATCACCAACGAACTGGGCCTGACCGAGAGCAACTCGCGTATCTTCGGCTCGGCGGCCGGCGCGGGCGGCGTGATCCTGGCGCGTCCGCTGGAAGGGCGCGAGGTGAATTTCCAGGTGAAGTACAACTTCTGATGCTTTCGTTTTTCCCTGAAGGCGGTCCGGGCGCGCGACAGCCCGGACCGCCCTTTTTTGCCGTATGACCCGACCCGCAAGCGAGTGGCCATGAACCGATTCCGCATGATCGCTGCGCTCGCGCTGATCTACATGATCTTCGCGATCCTGCTCAACAGCGTCGGCACGGTGATCCTGCAGACGATCCACACGTTCGGCATCGACAAGCCCCAGGCCAGCCTGCTGGAGCTGTTCAAGGACCTGCCGATCGCGGTCACTTCCTTTCTGGTCGCCTCCTTCCTGCCCATGCTGGGCTATCGCCGGGCGATGATGATCGCGCTGGCCATCGTCGGCTGCGCCTGCGCACTGATGCCGCTGTATCCCTCTTTCCACACCACCGAGCTGCTGTTCACCTGCGTGGGCGTCGCCTTCGCGCTGACCAAGGTCTCGGTGTATTCCTCGATCGGCCTGCTCACCCGCGGCCGCGCCGAGCACGGCCGCCTGACCAATACCATCGAAGGCCTGTTCATGCTGGGCGTGCTGCTCAGCGGCTGGATCTTCAGCGCCTTCATCGACCATGCGGATCCGGCCAACCCGGTGTGGTTCCGCGTGTACTGGCTGCTGGCGGTGCTGTGCGTGCTGGTGTTCGTGCTGCTGGCCGGCACCCGGCTGGACGAATCGGCCGCGCATGGGGGCGGCGTGCAATCGCTGGGCGGTTCGGCCGCCGCGATGTTCAAGCTGATGCTGCGGCCGCTGGTGAACGTGTTCCTGATCTCGGCCTTCCTGTACGTGCTGATCGAGCAGAGTTTCGGCACCTGGCTGCCTACCTTCAACAACGAGATCCTGCACCTGCCCAATGCCATGAGCATCCAGCTCGCCAGCATCCTGGCCGGCTGCACCGCGCTGGGCCGCATCGCCGCCGGCCAGGTGCTGCGGCGCATGCCGTGGCACACGCTGCTGAATCTGTGCGTGATCGGCATGGGCGTGCTGGTGCTGCTGGTGCTGCCGCTGGCGCAGCACACCGTGGCGCGGCCGGATATCGGCTGGCTCAATGCGCCGCCGGCGGCCTATCTGCTGCCGCTGATCGGGCTGCTGATGGCGCCGATCTATCCGGTGATCAATTCGGTGGCGCTGAGCTCGCTGCCCAAGCCGCTGCATGCGGCGATGACCGGCCTGATCGTGATCTTCTCCGCGCTGGGCGGGACCCTGGGTTCGCGCATCACCGCGGTGGTGTTCGCCAGCTTCGGCGGCATCCACGCCTTTTATTTCTCGCTGGTGCCGATGAGCCTGGTGCTGGTGGCGCTGTTCTTCTTCAAGCGCGAGGCCGACCGCGCGGGCGCGCTGCCCGCGCCGTCCGACCTCGCTCCGGAATAAGCCCTGCAAGGATTCGATGATGGGAGTAGCCATGCCAATACGCTGTCGCCGCCTGGGCCTTGCCGCCCTGCTCATGCTCGCCGCCGCCGGCCCCGCCCTGGCACAGGACGCGAACAGCGACCCGAGCTTCGTGCTCACCGGCACCTCGGCCGACTTCGACAGCTACTTCCCCGGCTACCTCGCCAACGGCTATTTCTCCAGCATGACCACCGCCCGCGGCACCGAGCCCGCGATGGGCTATATGGTCGCCTTCATGGACTACGCCCGGGACGACATCGCGCGCCCCGCCGCGATACCGGGCTGGAGCGAGATCGACTACAACCCCGGCGGCGGCTGGCTCAATTCCACCCGCCTGGGCAAGGAAATCTTCACCGGCTACGCACAGACGCTGGACATGCGCGACGCCACGCTCGCCACCAGCTACCGCTTCGTCTATGCGAACAAGTCCACCGACGTGAAGGTCACGACGTTCGTCAGCCAGGATGCCAGCCACCTCGCCGCGACGCGGCTGACGATCACGCCGCAGTTCGACGGCAGCGTGCAGCTGACTTTTCCCATCCGCCTATGGTCCGAGCACCAGCCGCGCTTTCCCATCGGCAAGCTCACCGGCGACCAGATGATCGAGTCGGTGATCGCCAGCGGCCAGAACCTCAACAACAAGCCGGTGCCCACGCCGGACCGCGCCGCCGTGTGGTACCACGGCGTGACGCGCATCGGCGCCAGCGACGGCGACAGCAAGGACCTCACGCTGTGGCTGGACGGCCGCGCCGAGCAGGGCCTGGAGATGGCCGAAGCGATTGCCGTCAGCCTGCCCGCCGGTTTGAACGTGGAAGACGTGAAGCTGGAGAAGACGCCGTTCCGCCTCTCGCTCAACGTCACCGCGCGCGTGCAGAAGGGCCGCACCTACGCCTTCACCAAGTATGCCGCCTTGTCGCGCCAGGGCTGGGGCGGCGATGCGAAGGCCACGCTGGCGCTGGCCAAGCAGGCGCGCGCCACCGGCTTCGACCAGCTGCTGGCCGCGCACAAGGCCGCATGGCATGAGCTGTGGAAGTCGGACATCGTGGTCGACGGCGATCCGGCCGTGCAGAAGGCCGTGCATTCCGACCTCTATTACCTCTTGGCCAATTCCACCGTCGGCACCGCCTGGCCAATGGGCGCCTGCGCGCTGACCCCGGGCTATGCCGGCCATGCGTTCTGGGACAGCGATTCCTGGGTGTTCCCGGCGCTGCTGCTGCTGCACCCGGAGCGCGCCAAGCCGATCGTGATGTTCCGCCACCGCACCATGCAGCCGGCGCGCGAACGCGCCAAGCAATACGGTGCGAGCGGCACCATGTATCCGTGGGAAGCGGATCCGGAAACCGGCAAGGACTACACGCCGCATTTCGCCTACGACGTGTACCGCGAGATCCACGTCAACGCCGACGTGGCGATCGCCCAGTGGCAGTACTACCAGGCCACCGGCGACGAGGCCTGGCTGAAGCAGTACGGCTGGCCGGTGATCCGCGAGGTGGCCGAGTTCTGGGTCAGCCGCGTCACCTACGATAAGGCGCACGACCGCTACGAGATCCACCACGTCACCTCGCCCGACGAGGCTTATAACGACGTGCCTAACGACTCGTTCACCAATGCCGCCGCGGCCAAGACGCTGCGCATCGCGCAGGAAGCGGCCAGGAAGGTGGGCGAGACGGCGGACCCGAAGTGGGGCGAGATCGTCGCGAAGATGTATATCCCGTTCGACCAGCAGAACCAGCGCCATCTCGATTTCGACGCTTCGGTGCCGCACGACAAGATCACCTGGATGGGTTCCTCGCTGATCTGGCTGATGTATCCCAACCTCGACCTGCCGATGACGCCGGAGATCCGCCGCAACAACTTCGACTTCCAGCTGCACGAGCTGAAGGTGCATGGCGACGATCCCAACGAGATGATGATGGTGATGCTTGCGGTGGGCGCCGCCGAGCTGGGCGATGGCAAGACCGCGGGCGAGTGGATTCATCGCAACCTGGCCGGGTTCCTGAAACCGCCGTTCAATGTGCGCACGGAGACCGTGGCGAATAACGCGGGGTACATTCTGTCCACCTCGGCGGGCTTCGTGCAGAGCTTCGTGTATGGCTTGAGCGGATTGCGCATCGACGACAACGGGCTGAGCGAGGCCTACGCGCCGGTGCTGCCGCCGGCGTGGAAGTCGGTGAAGCTGCAGGGCGTGCATTACCGCGGGAAGGTGTTCGACATCGGCATCGAGCATGGTGCGGATGGGAAGGCGAAGCTGACGCGTGTCGCGCGGCCCGATTGATCGCGGCCTGAAGCCCCTCTCCCCTTGGGAGAGGGGTTGGGGTGAGGGTACGGGCGGAGCGCAAGTGTGATGTGCACCGCTCCGCCCGGACCCTCATCCGGCTGCCGCCACCTTCTCCCGGAGGGAGAAGGGTTCGAGTTTGAGGACTGAGGACAAGCAATTCCCGAAGCGAGGACCCCACCCATGACCCGCTCTCCCCACTTGCTACGTGTCGCGCTGTTCGCAACTATTTTCACCACAGCTACTGCGTACGCGGCCACGCCCGACGCGGCCAAAACCCGCACCTACATCGACAAGGCCTGGACCACGCTCACCCGCTCCCAGAACCAGTGCAACGCCCTGACCGACCCCAAGATCGTCGGCCACCCCGTGCTCTACGTCCCGGCGGAAATGAAAGTGACGCCCGCCCTCGCCGACATCGGCAAACGCTGCGGCGTCGACATCCACCCGCTGCCGCGCGTCATCCAGCAACTGGGCGACATCGACGCCACCAAGCTCCCCGCGCAGGGCCTGCTCTACCTCCCGCACCCCTACGTCGTGCCCGGCGGCTTCTTCAACGAGATGTACGGCTGGGACAGCTATTTCATCGTGCTGGGCCTGGCCGCCGATCAGCGCGGCAAGCTGGCGCGCGACATGGTGGACAACGCGCTGTTCGAAGTGGAGCACTACGGCGCGGTGCTCAATGCCAACCGCACCTATTACCTCAGCCGCTCGCAGCCGCCCTTCCTCACCGCGATGATGGCCACCGTGCTGGACGACCCGGACGCCTTCGCCTCCGACGCCGAGCGCAACACCTGGCTGGCGAACGCCTACCCGCTGGCGGTACGCAACCACGACGTGTGGACGCGCGAGGAACACCGCGCCGGCGATACCGGCCTGGCGCGCTACTACGACCTGGGCGACGGCCCGGTGCTGGAAGCGCAGAACAGCGACGACTTCTACGTGAAGGTGATCAAGTGGCTGCGCGCGCATCCCAAGGACGATCCGGGCTATCTGCTGAAGGGCGCGCAGAGGCCGGACGATGCCGAAGCCGCGCGGCTGGCCAGGGAAAGCTGCGACGTGCGCGCTTCGAAGGTGTGCCTGGGCAACTGGTACGACGGCTACCGCCTCACGGCCGACTACTACCATGGCGACCGCGCCATGCGCGAATCCGGCTACGACACCAATTTCCACTTCGGCCCGTTCGGCGGTTCCACCCATCACTACGCTTCGGTCGATCTCAACAGCCTGCTCTACCGCTACGAGCTGGACCTGGCCGCCTTCGCCAAACGCCTGGGCAACGCCAAGGACGCCGAACGCTGGACGGCTGCCGCCGCGGCGCGCAAGCAGGCCATGGACAAATACCTGTGGCGCGCCGAAGACGGCATGTACCGCGACTACGACTTCGTCGCCGGCAAGCCCTCGCCCACGCCCTATCTCAACACCTACTACCCGCTATGGGCCGGTGCCGCCTCGCCGCAGCAGGCCGAAGCCGTGCGCGGCAAGCTGCCGGTGTTCGAGCGCCGCGGCGGGCTATCGATGGACAACCAGCCCGCCGGCGTGCAATGGAACGATCCGTTCGGCTGGGCGCCGACCAACTGGCTGGCGATCAAGGGCCTGGACGACTACGGTTTCCACGACGACGCGCGCCGCCTCGCCGGCAAGTTCACCGCCACGGTGGACCGCGGCCTCGCCGACGACGGCACCATCCGCGAGAAATACAACATGGCCAAGGGCAATGCCGACGTGCGCGTCAGCGCGGGCTACAGCGAGAACGTGATCGGCTTCGGCTGGACCAACGGGGTGTATCTGAAGCTGCAGGAGATCCTGCAGAAGAACGCGCCGGCGCAGAAGCAGCGCGCCACCGGAACCGCACCATGAAGCGGGGAGCCTTCGCCATGCGCACGTTCCGGCTTGCCTGCGTCGCCGCCGCGCTGCTGTCCGGCGCCAACCCCGCGAGCGCCCAGGCCGCGCCGCCGGCCACCGGCTACAAAGCCGACGCCAGCATCTTCATCGGCAATGCCACCGTGCCGTATTCCGTGTTCGCCTCCCCCGAGTCGCGCGCGTTCTTCCCGAAAATGCTGGCCGAAGGCGACAAGGCGCCGCCGCTGACCGCGCCGATCGAGCAGAACCGCGCGTTCTACGACCGCATGAACAGCGCCCGCGCTGCGCGCATGCAGCAGATCTACCCGGTGAAGATCGCCGCGGGGCGCATCGCCAACGTGGCGGTGGACGTGGTGCTGCCCGCGCAAGGCGTGGCGCCGGCGAACCAGGCGCGGGTGCTGATCAACCTGCACGGCGGCGCCTTCCTGTGGGGCGCGCACAGCGGCGGCCTGGTCGAGGCGATCCCCATCGCCGGCGTGGGGCGCGTGAAGGTGGTGACGGTGGATTACCGCGAAGGACCCGAGCACGTCTTTCCCGCCGCCACCGACGACGTGGTGGCGGTGTACCGCGAGCTGCTCAAGCACTACCAGCCGGCCAACGTAGGCATTTACGGCTGCTCCGCCGGCGGCATCCTCACCGGCGAGGTCACCGCCAGGCTGATCCACGATCGGCTGCCGCTGCCCGGCGCGATCGGCATGTTCTGCGCCGGCGTCACCCCGCTGGGCGGCGACGAGAGCTATATCGCCTCGCCGCTCAACGGCAAGCCGATTCCCCCGCGATCGATGCAGCTCGGCGACCTGCCCTACTTCAAGGGCGCCAGCGCGGACGATCCGCTGGTATTCGCGGCCAACTCGCCCGCGCTGCTGGCGAAATTCCCGCCTACCCTGCTGATTTCCGGCACGCGCGACATGGCCATGAGCGCGGTGATCCACAGCCACACGCTGCTGGACCGGGCCGGCGTGGAAGCGGAACTGCACGTGTGGGACGGCATGTGGCATTCGTTCTTCTCCGACCCCGACATGCCGGAATCCAAGGATGCATACCGCGTGATCTGGCGTTTCTTCGACCGGCACCTGGGACACTGAAAACGCGCCGGACGGACAGGCTTTGCCCCTCGGGGAGGGGGCGGGTATCCTAGCCCGCACCTGAAAGCCAGCTGGATGACATGAGCCAACAGACCGTCCTCGTCATCGACGACGAGCGCGATATTCGCGAACTGCTGACCATCACCCTGGGTCGCATGGACCTGCAGGTCGATGCGGTGGGTACGGTGGCGGACGCGCGTCGCGCCCTGGAAGAGCGCACCTACGACCTCTGCTTCACCGACATGCGCCTGCCCGACGGCACCGGCCACGAGGTGATCGAGCTGATCGCCGCCAAGCACCCCGACATGCCGGTGGCGATGATCACCGCCTACGGCAACGTCGACGCCGCGGTGAGCGCGCTGAAGGCCGGCGCCTTCGACTTCGTGTCCAAGCCGGTCGACATCCAGATGCTGCGCCAGCTGGTGCGCACCGCGCTGCGCCTGGCCGAGGAAAAGCGCGCCGGCGGCGGCGCGGCCAAGGCGCCCAATGCCGGCGACCGCCTGATCGGCGACTCCCCCGCGATGGCGCAGGTGCGCGCCACCATCGGCAAGCTGGCGCGCAACCAGGCGCCGGTGTACATCGCCGGCGAATCCGGCGTCGGCAAGGAATTGGTCGCCCGCCTGATCCACGAGCAGGGCCCGCGCGCGGCCGGCCCCTTCGTGCCGGTGAACTGCGGCGCGATTCCGTCCGAGCTGATGGAGAGCGAATTCTTCGGCCACCGCAAGGGCAGCTTCACCGGCGCGGTGAGCGACAAGGAAGGCCTGTTCCAGGCCGCCAACGGCGGCACCCTGTTCCTCGACGAAGTGGCCGAACTGCCGCTGCACATGCAGGTGAAGCTGCTGCGCGCGATCCAGGAAAAGGCCGTGCGCCCGATCGGCGCGCGCGAGGAGATCCCCGTCGACGTGCGCATCCTGTCGGCCACGCACAAGAATCTCGCGGCCCTGGTCGAGCAAGGCCAGTTCCGCCAGGACCTGTTCTACCGCATCAACGTGATCGAACTGCGCGTCCCGCCCCTGCGCGAACGCCGCGGCGACGTCCCCCTCCTCGCCGGCTACATCCTGCGCCAGCTCTCCATCAAGAGCGGCGGCAACCCCGGCCGCCTGCTGCCCGCCGCGCAGCAGGCCCTGGACGGCTACGACTTCCCCGGCAACGTGCGCGAACTGGAAAACATCCTCGAACGCGCCATGGCCATGTGCGAAGGCGACGAAATCGACGTAGCCGACCTGATGCTGCCCCAGCGCACGGCACGCGCAGCCGATACAGCAGTTCCACCCCCACCCGGCGCCCCCGCATCCGGCCCCACCCAACCGGCACCATCGCCCACCGCCGACGGCGGCCTCGACGACTACATCAGCAACATCGAGCGCACGGCGATCATCAAGGCGCTGGAAGAGTCGCGGTACAACAAGACCGCGGCCGCGAAGAAGCTGGGCATTACGTTCCGCGCGTTGCGGTACAAGCTGAAGAAGCTCGGGATCGACTGACCCCACCTCCTCGCTCCGCCCGGCCCCTCACCCTGCCCTCTCCCCGGAGGGGAGAGGGGTGTAGTGGTGAGGTAAGCAGGAACGAAGAACAGAAGCTGGCCCCGGTTCTTGAACGTCCTCTCGGCCACGGCACGTTGAAGAAGCCGTTACGTAAACGCACTGTCGTTTCGTGTAGACCCAGGTTAATCAGGCTACCGCAGACGCCCACCGCTCCTTCTAGTCGCGTCGCGAGCCTTTGCTCTTAGGCCATTCTCTCTTTGGTTACTTTCTCTTTGGGCCAGCAAAGAGAAAGTGACTCGGGCGCCGGCAGGCGTCCGAAATGCCCGCTGCATAAGCGGCCAAGTCGCGACAACCACACCTAGTCGCTACTGGATCCCGGCCTACGCCGGGATGACGGGTAGGAGAGGCCCGCCTCAACCCTCTCCATCCAGCGCCTCGCGCAAAGTCCCCAACAACTTGAAAGTAGCCACCGGCTTATCCACCAGATAGAGGCGCTCCACTTCAGGCATCTCGTCGAGATCCGGCGGCGCATCCGGCCGCGTCAACAACACCACCGCCCGCCGATACCCATGATCGATCAACGCCGCCAGCGTCCGCACCCCGGTAAACAGATTCATATCGGCATCCATCAGCACCAGATCCGGCACCCCATGCGCCTCGATCCACTGCAACGCCGCCGTACCGCTCTGGCTGGCATGCGCCAGATATCCCCACGCATCCAGCGTATCCACCAGCAGCGACAGCTGGGCCGCCTCCTCCACCACCACCAGCACGCGCTCGGCATTGCCCAGCAGATGCTCGTCGTCCTCGCCCTCGGGCATCTCTTCGAGCTGCGCGCCCAGCGGCAGATAGAGATGGAACCCCGTGCCCTGCCCCAGCGCACTCTCCACGCGCATCGCGCCGCCGTGGCTGGCCACGATGCGCTTGCACGAGAGCAACCCCAGGCCGGTGCCGCCTTCCTTGGTGGTGTAGAACGGCTCGTACAGATGGGCCAGCGTGGCCTCGTCCATGCCGCAGCCGGTGTCGATCACGCTCAGGCGCAGATAGCGGCCTTCTTCCGCGCTCTCGCCTTCCTGGAAGAAATCGGCCGCCAGCAGCTGCTGCCCCGCCTCGATGCGCAGCTCGCCGCCGCCGGGCATGGCCTGGATCGCGTTGAGGCTGAGGTTGAGCAGGCATTGCTGCAGCTCGGTATGGTTGCCCGAGAAGCTCAGCTCCGGATCGTCCACCGCCAGCTCCAGCGCGACATTGCGCGGCACGCTGCCCTGCAGCAGCAGGTTGAGCGCATCCAGCAGCGCGCCCACCCGCACCTGTTCGGCGCGGCGCGCGCCGCGGGCGAACGACAGCATCGACTGCACCATGTCCAGGCCGCGCCGTCCGCAATCGCGCACCAGCTTGCCCAGGCGCGCGAGGCGCGGGTCGTCCTGGTAATCCTGCAGGCTTTCGCCAGCCAGCAGCAGCGGCTGCAGCAGGTTGCGCAGGTCGTGGCTCAAGCCGCCGGCCAGCATGGCCAGGCTTTCGAAACGCTGCGCGCGAATCAGCTCCGCCTCGGCGCGCCGCTGCGCCTTCTGCGCTTCGTGTTCGCGCAGGGCGCGGCGCACGGCGCTGGCCAGGCGCGCGGGGTTCTGCTTCAGGATGTAATCGGTGGCACCGTTGCGCAGCGCCGCGATCGCCGCTTCCTCGCCGAGGGTGGCCGAGACATAGATGAAAGGCAGGTCGCGGTCGTGCTCGCGCAGCAGTTCCAGCGCGCGCTCGCCGGAGAAGCCGGGCATGCTCAGGTCCGACAGCACGATATGCGGCTTGAAATCCTCCAGCTCGCGCAGATAGCCGGTCTCGTCGTCGACCAGGCGCACCTCGAAGTCGATCGCGTCGGCTTCGAGTTCGGAGATCACCAGCTCGGCGTCGGGCAGGCTGTCCTCGATCTGCAGCACGCGGATGCGCGGAAACGGCGGCGGCTGGGGAATGTTCGGTTTATCTGGCATGTAAGCAATACCTTCGCGGCGCGGCGCCTTCAATCCGGCGCCTGGTTCAGCACCGCCCAGAACTGCCCGAGCGTGCGCACCGCTTCGAAAAACTGGTCGACGTCGACCGGCTTGATCACATAGGCATTCACGCCCAGGTCCCAGCTGCGGGCCAGGTCGCTTTCTTCGCGCGAGGACGACAGCACGACCACCGGGATGCGCCGCAGGCGTTCGTCCGCGCGCATCTCGGTGAGTACTTCCAGGCCGTCCACGCGCGGCATCTTGATGTCCAGCAGCACCACCGCCGGATCCAGCGGCGGGCGTCCGGCCCAGGCGCCGCGGCCGTGCAGGTAATCCAGGCAGTCCACGCCGTCCTCGACGTGCACGATGGGATTGGCCAGATTCGCGCTGCGCAGCGCCTCCAGCGCCAGCTCGGCATCGGCGGGGCTGTCCTCGGCCAGCAGGATGCTGCGCAGGACACCGTGCGCCGGCGCGTTGCGGGTGACCGTACCCAGGCTCATTGCCGTTCCTGCGCGAACGCGTCGGCCAGGTCGGAGGCCGGCAGGGTGAAGTGGAAACGCGCGCCCTCGCCCGGGCTGCCCTCGGCCCACACCTTGCCGCCGTGGCGCTGCACGATGCGCCGCACATTGGCCAGGCCGATGCCATTGCCGGGGAATTCCGAAGCGCGGTGCAAACGCTGGAACACGCCGAACAATTTTCCGGAATACTGCATGTCGAAGCCGGCGCCGTCGTCGCTGACCACGAACTCGTAGTCGCCGTTGTCGCCGCGGCGCATCTCCACGCCGATATTCGCCACCTCGCACTTGCCGGTGTACTTCACCGCATTGCCGAGCAGGTTCTGCCACACCGTGCGCAACATGTTCTCGTCGCCGATCACGATCGGCAGCGGCGCGATCGACCACAGGATGCGCCGGCCGTGCACCTCGGATTCGGCCAGCACGCGCGCCTCTTCCGCCAGCGACTGCATGTCCACCGGCTGCAGCCGCAGCGCGCCGCGGCCCAGGCGCGAGAACACCAGCAGGTCGTCGATCAGCTGGGCCATGCGGCGGGCGGCGTCGCTGATCACGTCGATATAGTGCTGCGACTTGTCGTCCGCGCCCTCGCCCAGATGCTGTTCCAGCTTGCTGGCGAAGCCGGCGATATGGCGCAGCGGCGCGCGCAGGTCGTGCGAGACCGAATAGCTGAAGGCTTCCAGCTCGCGGTTCACGTCGGAAACCTGGGCCACCTTGCCCTCGAGCTGGCGGTTCAGTTCCTTCACCTGCTGCTCGACCAGGGCGCGCGCGGTGACGTCGCTCACCGTAAGCAGCAGCACCGGCTCGCCGCCGTCGTCCTGCTGCAGGCGGCGGGCGTTGATCACCACGTGGCGGTCGACGCCGTCGACGGTGCGCTGAAGCAGTTCGTAGTCCCACAGCTCGCGGTCCAGCAGCAGCACGTCGTTGAGGCGCTGCTGCAAGGCGCTGTCGCGCCAGGCGCCATCGCCGATCTCCACCAGCGGCAGCGAATGCCGGTTCGACGGCGGAATGCCATAAAGCTCGCCGAACGCCGCATTGACCAGCAAGGTGCACAGCTTGCTGTCCAGCAGCGCGATCGGCTCGCGCACCGCCTGCACGATCAGCTGCGAGCGCTGCACCGCCTGGCCTTCGCGTTCTTCCGCCTGCAGGCGCCGGCTGATCTGCCGCTCGGACACGATCACCACGATGGCCAGCAGCAGCACCTGCGCGCTGGCGGTGATGGTCAGCGCCAGGCTGCTGTTGGACGAAGCGGCGCGCGCCTGGCTGCGCCGCGCCAGCAAGGTGTCGTCCTCGCTCTGCACGATGCCGTCGATCAGGTCGTCCATCTTGAACAGGGTGCCGGAATCGCGCAGCGCATCGTTGGCGGCGCGCACGTCGCCCTGGCGATAGCGCAGCATGGCCTGGTCGAGCAGGGCCAGGCGGCCGCTGACCATGCTGCCGAGCGCGCCGATGCGCGCCTGCTGGTCGGCGTTGTCGCGGGTCATGTCGCGCAGCTGCGCGAGCAGGCCGGGAATCTCCTTGCTGGCCCGGCCGGCGCGCACGCGCACCTGCGGGTTGTCGTCGCCGTCCAGCAGCCGGTACAGCGCCGCCTCGCCGTCGCGGGTGACGTAGGCGATGCGGTAGGTCAGCGATTTCACTTCCGAGGAATGGGTGACGCGGGCATTGGCGTCCAGCGCGTCGCGCGAGCCGCTGCGGGTCACCATGTAAGGCAGCGCCACGATCACCAGCACCGCGAACAGCAGGCCGCCCAGGCGCCAGCGCAGCGCCACGCGATCCCGCATCCGGGGTCGGGTGACCGGCGTAAGTTTCCACGGGGAGTGCGGCATACGCCGATGGTTACAGAATCATCTGATGCCTGCCAGCGGGGATGTCACGGCGCGGCGATTTGCCTGCGGCTTTGCTCCCTCTCCCCTTCACGCTAACTCCCTCTCCCCTCCGGGCGACCCGAAGGTAGTCCCTGTGGGAGAGAGGGTCGGGGTGAGGGGCCGGGCGGAGCGTGGCGCGGAGGTTCGCGACAAGCTCAAAAACTCTTTACTTCGCCCCGTTGATACGTTGTGGCGAGCCCCGGCCCCTCATCCGCCTGCCGGCACCTTCTCCCCGGAGGGGAGAAGGTTTCTTTTCTTTTACTTCCCGTAAGCACTCATCGCCGCCGGCCTCGCAGCAGCCGCCTGCCCCCAGCTGCGGTCCGGCTGCGCCTGCATGCGGAAGTGCAGCTCACCGCCGGCCAGGATCTCGCCGTGATGGAGGAACACGCGGTCCAGCGGCTTGCCGTTGAGGGTCACCTCGCCCACGTAAGGATGGGCGTCGTCCAGCGGCTCGGCGGACACCGTGAAGGTCTTGCCGCCATGCAGATGCAGCGTGGCCTTGCGCACGAACGGACGGCCGATGGCGTACTCGTCGCTGCCGGGCGCGACCGGATAGAAACCCAGCGCGGTGAACACGTACCAGGCCGACATCTGGCCCAGGTCGTCGTTGCCGGCCAGGCCGTCCGGGCGCGGTGCGTACTGGCTGTCCATGATCTGCTTCAGGCGCTGCTGGGTCTGCCACGGCGCGCCGGCATAGTCGTACAGGTAGGCCAGGTGATGGCTGGGCTCATTGCCGTGGGCGTACCAGCCGATCAGGCCGGTGATGTCCTCCACATGGGCGAACTGCTTGGGATCGACCTTGGCGTCGAACACGCTGTCCAGCTTCCGCACGAAGGCCTGGTCGCCGCCCATCGCCGCGATCAGCCCGGCCACGTCCTGCGGCACGTACCAGCTGTACTGCCAGGCATTGCCCTCGGTGTAGTCGCTGCCGTAGCCGGCTACGTCGGGATTGAACGGTTCGCGGAACTGGCCGTCGGTCTTGCGCGCGCGCATGAAGCCGGTCTTGGCGTCGTAGGCGTTGCGCCAGTTGCCCGCGCGCCTGGCGAACTGCGCGGCCACGTCCTGGCGGCCCATGGCCTTGGCCATCTGCGCGATGGTCCAGTCGTCGTAGGCGTATTCCAGCGTCTTGGAGGCGCCTTCCGGCTCCTTGTCGATCGGCACGTAGCCGCGCTGCATGTATTCGCCCAGGCCCCCGTACGGCGCATAGGTGGCGCTGGCCACCATCGCGTCCAGGCCGGCCTTGGCGTCGAAGCCGCGGATGCCCTTCACATAGGCGTCGGCGATCACCGGCACCGCGTGGTAGCCGATCATGCACCACGTCTCCAGGCCCTGGTACGCCCATACCGGCAGGATGCCGAACGGGCTGGCCTCGCGCGCGGCGATCAGCGACTGCACGAAGTCCACGCTGCGCTGCGGCTGCAACAGCACCATCAGCGGCTGCTGCGCGCGGTACACGTCCCACAGCGACCAGGTGGAATGGAACTCGAAACCCTGCGCGCGATGCACGGCGTTGTCCGGGCCGCGGTAGTCGCCGTTGACGTCCATGCTCAGCGTCGGCGACAGCATGGCGTGGTACAGCGAGGTATAGAAGCTGGTGCGCTGCTCCTTCGGCGCGTCCACGTCGACCACGCCCAGCACCTGGTTCCACGCGTTGCGCGCCTCGGCGCGGCGGGCGTCGAAGTCCCAGCCCTTGCCGTCGGTGTCCAGGTTGGCCAGCGCATTGGCCTCGCTTACCGGCGAGATCGCCACCTTCACCTGCAGCGGCTGCTTGAGCTGGCCGAAGTCGAACACACCGACGATGGCGCGGCCTTGCTGCGCGTCCTGGTCTTCCGGCTGGTGGCCCGGGCCCTTGAAGCCCTTGTAGGCCACGTCGGTCTCGCGGTCGTACAGATGCCGCGCGGCCAGCGGCTGCGAGAAGCGCATGGCGAAGCACAGCTCGCGGCCCGGCGCCCAGCCGCGGGTCTGGCGGCAGCCGGTGACGGCGCCGTCCTTGTGCACGCGCAGCGACGACCACAGCACCTTGCCGGCGTAGTCGTAGATGCTCGGGCGCAGGTCCAGCAGCAGATGCGCCGGCTGCCCGGCGGGAAAGGTGTAACGGTGCCAGCCCACGCGGCGGCCGGCGGTGAGTTCGGCGCGCACCTGGTAGTCGCTGAGGGTGACGGCGTAATAGCCCGCTTCCACCTTTTCGCTGTCGTGGCTGAAGCGCGAGCGGTAGCCGCTGCCGGGCTGGGCCGGGTCGCCCGGTTCCAGCTTCGGCTCGCCGGCCACCGGCATCACCAGCACATCGCCCAGGTCCGAATGGCCGGAACCGGAGAAATGCGTATGGGAGAAGCCGAGCAGGCTGGTGTCCCCGTACTGGTAGCCGGCGGCCCACTTATAGGCGTGCTTGAAATCCGGCATGGCCGTGTCGGGCGAGAGCTGGATCATGCCGAACGGCACCGTGGCGCCCGGGAAGGTATGGCCGTCGCCGCCGGTGCCGATGCGCGGGTCGACGTCCGCGGCGTGGCCCGGCTCGGCGGCGTGGCCGGCCCCCGCCGCCAGCGACAAGGCCAGTGCCAGCAGGGCCGGCGCGAAGCCCGGCTTAAACGAAAACTTGACCATCGGCATCTCCCCAGGACGTGGTTTGCGGCGCAATTCCGGTCGACCGAGGTGCCTGCTGCTTGGTCGACCGTCCTGGCCGGCAAGTTTGGATCGTTCCAAACCGGGGAAGCTAACACCCCACCGATGGCCGGTGCATGCTGCAGTGCGAGATCACTATCCTTATGGAATCGACTACTTTTGGATCGTTCTAATGGCCGCGAGAACCATGGAAAGCTCGACCTCGATCCGCCGCAAGATCACCCTGAACGACATCGCCGCCGGTTGCGGCGTGTCGCGCGCCACTGTGTCCCTCGTGCTGCGCGGCAGTCCACTGGTGAACAAACACACCCGGGCGCGGGTGGAAGAAGAACTGCGCAAGCAGGGCTACGTCTACAACCGCGCCGCGGCCAATCTGCGCCGCCGCACCTCGTCGAGCATCGCGCTGGTGCTCAACGAACTGGGCAATCCGTTCTTCGCGGAATTCGCCGCGGGCGTGGATGAAACGCTCGGCCAGGCCGGCTTCGTCACCTTGCTCGGCAGCACCGGCGAATCGGTGGAGCGCGAGCAGGCGGTGCTGAGTTCGCTGATCGAACATGGCCCGGGTGGAATCATTCTCTCCCCCGCCGAAGGCAGCGCCGCCGAGCGCGTGCTCGCCGCGGTGGGCGCGCAGACGCCGGTACTGCTGTTCAACCGCGAGCTCGGCGGCAACCTGCCGGAGTACGCGCACTGGGACCGCCTGATGCTGGACAACCAGCGCGGCGCCAGGCTCGCCACCGAACACCTGATCGCCCAAGGCCACAAGCGCATCGCGTTCTTCGGCGGCCATGGCGATTCCAGCTCGTGCCGCCAGCGCCATGCCGGCTATGTCGAAGCGATGAACGCGGCCGGCCTGCCGATCGCGCCGCGCTGGCGCGTGGAAACGCTGCCGACGCGCATGGACGCCGCGCGCGCCTGCGCCGACCTGTTTGCCGCCAAGCCCGCGCCCACCGCGGCGGTCTGCTACAACGACGCGGTCGCGCTGGGCCTGATGCTCGGCCTCAATCAGCGCGGCATCCAGCCGGGCCGCGATTTCGCGCTCACCGGCTTCGACGACGTGGCCGAGGCGGCCTTCAGCATGCCGCCGCTCACCACGCTGGCCACCGATCCGCGCGCCCGCGGCCGCCAGGCCGCGCAACTCCTGCTCGCGCGCCTGCGCAAGCCGCAGGCCGATGCCACCACCACGGTCGCGCAGGTGACCCTGGTGGTGCGCGAAAGCAGCGGCGCACCGCGCACGACCTGATTCCTACTCCGAGGAAACCACCCATGGCTTTCGCCTCACCACCCGCCCCGTCGAACACTGCGCTCCCCGGGGCGGCCAAGGAGCGCTACACCGATTACCCGATGGCGATGGGGGTGCTCACCAGCATCTTCTTCATGTGGGGCTTCCTCACCTGCCTCAACGACATCCTGATTCCGCATCTGAAGGCGGTGTTCCAGCTCAATTACGCCGAGGCGATGCTGGTGCAGTTCACCTTCTTCGGCGCGTATTTCCTGATGTCGCTGCCGGCGGGCCGGCTGGTCGCGCACCTGGGCTACAAGAAGGGCATCGTCGCCGGCCTGGCTATCGCCGGCGTCGGCGCGGCGGGTTTCTGGCCCGCCGCGGCGATGCATTCCTACGACGCCTTTCTCGGCGCGCTGTTCGTGCTGGCCACCGGCATCACCGTGCTGCAGGTGGCCGCCAATGCGTATGTCGCCCTGCTCGGTCCTGAGAAAACCAGTTCCAGCCGCCTCACCCTGGCGCAGGCGCTCAATTCGCTCGGCACCTTCCTGGCGCCGAAGTTTGGCGGCCTGCTGATCCTCTCGGCCGCGGTGCTGAGCGCCGAGCAGATCGGCAAGCTCTCGCCCGCCGAACAGCTGGCCTACCGCGCGCAGGAAGCGCAGACCGTGCAGGGCCCGTACCTGGGCCTGGCCGTGGTGCTGTTCCTGCTGGCGATCTTCGTCTACCTGTTCCGCCTGCCCACGCTGAAAGAAAGCACCGAGCAGGCCGACACCGGCCATCACACGCTGATCGATGCGCTGCGCCACCCGCACGTGCTGTTCGGCGTGCTGGGCATCTTCTTCTACGTGGGCGGCGAGGTGGCGATCGGCAGCTTCCTGGTCAATTACCTGTCGATGCCGGACATCGGCAACATGAGCGAACAGGCCGCCGCGAACTGGGTGGCCTATTACTGGCTGGGCGCCATGATCGGCCGCTTCATCGGCTCGGCGCTGCTGGCCAGGCTGTCGCCGCGCAAGCTGCTGGCGATCTTCGCCGCGATCAACATGGCGCTGGTGCTGACCACCATGTCGACCAAGGGCGCGGTCGCGATGTACAGCGTGGTGTCGATCGGCCTGTTCAACTCGATCATGTTCCCCACCATCTTCTCGCTCGGCATCGAACGCATGGGCCCGCTGACCGGCAAGGCGTCCAGCCTGCTGATCATGGCCATCGTCGGCGGCGCGCTGGTGCCTTACGTGCAGGGCCTGTTCGCCGACCGCATCGGCGTGCAGCACGCGTTCTTCCTGCCGCTGCTGTGCTACGCCTACATCGTTTTCTACGGCCTTTACGGCTCGCGCATCAAGAGCGACACCCCAGTCGCCGCCACCCACTGAGATCCCCATTCGATGGCACGCAATATCCTGTGCTTCGGCGAAGCACTGATCGACTTCCACGCCGAGGGGCGTGACGCGCAGGGTTTCCCGCGCAGCTTCATTCCTTTCGCCGGCGGCGCGCCCGCCAATGTCGCCGTGGCCGTGGCGCGGCTGGGCGGCCCGGCCGCCTTCGCCGGCATGCTGGGCCAGGACATGTTCGGCGACTTCCTCCTGGACAGCCTGCACCGCGCCGGCGTCGACACCGGCGGCGTGGCGCGCACCGGCGAGGCCAACACCGCGCTGGCCTTCGTCGCGCTGGACAGCCATGGCGAGCGCAGCTTCAGCTTCTACCGCCCGCCCTCGGCCGACCTGCTGTTCCGTCCCGCACATTTCCGCGAGGAAAGCTTCCGCGACGCAGCGGTGTTCCACGTCTGCTCCAACAGCATGACCGAAGCCGCGCTGGCCGAAGCCACCCGCGAAGGCATGCGCCGCGCGCATGCGGCCGGCGCGTGGGTGAGCTTCGATCTCAACCTGCGCCCCGCGCTGTGGCCGCAGCAGAGCGCCTCGCACGACGAACTGTGGCCCGCGCTGCACCTGGCCGACGTGGTGAAACTGAGCGCCGAGGAATTCCACTGGCTGGCCGGCGACGCCGGCGAGGAAGCCGCGCTGGAACGCCTGTGGGCCGGCCGGGCGCGCCTGCTGGTGATCACCGACGGCTCGCGCACCTTGCGCTGGTTCCATCCCGACGCTTCCGGCGAAATGCCGGTCTACGCCGTGCCCACGGTGGACAGCACCGCCGCGGGCGACGCCTTCGTCGGCGGCCTGCTGCATCGACTGGCCACGGTGGAGAAAGGCGACGGCCAGCTCGACCATCTCGTCGCCGAACTGCCGCGGCTGCACGCCATGCTGCGCTTCGCCGCCGCCTGCGGCGCCCTCACCGTTACCCGCCTGGGTTCGTTCGCCGCCATGCCGGACGAAGCCGAGGTGCTCGCTTTCATGGACGCCCACGCATGAATTCCCCCGTTAACACCCCGAATTTCGGCAGCGAAGCCTTTCTGCGCGCGCATATCGCGCACACCATGGCCTTCTACCATCCGCACGCGATCGACCCCGCCGGCGGCTTTTTCCATTACTACAAAGACGACGGCACCATCTACGACCGCAGCCACCGCCACCTGGTGAGCAGCACGCGCTTCGTCTTCACCTACGCCATGGCCGCGCGCGAATTCGACGACAAGCGCGCCGAATACCTCGACGCCGCCCGCCACGGCCTGCGCTACCTGCGCGAAGTGCATCGCGACGCCGCCAGCGGCGGCTATGCCTGGACCATCCGCGACGGCAAGCCGGAAGACCGCACCTATCACGCCTACGGCGTGGCCTTCGTGCTGCTGGCCTACTCCACCGCGCTGAAGGCCGGCCTCACCGAAGTGCGCCCGTGGATGGACGAAACCTGGGAGCTGCTGGAAAAGCGCTACTGGGACGCCGACTTCGGCCTGTACCGCGACGAGGCCGACGAGCACTGGAACTTCAGCGGCTACCGCGGCCAGAACGCCAACATGCATATGTGCGAGGCGATGCTCGCCGCCTACCAGGCCAGCGACGAGCCGCGCTATCTCGAACGCGCGCTCACCCTGGCCGACAACATGACCCGCCGCCAGGCCGCCAAGGCCGAAGGGCTGGTGTGGGAGCACTACGACGTCGACTGGAATATTGACTGGAAATACAACCTCGATAATCCCAAGCACCTGTTCCGCCCCTGGGGTTTCCAGCCCGGCCACCAGACCGAATGGGCCAAGCTGCTGCTGATCCTCGAACCGCTGCTGCTGGAGCGCAACCGCGAGGAGAAGTGGCTGGTGCCGACGGCGCAGCATCTGTTCGACACCGCGCTGGATCGCGCCTGGGACAAGGAATACGGCGGCATCGCCTACGGCTTCGCGCCGGATGGCAGCGTGTGCGACGACGACAAGTATTTCTGGGTGCAGGCGGAATCGCTGGCCGCGGCGGCGCTGTTGCATGCGCGCACGGGCGAGGCGAAGTACGACGAGTGGTATCAGAAGCTGTGGGCTTACTCGTGGGAGCACTTCGTCGATCACAAGTACGGTGCGTGGTTCCGCATCCTCACGCGTGACAACCGCAAGTACGACGATGAGAAGAGCCCGGCGGGCAAGGTGGATTACCACACCATGGGGGCTTGCTATGAGGTGATGGAGCTTATCCGCGCGGGCGGCAAGCCCTGACCTGGCACCCATCTGGCGTAGGTTGGGGTTCGCCTGCGGCTCACCCCAACCTACGCCGCCAGCACCAGTTGTTACAGATCGAGCACCGCCTGCGGCGTATTGCGGAAACTGATCGCCATCCGGTTGTACGTATTCATCAAGCCAATGGCGATAGTGAGATCCACCAGCTCCCGCTCATCGAACACCTTGCGCACCGCCGCATAATCCGCATCGGGCACCCCGGTTTCCGCCACCCGCGTCACCGACTCCGCCCACGCCAGCGCCGCACGCTCGCGCTCGTCGAACAGCTCGCCGGCTTCATGCCAGGCCTGCAGCAAGGCCAGCTTCTCCACCTTCACGCCCTTCTTCAGCAGATCCCGCGTATGCATATCCAGGCAATACGCGCAGTTGTTGATCTGCGAGACGCGCAGATAAACCAGGTCGACCAGCACCGGCGGCAAGCTGCTCTGCGTCACATAGCCATACACACCGCCCAGGGCTTTGACGCCGCCCGGCGCGACCTTGCTGTAATCCAATCGGTTGCTCATCTGCGGTTCCTCAGGTTGATGTCGAATTATCGGCGCCGGCCAGAACCAGCGCGGCAAAACATTGCGATAGCGGCGGAGCGGCTCTTGGCCGCGGGTCTCCTCGGGACCTGCGCAGTGTGAGCCGCCCCTGGGCCATCGCACAGAACCAAGAATCAACTTTCCGTGTGTACCATGACGCCATGGCCAAGCCCCTGCAGATAGCGCTGGACCGGTCCGCCCGGACGCCGCTGGCCGAACAGATCCGCGCCGCCATCGCTGCCGCGATCGAAGCCGGCCTGCTGGCCCCGGGCGCGCGCTTGCCGTCGTGGATCGACCTGGCCACGCAACTGGGTGTTGCCAGGGGCACGGTGCGCCAGGCCTACGAGCGGCTTGCCGATGCGCAATTGATCGAAGCCTCGCGCACCAGCGGCACCCGCGTCGCCGACCGGCCGTCCAGCCCGCCGAAAAAACTCGAACAACCCTCCGCCGGCCCCTTCATGGAGATGTACGAGGAACTCACCGCGGGGCCGGCGATTTTCCAGATGGGCGTGCCCGCGCAGGAAACGCTGCCGGCCAAGCTGTTCACCAACGTGCGTTCGTTTGCGCTGCGGGCGGAATCCAATGCGTCGGTGGTTTATCCCGACCCGCGCGGCGAACAGGAACTGCGCCGCGAGATTGCCGCCTACCTGGCCATTGCGCGCGGCATCCATTGCCTGCCGGCGCAGATCGTCATCACCAGCGGTTTCAGCGGCGGCCTTGGCCTGACGCTGCGTGCGCTGGGGCTGGACGGCAAAAAGGTCTGGATGGAGAACCCCGGTTTTCCATTCACCCGGCACGGCCTGGAACTGGCGAAGCTTCAGATCGCACCGGTGCCCGTCGATGCCGAAGGGCTGAATGTCGACGCCGGCATCGAGCGTGCGCCGGATGCGGCCCTGGTGGTGGTGACACCCGGACAACAAGCACCACTCGGCCCCACGCTTTCATTGGCCAGGCGTCTGCAATTGCTCGACTGGGCCGGACGGCAAGGCGCCTGGATTATCGAAGACGATTATCTGAGCGAACTGCAGCTCGCCTCGCGCGCCGCACCGGCACTCGCCTCGCTGGATCACGGCCAGCGCGTCATTCACCTCGGTTCGTTCAGCAAGACCATCAGCCCTGCCCTGCGCCTGGGCTTTATCGTCGTCCCGCTCCCGCTGGTCGCGCAGTTCGCCGAAGTGGCCGCCTGCCTCGCACCGGCGCCGTGGCCGGTCGTGCAATTGGCGGCCGTGCACTTCATCCGCGACGGCCACTACATGCGCCATCTGCGCCGCATGAAGAACCTCTATTCCGCCCAACGCAACGCCTTGCTGGCCTGTCTTGCCGAACGCGATTTCGAAGTATCGACAGCGGGCCTCGCCGTACTGCTGCACCTGCCGGACGGCACGCCGGATATGGCGATCATCAAGGCCATGCTGCCGTTCGGCCTCGCTCCCGCACCGCTGTCGCCGTGGTATGCGCAACCGGATGCGGCGAAGTCAGGGCTGCTGCTGGGCATTGCAACGTCGCCGCAAAAACATGTGGCGCGATCGTGCGACCGCATGGAAGAAGTCATCCGCCGCTTCGTCTGAGCGCCAACGAAAAACAACGATGCCGGGAAGGTTTGCGGCCGGAGCCGCGGGTACAGGACGCTGCCCGCAAACCCGACCCGTGGCCTCCGGTCGCAAGCCTTCCCGGCATCGAAGCGGGAATGATGCGCCGCATGCTTGTAAAGAAGCGATGCGGCGCGGGTGGTTAGGTATATAGATGCCGTAAAAGTTCAAGCCAACGAAATGCTTGCTACAGAGTCCCTTCTCCCCTCCGGGGAGAAGGTGGCGGCAGCCGGATGAGGGGCGGGTGCTCGCGACGACGCATCTACGAAGAGAAGAAAAGCATTTAGGTTTTCTCGACCCTCAGCGCATCACTCCGCCCGGCCCCTCACCCCAACCCTCTCCCCGGCGGGGAGAGGGGGATGGAGGGTGTCGCTCGAAGGTTCACCCATCGCCTGATACAACGCCGCCGTATCCACCAACCGCTGCGCCGTCGCCTGGATCTCCTGCAAACGCGCATTCTGCCAACGCTGCTCGCCGGCCAGCGTCATCGGATACGACACCGAACCCAGCCGATACCGACTACGCGCATCGTCGAACGACTGCTTCGCCGACACCGCCCCGCTCTGCGCCGCCTGCAACGCCAGCGCATCCTGCTCCAACGCCGTCAAGGTATCGGCCACATTCTGGAACGCACCCAGCACCGTCTGCCGGTACTGCGCCAGCGACGCATCGTAAGAAGCGATAGCCGCCTTACGCTGCGCCCACAGCGCACCGCCGTGGAAGATCGGCTGCGTCAGCGAAGCGGTGGCACCCCAGATCGTGCTGGCTCCGGTAAACAGCTTCGAACGGTCGAACGCCGCCGAACCCAGCGAAGCCGACAGCGACAGGTGCGGAAACAGATTGCCAGTCGCCACGCCCACTTCCGCGGAGGCCGCACGCACCGCCGCTTCCGCCGCCAGCACATCCGGCCGCTGCTGCAGCAGCTCCGAAGGCACCGACACGGGAACCTCCGCCGGCAACTTCAGTTCCGCCAGCGGAAACACCTCCGGCGCCTGATCCGGCGTACGCCCGAGCAGCACCGCCAGGGCATGGCGCTCGCGCAAGGCCTGCGCACGCAGACCCGGCAGGCTGCCCTCGATGGCCGCCGCATTGCGCTGCGCCGCGAGCAGATCCTCGTTCGCCGCCGCGCCCAGCCGATACGCCTTGCCGGTCAGCTCTACCTGCTCGCGCGCCAGGGCCGCCAACCGCTCCGTGGCCTCGACCTGCTCCGCCAAGGCCGACGCCGTCACCGCCGAGATCACGATATTCGCCGCCAGCGCACGCCGCGCCGCATCGAACTGATACGACTGCGCATCCACCTGCGCCGCCGCTTGCTTCACTTCATTGCGCGATACGCCGAACAGGTCGAAGTCGTAGCTCAGCTGCAGCTGCCCGGCATACACGTTGTAGATATTGGTGGGCTTGCCGACATTCGGCAGCCCCAGCGCACGCTCGCGTGTCGCCTGGCCACCCGCATCGAGCGATGGCCACAGCGCATCGCCCACCACCGCCCGATACTGCTGGCGTACCGATTCCAGCGTATGCCGCGCTGCTTCCAGCGAAGGACTGCGCTGCAGGCCTTCATCCACCAGCGCATCGAGCTTGGTTGATCCGTAAGCCTTCCACCACTCCGGCACCGCGCGCTGGCCAAGGCTGAAGCGCTGCGCCACGCCACCGGCTTCCGCGGTGGACTCCGGCGTCGGCGCCACCGCGTAATGCTCCGGATCAGCCATCTTCGGCGGCTTCGCCGGCGGCGCGAACGAACACCCCGCCAGCGCAACCACCACACCCATCGCAGCCACATGGGCCCAACGCATGCGCATCATGGCCGCACCTCCTTCGACACTTCATCCGATTTGACGCGATACCAGGCCGCATACAGCGCCGGCAGATAGAACAAGGTGAGGATGGTCGCCACCGTGATGCCGCCCATCAGCGCCGTCGCCATCGGCCCGAAGAAGTTGCTGCGCAGCAGGGGAATCAGGGCCAGCACCGCCGCGGCCGCGGTCAAGGTAATCGGCCGGAAACGCCGCACCGTGGCACCGACGATCGCCTCCCAGCGCGGATGCCCTTCGCGGATATCCTGCTCGATCTGGTCCACCAGGATCACCGAGTTGCGCATGATGATGCCGAACATGGCGATCGTGCCCAGCATCGCCACGAAGCCGAACGGCTGGCGGAACACCAGCAGCGACACGATCACGCCGATCAGCCCCAGCGGCGCGGTGAGCACCACCATGAAGGTACGGCCGATGCTCTGCAGCTGGATCATCAGCAAGGTGAGCACCGCGATCACCATCAGCGGCATCTGGTCATTGATCGAACCCTGCGCCTTGGCGTTCTGCTCCACCGAACCGCCCACTTCGATGCGATAGCCCACCGGCAGGCCCTTGCGCAGCTCGCCCAGCTTGGCATCGATCGCATTGGTCACGTCCAGGCCCTGCGCGCCGTTGCGCGTATCGGACTGCACGTTGATCGAGGCCTGGCGGTCGCGTGCCCAGATCACGCCGTATTCCAGGCCGTAATGCACCTTGCCCAGTTGCGCCAGCGGAATGGCCGCGCCACCCGGGGTGGGCAAGGCCAGCCGCTCGATCTGATCCGGATGCACGCGCTCATTCTTCGGCGCACGCAGATCCACGCCGATCAGCTTGTCGCGCTCGCGGTACTGCGTGATGGTGGTGCCGGACAGCGACATGGCGAGGAAGTCGGCCACGTCCTGCGAACTCACGCCCAGGCGGCGCGCCGCGGTCTGGTCGATCTCGAAGCGCACCGAGCGCTCCGCCGGCTCGTCCCAGTCGAACTGCACGTTGCGCGTGCGCGGGTCGGCGCGCATCACGCCGGCGATCTTCTCGGCGATGCCGCGCACGGTGGCGATATCGTCGCCGCTGACGCGGAACTGCACCGGGAAGCCCACCGGCGGTCCGTTCTCCAGCCGGCTGACACGCGTGCGCACGGCGCTGAAGTCGCGGGCCAGCACGCCGTCGAGCACCTTGGCCAGCGCCTCGCGGTTCTCCACGTCTTTCGCCGTGACCACGAACTGCGCGAAGTTAGGCTGCGCCAGCTGCTGGTCCAGCGGCAGGTAGAAGCGCGGCGCGCCGCTGCCGACGAAGCTGACGTAGTTCGCCACTTCCTTGCGGTCCTTCAGCACGTTCTCCATGCGCTTGACCTGTACGAGGGTGGCGTCGAACGAGGCGCCTTCGGGCAGGCGCAGGTCGACCAGCAGCTCGGAGCGGTCGGAGCTGGGGAAGAACTGCTTCGGCACCAGGCCGAAACCCGCCATCGACACCACGAACAGCGCCACCGTCACCACCAGCACCAGCACGCGGTGCTTCAGGCAGTAATCGAGCATGCGGCGGAAGCGCTGGTAGAACGCGGTGTCGTAGATCTCGATATCGCCGCCATGCTCCGGCCGCGTCTTCGCCTTCGCCCGCCGCGCCTCGTTCCAGCGCGCCGGCATGAAGCGCGCCCACCACTCGCTGCCCGGCTGCACACGCGCGTGGTGCTCCGGCAGGAAGTGATAACCGAGCAGCGGGATCACGATCACCGCCGCCAGCCAGGACAGCAGCAGCGCGATCGCCGATACCTCGAAGATCGAACGCGTGTACTCGCCCGTGCCCGACTTGGCCAGCGCGATCGGCAGGAAGCCCGACACCGTCACCAGCGTGCCGGTGAGCATCGGGAACGCGGTGCTGGTATAGGCAAAAGCGGCGGCACGCGCCCGGCTCCAGCCCTGCTCCAGCTTCACCGCCATCATCTCGACCGCAATGATCGCGTCGTCCACCAGCAGGCCCAATGCCAATACCAGGGTGCCCAGCGAAACCTTGTGCAGGCCGATGCCCATCAGCTCCATGCACAGCGCGGTGGCGGCCAGCACGAAGGGAATCGAGATCACCACCACCATGCCGGTGCGCAGGCCCAGGCTGAGCAGGCTGACCAGCAGCACGATCGCCACGGCTTCGGCCACCGACTCCAGGAAATCGTCCACCGAATGCGCCACGGCGTGCGGCATGCTGGTCACTTCCGCCAGCTTCAGCCCCGCGGGCAGGCGCTGCTGCAACTTGGCGGTGGCTTCGTCCAGCGCCTTGCCCAGATGGATCACGTCGCCACCCGGCTGCATGGTGATGCCCACGCCCAGCACCTGCTGCGACATGAAGCGCATCTGCTGGCCGGGCGGGTCGTCGTAGCCGCGGCGGATGGTGGCGATATCGCCGAGGCGGAAGGTCTGCCCGCCGGCGCGCAGCAAGGTGTTCTCCAGCGCGGCCATGTCGTTGAACTGGCCGCTGGGGCGCACATACACGCGGTCGTCCGCCGTGCTCATCACGCCGGCCGAAGCCACCGCGTTCTGCGCATTGATCGCCTCGGCAATCTGCTGCGGGCTGATGCCGAGCTTGGACAGGCGCGCGTTCGGCATCTCGATGGTGATGCGCTGGTTCTGGTCGCCGAGGAAATCGACCTTGCCCACGCCCGGCACGCGCAGCAGTTCGGCGCGCAGCTGGTCCGCGTAATCGTGCAATTGCGCCGGCGTAAAGCCGTCGCCTTCCAGCGCGTAGATGTTGGTGTAGACGTCGCCGAATTCGTCGTTGAAGAACGGCCCCTGCACGCCCGGCGGCAGTTGCGCGCGGATATCGCCCACCTTCTTGCGCACCTGGTACCAGGTGTCGGGCACGCTGGAAGCCGGTGCGGAATCCTTGATGTTGAAGAAGATCAGCGATTCGCCCGGACGCGAATAACTGCGCAGGAAATCGATCGACGGCGTTTCCTGCAGCTTGCGCGAGATGCGGTCGGTAACCTGGTCCTGCACCTGCTTGGCGTCGGCGCCGGGCCAGAAGCTCTGGATCACCATCACCTTGAAGGTGAACGGCGGGTCCTCCGACTGCGACAGCCGGCTGTACGAGAGCATGCCGAAGACTGTGATCATCACCATCAAGAAGATCACGAAGGACTGATGGCGCAGCGCCCACGCGGAGAGATTGAAGCGGCCTTCTTCGTGGCCGCTTTCCTGGCTGGACGGCTGCGTCATAGCGGGCTGTCCTCGGCATGCGGCGGCGCCATCGGGGCCACCTTCTCGCCCGCGCTCACCGCATGCACGCCCTGCATCACCACGCGCTCGCCGGCTTCCAGGCCGCTGCCGACCAGCACGTCGCGCTCGCCGTAGCGCAGCACGGTGACCGGGCGCAGTTCGAGCGTGGCATCCGCGGCGCGCACCACCCAGACCGCGGGGCGCTCGCCTTCGTGGAACAGCGCGGTGGCGGGCAGGCGCACGGCTTTGGCCGTGGGCGCATCGCCCGCGAGCGCAACGTCGGCGGTCATCCCAAGCCGCACGTGCGGATCCGGTGCATCCAGGCCGAGCTTCACGCGATAGGTGCGCGTCTGCGGATCGGCCGCCGGCGCCACCTCGCGCACGTGCGCAGCCAGCGGCTGGCCCTGCACCGACAGCAGGCTCACCTTGGCCGGCTGCCCCGGCTGGATCTTGGCGACGCGGTCTTCCGGTACGTCCACGTACACATCGCGCTCGCCGGACCACGCAAACCCGAACACCGCCTGCCCCGCCGCCAGCACCTGGCCCACTTCGGCGTGCTCGCTGGTAATGGCGCCGTCGCGGTCGGCGATCAGCGCGTTGTAGCGGCTCTGGTTGCGTGCCAGTTCGTACTGCTGCTTGGCCTGCGTCTGCGCGGCCAGCGCGGAGGCGTAGGCATCGCGCGTCTGGTCCAGCTGCAGCTGGCTGATCAGGTTTTCCTTGGCCTGCGCCTCGTCGCGGTCGCGCTGCTGGGTGGCGAAGCTCAGGCGGTGTTCGGCCGCGTCCAGCGCGGCGCGGGCGGCGGCTTCGTTCTTGCCGGCGTCGGCATCGTCGAGGCGGGCCAGCACCTCGCCCTTCTTCACCGTGTCGCCCAGGCGCGCTTCGCGGGAGATCAGCTGGCCGGGTACGCGGAAGGCCAGCGGCATTTCGTAGCGGGCGTGGATTTCGCCGGGGAAGCGCAGGGTCTGCGCGCCGTCGGCGGCAGGCGCCGGCAGCGCGATCACCGGCCGCGCGGCCTCGGCGTCCGGGGCCTTGTGGCCGCAGCCGGCCAGCAGGGCCAGCGCCGCGGCGGCAGCCAGCCACGCCGCGGGGCGGCGGGCGCCCGCTGTGGATAGGGGGTAGGTCACGAGCCAACTCCTGGTAAGGCGGGGACGGGGGTGCCGGCGCCGGGCCATGCCGCTGCCGGCGCCTTGATACGTCGCCGCACTCTAATACAGTGTTGTATTTGAATTCAAGAAAGCATCCAAATGGTGACTTTCGGCCTACGTGCTAGGATCGCCCCATGGCACGTAAACGACTGACCCGCGAAGAAAGCCGCGACCAGACCAACCAGCGTCTGCTCGAAGCGGCCGCCCATGTGATCGCCAGGAAAGGCTTCGCCGCCGCCAGCGTCGAGGACATCGCCGCGCACGCCGGCTATACCCGCGGCGCGTTCTATTCCAACTTCAAGAGCAAGGCCGAGCTGTTCATCGCCCTGCTCAGCCAGGACCACCAGTGCGTGCAGCAGGATCTGCAGAAGATCCTCGACGCCCCGCTGTCCATCGCGGACATGCAGGCGCAGATCTCGCAGTACTACCTGCAGGTCTACCGCGACGAAAAGAATTTCATCCTGTGGGCCGAAGCCCGCGTGCTGGCCCTGCGCGACGCCAAGTTCCGCGCGCGCCTCAATGCCTATTGCCTGGAAAAGCGCGACGATATCGCTTCGATCATCGAGCAGTTCTACAAGATGATGGGCACGGAGCCACCCGCTCCGCCGAAGGACCTTGCGTTCGGCACCATGGCCTTGATCGACGGCATGCGCTTCTTCAACGAGACGATCCCGAAGGAGCTGACGGACGAGGCGGCGATGCATGTGCTTGGGGTGATGTTTAATTCGACGTTCTTTAAGTAATCGCCGTGACGGCGATGCCTGCCGTAGTGGTGATGGGCGTGGCCGGTTGCGGCAAGTCCACGGTTGGCATTGCGCTGTGCGAACGTGTTGGCGCGCGCATGATCGAGGGCGACGCGTTTCATCCGGAAAGCAATATTCGCAAGATGAGTGCGGGTGTTCCGCTGGACGATGCGGACCGCGCGGGGTGGTTGGCGCGGCTTGGCGAGGAGTTGGCCAAGGCGGTGGCCGGTGGCGAAACCGTGGTGCTGGCCTGCTCGGCGTTGAAGCGGCGCTATCGGGATATGCTGCGTGCGGCGGTGCCTGAGCTGGGCTTTGTGTATCTGGAGTTGACGCCGGATGAGGCCAGGGAGCGGGTGGCGCATCGTCGTGGGCATTTCATGCCGGCGACGTTGATCGAGAGTCAGTTTCGGGATCTGGAATCACCGCACAACGAGCAGCATGTGTTGTCGGTGCGCGCGACTGCTCCTTTGGAAGCGATCGTCGAAGATATCGCCGCCTGGTGGTGCTGACGACTCCATAGAAAGAACCCCTTCTCCCCTCCGGGGAGCACGCGGGGAGCGCACAGGGATGTGCGCGGTTTTGAGGAGCGAGGAAGGTGGCGGCAGCCGGATGAGGGGCCGCTCTAGCCACGGCCTTGCTACGAAGTGAGGAAAAAGCTCTTAGGCTTTTTTGAGCCTCGGCTCACCGCTCCGCCCGGCCCCTCACCCCAGCCCTCTCCCCGGAGGGGAGAGGGAGCAAAGGCGGCCGGGTCGCGAGAATTCTTGATGCGGTCTTGATATCCGCCGCCAAAATCCACCGCCGTCTTTAGACGGCCATTCCTAGCATCCGCAGCAGTTTCCACTCGGTGCGCAAGCCCGCTCGCGCACCGCTTCCTGCGGATGATCACGATGAACCACGTTTCTTCTCTCGCGCTGGCCGTGCTGCTAGTCGGTGCCGTCACGCAAACCCATGCGCAAGACGCCAGCGCATGGCAGGCCACCTTCAACGCCGGCGCGCAATCCGATTATGTTTTCCGCGGCATCAGCCAGACCAACGAGCGCCCCTCCGGCTTCGCCGGCGCCGACGTCACCTACGACAAGCAGTGGTATCTGGGCGCGTGGACGTCGAACGTCGACTTCTCGCCTTCCGGCGACACCCGCACCAGCCAGGAGATCGATCTCTACGGCGGCTGGCGCCCTACCGTTGCGGGCATCAACTTCGACCTCGGCTACATCTACTACGGCTACCGCCACCAGCCCCGCGGCCTGCGCGAGTCGTACGCGGAAACCTATCTGCGCGCTTCGCGCGTCTTCGGCCCGCTCACGCTAGGCGTCGCCGCCTACCACTCGCCCAACTTCCCAGGCATCTCCAGGCGCGCCACCTACGGCGAGGCCAACATCAGCTACGCCATCGACGCCACCTGGAGCGCCTCCGCCGCCTGGGGCCGCCAATCCATCGCCCACGCCACTGTCCACGAAGACGGCAGCGCCAGCCGCTTCGCCTACAACACCTGGAACCTCGGCCTGACCTGGGCCATCAACGACCACACTTCGCTCGATCTGCGCTACTGGGATACCAGCGCGCATGGCTCCGGCGATATCTACGGTTCACGCGTGGTGGCGGGCATCAAGGCGACGTTCTAGCGGTGACATGGCGGGCACGGTGTCTTCGCGCCGGATGCCCGCCAGCCGATAACCCACCTGCAACTCGGTAATCAGATGGCAAGGACGTGCGGGATCGTGTTCCAGCTTCTGGCGCAGATTGTTCATGTAGACGCGGACGTAGTGGGGCCGGTCGGCATAGCCCGGCCCCCATACGGCCAGCAGCAGCTGGCGATAGGTGAGCACCTTGCCCTGGCCGCGGATCAGCGCGGCGAGCAGACGGAATTCGATGGGCGTGAGGTGGACTGGTGTGCCGTGGCGTTGCACTTCGTAAGTGGCGAGATCAACTGCCACTTCGCCGAAGTGGATAGTCGACAGCTCCGCGCCATGCTGCGCAACGAGGCTCGCCCGGCGCAGATGGGCACGCACGCGTGCAATCAACTCCGCCACGCCGAATGGCTTCGACAGATAATCGTCGGCGCCGGCTTCCAGCGCCGCCACCTTCTCCTGCTCATGCTCACGCGCCGACAGCACCAGCACCGGTGCGCTGGACCAGCCGCGCAGGTCGAGAATGAAGTCCTTGCCGTCGCCATCAGGCAGGCCCAGGTCGAGAACGACGACTTGCGGTTGCCGAGTGGCAGCGGCGATCCGGGCATCCCACACATTGCCCGCTTCGAACACCGCCATCCCTTCGCGCTCCAAGGCCATGCGCACGAAGCGGCGAATATCCGGCTCGTCTTCCACCAGCAGGATGCGTGGCCGGTTCATCAGTCGCGTTCCCGTTCGATAGAGGGCGGGCACCGCAAAGGCAGGCGTATCTCGAAGCGGGCGCCGGCGGGAAGCCCCGGGACAGCATGCATCGCACCACCGTGGGCTTCCACGATGCGCCTGCATAGCGCCAGACCCAGCCCCGAGCCACCGATGGATGACTCGCGCACGCCACGCGTGAATGGCTGGAACAGCGCTTCAGGCGCCATGTCACGCGGCAGGCCGGGGCCGTCATCCTGCACATGCAGACACAAATCCCTACCCACCACGCGAGCGCCAATCTCGATCGTCGCGTCATGCGGCGTGTACTTGGCCGCGTTATCCAGCAGGTTGATCAGCACGCGCTCGAACAGGCAGGCATCGAGCTCCACCAACGGCAACATCGGTTGCATATCGACACGAACCTTTCGCTCGCCAAGCCCCACCACCGCCGCCAACGCACACTCGACCACCTCGCCGACCGCCTGCCACTCCAGCTGCAGCCGCACGCCGTGCTCCTGCATCCGCGCCATATCCAGCAGATTGCCCACCTGCCGATGCAGCGCATCCGCCTGCTGGCGGATGGAACGTGCCACTTCGGCTTGCCTTCGATCCGCCGATTCCAGCGTCTCGGCCAGGCCACGTATCGCGGTGAGCGGCGTCTTCAGATCATGCGAAACCGCAGCGAGCAAGGCATGCCGCAACCGCTCCCCCTCCACCCGCAACCGCGCTTCGCGCGCGAGCTCCGCACTGCGGCCGGTGACGAACGCCACCGCCACGGTGAGCGCGAAGGTGAACAGGTATTGCGCATCCGATACATGGAAGGAATAAACCGGCGGCACGAAGAAGAAATCGAAACTGAGCACGCCCACCAGCGCCGCCGCGGCACCGGCCAGCTTGCCCCAGTGCAATGCCACCAGCACGACGGTGAACAGGAACAGCGCGACCACGTTGGAGAGGTCGAACACTCGCAGCAGCAGGCCAGCCGCCGCGGTGGCGAGTGCGCAGGCGACCACGGCGGAAAGCAGGCCGCGCAACGATGAGCGGGGCGTCCGCGCGAGGATGGAATGCATGCCGCCATTGTGGCGGCGGCGCGCATAAAGAAGCGGTATGCGCTAAACCGAAGCGCGTATAGAAGGCATAAAGAAAGCCCTCCCTACTCGTCATCCCGGCGCAGGCCGGGATCCAGTAGCGAGGCGGCGCATCCAGGCGAATGCGTCCAACGTTTTTGCCCCTGAAGTTTTTCGCGACAATCTGGCCATGCCGCCACTGGATCCCGGCCTACGCCGGGATGACGATGGGGCGGTGTCGGCGCGACACAGCTTGCCGCGTCGCCCCCTCACCGCCCCTTCTGCAAAACCAACTCCTCCTCATGCCCCGCCCACAGCGGCCCACCGGCACGATCGAGTATCCCCACCGCCAACGCCAAGAATTCCTCGAAATCCCCAACCGCCGCCTTCGCATAAGCCTGCGCAACCTTCGCCGACATCTCCTGGACGATCGCCTCCCCATACCGCACCGCCCACTTCCCCCGATGCCGCCACGTCCGGCTCGACAAAAACAGCAACTGCAGCAATGACGGATACGCCCCGGTCGCCACCATCAAGGCCTCCGCCGGCACCAGCCCGCCGGAGAGATCCAGCAACTGCGTAGTGACGAAGTGGCGCAGCGTATCGATCAGCCTCGGATCGGCCGCCCGCGGCCCCGCTGCAAACGCCGCGGTAAAGCGGTGCTTGATCGTTTCCGCTTGCCCGTGCGAATCCACCAGCACCTCGCCATGCGCGATCGGCAACAGCACCGTCGCATTCCCGTGCCGGCGCGAGAAATGGATAATCGGGTCGATCCCGTCCACACCGAAGATATGCGCCTCGATCGGCACGCCGTCGAACATCAGGCAGCGGCTGCGCAGCGCCGTGCTTTCGGGGAGCACTACGACCAGGTCGAGGTCCGAGTGTGGGCGAAAGTTATCGCTGAAGGCGGAGCCGAATCCGTAGGCGGCGATGGCGTCGGGGTGGTGGTGCTGGATGAATTGGCGAGAGAGGGCCAGGGCTTCGGTGCGGGAAAGCTGCCCTTTTGCTACGGACTCGGATGCGGCGGGATAGGCAGCCTGGAGTAGACGGGAGCTTGTCGGCATGGGGTTTCTTGGATCAAAGGCTGGCGTAGTAAGCACGCATCGTGCAGTAACTTCAAAAGCCCCGCTACTGAACTCTTCTCCCCTCCGGGGAGAAGATGCCGGCAGGCAGATGAGGGGCGGGTGCTTGCGGTGGCGCTTCTACAAGGCGAGGAAAAGCTTTGGCGCCTGTAACGACCCTCCGCGCACCGCTCCGCCCGGCCCCTCACCCCAACCCTCTCCCCGGCGGGGAGAGGGAGTTGAGAGGGTGTCGCCAGCGGGTTTATGAGGCATCCGGATCGGCGTCGGTTGTCGCGCAAGCGGCATCGCGCTCCACCTCCAACCACTGCATCCGCAAATGCGCCTGCGCCGCACACCTTGCGCCCATATCGATAAACACCCCGATCCCCTCCAGCATCACGGGCAAGCGCTTCGTATCGATATCGCGGTCCTCTTGCACCAAATCCGCCAGAACCCGAATCGAGTGATAGGCGTACTGCAACCACTCCGTCGCATCGTTCAACAAAGCATCCGGCCCCGCTTCCGGGTCGGAATAATAAACAGCGTTACGCACGATCCACGGTTCGCCAAACATATCCATAAGCAACTCCTTGCTAAGCACCGCGCCCCGCCGCGTAAAACGGCGCGCCGCCAGACAGCACGACGCGCCGCCGACCTTACGGGCTCGGGGTTTACCGGCGGCCCCTGGAGGGGGCGCCGGGCGGCTTGATTGAGGAAGTGGGTTGCGGCGTCAGAGGTTTTCGCCGTCGCGCAAGGCGACGTGCCGGGTAAGACGGCTCGGATTCTTTCCTACGAAAACTCTTAAACCGCGGTTCTTCAACCGCGTCCGCGCAGTCGTCGGACGGCCCGGATGGCCGGTGGGTGTGTCGCCCTGGGGATCGGCGAGCGTGCGAATCCCGTATGATCTGGCACAGCCATGATCAACTCCTGGTTAGTTGGTGATGGTCAGCGGGTCGTAGGAGTTGCACCTCCTGCGACCCGCGCTTCTCACAGCAATTGCTGCCATGGCTGCTCGCGACGCGCCTTGAAAACACACCGCGAGCAGCGCCTGCGAAACTATCAAATCGATTTTGGGTTGTCTGTAGGGGCACCCATGCGTTGTGCCCAATTGGCACCATTTACAGACATATCCGATGGCATTGCAGGGTTGACGTGAAGCAGGAACGCATGTCCTGCACCGCCTTGAACGACCTCACAGATGAAGAGCCACAAGGAAGCCAGCGATACCGCCAGCAGCAATGGCGACGTATCTCGTGGCGCCAGCAAAGAGATAGACGCCGTCCAGGCTCATGGGGATAGCTATCAAGCCGAGCGGGGCGACCAGGCCCATATAAATCGCCGTCAGTTACATCGTCTCGATCTGTTCGTCAGGCTTCGTAGCAACGGTCACAATCCCCTTGATGCGCGCAGCTTTTGGAAAAGCGGTGGCGCCATCCCAACTACCTTCGGCCCCTTAGGGAAAGCGTCAATGCGGAGCACGCGCGGAGTGATGCGCCAGCCAGTCGCGCGCCGCCGATTCGCCTTCCGCCACCTGCGCGGGCGTGGCGTGCTGGTGAGCCGTTTCGAGGTGATCGGAGCATTGCTGGTCGCCGCCGGCCAGGCAGATCGAAAACCACTGAAGAGCCTTGGCATAGTCGGCGGGAACCTCGACATTCTGCTCATAGATCAACCCAAGGCTGTACTGCGCCGGCGCCAGCCCCGCTTCTGCCGCCTTCTCGAACAGCGGAATCGCCGCCCGGCGATTTGGCAGCACACTCTGTCCCTTGACGTACATCAAGCCCAGGTTGAACGACGCCACCGGCTGCCCCTGCCGCGCCGCCTGCTGGAACCAGTCGAAAGCGGCCTTCTCGTCGGCAGGCACGCCCAGTCCCTGCTGGTACAAATAGCCGAGGCTCGTCTGCGCATTCGGATTACCCGCAGCCGCGGACTTCCGGTACCAGGAAAGAGCCTCCTGATAATCCTGCGCGACCACGATGCCGTGCTCATAGAACCGCCCGACCGCATGCTGTGCGGCAGCCATGTTCTGCCTGGCCGCCTTCATGTAGAGCTCGAACGCCTGCTTCGGGTCTTTCGAAACATGCCACCCGCTTTCGTAAAGCAGCCCGAGCTTGTATTGCCCTACCGGATTGCCGGCATCAGCGGATTTGCGGAACCAATCGACCGCGGCGGTAGGATCCTTGTCGACCCCATAACCGGTCTCGTAAATGGCTCCAACCAGATACTGGGCAAGCGTGTCGCCATGCGACGCGCGCTCGATCAGCGCAGCGCGCTGATCCGGCTGCTGCTTGGACAGGACGAACAGCTTGCCGTCCTCCAGCGCGGGCAGCTTGGCGGCATCGATATGGTCCAGGCGTTGCTTTGCCTCATCGTCACCCGCGACCGCCGCCAGCAGCAGGCGATTGGCTTCAAAGCGATCCGCCTGATCACCACCGCCGGCCTGCGCGCTGCTGCCGGCGGCAGCAGGCGCATTGGCATGAAAGTCCACCGGCACCCGCGCCCAGCCGGCCACCGGCACGCCGTCCTTCGCAGCGGGTATGAAGCGCCAATGCTTCGCCACGCTCACCGCGCTGGCATCGAGGTCGGCATAGCCACTGCTGAGTTCCACTGCGACATCGCCGGTACTGCCATCGGCCCGAACCAGAACCATCAGCAGCACTTTCCCGAAGTGCCCGGCCTGGGCGGCACCCGGCGGGAAACGCGGCGGAAACTGCGCGTTGTAAGTGAGGTCCTGCGCCACGGCATGCGTTGGCGGCAGGCCGTTCTGCGCATTGGTCAGTACCGGCGCGCAAAGCGCGAGCCATAGAACAACCGCCCTCAATGCCGGGCCGCTCCGATGCATGGTTTCCCCTTGAGAATCCACAGACATCCCATCTGTTCGACATGATTCGCGGGAAGTGCGGCGGCGATGCACTGCCTTCGTACTCCCGATCCCTGGTCATGCCGGACCTTGCGTCCGGCTGTCGATTTTCTATCGAGGGGTATCGGGGCTGTCAAGGAAGGGCGTGGGTTCGCAAGCTATTGCGGGGTTGGATGCAGCGACATGGCATGTGCTCGGTGCAGCGGTAATCATCTAGCTCTGAGGCATTAGATCCCGGCCCTTTCGAAAGAACCAGCCCCACAGAAACATCTGGACAAGAAGCGACACAGCAGATGTGACGAGCCAGAAGTTTGCAAGAAAAGCGAAGAAGAAAAATAGGCCGGTCAGGAAGTATAAAAAGTATTCTACGCCTCGCGCCTTATCGCTTACAAAGGACGCATATCGCTGCCTTGCGTACAATGACATTGCAAAAGACGGGACAAGAAAAAACACTGCGACAGCAACTCCCACGCCGCCGCAAGAATCCCGTTCGGCAGCGCAGAGTCCCAAGTCATCAATCCATGACATAAAGCCGTGCCCGGCAGCCAAGAATGCCAGGACGCTCGCCAATGTATAGAGAGACATCGCCAGATGCATAGCGGTCCAACATGCCGCCCGCAAGCTTCGATCAGACACATTGCCGTGCACGCCGAAACGAGAGTTCCACAGAAAGAACCAGCCTGCCCCGGCGACTACACGATCAAAGAAGCGGATCACACGAATGCCCCAAGTTATTGACCACCATTTCTATACGTCCACCATCCGATAAGAAACGGGCGGTAGAACAACCGGCCTTACTGGCATTGTCCTCCGTATCCCCTCATCGCTTTAGCGCGATGCTCCTTGTCGAATAATCTTGCGGGTTAGCTCTTACTGACTCAGCCAAGTCATCCAGGAACTCACCGTCGGCTTGCGCTCTCTGAGCATCCTCGACAGAAAGGGGAATGTTCAATTCATACATCCCAGCCCGCCCACAAAGAACTGACAGGATGAACGCATCATGCTCATCTCGATAGCAGGTGTACGAAAACCTCTTCTGTGCCACCACTGTTAGAACCATATCCCCAAAAAAAGGGCCGGAGGTAGTTAAACGAAAAGACGGCTCTTTAACTACCTCCGGCCCTTTATCGGACCTTATCGAATGCCCCCTTAAAGATGCCTCCTCCATAATCCCTTCTAGCTGCGACTTATCTTCTGGATGTAAGAGCACATACTTGTCGCAAGCCTCATGAAGAAATTTTGACAGATCCTCCTCTGTTAGCAATTTCTCGCTATCCATCAACCCAACCTTCACTCCACTGAAGTGGTACTCAGGACTCGGATCGGAATCGTCAGGGAAAAAACAGTAATCCTCATTAACACCACAACCCTTCCTTTCCAAAATCAACGGAAGAGCCCAAAGGAAACGACCTTGGAAATAAATTGAGTTGAAGAACTCTTTAACGATCCAATCTGGATCCGTCCTTGAGTCGACTTTTTCAAAGATGTCGCCGCCCATACCGCTCACCGTGGATGAAAATTAGTTATGAGTCCCCAAAAATGGCCGGAGGTAGTTAAATGAGCAGACGGCTCTTTAACTACCTCCAGCCCTTTATCGGCCTGTCGTCGGTGGCGTAGCTCATCAACCTCTCCGTGCGTGACATCGGTAGCAGATCATCGCGCTACCGATGTCACGTGCTCGTCGTGGGCCGCCGATTCAGCCGACATAGCCAGATTCGACCGAGGCCAGGAACCCAACAGGTCCTCGGTGCGGCCTTCGGCGACCAGCTCTAGTGCAGTCTTGCCGCCAAACGTCGCGATCGGCTCCTGCAGCCAGGCAACAGCTCGATCGTGGTCGCGCGATATCCCCTCGATTACAGCGAGAACATCAATCAGCTGATGCCTTAGAGACATCAATATCCAGTAGCCTTAGTAGTCGGACCTCCGCTCTCCAACCTGTCCAAATTTGTCGATTCGCGCCACTCGTAAGCCCGATGGGAGAAGCCTCTCTCGGACTAGCTTTTCAATGAGCTCATCGCCCAAGTCCATGCCATTTCCCCGGGCACTTATTCGGACCCAGAACGGCCGGTCCGAATGATCCTGGTCATCGGAAAGCATGACCTTAACCTCAACCTGATCGGTTTCGCCAAGAAAATAGCGCTCTTCCACATAATGGCTACCAAAACGCTCTTCATAAGACGCAACACCAAGCAGCGGAAATATCTTCGCTGCCAGCGTAGCCATCGTCTCTTCCGGCACCGAGGCCATTAACAGATTCACATGCTTCATTGCGGCTTAACCAAAATAGCAGGAGTTGACGGAAGCGCGCCCGGTTTCCAGGCGGCGGGGGATACTGGCCTACCAAGTATCTCACTCCATTTTTGACTCCATGCGTCAAGATTGGGATAGGCATCGATCATGCGATCAGGGTGTATGAAGTTCGGCTGGTTCTTGAATGCAGACACCACATCCGAACTTTCGACAAAAAGATCAATGTCGCTTGATGGACCAAATGGCTGTCCAAACGTCGGGCTTCGCGGATTGCTGCCAAAGCCGGTGACTGAGCTTCCTCGCACACCAACAGTCGCATCGTTAAATCCATTCTCAGCCATCGCATCTATAAGCTCTTGCGAAGCAGCGTGGAATTGGGTCTCAGATTCAAACCCAAGCGGAACGCTCCTAGTGGCCCCATTGATCGGCACGCCAGTAAGTCCCGTGTTTGGAACTGGAGGTGTACTGTTTGGAACAGCTTCCGGTGCCTCAGGCATCTCGCCTGGGGCTTCTGGGCCCGGGAGAGTATCGACGCTGCCAGCCGAACCACGCAAGTTATCGAGCAAGCCTCCTACCGACTTGCCCACATCTCCGGCCAGGCTACCAACATCACGTCCTAGGATTGGCGCAATGGAAACCGCTCCCTTGGCGAGATAGCCGATACCAGCGCCAGCCACTTTGCCTCCTACTATTCCGACAACCCCCTGCTCGACGCTGTCGGGCATAAAGGTCTGATAGAAGGAGTATTTAATGCCCCCCCAAACAAAAGCGGCCTGATTGCCGTCATGAAGATCTTGGGCTCCTTCGTCCGCCAGTTCGTTGCGAACGATTTCATTGAATCCATGAATTTGATCGTCCGCCTGGCTGAGCCAGGATGGATTGCCCTGTGAAAATACGTTCGACGGGTTGAGATTGACCACCGTTGCGGGCGATTCGTCTTGTGACGCAAACGTTTCTGCCGACTGATAGGCAGGCAATGTGTAGTCGAGCGGATGCAAAGAGTAAACGGGACCACCTTGATAGTCCGCTGGCCCAACACCGAGTAAATCTCCCTGATAGCCGCCGTAAGGAATTGCGCTCATAGCGGTACTACCGACGCTGTTATTGCCTGGCGCTATGAAATTGCTCAGCTCCGAGCCACCAGACTGGCTAGATGACTCCAAAGCCGCTGCGGCCCACACATCCTGCTGACTCTGCAGATTGATATGGCTAACGTCAGGATCTGACCACGAATTCATGGCCCCAACGGTCATAGCGCTTGCCAATGTACTCCCAAGCTGCGTCGCCTCTGCCTGCGCCTGCTGCGCCTCCTGCACCGCCTGCTGATACTGCCCCTGATACTGCGCATACTCCGCATTAGCCTGCGCCTGCGCATCGTTCGCCTGCGTCACCTGCTCATTCGACACCGCAATCTGCTGCACCGACGCCGCTATCTGCTGCTCCGAATCCGCAATCTGCTGGTCATCCAGCGCAATCTGCTGCTCATACGGCGAGGGATCGTCCGACGTGGTGTCACCGCTGTTATCGGCAGCGTCATTGCTGCCGGTTTCATCGGTGCTACCCGTATCGCCCGAACCCCAATCATCGGCGCCCCAATCGTTGCCGTAAGAACCATAGTCATACGACGACCCGGTGTCGTAATTGCCGCCGAAGTAATTGCCGAAACCGCCCCAGCCATCGTCGGAGCTGCCCCAGCCATCATCGCCGCCCGAGCTGTCGTCGAAGTTCAGGTCGCCGCTGATATCGATGCCGTCGTCGGCAGGAATCGGCGGGATATACGAGGAGTTGAACGGGTTGGTGACGGTATTGCCACCCCCGCCGGATCCGAACAGCCCGGCAATCGCATTGCCAGGATTCGCCGCATCCGCTGCAGCCTGGTCCGCCTGCTGCTCGGCCTCCTTCTGCCTCGCATCGTCCTCCGCCTGCTGCGCAGCCTGCTTCGCCGCCAACGCCACCTGCACCGCGGCTTGCGCCGACGCCGCCTGCGCCGCCGCCATCTGCGCCGCCGCGGCCGCCTTCGCCGCGGCCTGCTGCGCCGCCAGCGCCGCCGCCTGCTGCGCGGCCCACTGCTGCGCGGCCTGCTCGATCTGCGCCACCGTCTTGGCCAAGGCCGACTGCTGGCTCAGCTGCGCCTCGATCGACAAAGCCACCGCCTGCCCGGCCGTATCGAACGCCGCCGCGCCGCCGCCCAGCAAGGTGCCCTGCGAGTACGGCTGGAAGTTGTCGTAGGCATTGGTGCTGGTGGTGACCTGCGGAATGCGCAGCACCATGCCCAGCGGCAGGGTGCTGTCGATCGACAGGCCATTGGCTTCGGCCAGGATGTAGTCGTAGTTGCTGTTGCCGTACACCGCCATGGCGATGGAGCGCAGCGTGTCACCCGCACGCACGGTGTAGTTCTGCGCACCCTGTGTGCTGTTGCTGTAGCCGCCGGTGGTGCTGAGCACGTTGATGGCGCCGGCCGTATCCACGCTGCCCAGCTGCTGTTCGTTCACCGACTCGTAAGTGGTGGTGACGGTGCCGCTGCTGGTGGTGGTGCTCTGCTGCGCCATCTGGCCGCCGGCGGTGTAGGCCATCACCTGGGTCTGGCTGGTGCCGTTGACGGTGCCGGTGGTTTTGCTCAGTTCGCCCAGGTCGTTATAGGTGTTCACCGTGGGCTGGTTGACGGTGCCGCCGCCGCTGATCAGCGTGGGCGTGGTGCTGGCGAGCAGCAGGCCGTTCTGCTTAATGTAGGCGTTCTGGTAGCCGATGGTGCCGCTCACCGGGCTGCCGTTGACCACCGTGGAGACGCTGCCGGTGGTGACGCGGTAGCCGAGCGCATTGCCGTCGGCGTCGTAGCCATAGCCGGCGCCGGCCGCCGCGTAGTTCTTCTCGGTGGCCAGGTACAGCGAGCCTGCCGTGGCGCCGCTGGGTGCGCTCGGCGCGGTGGTGTCCTGGTAGCTCGTGGCGACGTTGTTGCCGTACTGGTTGATCAGCGCCTGCGCGCCTTCCTCGGCGTATTCGCTCTGGTCGACCAGTTCGCCGTCGGCGTTGTAGCTGTAGAAGGTGTCGGTGGCGACCCAGCCGGCGTCGTTGAAGGTGACCACGTTGCCGTTGAGCGTGCCTGCGCCCTGGTGGCCCGGCAGGTTCCAGGTGACGTCGCTGCTGAGGCGGCCGTCCAGGTCGTAGCTGCGCGTTTCGTAGGTGGCGAAGGTGGAGCTGCCCGGCGCCTCGTTCTGGATCATGGTCAGCTGATTCAGCGCGTCGTAGCTGTTGCGCTGGGTGGTGTACTGGCCGGCGCTCTGCTCCGTCGTATAGGTCACCACGTTGCCCGCCGCGTCGTAGGCGTTGGACGCGGAGTTGGTGGCCGTGGTCATCAGGATCTGGCCGTTCTGCAGCGCGCCGTTCGCCACCACCACGCGGTTGTCGGCGTCGTAGGTGTACCAGTCGGCGACGACGTTGGGCGTGGTGGCCTGGGTGGCTTGCGCGGTCTGGACCGACATCATTTCCGGCGCCGGGCTGGATGCGCCCGCGCTCATGGTCTGCGCGGACAAGGTGCCGATGCCGGTCAGGATCTGGATGCGCAGAGGCACGCTCACAGACAGACTGTCTGCAGGGTCCCAAGCCACGACGCTGCACGAGTAGGCCTGCTTCAACGCGCTTGCCGGCACATTGGCGGTGATCACGCCGGAAGGGCTCATTTCAACGCCGGGCGGTTTGTTGCCCTGGAGGTTGTAAGAAAGCGGACGCCCCATAGGATTGCTGAAAGCGCCGGCGGGTACGGTCCAGGTTTCCGAATCACCCGCGTTGAAGGTGATGCCGGTGGGCATGCCTCCGTTGTATACCGGCGCCGAAGCCGCGACCACGGTGATGGTAAACGTCGTCGACGCCACCGTATTCGCCGTCGACGTGGCGGTATACGTCACCGTCCACGTCCCTGCCGTCGTCGGCGTACCGCTGAAGATGCGCGACGAAGGATCGAAGCTGATCCCCGGCGGCAGATTGCTCGCGCTGTAGCTGATGGCATAGCCGTTGGCGTCAGTGGCGGTCGGCGCCTGGTACGAATTCATCACCACGCTGGCCGTGCCACTGAGATTGCTCACGCCACCGGTGAACACCGGCGTCACCGCCGGCACCGTGATGGTGAACGTCTGCGACGCCGTGGTCCCCGCGCTCGACGTCGCCGTATACGTCACCGTATACGTGCCCGCCGTGGTCAGCGAACCGCTGAAGGTACGCGTGGACGCATTGAAGCTGATCCCCGACGGCAGACCGCTGGCGCTGTAGCTCACCGTATAGCCATTGGCATCCGTCGCCGTCGGTGCCTGGTAGCTGAGCGAGCCGCCAGGCTGCACCGTCTGGTTGGTCATGCCACCGGTGAACGCCGGCGCCACCGCCGGCACGGTGATGTTGAAGCTGGTGCTGACGCTGGTGCCGGAAGTCGACGTCGCCTTGTAGGTGATGGCATACGTGGCCGCCGCGATGGAACTGATAGTGCCGCTGATCGTCCGCGTCGAAGCATTGAAGGTCAGGCCCGCCGGCAAACCCGTGGCGGTATAGGTGACGGCTTCGCCGTTGTTATCCGTGGCCGCTGGCGCCGTATAGCTCATCCCCGCGCCCGGCTGCACCGTCTGGTTGCTGACGGCACCGCTGAACACCGGCGCCACCGCCTGCACCGCCACTGCAACCGTCGTGCTGACCGTATGCCCCAGCGCATCCGTCGCCACCACCGTGATGGTGCTGCTGCCCACCGCGGTCGGCACCGGCGGCGTACCGGTAAAGGTCTGCGACGTCGCGTTGAAGCTCAGCCAGCTCGGCATGCCGCTCACGGCATAGCTCAGGCCCATGCCCAGCGCATCGTTGAAATTGCCGCCGATGGCGTAGTTCAGCGCCGTACCGGGCGGCACGCTCTGCGCCGTGAGCGCCGTCGTCAGCGTCGGCCCGCCGGTGGTGAGCGGAATCGGCGTCGCCGCCGCGCCATTGGGGCCCGCAGCATTCGCCGTGAACACCGCGCGGCGATTGCCCGCGGCGTCGTAGACATACACGCTGCGCATGGTCGCCACCGTGCCGGCGGCGTTCTCGACGGTCACTTCCTGCACGCGGTTGTGGCTGTCGTAGCCGATAAGCGTCTGATTGCCGACCGCCGTGCCGCCGCCATCCTGCGTGGCGACCGTGGCACGCGCCACGTTGCCGTTGGCGTCGTAGCTGTAGGTGTAGTTGGAGGTTGCACCGTTGACCACTTCATTGAGGCTGGCCACCTGGCCGTCCGCCTCGTAGGTAAAGGTCAGCGTGGAGGTGGTGCTGCCGGCCGGCCCCGTCGGCGACCAGTTGCTGGTCTCGGTCGCGAGCAAGCCGGTGGTGGCGTTGTAGGTGTAGTTGTAGGTGGCGCCGCTTTCGTCGACGTGGCTCTGCACGCGGCCGAAGGCGTCGTAGACCCAGCTCTGGCTGTTGCCGTTGGCATCCACCTGGTGGATCAGATAGCCGTTGACGTCGTAGCCGTAGGTCTTGGACTGGCTGTTGGCATGCTGCAGGGCCGTCTGGCTGCTCAGCACGCGCTTCTGGCCGTCGTAGGTGTAGTAGCTGCTGTTGCCCAGCGCGTCGGTGACCTGGATGCGGTCGCCGTTGGCATCGAGCACCAGCGTCTGCTGGGTAACCATGCTGCGCGCGGTGCCCGCACCGTTGAGCTGGAAGTAGCCCTGCCCCGTCACCTGGTTGAGATTGTCGTAGCTGGTGAAGGTGATCTGCGCCACCGTGCCGGTGGCGGTCTGCGCCGGCGGCGTCTGCTGAGCCACGGCGCGGCCCAGTGCGTCGTAGGCGGTGTAGGTGCGGTTGCCCACGCCATCCTGCGCCATGGTCAGGTGGCCGGCGCTGTCGTAGGTCTTCCACAGCCACACGCCGTTCTCGTCCTTGCTGCCCATCAGCTCGCCGTTGGCGTTGTAGGCGCTGACGGTGGTGGAGCTGGCGTTGGCGTAGTTGCCCTGCGCGGACACCACCAGGGTGCTGGCCTCGGTGGTCTGGAACAGGCGGTCCTGGTCGTCGTAAGTGTAGGTAGTGGTATTGCCGTTGGCATCGGTGCTGCTGATGACATTGCCCCAGCGGTCGTAGCCATAGCTGCTGTGCGCGGTATTGGCGCCGCTGGTGGCATTGGTGGCCGGCAACAGGCGAGTGACGACGCGGCCGCTCAGGTCCAGCGTGCTGGTGGTGGCCTGGCCCGATGCGCTATCGGAAATCAGGTGACCGGCCAGGTCGTAGCTCATGGTGTGGACGACGCCGGTCTTGCTGTCCGTGGACGTCAGCAGCTGGCCGGCGGCGTTGTAGGTGTAGCTCAGCTCGTAGCCGTTGTTGTCGCCCTTGGCCGAGATCTCGCCGAAGGCATTGCGCTGCTGCTGCGTGTAGCTGTCGTAGGTTGCCGTGCCGCTGCGCTGCACGGTGGTGCTGAGCAGCTGGTCGTTGCCGTCGTAGGTGTTGGTGGTGGTGACGGTGGTGGAACCGGTCAGCGTGTAGCTGTCGGTGCGCAGGTTGCCATTGGCATCGTAGGTCTTGCTGTGGCGCGTGCCGTCGGCATCGGTGGACGAGGTCATCCGGCCCGCCGCGTCGAAGACGGCCAGGCTCTGCTGCGACAGTCCGCCGGCGGCCACGGTGGTGCTCAGCGCATGGCCCTGCGCGTCGTACACGTAGCTGGTGACGGGGCTGACCGAGGTATACAGCGAGGCGGTGGTGAGATCCCAGCCGGGGTTGCTCTGCAGCAGCGCCGCCCAGTTGCTGACCAGCGCCTGGCGCGCCGGATCGGTCACCGTCGCCACGCGGCCCAGCGCGTCGTAGGTGGTGGTGGTGACAATGCCGTTGACCGACTTGCTCAGCACGCGGCCTTCGCCGTCGTAGGTATAGCTGGTGACGCTGGCGCTGATCGCGTCGGTCGGGTTGCCGCTGCTGAGCGCACCCTGGGTCGCACCGTTGCTGGTGACATAGCCCACGTCGCCGGTCAGCGTCTGACTCAGCACGCGGCCGATCGCATCGTAGGCGTAGGTGGTGACGCGGTTGTCGCCGGTGGTCTGGTTGCCCGCCGGCGGCAGCGCCGGCATGGTCGACGTGCTTAGGCCGCTCGCACTGATCGCCTGCGCATAGTCCGTACGCGTGGCGACTTCGCCGAACGCGTCGTAGGCGGTGGTGGTGACATAGCCCTGCGGGCTCGTATAGCTGCCGGTGGGCGTCACCACCATCACCACACGGTGCAGTGCGTCGTAATAGGTGTTGGTGGTCGCCCATACCGCTGGCGAGCTGGTGCCGCCCACCGTCAAGGCCGGCTGCAGCAGCACCGCGCTGGTGACCAGGTTGCCGTAGGCGTCGTAGGTATAGACGGTGGTTGGCGCGGCAGTGGCGCTCTGCCCCGCCAGCGGCCCCATGCCCAGCGTCATCGAAATGGCGGCTTGCGCTACCTGGGTCTTCTGGTTCCACTGGTCGTAGGTGGTGCTGGTGATGCGGTCGCCGCTGGAAGTGCTTGAGTTGAATTGATCCGGCGTGACCGGCTGCCCGGCCGTCCAGCTGCCGCCCAGCCCGGCGAAGGGCGCGGCGTGCTGCGCGGCGCTGACCGCATTGCCGTAAGCGTCGTAGCTCCACGAGGTGATGCCGCCCGCGCCATCGATGGCGCCGATCAGGCGGCCGTCGTTGTCGTAGACGCGGTAGTCGTAGTTGCCGTTCGCGTCCTTGCTCACCACCTGATCGCCGAAGGCATCGTAGGTGGCGGTGCTGACGCCGCTCATCGCGTCCGTGGTCTGCACCCTGTGCCCCGCGGCATCGTAGGCGTAATGCACGGTGCTGACCGCGGTGATCGCGGTCGGTGCGGTGCCATAGCCTTGGGTAACGCTGGTCGCTTCGCCGAACGTGTCGTAAGCGGTGGTGGTGTAGAGATACTGGTTCGCGGCGCTCTGCAGGGCGCCGCCGGTGTTGTAACTGCCCACGGTCACCGCGGGGCTGCCGGTCTGCACCAGGCGGCCTGTGGTGTCGTAGCTGTAGGTCCACGCCGCGCCGTCGCGGTTGGTGGCGCCGGTCTTCAGCCCGCGGCCGTCGTAACTGTAGGTGGCATTGACGCCCAGCGCATCACCGGTGCTGAGCACGTTGCCGCGCGTGTCGTAGGTGGTGGTGCTGACGCGGGCACCGGTGGCGCCGCCCGCGGCTGCCACGGCGGCGGCAATGGTTGCCGCGGTGATGCTCGCCGGCACCGTGATCGCATGCGCGTACTGCTGCACCGAAACCGTGCGGCCAAAGGCGTCGTAACCGTTCTGGGTGACGTCGCCGAGCGCGTCGACGTGATAGATCTCGCGGCTGTCCGCGTCGTAGACCGAACTGGTGATCTGCATGCCCGCAGCCGGCGTGCCCGCCACCGCGCTGGCCACACTCGCCGTGTTCAACTGCGCGCTGAGCGGCTGGCTGGTGCTCAACGCCAACGTGTTGGCATAAGCGATCCGCGCAACTATGTTGCCGTTGGCGTCGTAGCGCTGCTCGGTGACGGCGCCCACCGTGCCGCCCTGGTTCTGGCGCACGGTGAAGCGCTGGCGGCCGGCGCTGTCGTAGAGATAGAGCGTGGCCTGGGCGTTGGCATCGGTATTGCCCGCGGCGCTTACCGCGCTGGCCACCTGCGCGAGCGTTCCCGGCACGCCCGCCACCGCATTCGCATAGCCCAGCACTTCGGTGACGCGGCCGGCCGCGTCGTAGCGGGTTTCCTTGACGTTGCCCATCGCGTCGATGGCGTAGCGCTGCTCGCCGGCCGCGTCGTACACCGCGTAGCTGTGGCGATCGTAGTTGCTGGCGGTAAGCAGGCCATGGATCTGCGTATCGGTCGGCGCATTGCCCAGGCCGGCGAGCTGTGCTGGCGTCAGCGCGTTGATATAGGCCGTGGTCGCGGTCACGCGGCCATTGGCGTCGTAGCTGGTCTGCGTCACTGCGCCCGTGGCGCCGACGGCGTACAGCTGCCGCCCGAGCCCGTCATATGCCGCATAGCTGCTGCGATCGGCGGCACTGGTGGTCACCACCGCCGCGACCTGCGCCGCCGTCGGCGCACTGCCGAGCGCGGCCAGCTGCGCAGCGGTCAAGGCTGTTGCGTAAGCGATGCTGCGCGTGACATTGCCGTTGGCATCGAACACGCGCTGGGTAACGCCGCCCGTGCCGTCGATCTGGTAGACCGCCTCGCCATTGGCATCGTAGGCGCTCCAGCTCTGCAGGTCGCTGCTGCCGGCCGTGATGTATGAAGCAACGGCAGTCGAGGTCGCCGTGGGGCTGATGCTGCCGGTCGACAGCGGCGCGGCATAGCGGCGCACCTGGCTGACTTGGCCGTCCGCGTTGTAGCTGTACTGCGTAGCGTTGAGCGTGGTGCCGGACAGCGCGTAGGCCACCTGGCCGTCGGCGTTGTAGACGCTCTGCTGATAGCTGTCGCTGGCGGTATTGGTGACATCGGCCGCCACGGCGGCCAGGGTCGGCGCCGCACCTAGCGCGCTGAGCTGGTTCGCCGTCAGCAGCGTGGCGTAGCCGCGCGTGGTGGTGAGGCGGCCGTCGGCGTCGTACCACATGCGAGTGACGGCGCCGGTGGGATCGATGGTGAAGACCTTCTCGCCCGCCTCGTCGTAGACGTAGCGCGTCACGTTGCCGACGGCGTCGGTGGCGCTGAGCAGATGGTTATCGCCGTCGTAGGTGTAGCGCGTGCTCAGGGCGAGGTTCGACGGATCGTCGATCTTCTGCGTCAGGCGGCCGAGGTTGTCGTAGACGTATTGCGTGGCAGCGGCGGCGGACGTGCCCGCGCCGTGCGTCACCGTCAGCACGTTGCCGGCGCCGTCGTAGCTGTAGGTGGTGGTGATGTTGAGCTTGCCGCTGCCGGCGTCCTGCACCTGGGTGAGGGTGTTGCCGTCGGCGTCGTAGCTGTAAGTGGTGACCGTGCCCAGCGGGTCGGTGACGCTGAGGCGGCGGCCTTCGCCGTCATAGGCATAGGTGGTGACCGCGCTGCCCGGGTCGACGGTCTGCGTCAGCACCCGCCCGGCGGCATCGTAGGTGTAGCTCACATCCTTGTAGGAGAAATTGCTGCCGACGGCGTAGGCGGTCTGGCTCAGGTTGCCGTCGAGGTCGTAGTGGTTGGTGCGGACATTGCCCAGCGCGTCCGTGGTGGTGAGCAGGCGGCCGTCGGCGTCGTAGGTCGAGGTGGTGACGTTGCCGGCGCCATCGGTCACGGTGAGCGTGTCGCCGAACGGATCCTTGGTCACCACGGTGTGGATGCCGCCCGGGGTGATGATGGTGGTGGTCAGCCCGGTCGGGTCGTACTGGTAGGTGGTGGTGTTGCCCACCCCATCCACCGCGGTGAGCACGCGGCCGATGGCGTCGTACGTAGTCTGCGTGGTGCGCACCTGGCCCTGCACCGTCTGGCTGCTGCCGACCTGGCGGCCCAGCGGGTCGTAGCTGTAGGTGACCACGTTGTTGTTGGCGTCGGTGCGGCTGGTGACGCGGCCGAAGGCATCGTAGGTGGCCGAGCTGGCCTGGGTCGCGGCGCCGCCCACGCCATCGGTTTCCTGTACGCGCTCGCCGCGCGCATCGTAGACGTACTGCGTGACCGTGCTGTTGGAACCGCTGAGCGCGCTGCCGGCGCCGCTCAGCTGGCGGGTGACCTGGCTGACGTCGCCGAACGCGTCGTAAGCGGTGGCGGTGTGGTAGCCGTCGCCGCTGGTGACTATCACCACGTTGCCATCGGCGTCGTAAGTGGTGCTCACCTGCTGGTTGGGATCGGCCGCGCTGGCGGGCAGCGCCGCGACCGCCGCCGCCACGTCCGCCGTGCTGGCGGCATTGGCATTGAGTGTGGTGCCGCTGCTGCTGCCGCTGGTGACCAGGCTCAGCAGACTTGCGTAGGCCGTGCTCGCGGTGACCTGGCCGAAGGCGTTGTAGGTGTAAGCCGTGACGCTGGCCAGCGCATTGAGCGTGCTGCCGCTGGATTGCCCCTGCACGGTGTAGGCGAGGCGCTCGTCGCTACCGTAGTAGTACCAGGTGATATTGCCAGCGGCGTCCCTGGACTGGGTCTTCTGGCCCAGCGTGTTGTAGGTGTAGCCGGCGAAGGCATTGACCGGATCCGTGGTGCTGACCAGGTCGCCGTAGCCGTCGTACACGGTGATGGTCGAACGCTCCGCCGTCAGCGCCGCGCCCGAGGTGGTCAGCTTGATCCGCGCCTGGCGGCCGGCGCTGTCGTAGGAGTACTGCGTGTAGGTGGTTTCCGCGCCGTTGATGGCATCGACTTCCGCCAGGCGGCCGTCGGCATCGTAGAAGCGCTGCACCTGCTGCAGGGCGGAACCCGCGGACTGGCCCGCCGCGGCGGCAGCGGCGACCAGGTCGCTATAGCCCGGATGGGCGGGCAGCACGGCAATCTGCGCCGCAGTCAGCGGCTGCGCATAGCGCATGTCGCTTTCCATGCGCACGGCGGTGGGATAGGACGCCGTGGTCAGCTCCTGATAGCTGCGCACCGTCAGATAGCCGGCCGGGTCGATGCTGCCGACCAGCTGGTTCTCGCGGTCGTAGTAATTGCGGGTGATCTGGTCCGTACTGCTGCTCGTCACCACGGCCTGCAGCGAAGCTAGCGTTGGCGCCGTACCCAGGCCGCTGCGCTGGCTCGGCGTGAGCGCGGTGGCGTATGCGGTGACCAGCACCGCATTGCCGCTGTTGTCGTAGCTGGTGATGGTGACGTAGCCCGCTGCGTCGATGCTGGCAACTGTGCGGCCGTCGGCGTCGTAGACGGTCTGCGCGAGACGGTCGGCACTGTTGCTGGCCAGTACGGCGTTCAAGGCCGACAGCGTCGGCGGCGTGCCAAGACCCGCGCGCTGCGTGGCGGTGAGCGGCGTGGCATAGGCCAGGCTGCTCAGCGCGCGGCCGGCACCGTCGTAGCTGACGGTGACCACGTTGCCCAGGCCGTCGATGCTCGCCACCGCGCGGCCGGCGCTGTCGTACACGCTGTCGGCGATGCGGTCGTCCGCGCTGCCGCTCGGCACCGGCAAGGCCGCGGGCAGGCTTGCCGTCAATGCGCCGCCGCTGATCCAGCCGCTGGTGCTGACCGGCGTGGCGTAGTCGGTGGTGCGTACGACACGGCCATCGGCGTCGTAGGCGTAAGCCGTCACCGCGCCCGTGGCATCCACCGTGCCGGTGACGCGGCCATCCGCGTCATAGAAGGTGAAGCTGCCGTTGCCGGCCGGGTCGATGGTGGCGACGGACTGCCCCGCCGCGTTGTACAGGTAACTGGTGACGCGGCTGGGCTGCCCCGTCACCGCCTGCGTGCGGCTGACCAGCTGGCCCGCGCTGTTGCGCACTTCGGTAGTGACCAGGCCATTCGCCTGGTGGATGGCCAGCGTGTTCTGGCTGTCGCTGTAGGTGTAGCTGGTGACGTAGCCCAGAGCATCGGTGCTACCGATCAGCCGGCCCATGCCGTCGTAGGCGTAGCTGGTGGTGGCCAGGGACGAGCGATCGGTACCGCTGCGACGGATCGTCTGCAGCAGGCGGCCGCTGGCGTCGTAGGTGTAGCTGGTCTGCACCGCGTCGTAGGCGATATTGCCGCCCTGCATGGCGCCGGTGCCATCCGCGGCCAGCGTGCCCCAGACCGTGCTGGAGGCCAGCTGGCCGCGCACGTCGTAGCTGTAGTCGGTGCGCGTGGCCTGCGCCAGCGTGTTCTGCACCGGGCTGCTCGCCACCCAGGCCTGCAGGTTCGCCAGGCTGGGCGGGTTGGCGGGCGTGGCGGCGCTGGTGTCGTAGGAAGCGCCGAGGTACGTCCGCGTCGTGCTCAGCTCGCTGAGGCCGGCGGCCGACACGGTGTAGTCGTGTTCCGTCACGGCGCCCAGCGGATCGACGGTGAAGTTGAGACGGTCGCCGGCGTCGTAGACGTAATAGGTGGTCTGCGCGCCCGAAGGCGCCACGTAGCCGCCCTGCCCCGGCGTGCCTTGCGCGGCGACGGCGTAGACGGTCTTGCTGGTGACCTGGTTGTCGGCGTTGTAGGTGTAGCTCACCGCGTGGCCGGTGGCATCGGTGACGCTCAGCAGGTTGCCGTTCGCGTCGTAGCTGTACCGCGTGGCCGCGCCGTTCGCATCCACCGACTGCAGCAGATTGCCGCTGGCGTCGTAGCTGTAATGCGTGGCGGGACTGGCGCCGTTGACGCTGGGCGCGGTCACCTGCGTGAGCTGGCCGGCGGCGTTGTAGCCGTAAGTCCACGCCTGGCCGAGCGCATTGCTCACCGTGGTGGTGTCGCCGTTCAAGTCGTAGCTGAAGTTGACCGTCTGCGCGGCCGCGCCGGTACCGGTGGTCGCGCTGGCGACGCGGTACACGCCCTGGCTGTCCTGCGCATAGGTGTAGCTGGCCACCGTGCCGTCGCTCTGCGTCACCGACGCCACGCGGTCGCTGCTGCCGTCGTAGCCGTAGGTGGTGGTGTAGCTGGCGGAGCTGGAGCTGTTGGTGTCGGAGGCGAGCGTGGTGGTGACGGTGCCGAGGCGGCCCTGCGCGTCGTAGGTGTAGCTCACCTCCTGGCGCGTCACGGCCGCAGTCTGGCCGGGCGGCACTTCGGTGACGGAGATGCTGCCCAGTCGGCCGTTGCCGTCATAGCCGAGCGTCAGCACATCGCCATCGCTGGCGGTGATCGTGGTGAGCTGGTTGCCGTTGTAGCCGAAACTGTAGCTGGCGCCGCTCTCGGGGGAGCTCAGTCCGGTCAGCTGGCCGGCGGCGTTGTAGGTCTCCTGCTGGCGGCTGGCGCCATCGGTGCGGGTCCAGCTGGAGCTGGCGGCATTCCAGGTGAGCGTGTCGACGCTGCCGCTCTGTCCCGTGCTGAGGTAGGCGCCGGCGCTGGCGTTGTAGGCGTAGCTCACCATGGAGCCGTCATCCGCCACGCGCGACACCGTGCTGCCTGCCGTGTTCACCGTCCCGGCCAGCCCGCCGATGCTGCGGCTGAAACCGAACAGCCAGCCCTGGCTGCCGCCGCCGGGACTCAAGCTGTTGTAGGTGCGCAGCTGGTTCAGCGGCAGGTCGTCGAACAGCAGGCCCTGATCCTGCCCCTGCAGCACCAGGTTGCCGTTGGCGGCATTGACGTACTGGCGCGATTGCGCCTGCCCCAGATTCGATGCGCCTCCTTGCGCCTGGCCCAGCTGCGTCAGCGAGGTATTGCCCAGCCCCAGACCATTTCCTGCAATCACGGCAACCATGAAGTCTTCCTGGATGTTCGAACGAAGAATGCGCGGACCGTTTTTCAGTCCGTCCTTCTGTCTCAATCCAGGAATGCGGGGAAAAGTTTAGGGTGAATTTGCGTGATGACGCGAAGTATTTTCTTGCGTCGTTTTCTTGCGTGCCGCAAATAAAAACGCCGGATGCGTGGAGCGCAATCCGAACCTCTTACAGCAAGGCATTCGGCTTGAACAAAAGCCCAGGGATAACCACCAACGCACGGAGTAAAGCGGCAGCGATACGACAACGCGCTTGCAACGAGGGACAGGCGATCGCAGCAAAAGCAGAGCCACCGCTCAGCCAGGCTTCCTCAGCGCATCGTATTCCGGTTTGATGACGCCCCTGAGCGAGGCGACGTCCTCCGAAGCGAATCCATTTCTCAAGAACACGCCATTCAAATAGGTTCCTGTTACTTCCGCTCGATGGGACAAACGAGAGCAAAACCTCCTGCTTGAACATCGATCGATTGAATTCGCTCACGACAAGCGGCGAATACAATAACAAGGACGCCGGAAACCGCGGCCCATTCGACTGCCATTGGGTGTAGTAGGTCTGCCCTTTGTAGAAGAATGGATACCCCAAGGCGAACGAACCCTTCCCCCAATAAGGATCCAACTCCCCGTTGGCCGCTTACACGTAAACGGCCGGAGACACCGGATTCGAGGACCACTCAGGCTCGCAGATCGTATTGTCCACAACGTATATGTTTCGGACATGGCCGCTGTTATCGGGATCCAACCTGGTGGCGTAGATCCTCACCTCCGAAGAACGAATGATGTCATCCACACGCTGGCCGGCCTTGTCGCTCGCCATGGGTGCACCGGTGATCATCAGCATCTCGATGAGCAGCTGCCGATGATCCTGAAGATCGATCTTTCGTAAACTTGCGGACGACAGACCTTCTCGGTTGCCAGATATATCCATCCTTCTGCGGCACACAGGCGTTCGCACATCGACGATGGCGCCTTTATTGAGTGCCTTTGTCATCGCGACGCAGACCGGCTCGCGAGGATAATGCGGGTCAATCCTGTACTCCGCGCCCACTGCCATGGTCGCCACCGCGAACGAAAACAGTCCGAAGGCACCTCTCAACCGCATACTTCATCTCCCCGCAGCACGGGAAGCCAGAGCGTAAATCGCGTGCCGGCCTCTCCGGCTACCCATTCGACCCGCCCATTGATCACCTGCGCACGCCGCTGCTGATTATGCAAGCCGCGGCCACCACCACGCGACAACGCGGCCGCCACATCGAAGCCCTGCCCGTTGTCCTCGATGATCACCTGCACACCATCGCCTTCGACGGCGGTAGCAACACGGATAACCGTGGCCCGCGTATGGCGCAAGGTGTTGGCAACGCTCTCCTGCACGATGCGCAGGATATTCAACGCGCTCGATGGGTCCAGCCAATCCAGCGCAGGCAGTTCTTTTACGTCCCACACCAGCGCGACGTTGGCGCTTTCCATGCGAGGTTCCAGGCGGTAGCGCAACGTTGCCAACAACAAGAGCAAGTCCGCCTCCACCGGCTCCATCGAGTCGATCGCCAGCTTCAGGTCATCCATGCAGTCCTTGAGCAACTGCGAAACCTCGGCGTCGCGCATGCGGCCCTGCTCCACCGAGCGGATCGCGCTGATCAGCGTGGAGCCCAGGCCGTCATGCATGTCCTGCATCAGGCGTTGGCGTTCGTCGCTCAGCAACTGGCGCTGTTCGATCTCGCGCAGGCGCTGGTGGCTTGCTTCCAGTTCGGCCTCGCGCAAGCGCAAGCGTTCGGCCAGGCTCGCATTCACCCGCTCCACTTCTTCGATGGCTCGCACATAGCGCCGATACATCAGCAACCCGAAGAAAATGAATGTCACGCCATTGGTGTACGCGCCGAGGAACCAGCCCTCCGGCCCCACCACATTGTTGTGCAGCATCCAGTCGGACATGCCGAGCAGCTCGCAGATGGCCAGCGCCACCACCACCACCCGCCCCTCCCGCGATGCACGCCAGGTGGCGGCGCCGCCCACGATGCAGATCGCCAGCGCCATCAGCAGCTCGAGCGCGTAGATCGTCGCCAGCATCGGCGAGGAATTGGGCAAGGCCCATGGCAGCGGCATCGTCGCCAAGCCGATCAGTACCACGGTGGCCACCACCGCACGCCCCAGCCAGCGCAGCGGGCGGCCGTGCAGCAGCCGCAGGAAGAAATGCAGCGAGGTCAGCCCCCAGCACAGCGAGTTGATCACCAGCCAGCCGAACCAGTCGCGGGCGATCGGCAGGTCCACGTAGTAATGCAGATGGCCGGCGAAGGCGGTGGCGGCAAGGCAGAAGAACAGCAGATAGCTGGCATCCTCGCGGCGCCTGAACCACACGAACAGCGCGAAGATGCCTACCGCCAGGAACGCCGCGTTCAACATCGCCGGCAGTCCCGACTGCAGCCATTGGCGCACCTGGTAGCGGCCGCGCAAGGCATCGGCCGGCCCGAGCCAAAGCGAGGAAACGGCTACGGGATAGCTGGACGTGTGCTGCAGGCCAATCAGGATTTCATGCACCGGCGCATCGCTCGTGCCGGGTTCCAGGTTCATCCACAGCGGCATGAACAGGCTGTTCCACTGCTGGCCGCGCGGTTGCGCGCGATAGGCCAGCTTGCCGTTGATATAGATTGCGATGGGGCCGTCGGTTTTCAGGCGCACGCCGTACAAGGCGCGCGAGGCGGTGAGCGCTTGCGCTTCGTCGATCTTCAGCCTTACCCAAGTGGTGCGGTAAGCGGATGTCTCCGAAGCCTCGGCGCTCGCCGGCATAGCCAGCGGCAAGTTGGCGTTGCGCCAGTCGGACGGCAGGCTCCGGCTGTCCTGCGTAGCCGGCATCGCACTGAAGCCCGTGGCCGGCGCGTCCTGCCAGCTGCCCTGCGTCAGATGCAGGCATTCGCCCGAACGCTCGATGCCGCTGGCCGCCAGCGAAAGAAAGGCCCCCAGCGCGGCCAGCAAAGCCACCGAGAACAACAGCGCCGCTGCGGCGGGAACGCTTTTCAATGGCGAACGCGGCGCCCGCTCATCCACCACTTCCACTTTGCCGGTCGAGTCAGCCGTCCAGAATCCCCTGATTCCTGGCCTCATAAATCGCTTCCGCCTTGGATGTCACATTCAACTTGCTGTAGATACGCCGCACGAAGCTGCGCACGGTGAAGGGCGACAACGACATCAGCCGGGCGATTTCATTCGCCGTGAATCCCTTGGTGATGAGCTCCAGCACTTCCTTCTCGCGCGCGGACAGCAGTTGCGCTGCCTCGTCCGGTTTCTGGGCGCGGCTTGCACCCCCTGCCCCCAGCTGCCGGAACCGTGCCAGCACCTGGCGCGCAATGATAGGGCTGATCGGGCTGCCGCCGCTGGCCACGCTGCGGATCTCGTCGACGATGCGGGCGGGCGAGCTGTCCTTCAGCAGATAGCCGGAGGCGCCGGCCTCGATCGAGCGGATGACGTGGGTCTCGTCGCCGAAGTTGGTGCTGACCACCACGCTGCAGCTGCTCCACTGCTGCACCGCGGCCTTGATCACGTCGATGCCGGAACCGTCCGGCAGGCCCAGGTCCACCAGCAGCACGTCCACCGGCGCGCCCAGCAGCAACTGCAAGCCTTCGGCGCGCGTGCCGGCGACGCCGGCCAGGCGCAGGTCATGCGTGCTGTCGATGGCCTCGCTGAGGGCGCGCCTGAAACCCAGGTCGTCCTCGACGATCGCCACGTGGATCAGCGGCGGAGTCTGGCCGGCGGCCGGTGATTCCATAGTGGATCCCTGGGTTCCTTTAAGAAGCGCATTGTGCGCGGCGGCCGGCGGCGGCACCTGTAGCGTGTTTGTTCTACAGACAAGCCGGCGCCCCCTTCCCACGATACCGGACCACGGCAGGTCGCATCGACAGGGGCAGGAGCATGCACACCTTCTGGCAGGATCCGCTCCGCGGCGACACGGCGCGCACAGCCGCGTGGGCGCGGCACAAGGAACAGGGTTCCGCGGACACCGCGCTGAGCCGCCAGCGCTTCAGCGTGGCCGGCGAACCCAGGGAACGGCAACTGCCGGCCTGGCGCGACCGGCTGGCCGGCATGCTGGAGGTGCCGGTGGCGCCGGCGCAGATCGCCGGCGGCTTCCATGCCGAACTCGATACGTATGTGCTGCCGGACATCGTCTACCTGGACAGCCGTACCGGCCCGACCATGCTGCAACGCTCTGCGCAAAAGATCGCCGCCGACGACATGCGCGACTACTGCTTCCACGTGCTGATGGAAGGCATTGCCGAGACCGAAACCGGCACCGCGCAGCGACGCCCGATCACGCAGTTCGTACCGGGCATTCTCGCGCTGGACATGGGCCGGCCGATGACCATGCGGCGCCCCACGCGCACACGCACCCTGGCCTTCTTTCTTCCGCGCGCCGTGGTGGAAGCGGCGATTCCGCAGGCGGAGTCGCTGCATGGCAAGGTGGTGGGCTATGCCGCACCGTCGACACGGCAGTTGCGGGCGCATCTGCAGGACATGTGCGATGCCTTGCCGGCGATGAGCGATACCGAGGCGAGCCGCGCGCTGCACGTGGCGGCCGAACTGATACTCGCGGCCTTCCGCAAGGCGGCCAGCCAGAGCCACAGCCCCCGCGGCGCCGCGCGCGCGGCGATGCTTGGCCGTATCAAGCATTACATCGACGCCCATCTGCATTCGCAGGAGCTGGTGCCGGAAAACATCCTTGGCCGCTTTCCGCTGGCGCGGGCCACGCTGTATCGGCTGTTCGAAGCGGAAGGCGGGCTGCACGCGTATATCCGCAATTGCCGGCTGCGCCAGGCGGCGGATGAACTGGCGGGCTCGCGCTCCGGGGCGATCGGCGAGCTGGGCGGGCGGTTGGGTTTCAACTATGCGGCGGATTTCACTCGGGCGTTCCGGCGGGCGTATGGGGTGGCGCCGCAGGAGTTCAGAGCGTCGCAATCGCGGTGGCTGGAGCAGCGTTGCGAGTGAACTTGCAGGAGCAGATGTTCGGGCTTGACTCCGCGCCAATGGCGGCGGTCCAACCCGCCAATCCGGCAAAAGGAAGCGCCAGCCCTGGCGCATCAGCGGCAAACCCCTGGCGTGTCGTTAGTTATTACGACAAGATATTGCGCTCACAAGGGGAAATACATGGAAGCTCTGCGCGGTGCGGCAGCACCCGATCGTACGGTCATGGATGCATGGGCCAGGCCCTGCGCGATGGCGCTGGCAGTGGCCATGGCGCTGGGATTATCCGGTTGTGGTGGCGGTGGCGGTGGCAATAGCGGTGGCGGCAACGTCAGGCCCGCACCACCAGCCACGTCCAGTGACATTAGCGTCGAAGGCGGCCAGGTTACGGTGCGACCGGATACCTTTAGCGGCTCGACGAGCCTGGTCAAGAACGGCGCCGGCACGCTGACGCTTACCGGCGCAAGCAGTCACACCGGCGGCACCACCGTCAACCAGGGCATCCTGCAGATCGGCAATGGCGGCACCAGCGGATCGATCCAGGGCAATGTCACGAACAATGCGTCGCTGGTATTCAACCGCAGTGACGACATCAGCTTCGCCGGCGCCGTCAGCGGCAGCGGTTCGTTGACCCAGCAGGGCACGGGAACACTGATACTCACCGGCGCCAGCACGTACACCGGCGGCACCATGGTGAACGCCGGCACGTTGAAGCTTGCGGCGGGAGCCACGCTGGGCGCAGGCGACATCACCGTGGGTGATCGCAGGTCGTCATCGAATATCGACACCAGCCTGCAGGTAGGCCGAGGTGTGGCGCTATCCAACCGTATCCTGCTGCAGGGTCGAGCGACGCTGATCAATGCAGGGGCGCTTGGCGGCAACGTGGGTGTCGCCGTCAGCGGCGAGAACATCTTCGGCAGCAGCTATGCCGTCCTCAACCAGGACGGCGGCAGCATCCGCGGAAGCCACGCAGGCATCGCCTTCAACGGCTATCCGGGATCAATCGCCAACAACGGCGGCGGAACGATTCAGGGCGGAGATGTCGCTACCGATTTGAGCTACGGTGGATCGGTCAGCAACGAAGGCGTCGGCAGCACGATCAGCTCCGGCACGGGCCTCGCGGTGCAGGCGGCCCTGGCCACAAGCACGGTCCGGAACAGCGCGGGCGGCGTCATATCCGGCGGAGCAGGTGCGATCCGCCTGCAGTACGGCGGCAGCGTTACCAATGAAGGCGCCGGCAGTTCCATCTTGTCCAGCAACGGCATAGCCATCGAAGTGACCGGCCAGCCCGGCGCGGTCACGAACGGTGGAGGCGCCACGATCTCGGCGGCGGCCACGGCGGTCTACCTGCAGCACGGCGGCAGCGTGACCAACGATGCCGGCTCCACCATCGCAAGCACCGGTACGCGCGCCGGGGACTGCCCGAAGTCCGGCGGCTGCGCCATTTTCGTCGCTTCGGAATACCTACCCGCAGGCAATGCCGGTGGAGCGCTGGTGCTGACCAACGCGGGCACCATCATCGGTGATGTGAAATTGCGCGAGAACGCGAACAACGCCGTCCTGTTGTCGGCCGGCAGTTCCATCCGCGGCGACCTCGACGTCGGCGTAAGCTCGAATTCCACGCTGACCTTGACCGGCGCAGCAGGAAGCGTGCGCTCGTATGCGCAGACCGTCACCGGTAAAAGCCGCTTCTACGGTGACATGACGGTAGCGAACGGCGGCACCTGGGTCATCGACAACGACAATCTCATTCCGCGCAGCGTAACCATCGACGGCACCGGACCCGATGGCACCACGCTGCAGATCGGCGATGGCGGCTCCAAGGGCTCGCTTGGCCTGGGCGGCAATATCGCGATCCATTCCGGCACCTTGGTATTCAATCGCAGCGATGATGTCACTTTCGCGAGCAGCATTTCGTCCGTGGGAGATGGCGCGCTGATCCATGCCGGCAGCGGTAAGTTGACGCTGGTTCCATGGAATCAGGTGCTCCGTCCCTCGCGGATCACGATCGAGCGCGGAACGCTACAGATCGACAACAGCGGCGACATCCCAGGCAGCGCAACCGGCAATTTTTCGTTCGAGGCGCCGGTGCTGAATAAAGGCGCCCTGCTCTTCAATAGCGCGCGGAATGTTTTTGCCAGCGGCGCGATCTCCGGGCCGGGCTCCGTCACGCAGAACGGCCCGGGCGAGTTGATCCTGCAGTCACCGGACAATACGTACACCGGGGGGACGACGATCAACCAGGGTTCCATCAGGACTGCTTACGCATTGCCGGGCAATGTCAAGGTGAATGGCACAACCACGCTGGAAGGCTACGCGAACGGGGGAGCCGCCCAGCTTGCCGGTGTCACCGGCGACCTCTACAACTCCGGCAGGGTCGTCGTGCGCGGCGGCGACACCCACATCGGCGGCAGCTACACCAATACATTCACCGGCACCCTGGCCGTGAGCCTAGGCAGCAAGCTCGTGGTCGACGGCAACATTCTGGTGAGCGGAGGCACGCTGGAAATTATCGGTGCCGATCAAGGCTACGTCGCCAATTCCCACACCGAGGTCTTTACCACCACGAAAGGCATTTCGTTTGGTGGCAGCTTCACCCGACTGGCCAAAGCCGCAGGAGTGGTCTTCATCTCATCCAGGATTTACTACGACTCCCACAGCGCATGGCTGGATACCACCGGCCTCGATGTGACGACTGCGGCGGCGGGTGGTGGCGTGACGTATACGCCTTTGTCGCTCGGCAGCGCGCAGCGCGTACAAGGCGCCTTCACCCAGCTCAATAGCAAGATCGCCAGCGGCAACCTCTCCAGCGTGTCGAGCGATTTCGTGCAAGCCGCCGGCGAGTTCCAGCAGGCCCCCAACCTGGAGGCTGCACAGGCCTCGCTGCAAAGCCTCTCCGGCCAGCTGCACGCCGCCAGTGCGGCGATGACGTTCGAAGCGATCGACGCCTCCAGCCGTGCGCTGGCCGACCACTTCGACGACCTGCTCGGCCGCAACACCGGCTACGGCATGTGGACACAGAGCCTCAACGTCGGTGGCGGCATGGGCCGTTCCGGTTATGACGGCGTCGGCTTCCAGTTGAACGGATGGCTGGTAGGCAGCGACCGGAAGATCGGCAGCTCGGGCGTGGCGGGTTTTGCCTTCGGCCAGAACCAGGGGCAGCAGCAGCTCGACCAGGCCTACGACCGCAATCGCAGCCGCAGCACCGAGGGCATGCTCTACGCCGGCTGGGTCAATGGCAACTGGTACGCGCAGGGCCGCCTCGGCGTCGGTCATTTCCAGCAAAGCGTCAACCGCCGCTTGCTGCTGGGTACCAGCCTGCAAGGCGTCTCCACCGACTACAGCGGCAACTACAACGTGGCCTATGGCGAGACCGGCCTGCATCTGAACCTGGCGGGCAGCCGCATCACGCCGTTCGCCAGCGTGGAATACGCCAGCATCGACCGCGACGGTTTCGCCGAACAAGGCGCAGGCGGCTTCGGCCTGCGCACCAATGCGCAGATGCTGGATCGCTGGCGCGCCGGCCTTGGTTTGCGTGCAGCGCGGCGCTGGGATTTCGCGGGTGGCCGCGCCGTGGATTTCAGCGCCAGCGTGCAGCTTCGCCGTACGCTGGCTTCGCATGGCGATGCGTTCGACGCCAGCTTCGTCGGCTTGCAGCAATGGCAACCGCTGGTGGGCATCGGCCTGTCGCGCTATAGCGGCGTGTTGAACCTTGGGCTTAATGCGACGCTGTCGAAGCGCACGTCGTTGAGGTTCAACTACGACTACGAAAAGGGGCAGCGCGATCAGGCGCATACCTTGTCGACGAATCTGTTCGTGGTGTTTTGAGGCCAGTGGATCGAAGAGCAAAAACCCCGGGGAACCGGGGTTTTTCTTTGGATAAAGGCTGCTTTCCATCGCCGTGGAGCAAAACGTGGCGCGCCATCCGTCGTCCATAAGGCTCGCCACTCAGCGGAATAAAGTTGCGGCGCGCTGCGGAATAAAGTTGCGTCACGCCGTGGTGCTCGCACGACGCTCCTGAACTTCGTGCATCACCTCGTGTCGATGGAGGGCCTGCCCGGCGTACTGTCCGGGCCATCGAGGGGAGACACACCGTGAGCGGGATGTACCTGAAAGCGTGCGGCGTCCTTGTGCTGGCCGCGATGTTCGGCCAGGCCGTCGCCACCGATGCCAACCACGCATCCACACCGCAGCGCATGCCGGACAGCTATGCGGAAGCGGCGAAGCTGATCGACCTCGGTCATGGCCGCCAACTCAATCTGCGTTGTTCGGGAAGCGGGGCGCAGACTGTGCTGCTGGAAGCTGGCGCGCTCGCCGACTCCTCCACGTGGTTCAAGGTGCAACCACTTCTGGCCGCACACACACGCGTCTGCGCGTACGACCGGGCCGGCTTCGGCTTCAGCAGCGAGGGGCCGTTGCCGCGAGATCTCGACGCTGACGTGTCGGACCTGCACGCGCTGATCCAGCACGCCGGGCTGACGACTCCGCTGGTGATGGTCGGGCATTCGCTGGGCAGCAATATCGTGCGGCAGTATGCGAGCCGCTATCCGGCGGAGGTGAGCGCGATGGTCCTGCTCGATCCGCCCGCGCAGGATATCGGGCGGTTTGCTCCCGGCTGGCAGAAGGATGAGGACACGCTCTCGGTGCAGCGGTTCGCGTTTCTTCGCCAGTGTGCGGCTGCCGCTGAAAAGCACGCATTGCCGTCCACCGATAAGGACCTGAGCCAGTGTCTCGGCGAGGCCGATCCGAACGCCAGCGCGAAGGTCAACGCGGCGAACCTCGCGCTCATGTCGAAGCCTGCGTACTGGCACACGGTGCTGTCGGTACTGCAGAACAATGCCGCGGTGTTCAAGCCGCCCGTGTCGAAGCAGGAGACGCACGGTTCGACACCGCTGATCGTGCTGTCTGCGGCCAATACCTATGCTGATGCGTTGCCGCGGGATCGCAAAGGGTTGGAAGAGGCACGGGCGCGCACGCAGGCGCAGATCGTTGCCATGTCATCCGGCGGCGCTCTGGTGCATGTTGCGGATAGCTCGCATGACATCGAGATCGATCAGCCGGAGGCGGTGGCGAAGGCGGTCGTGCGCGCTATTGGAGAGGCCCAGCGCACATCGAAGATGCCGTAGGCCGCCTGCGGCCGCGAGGCGCGAAATGAGCCGCAAAATCCCTATCCCGGATGTCGGAGCGTAAGCCCCTCTCCGTGCCACCGATCTTCGGGTGACGGGAGATGCCCGCAGCGTCCGTGATCATTTCATTTTGCAATGGCAGAAATTCATTTCTGACGGATTCATTGGCACATGGCGGGAGGCTACGCTTGGCTCCCCCAGCCCAAAGGCATTCCCATGCACCGATGCAAAATAGCTCTCGCGCTGTTGATCTTGTCGCCAGCGCTAATGGCCGGCACAAGCGTCCCGGAGAAGGCGGCACAAAGCGCGGACGGGGCGCCCGCTTCGGGCAAAGCCATGTCGCCGCTCGCAGGCACCTGGACCTTAAAGTCTGCTTATGACCTACACAAGGACGGAACAAAGACCTTCGGCTTCGGATCGCAGCCCAAAGGCATCCTGGTCGTCGGCAAGGAGGGGGATTACTCCCTGCAAGTGTTTCGTAGCAACGAGCCGACGCTTGGAGTCGACGAGCGTGGCATGCGCAAGGAATTCAAGCCCGGTGAGTTGGCCAGTACGCATTATGGCCATGTCGATCTCGACGCCGTGGCGCATACGGTGACGTTCCACATTGATCTTTCATACATCCAGCGATGGAACGGCACGGTGCAGGTTCGCCCTTATACCTTGTCCGACGATGAACTGAGCTACCAGGTTCCCGCCCAGCCTGGCAGTGACAGCGTCGCCGTGTCGGTATGGAAGCGCATCGGCAAATAGAGGTCACAGACTGCGGCATCCTTTTCTAACTCTGGAAAAAAGAAAGCCCCGCATAAGCGGGGCTTCTATCTCTAATTTTCTCACCACCTAGGAACGGGGTGATCGTCAGAACGGAATATCGTCATCATCAAAACTGTTGTTCTCCACCGGCGGCGGAGAAGACTGGCGCGAGCCGTAGTCGTTGCCGCCGCGGTTGCTGCCGCCGCTGGCGCCGCCACCGAAGTCGCTGCCGCCGCGATTGCCGTAATCGCCGCCACCGCCGCCACCGCTGCGGTTGCCATAGCCACCACCGCCGCCCCCCTGGCGCTGACCGCCACCACCGCCGCCCTGCGAACGCTGGTAACCGCCGCCACCACCACCCGCGCCGCCGCCTTCACCGCCGCCACCGCCCAGCATCTGCATCTCGTTGGCGATGATGTCGGTGCTGTAGCGCTCGACGCCGTCCTTGTCGGTGTACTTGTCGGTGCGCAGGGAGCCTTCGATATAGACCTGGCGGCCCTTCTTCAGGTATTCGCCGGAGATCTCGGCCAGCTTGCCGAACAGCTTCACGCGGTGCCACTCGGTGCGCTCCTGGCGCTCGCCGCTCTGCTTGTCGGTCCACTGCTCGGAGGTGGCGATGCGCAGGCTGGTGATCGCGGTGCCGCTGCTGGTGTAGCGCGTCTCGGGGTCGGCGCCCAGGTTGCCGACGATGATGACTTTATTGATGCCACGGGCCATGGAATGGGTTTCCTCGATTGGCCGGCCGTAAATAGGGAGGAGTACGGCCGGGGTTGATATGGCCGGTCATGATACTGGTCCCGGGGTCTCAAGAGCAGCGACGTTGCGCCCCGCCCCGGGTAAGCCTCAGGCCGCGTGCTGCGTAGGCAGGTGCCCGTCCTCGGCGTCGGCGCCTTCCGGCGGCAGGCGCAGGATGGCGAAGCCGGCCGCTTCCCAGGCGTCCAGGCCGCCCAGCAGCGGGCGCACGCGGCGATATCCCTGCTGCATCAGGTTCTTGGCGGCGACGGCGGCGGAGGCCTCGTTGGGGCAGCTGCAGTAGATGACCAGCTCGGCGTCCAGCGGCACGTCGTGCACGGCGCGGTCGATGCCGGCCACGTCGGCCAGCAGGGCGCCGGGAATCACGCGGGTGTCGACCATGCGGGCGGCCGGCGAGCGCACGTCCACCAGCACCGGCTCCAGGCCTTCGTCGATGGCGCGCTTGAGTTCGTCCACGGTGATGCGCGCCATGCGCAGGGTGGCGATCAGGCGGTGGCGCTGCCACCACTTCATCAGGATGTACAGCGCCAGCAGGCTGCCGACCACTTCCAGCGCGATGGTGCCGGCATTGCCCAGCGCCACCAGCACCTGGTCGATCTGCGGCGCCAGCACATAGCCCAGGCCCACGGCCAGGCCCAGCCACAGCAGGGAACCCAGGCCGTCCATCAGCACGAACATGGCCGGGCGCAGGCCCAGCGCGCCGACCAGGGGCGGGGCCACGGTGGACAGGCCGGGCACGAACTTGGCCACCAGCAGCACCTGCCCGCGCCAGCGCTGGAAGCGCAGCTCGGATTGCTTGACGCAGGAATCGGGGGACAAGGAAATGCGGCACAGGGTGCGCATCACCCCCGCGCCGTAGCGGCGGCCGGCCCAGTACCAGACCAGGTCGCTCAGCAGGCAGGCCAGCAGGGCCAGCCCCACCACGCCCATCAGCGGCAGCTGGCCGTTGGCGGCCAGGGCGCCGGCCACGACCAGGGTGGGTACCGCCGGCACCGGCGCGCCGGCCTGCTCGACCAGCACGTTGAAGAACACCAGCACCAGGCCGTATTCGGCCAGCAGGGCAATGATTTCATGGGCCATCGTCGGCACCCCGGGATAGCCGGCGCGAGGCCGGATCGAATGCGCTGATGATTGGGGCGCGGCGGCCGGTTTGCAAACGTTCCGGCAGGGAAACAGGCTGTGTCTCCGGGCGCACCATGACCTTCCGGCGGCGAAATGGCGCGCCCTCCCCCTATAATCGTTCGCTACGAAGCCGCGACCCCGCCATGACCACGATGCCCGCCACCGCCATCCGCCCGACCGATTTCGCCGACGTGCGCGCGCTGGCCGACGACGACATGAAGCGGGTGGACGGCCTGATCCGCCGCCGGCTCTCCTCCGACGTGGTGCTGATCAACCAGATCGCGGACCACATCATCGCCGGCGGCGGCAAGCGCCTGCGCCCGATGCTGCACGTGCTGGCGGCCGGCGCCGCCGGCTACGGCGGCGAGCAGCACATCAAGCTGGCCGCGGTGATCGAGTTCATCCACACCTCCACCCTGCTGCACGACGACGTGGTCGACGAGTCCGACCTGCGCCGCGGCCGCAAGACCGCCAACGCGGTGTGGGGCAATGCGGCCAGCGTGCTGGTGGGCGACTTCCTGTATTCGCGCTCGTTCCAGCTGATGGTGGAACTGGACGACATGCGCGTGATGCGCATCCTGGCCGACACCACCAACACCATCGCCGAGGGCGAGGTGCTGCAGCTGCTCAATATCGGCAATGCCGACGTGGACGAAGCCGCCTACCTGGCGGTGATCGAACGCAAGACGGCCGTGCTGTTCGCCGCCGCCACGGAACTGGGCGGCGTGCTGGGCGGCCTGCCGGAAGACCAGATCGCCGCGCTGCGCCGCTACGGCATGGAACTGGGCTATGCCTTCCAGATCGCCGACGACCTGCTCGACTACGTCAGCGACGCCGACACCCTGGGCAAGAACATCGGCGACGACCTCGCCGAGGGCAAGCCGACCCTGCCGCTGATCTACGCCATGCAGAAGGCCGACCCGGAGCAGGTGCAGTCGCTGCGCCACGCCATCGAGCACGGCGGGCTGGATTCGCTGGAGCGGATCATCGCGGCGATCCGCGATTCCGGCGCGCTGGACCGCACGCACGAGCGCGCCGTGTTCCATGCGCATGCGGCGCGGGATGCGCTGGAAGCGCTGCCGCCGTCGCGGTATCGCGATGCGCTGGCGGCATTGGCTGATTATTCGGTGCAGCGGAGCTATTGATCCGCGCATCGCACCGCTGGCGTAGGTTGGGGTGAGCCAAAGGCGAACCCCAACATCGCGGCCTTCATGCGTCTGGCAACTGACGCTCTTGCCCCCTCTCCCCTGCGGGGAGAGGGTTGGGGTGAGGGGGGCCTACGGAGCGGTGAAGCGGACGCTGCAAAGCGAGCGGTACTTCGTCGATCTTTTACCGCGAGCACCCGCCCCTCATCTGCCTGCCGGCATCTTCTCCCCGGAGGGGAGAAGAGTGCTTCGTATGCAGGTTACGGCGTGTTGCTAAAAGCCCCGCGCAACCAGTCCCCCATCATCCGATAGCTCCGCTTCGCCGCCCGCTCGTCATACGCGCAGCCTACGCGGTGCTGATCCGTCTCGGTGAAGCAATGCACCGCATTGCCCAGCACCACGAACTGCCAGTCGGCCTTGCTGCCGCGCATCTCGTCCATGAACTTGTCGGCGTCGGGCATGGTGCCCTTGTCGTCGGCGCCGTTGAACACCAGCACGCGGGCCTTGATCTGCCTAGCCAGTTCCGGGTTGTCGGTGGCCAGTCCGCCGTGGAAGGAAACCACCGCGGCCACGTCGGCGCCGGCGCGGGCCAGATCCAGCACGGCGGAGCCGCCGAAGCAGAAGCCGATCGCGGCCAGTTTCGACACGTCGATCGGCGCGTCCTTGGCCTGCGCCTTCAGCTGGTCCAGCGCGTAGGACACGCGCTTGCGCATCAGCGCGCGGTCGCCGTACAGCGGCTTTACCGCGGCCTGCGCTTCCTGGTCGCTCTTCGGGCGGACGGTGGCGCCGTACATGTCGGTGACCAGGATGACGTAGTCCTTGCCGGCGATGCCTTCGGCCTTGGTCAGCGCCAGGTCGTTCACGCCGTACCAGTTCGGCACCATCACCAGCGCGGGGCGCTTGGCGGATACCGCGTCGTCGTAGACCAGCACGCTGTGGAAGCGGGTGCCGTCCAGCGTCCACTCCACCGGCTTGTGCACCATCTTCGCCTGCGCGGCGAAGGCCAGACCGGACAGCAACAGCAGACAACCGAGTCGTGCGATACGCATGATCCACTCCTTGACGGTGTGCGAAGAAAGCTTGCGGTGACGGCGGCTCAGCGCCCGGCGGCATGCTCCGCGAGGCGGCGCTTCAGCGGCGACAGCTGGTCGACCAGGCGCACGCCCAGGCCGCGCGCGGCGACCAGCGGCGAAGCGCGCCAGCTGTAGATGCGTGCCAGTGCGTCGAAGCCCAGCGCGTCCAGCGTGTCGGCGCTGCGCCGGCGGCGCGCGTAGCGGCGCAGTACGTGGGCGGCGGCGATATCGCGGTGGGATTCGCGCGCGGCGAGCAAGGTGTCGCGCAGTTCCAGCACGTCGCGCAGGCCCAGATTCACACCCTGCCCCGCCAGCGGATGCACCGCATGCGCGGCGTCGCCGAGCAGCACGAAGCGTTCGGCCTGGTAGGTTTCGGCCAGCTGCAGCTTGAGCGGGAAGGCCGCGCGCTTCGTGGCGCCGACGATGCGGCCCAGGCGGAAATCGCTGGCGGTGCCGAGTTCGGCGAGGAAGGCTGCGTCGTCCAGCGCGAGCACGCGCTTGGCTTCGTCTTCCGGCAGCGACCACACGATGGAGCTGCGCCCGTCGGCCAGCGGCAGCAGCGCCAGCGGGCCGTCGGGAAGAAAGCGCTGCCACGCGGTGCCTTCATGCGGCCGCTCGGTGCGCACGTGGGCCACCACCGCGCGCTGCGCGTAATCGCGGCCGCGCGTGCCGATGCCGGCGAGCTTGCGCAGCGGCGAGCCGGCGCCGTCGGCGGCGACCAGCAGGCGGGCGGCGATGGATCGGCCGTCGGCCAGATCGAGCTGGATACGGTCCTCCTGCGCTTCGAAGCCCTTCACTTCCGCCGGGCACAGCCGCTGCACGCCGGCGGCATCCAGCGCCAGCCACAGGCGCCACTGCACCAGGCTGTTCTCGACGATATGGCCGAGCAGGTCGCGGCCTTCGTTGGCCGCGTCGAAATGGATGGCGGCGCCGCTTTCGGCGTCCCACACATGCATATGCGCGTAGGGGCTGGAACGCGAGTCGCGGATGGACGCCCACACGCCGAGTTCGTCGAGCAAGGCGATGGACGAAGGCGCCAGGCCCACCACGCGCAGATCGACTTCCTGCTCGGCCGACCACGGCGCCGGTTCGCGCGCCTCGATCAAGGCGGTGGCGAAACCGGCACGCGCCAGCGCAAGCGCCGCAGCCGCGCCGACCATGCCGCCGCCGACCACCGCCACATCCAGCGCCGGGCCGCGGCGACGCGCGTCACCACGTGCAGTCGTCTGAGTCATGGCAGGCGCTCCAGCACCGCCTGCGGCGGCTCGGCGCGGAAGCCCATGCCCTTGCGCGCCAGCAGGCTGCGCAGCGGCGGCACGCGGTCGCAGGCCAGCAGGGCCAGCGAGCGCAGCGGGCCGAGCAGCGGTTGTTCCAGGCAGGCCAGCTGCACCAGGCCGTGGCTCATGCCCATGGTGCCTTCGCGGTCCGGCGCGCGGCGCGCGGCGTAGTGCTGCAGCAGCGCGGGCGCGCCGGGGTCGGCGGCCGCGGCGACCAGTTCCGCCAGGGTCAGCGCGTCGCGCAGGCCGAGATTGAAACCCTGCGCGCCGATCGGATGCACCGTCTGCGCCGCATTGCCCACCAGCACGGCACGCGGGCCGGTAAGCCGCCCCGCCGCCACGCGCTTGATCGCATACGGATGCCGCTTGCCCGGCCGCGCGAGGCGGCCCAGCCGCCAGCCGAAGCGCTGCTGCGCGAAGGCGAGAAAACCTTCGTCGTCCAGCGCCGTCACCTCGGCGGCCTGTTCGGTCGGCACGGTCAGCACCAGGCCGCAGCGGCGCTCGGCCAGCGGCAGCAGGGCCACGGGGCCGTGGTCGGCGAAGCGCTCGTAGGCGCGGTTGGCGTGCGGGCGTTCGGGAGTGACGGTGCAGACGAACAAGGTCTGGCCGTAGTCGTACGTTTCGGCGTCGATGCCGAGGCGGTCGCGCACCGACGAGGCGGTGCCGTCGGCGCCGACCAGCAGGGCCGCGTCGATCTCCTGCGTGCCTGCCGCCGTGCTCACCCGCGCGCGCCAGCCTTCGGCCAGCGGCTCCAGCGCTTCCAGCCGGGCCGGAGCGAGGCGGCGCAGGCGCTGGCATTCGTCCAGGCGGCGCAGCAGGGCGTTGCCGAGTTCGCGGGCGGGCAAGGTCCAGCCCAGGGCGTCGACGCCTTCGCGTTGCGCGTCCAGGCGCACGCTGCCGAAATCGCCGGCGCGGCTGACGTGGATATGCCGGATCGGCGTAGCCAGCGCAGCGGCATGCCGCCACACGCCGATCGCCTGCAGGCCGTTGACCGTGGCGCGGGACAGCGCGAGGTTGCGCTCGTCGTAGCTGGGCTGCGCATCCGCGCGCGGCGCGGCGGCCTCGACCATGACGGCATCGACCCCGGCCGCATCCAGCGCGATGGCCAGGCTGGCACCGACCAGGCCGCCGCCGACGATGAGCACGGGGGAGCGGGTGGAAGAAGGCGGGGACGAAGTCATCGCTGGCGGGGCACCGGGGGAAGGGTCCCGGGATGATACGCGCTCGGCCGGCCTCTCTTGGCTCAGTCCTCAAGAGCTAGCCCTTCTCCCTCCGGGAGCACGCGGGGAGGGCACAGGGATGTGCCCGGCTTTGAGGAGCGAGGAAGGTGGCGGCAGCCGGATGAGGGTTCGGGCGGAGCGGTGCATATCACTCTTGCGCTCCGCCCGTACCCTCACCCCAACCCCTCTCCCAGCGGGAGAGGGGCTAACCGCCAGCCTCGCCCAATCAAGCCCGCACCCACTTGCGATAGACTTCGCGTCTGCATTTTCTCGCGACACTTTCTTCTGGAGCAGCTCATGGCTACGACGCAATCCCAGCGCCTCGGCATCTTCGCGGCCCTCGCCCTGGTCATGGCCGCCACCCGCGTACATATCTCGATCCTGCACCACGACGTGTGGGACGCCTCCTGGGGCGTGTTCTTCCTGGCCGGCTTCTGGCTGCGCGGCTCGGCGCGCTGGGCCTTCCCGCTGCTGATGGCGCTGGCGGTGCTGGCCGACTACTTCGTGATCACTGGCCAGGGCATCAATTTCTGGGAGCACTACTGCGTCTCGGCGGCCTACTGGTTCCTGGTGCCCTCGTATTTCGCGCTGTGGATGGGCGGCAGCTGGCTGGCCGCGCGCAAGCCGGGCCTGAACCTGCGCGGCCTGGGCCTGGCGGTGGGCGCCCTGCTGGTGAGCTGGGCGGCCTGCTATGTGGTCTCCAACGGCAGCTACTACTGGCTGAGCGCCACCGTGCCGCAGCCGCGCAGCGTGGCGGCCTGGTTCGCCAACATGGCCGACTGGTACCTGTTCTTCCTGGAAACCACCGCGCTGTGGGCGGGCCTGGGCCTGGTGGTGCATGCGCTGGCCACCCAGCTCTCGCGCACGCTCGGCCATGCCGACCATTCCAAGCTGACGCGCTGAGTTCCGGCGTGGGCAATCGTCTTTCCAAGATCTACACGCGCACCGGCGACGACGGCAGCACCGGCCTCGGCGACGGTTCGCGCGTGGCCAAGGATTCGCTGCGCGTCGGCGCCTACGGCACGGTGGACGAGCTCAACAGCACCATCGGCATGGTGCTGGCCAGCGACGGCGTGGACGACGCCGTGCGCGAGGCGCTCACCCAGGTGCAGCACGACCTGTTCGATCTGGGCGGCGAGCTGTGCATTCCCGGCATGGCGATGATCGACGACAGCGACATCGACCGCCTGGAACAGGTGCTCGACGGCTTCAACGAACCGCTGCCGCCGCTGAAGGATTTCATCCTGCCGGGCGGCGGCATGGCCGCTTCGTGCTGCCACCTGGCACGCACCGTGTGCCGCCGCGCCGAGCGCGAAGTGATCGCGCTGGCCCGCGTGGAAGCGGTGCGTCCGCAGGCGCAGCGCTATCTGAACCGGCTGTCCGATCTTTTGTTCGTGATCTGCCGCGTGCTGGCGCGCGCCGGCGGCCACGGCGAAGTGCTGTGGCAGCACGAGCGCCGCCGCAAGCCCGCCGCGGGCTGAGCCGCCGCATGCTGCGGCTCTACACCCATCCGGCCTGCCTGCAGCACGATCCCGGCGAAGGCCATCCCGAATCGCCCTCGCGCCTGCGCGCCGTGCTGCGCGCGCTGGACCACGACCGCTACGCCGGACTGGACCGCATCGAGGCGCCGCGCGCCACGCGCGAGCAGCTGCTGCGCGTGCACGCGGCGGAACACGTGGAGCGCATCCTCGCCATCGCGCCGGCCGACGGCACCGTGCGGCTGGACGAGGACACCCTGATGTCGCCCGGTTCCGCCGAGGCCGCCCTGCGCGCGGCCGGCGCCGTGGTGGCGGCGGTGGACATGGCCATGGCCGGCGGCGGACGCGCGTTCTGCGCGGTGCGCCCGCCGGGCCATCACGCCACGCCGGATCGCGCGATGGGCTTCTGCCTGTTCAACAACGTGGCCGTGGCCGCCGCGCATGCCATCGCCGAGCATGGCCTCAAGCGCGTGGCCATCGTCGATTTCGACGTGCACCACGGCAACGGCACACAGGACATCTTCGAGCGCGACAGCCGCGTGATGTACGTCTCCAGCCACCAGTCGCCGCTGTATCCGCAGACCGGGCGCGCGGACGAGCGCGGCGTCGGCAATATCGTCAATGCGCCGCTGGCCGCGGGCGAGGGTTCCGAGGAATTCCGCGGACTGTGGGAAGGCGCGCTGCTGCCGAAGCTGTTCGCCTTCAAGCCGCAGCTGGTGCTGGTCTCGGCCGGCTTCGACGCCCACCGCGCCGACCCGCTGGCCCAGCTGCAGCTGGGCACCGAGGACTACACCTGGATCACCGGACGCCTGCTCGACCTGGCCCGCGCGCACGCCGCCGACCGCCTGGTCTCGACCCTGGAGGGCGGCTACGACCTCCAGGCCCTGGCCGCCAGCGTCGGCGCGCACGTCGCCGAGCTGATGGACTGAGTTCTTACGAACCGGCCGGCTTGAAATCCAGCGCCGCCGAATTGATGCAGTAGCGCAGGCCGGTCGGCTGCGGGCCGTCCGGAAAGACGTGGCCCAGGTGCGAATCGCAGTGAGCGCAGCGCACCTCGATACGGCTCATGCCGTGGCTGTCGTCGGCATGCTCGGTGACCGTGCCCGGTTCGATCGGCTGGTAGTAGCTGGGCCAGCCGGAGCCGGAGTCGTACTTGGCGTCGGAGCCGAACAGGCGGCTGTGGCAGGCGGCGCAGACGTAGGTTCCCGCGTCGTGGTGCTGGTACCACTTGCCGCTGAACGGGCGCTCGGTGGCGGAACAGCGGCAGACGGCGTACTGCTCGGGGGTGAGCTCGGCGCGCCACTCGGCATCGGTCTTGGTCAGCTTGGTCTCGCTCATGCTGAATCCTCAGGCTGGGGATGGGGGTGTTGCCTGCCGTATATGGGGTCTTTCTGCTAGCTTAACGACCTTTCCGAAACCAGCAGACCGCCATCGTGACGCCCAAGCCGACCTCGCGCCACCTGCCCCCGCGCCGCCTGCTGGCGGTTGCCGCGGCCCTCGCCCTGATGGGCGGCCAGGCCGAAGCCCAGTCGACCTCCGACGGGACCCAGGGCGCCGAGAACCAGGCCCCCGACACGCCGTCCTGCCCGCTCGGTTCGTTCCACTGCAAGCCGCGCCCGCTGAACTACACCATGTGCCGCCCGAACGCGCTGCTGGAGTTCTACGACCCGGCACTGCCCAAGGACACCACGCTGCGCGACACCGCCAACACCGAGGTGTACGCCGAGCAGGTCGACAGCTCCGACCAGACCGTCTACCACCTGCAGGGCCGCGTGCTGATCGAGCGCGCGGACCAGAAGCTGCAGTCGGACACCGCCGACTACAACAGCGACAGCACCGACTACGACGCACGCGGCAATGTGCGCTACCAGGAAGCCGGCCAGCTGTTGAACGCCGAGCACATCCGCGGCAACACCGACTCCAGCACCGGCATCGCCGACACGGTGCGCTACCAGATGCTCGCCTCGCGCGGCAACGGCACGGCCCAGCAGGGCCAGATGCTGGACGCGCAGCGCACCCACTACACCCGCGTCAGCTATTCCACCTGCGACGTGGGCCACCACCTGTGGGAAGTGCGCTCGAAGGACCTGCGCATCGACAAGGAAACCGGCGTGGGCACGGCGCACGGCGCCACCATGCGCTTCGCCAACGTGCCGTTCCTGTACCTGCCCTACTTCACGTTCCCGATCGACGACCGGCGCAAGAGCGGCTTCCTGTATCCGACCTTCAGCAACTCCAACCGCTCCGGCTTCATGCTGGGCGCGCCGTACTACCTCAACCTGGCGCCGAACTACGACGCCACGCTGGAGCCGCGCATCTACACCTCGCGCGGCCTGATGCTGGCCGGCGAGTTCCGCTATCTGAACCTGATCCCGGGCACCACCGGCCAGCTGAATATCGAATACCTGCACAACGACCGCGGCGCCAACGACCCGGACAGCGTGGAGCAGACCAAGGGCGACGACCGCTACCTGGTGAAGTTCAACGACCAGTCGCACCTGATCGGCCCGTGGACCTTCACCACTAGCATCAACCGCGCCTCGGACCGCAACTACCTGCGCGACTTCGGCAACGACCTGTACACCTCGGCGATCGGCACGCTGACCTCCAGCGCCTATGTCGTGGGCGGCGGCAACTGGTGGACCGCGACGTTCGGCGCGGACAGCTACCAGAACGTCGACCCGACCCTGCCGGACAGCGCCGTGCAGTACAAGCGCTGGCCGCGGGCGACCTTCAACGTCAACCTGCCGCTGCAGAAGTGGCTGGAATTCGGCGCCAGCACCGAAGCGGTGGCGTTCCGCAAGGACGACGTGGTCGAAGGCAACCGCCTGGACCTGTACCCCTACCTGGCGGCGGATTTCCGCGGCGCGGCGTGGTTCATCCGGCCGAAGGTGGCCTACCGCTACACCACCTACGAGCTGAGCGGCGGCTACGACCGCTACGGCTACTACACGCCGCTGAGCACGGGCCAGACTTCGCCGTTCACCAACCGCTCGCCCAGCCGCTCGGTGCCGATCACCAGCCTGGATACCGGCCTGGTGTTCGACCGCCTCACCACGCTGTTCGGCAAGGGCTATACGCAGACCCTGGAGCCGCGGCTGTACTACCTGTACGTGCCATACCGCAACCAGAACAACCTGCCGCTGTTCGACACCAACCTGATGTCGTTCGACTACTGGCAGCTGTTCTCGCCGAACCAGTATTCCGGCGCGGACCGGCAGATGAATGCGAACAACCTGACCGCGGCGCTGACCACGCGCCTGCTGGACGACAACGGCGTGGAACGCCTGTCGGCCAGCTTCGGCCAGATCCGCTACTTCAACCAGCAGCGCGTGCAGCTGCCGAACAGCAACAACACCACCGGCGCGCCGACCGACTGGTCCGGCTCCAACTACGTGGCCCAGCTGAACATGCAGCTGGACGACGACTGGCGCCTGAGCACGCAGTACCAGTGGGACCCGCACAAGCGCCAGCAGGGCGGCGTCGACATCACCGGCAAGGCGTACTTCATCGGCCGCAGCACCGACCTGGCCGCGTTCAGCGTGCAGCGCCGGATCGGTACGGACGGCATCCTCAACTTCTCCTACCGCTACCGCCGCGGCCTGCTGGAACAATACGACGCCTCCGCGGTCTACCCCGTTTCCGAACGCTGGCGCCTGGTCGGCCGCTGGACATACTCGGTGATGGAGAAGCGGACGGTGGAAGCGCTGGCCGGCGTGGAATACGACAGTTGCTGCGTCGCGGTGCGCGTGGTGGGCCGCCACTACGTCAACACCTACAACTTCGCCACCGCCAACGCCCGCGCCAACAACGCCATCATGTTCGAGCTGCAGTTCAAGGGTCTGGGCGCCTTCAACGGCCAGACGGAAGGGGTGCTGCGCCGTGGTATCCTTGGCTATCAATAACTTCCCGGTCGCCGCCTGAGGCGATTGAAGGTCCCAAACGTAATGAAACAGCCTTTCGCGTTGTTCCTGCTCGCGGTTGCCGCAGCCGTCGTCGTTCCCGCCCACGCCCAGCTGCTGCCCGGCGCCCAGGCCAACCAGCCGCTGGACCGCATCGTGGCCGTGGTGGACGACGGCGTGATCCTGCAGAGCGAACTCAATGACGCCGTCCGCTCGGTGCAGCAGCAGTACGCCAGCCAGCCGGGCCAGCTGCCGCCGATGGACGTGCTGCAGCGCCAGGTGCTCGACCGCCTCGTGCTGATGAAGCTGCAGGTGCAGAAGGCCGACGACCAGGGCATCCGCGTGTCCGACGCCGACGTCGACCAGGCCGTGGGCGCCGTGGCCCAGCAGAACAAGATGTCCGCCGACCAGCTGCGCGCCGCGGTGGAACAGGAAGGTTCCAGCTTCGCCGCGTTCCGCCAGCAGCTGCGCGAGCAGCTGATCGCCCAGCGCCTGCACGAGAGCGTGGTGCGCGATTCGGTCAATGTCACCGACAGCGAGATCAACAACCTGCTGGCCAGCCCCACCTACAAGGCCGGCGAGATCCACCTCGCGCACATCCAGATCGGCGTGCCCTCCGGCGGCGACGCCGCGGCGATCGCCGCGGCGCAGAAGAAGGCCGAGGAAGCCATCAACGCGGTGCACGGCGGCATGGATTTCAAGGCCGCGGCGATCCGCTACTCCGACGCCCAGGACGCCCTCGAAGGCGGCGACCTCGGCTGGCGCCGCATGGACGAAGTGCCGCCGGCCTTCGCCGACGCCGTCGCCGGCATGAAGGTGGGCGACGTCAGCCCGGCCCTGCGCGGCCCCACCGGCTTCCACATCATCAAGCTGATGGAACAGCGCGCGCCGACCCGCCAGGTGGTGCCGGAATTCCACGCCCGCCAGATCCTGATCAAGCCCAGCGAAATCGTGACGCCGGAGCAGGCCCGCCAGAAGGCCGAGAACCTGTACAACCGCATCGTCAACAAGAAGGAAGACTTCGCCAAGCTGGCCAAGGACGAGTCCAAGGACAACACCACCGCCAACAACGGCGGCGACATGGGCTGGTTCCCGCAGCAGGCCTGGGGCACCACCATCGCCCAGCAGATCGGCGACCTGAAGGACAACGAGGTCTCCAAGCCGTTCCAGAGCGAAGCCGGCTGGCACATCATGCAGCGCCTGGGCATGCGCCAGAGCGACCTGACCGACCAGATCGCGCGCGACCAGGCCCGCCAGGCCATCGGCAACCGCAAGGCCGAGCAGGCTTACGAGGACTTCCTGCGCGACATGCGCTCCAGCGCCTACGTCAACATCCTGGTGCCGGAACTGCGCGACCCGGCGCCGGGCAAGTCCTCCTGAGGGATGCCTTGAACGCGGTCGCGCTGCCCCGGCTCGCCGTCACCGCTGGCGAACCGGCGGGCGTCGGCCCCGAGCTGCTGATCCGATTGGCCGCCACTTCGCTGGCGGCCAATTTCATTGCGGTCACCGATCGCGGCCTGCTCGAGCGCGCCGCACGGCGCTGCGGCAGCAGGATCGAACTGATCGACGACGATGGCGCGCCACTCAGCGAGCGCCCCGCCGGCACGCTGCGCGTGCGGCATATCCCGCTGGCCGCCGAGGAACGCCCCGGCCAGCCGGATCCGCGCAACGCCACCCACGTGCTGACCACCCTGGCCGAAGCCGCCGACGGCTGCATGAGCGGCCGCTACGAGGCCGTGGTCACCGCGCCGCTGCAGAAGGCCTCGATCAACGATGCCGGCATCCGCTTCAGCGGCCACACCGAATTCTTCGCCGAGCGCAGCCGCAGCGACGTGGTGATGATGCTGGCCAGCCCGGAACTGCGCGTGGCGCTGGCCACCACGCACCTGCCGCTGGCCGCGGTGTCCGCCGCGATCACCGCCGCAGGCCTGACCCGCACGCTGCGCATCGTGCACGCGGAGCTGCGCGACAAGTTCGGCTTCGCCGCGCCGCGCATTGCGGTGCTGGGCCTGAATCCGCATGCCGGCGAGGCCGGGCACCTGGGCCGCGAGGAGCTCGACACGATCGCGCCGGTGATGGAAGCGCTGCGCGCCGAAGGCATGCAGCTGCTTGGCCCGCTGCCGGCCGACACCGCCTTCGTACCCGCGCAGCGCGCCGGCTACGACGCGGTGGTGGCGATGTACCACGACCAGGCGCTGCCGGTGCTCAAGAGCGAAGCCTTCGACCGCACCGTCAATCTCACGCTCGGCCTGCCCTTTATCCGCACCTCGGTGGACCACGGCACGGCGCTGGACCTGGCCGGCAGCGGCCGCGCCGATCCGTCCAGCCTGATCGCCGCCGCGCGCATGGCGCTCGACCTGTCCGCCCGCCGCGCCGCACGCGGCTGAGCCCGCTTTCCGGAATGCCATGAACGCCCGCCCCAAGAAAAGCTTCGGCCAACACTTCCTCCACGAGAAGCGCTACATCGAGCGCATCGTCAGCTCGATCGCGCCCAGGCCTGCGGACGTGGTGGTGGAGATCGGCCCCGGCGAGGGCGCGCTCACCCTGCCCCTGCTGGCCGCGGCCGGCAAGCTCACCGCGATCGAGCTGGACACCGACCTGATCCCCGGCCTGCAGGCACGCGCGGATGCGGTGGGCGAGCTGCGCATCGTGCACTCCGACGTGCTGAAGGTGGATTTCACCGCGCTGGCGCGCGAGCTCGGCGTGGAGCGCGTGCGCATCGCGGGCAACCTGCCGTACTACATCTCCAGCCCCATCCTGTTCCATTGCGTGGACCACGCCGCGGCGATCCAGGACATGCACTTCATGCTGCAGAAGGAAGTGGTCGACCGCATGGCGGCCGAGCCCGGCAGCAAGGTGTATGGACGTCTATCCGTGATGCTGCAGCTGGCCTGCCGGGTGGAGCCGCTGTTCACCGTGCCGCCCGGCGCGTTCCGCCCACCGCCGAAGGTGGACTCGGCCGTGGTGCGCGTGGTGCCGCTGCCGCCGGAACAGCGCCACGACGCGGATCCCGAGCGCGTCTACGCCATCGTCAAGGCCGCCTTCGCGCAGCGGCGCAAGACCCTGAGCAACGGCCTGAAACAGTTGATGGACGCGGCCGCGATCGAAGCGGCCGGCATCGACCCCAAGGCGCGCGCCGAAACCCTGGCGCCGCTGGATTTCGTCCGGCTGGCCAAGGTGCCAACCGCGACGTGACAAGCGCGCCGCGGGCATGCCCGGTTCAGGCGTGCGCGGTCAGGCTTGCTCCATGCGTGTCGGCAAGCCTTACAATCCCGTCATGACCGAGAAAGCCTCCTACACGATCGACGTGCAGGTCGAAACACGCTTCGTCCCCGACCAATCCAAGCCCGGCGACAACCGCTATGTGTTCGCCTACACCGTCACGCTGCACAACGCCGGCGACGTGCCCGCGCGCCTGATCGCCCGCCACTGGGTGATCACCGATGCCAACGGCAAGGTGGAGGAAGTGCGCGGCGAAGGCGTGGTCGGCGAGCAGCCGTGGATGCGTCCCGGCGACGACTACGAATACACCTCCGGCGCGGTGCTGGAGACCGCGGTAGGCATCATGCAGGGCAGCTACCAGATGCTGGCCGACGACGGCACCCATTTCGAGGCACCGATCGCGCCGTTCACCCTGTCCATCCCGCGTACGCTGCACTGATGGCTACGTATGCGATCGGCGACGTGCAGGGCTGCCTCCCCGAACTGCAACGCCTGCTGGAAAAACTGCGCTTCGACCCGGCCGCCGACCGGCTGTGGTTCTGCGGCGACCTGGTCAACCGCGGCGGGCAGTCGCTGGAAACCCTGCGCCTCATCCACAGCCTGCGCGAGCAGGTGGTGCTCACCCTGGGCAACCACGACCTGAGCCTGCTGGCCATCGCGCAGCGGCGGCCGGAGGCGCAGTCCAAGGTCAATCCCGAGCTGCGCGAAGTGCTGTTCGCGGACGACGCGCCGGTGCTGTTCGAATGGATGCGCTCGCAGAAGCTGATGCACCACGACGAAGCCCTGGGCTGGACCATGGTGCACGCCGGCCTGGCGCCGATCTGGACCCTGCGCCAGGCGCTGCGCTCGGCGCAGGAAGTGGAGCGCGAGCTGTCCAGCCCGCGCCACGGCCGCATCCTCAAGAACCTGTTCGGCAACCGCCCGGCGGCCTGGACCAGCCGCCTGCAGGGCATCGAGCGCATGCGCGCCTCGATCAACACCTTCACGCGGATGCGCTACTGCGACATCCACGGCCGCATCGATTTCGAGAGCAAGGACATCCCCGGCACGCAGAAGCCGGGCATGTATCCGTGGTTCGAGGTGCCGGGCATGAAGCGGCGCGAGAGCCGCATCGTGTGCGGGCACTGGTCGGCGCTGGGCCGCTTCGCGGGCTTGGGTGTTTATGCCATCGACACCGGCTGCGTGTGGGGCGGCAAGCTCACCGCGCTGCGCCTGGACAGCGAGGAGCCGCAGTACATCACCGTGGATGCCGAACCGCACCGCAAGCGGATGCCGGGCGAGGACTGAGCTCCAGCGCCCGATGAGGTAAAAGAAAAAGGCGGCCGATGGCCGCCTTTTTCGTGCGCGATGCCGGCTGGCGTCAGCTCAACTGGCCATGGCAATGCTTGAACTTCTTGCCCGAGCCGCAGGGACAGGGATCGTTGCGGCCGACTTTCGGGCCTTCGTTGCCCGCGGCCACGGCGGCGCTGAGGCTGCCGGCGGCCACGGCTTCCGGATCGGCGCCCAGCGCACCGACCGGGGCGCCGCCACCGGTGGCCTGCATCTGGCGCGACAGGCGCTCGGCCATGCGCTGCTGCTCGGCTTCCATCGCGGCGACTTCTTCCTCGCTGCGGATGCGGATGCGCGCCAGCATCTGGATCACTTCGGTCTTGATGCGGTCGAGCATGTTGGAGAACAGCTCGAACGACTCGCGCTTGAACTCCTGCTTGGGCTGCTTCTGCGCATAGCCGCGCAGATAGATGCCCTGGCGCAGGTAATCCATGCTGGCCAGGTGCTCCTTCCAGGCGTTGTCCAGCACGCTGAGCATGATGTGCTTCTCGAGCTGGCGCATGGTGTCGGCGCCGATCTGCTCTTCCTTGGCCTTGAACAGGTTCTCGACCGCCTCGCGCACGTGCTCGAGGATCATGCCGGCGTCGACGTCGTCCTGCTTCTCGACCCAGTGCTTCACGTCGAGCGGCAGGCCGAATTCGCTTTCCAGCTCCCGGTCCAGCGCGGGCAGGTCCCACTGGTCGTCGATGCTGTCGGCCGGCACGTGGCGGCGCACCACGCCGCTGACCACGTCGTCGCGGATGTCGGCGATGGTGTCGGCGATGCTGTCGGTTTCCAGCAGTTCGTCGCGCTGCGCGTAGATGACCTTGCGCTGGTCGTTGGCGACGTCGTCGAATTCCAGCAGGTGCTTGCGGATGTCGAAGTTGTGCTGCTCGACCTTGCGCTGCGCCTTTTCGATCTGGCGGCTGACCATGCGGTCTTCCAGCGCCTCGTTTTCCTTCATGCCGAACATGCGCATCCAGCGGCCGACCCAGTCTCCGGCGAAGATGCGCAGGAGGTTGTCCTCCAGCGACAGGTAGAAGCGCGAAGAGCCCGGGTCGCCCTGGCGGCCCGAACGGCCGCGCAGCTGGTTGTCGATGCGGCGCGATTCGTGCCGCTCGGTGCCGACGATGTGCAGGCCGCCGGCTTCCAGCACCTGCTCGTGCTTCTTCTTCCACTCGGTCTTGATCTTGGCGCGTTCGGCGTCGGTGGCGGTTTCCGGCAGCGCGGCCAGGGCCGCCTCCAGGCTGCCGCCCAGCACGATGTCGGTACCGCGGCCGGCCATGTTGGTGGCGATGGTGACCGAACCCGGCGCACCGGCCTGGGCCACGATGTGCGCCTCGCGCTCGTGCTGCTTGGCGTTGAGCACTTCGTGCGGAATCCTGGCCTTGTTGAGCAGCTTGGACAAAAGCTCCGACACCTCGATCGAGGTGGTGCCCACCAGCACCGGCTGGCCGCGCTTGTGGCAGTCGGTGATGTCCTCGACCACGGCGTCGTACTTGGCCTGCTGGCCGAGGAAGACCATGTCGGCGTTGTCCTTGCGGATCATCGGCTTGTGGGTGGGGATGACCACCACTTCCAGGCCGTAGATCTGCTGGAACTCGTACGCTTCGGTGTCGGCCGTACCGGTCATGCCGGCCAGCTTCTTGTACATGCGGAACAGGTTCTGGAAGGTGATGGTCGCCAGCGTCTGGTTCTCGCGCTGGATCGGCACGCCTTCCTTCGCTTCCACTGCCTGGTGCAGGCCGTCGGACCAGCGGCGACCCACCAGGGTGCGGCCGGTGAATTCGTCGACGATCACCACCTCGCCGTCGCGGACGATGTAGTCCACGTCGCGGTGGTAGATGGCATTGGCTCGCAATGCGGCATTCAGGTGATGCACCACGGCCAGGTTCTTGGAGTCGTACAGGCCGGTCTCGCTTTCGATCACGCCGGCGCGCTGCAGCAGTTCTTCTGCGTGCGACATGCCCTCTTCGGACAGGTGCACCTGCTTCTGCTTCTCGTCGACGAAGTAATCGCCCGGGGAGTCTTCCTTCTCCTGGCGGATCATCTTCGGCACGATCTTGTTCACCGCGATGTACAGCTGCGGGGAGTCCTCGGCGGGGCCGGAGATGATCAGCGGGGTGCGCGCTTCGTCGATCAGGATCGAGTCAACCTCGTCGACGATGGCGTAGTGCAGGCCGCGCTGGTAGCGCTGGTCCTTGCTCGAGGCCATGTTGTCGCGCAGGTAGTCGAAGCCGAATTCGTTGTTGGTGCCGTAGGTGATGTCGGCGGCGTAGGCCTCGCCCTTGTCGGCGTGGTTCATGCCGGGCCACACCACGCCCACGGTCAGGCCGAGGAAGTTGTACAGCTTGCCCATCTGGGCGGAGTCGCGGCGGGCCAGGTAGTCGTTCACGGTGACCACGTGCACGCCCTTGCCTTCCAGCGCATTGAGGTACACCGGCAGGGTGCCGACCAGGGTCTTGCCCTCGCCCGTGCGCATTTCGGCGATGCGGCCCGAATGCAGCACCATGCCGCCGATCATCTGCACGTCGTAATGGCGCATGCCGAGCACGCGCTTGGCGCCTTCGCGCACCACGGCGAAGGCTTCGGGCAGCAGCTTGTCCAGCGCTTCGCCGCCGGCGATGCGCTCCTTGAACTCGTCGGTCTTCGCGCGCAGCTGGGCGTCGCTCAACTTTTCGAACTCGGGCTCGAGCGCGTTGATGCGGGCGACAGACTTGGAAAGCTGCCGCAGCACGCGGTCGTTGCGGCTACCGAAAAGGCTGGTCAGGGCGCGATTGAGCATCGATCTTCCGGATCTGCATGAGTCGTAGACGCCCGCCGCCGGAGAAGGGGCGGGACGAAAGGATTGATGATACTAGGGTCGCCGGGCGATCCCAAACGAACGCCGGGCCGGGGCTTGCCCCAGCCGGTGGCCCGTATCGGCCGCAACCTCTTGCGGCAGACCCCGTCATCCTTCCCGGTGGAGTGTTTGGCGGCGCTGGAGGGGTGTTTCAAGAGGCCCCGGCGCGCGGGGCCCTGGGCTTCCGCGAGATCAGCGATGGTTGCGCACGTAGGCGAGCGGGTTGACCACGTTGCCCTTGTACCAGACCTCGAAATGCACGTGCGATCCGGTGGAACGGCCGGTGGAGCCGGCCTTGGCGATCACGTCGCCCACGTGCACGCGCTGGCCCGGACGCACGATCAGCGAGCTGTTGTGGGCGTAGCGGGTCATGTAGCCGTTGCCGTGGTCGATCTCGATCACGTCGCCGTAGCCGCTGCGCAGCCCCGCGAAGGTGACCATGCCTTCGGCCACCGCATGCACCGGCGTGCCGGTGGGGGCGGAGATGTCCAGGCCCGTGTGGTAGGCCGCGTGTCCGCTGAACGGATCGGGGCGGCCGCCGAAATACGAGGAGATATAGCCTTCGACCGGCATGCCGGTGGGCTTGAGATTGGATTCGATCTTGGCGTCGAGCAGCAGGCTCTGCAGCGCGTAGAGCTGGGCCTGCTGGCTGTCGAAGCGGCTGGCCAGCTGGTCGATACCGGCATCCAGCGCCTGCGGCAGCGCGTAGGCGCTGTCGTTGACGTCCTCGACGCCGCCGACCGGGGGCTGTTCGTCGAAATTGAATTCGGTGCTGTCGAGCTTGCCCATCTGCGCCAGGCGCTCGCCCAGGGCGTTGAGGCGGGTGGACTGCGCCTGCAGCTGGCCGAGCTTGGCGGCGAGCGCATCGATGTCGCGCTGCGCGTCCTTGCGGACGTCGCCCAGCTGCACGTTCTGCTTGGACACCTGCTGATGGAGCTGGCTGATCTCGGCCAGCGCGCGGTCGCGCGGACTGGCTACCGCAAGGGCCACGGTGGCGCCGAGCGCCGCACAGGCCAGCACCGCCGCGACTGCCGTTGCGATCAGCCGATAGCGCAGGCGCCGGTCGGCCAGATCGAGGGTTTTCGGCACCCGCTTGGTGCGTGACACTAGTATGATTTGCATGTTTTTCCACGTCGAAGATGTCGGCACCCATGCAGCGCGACGTTCCCTACGCTCCCCGCCGCACCGGCTCAGGACTGAAATCCCTTACCGAATGTGGCCCCTTCGCCAAACTGGCCCGCAAGGCCAGTGAGCTGGAGGCGTTGGATCGTGCACTGCGCCAGACGCTGCCGTCACCGCTCCGCGAGCAGGTGAGATTCGCCAACCTGCGCGACGGCCGTCTTGTGTTCCTGGCTCCTACGCCGGCGCTGGCTTCGAGGCTTCGTCTTATGCAGACGCAAATCCTCGCTGCCGCGCATGCCATCGGCGTGCGCGCCGGATACCTCACCGTGAAAGTGGCCCCCCTACCACCGGCTGAAACCTTGCCGGATCGGTCAAAACCGCTTTCGCCTGCTGCCGCAGACCACTTGAGGGCCGCGGCGATCTCTCAGACAGACAGCGAATTGCAGCGTCTGTTCCTCGAGCTGGCGTCCATCGCCGAAACTGCTGATTCCCGGAAACCGAAGGGCTGAGTTCGACTCGCCGCCCGGTTCAGACAAGACATCCTGCGATCGCCAGCGGCCGGTTCGCCCGCATTGCCCGATCGGCAGTGGCGGGTTTATAGCATGGCTCCACGGTCACGTAAGACGTTGACATCCCGAATACGTGAGTCGTGCCAGGACGAAGGGGCGAGGTATATCACAAAACAAACGGCCGCGTCCCGGAGGACGCGGCCGTTCAGTTTGTTCAGCTTCGCCCGGAGGCGAATGCTTCAGATCGCCTGGGCGGGATGCGCGTAGGAGATCGGAGCCGTGGCGGGATCGTCCTGGTAGACGACCTCTTCCCACGCGGTGGCGTCGGCCATCAGCGTGCGCAGCAGCTTGTTGTTGAGCTCATGGCCGGACTTGTGCGCGTAGTAGGCGCCGATCAGGCTGTGGCCCAGCAGATACAGGTCGCCGATGGCGTCCAGGATCTTGTGCTTGACGAATTCGTCCTCGTAGCGGAGGCCGTCTTCGTTGAGCACGCGGTAGTCGTCCAGCACCACGGCGTTGTCCATCGAACCGCCGAGCGCCAGGTTGTGTTCGCGCAGCATCTCGATGTCGCGCATGAAGCCGAAGGTGCGCGCGCGGCTCACTTCCTTCACGAACGAGGTGGTGGAGAAATCGATCTCCGCCTTGGAAGTGCGCTTGCTGATGATCGGGTGGTTGAACTCGATCGAGAAGCCGACCTTGAAGCCTTCGAACGGCTCGAAGCTGGCCCACTTGTCGCCGTCCTGCACCTTGATCGGCTTCTTGATGCGGATGAAGCGCTTGGCGACGTTCTGCTCTTCGATGCCCGCCGACTGCAGCAGGAACACGAAGGGACCGGCGCTGCCGTCCATGATCGGCACTTCCGGCGCCGACAGATCGACGTAAGCGTTGTCGATACCGAGGCCGGCCATCGCCGAGAGCAGATGCTCCACGGTGGAGACGCGCACGTCGCCGTTGACCAGGGTGGTCGACAGGCGGGTGTCGCCGACGTTGTCGGGACGGGCGGGAATTTCCACCGGCGGATTGAGATCCGTGCGGCGGAAAACGATGCCGGTGTTCGGCGCGGCGGGGCGGAGCGTCATGTAGACCTTGTCGCCGGTATGCAGACCGACACCGGTGGCCCGGATGATGTTCTTGAGCGTACGCTGCTTGATCATTTTTTTGGTACCTGCAAGGGGCAGCAGCCAACAGGAGACGGATGCTAACACAGTCTTAACCACTGAAAATAGCAAACCGGCCCGTACAGTCTGTTCACGCTTTCATGCCATTTTCATCCTTGTGAAAAGCAGAAGGCGGTCCAGGCGGCGAAATACCTCAATTCCGTCAGCTAGTTAGGGTCGACACGACGCCCGCACCGGGACGGGAAATCCGGTGGCGGGCGTCGGACCGGCCGGGGCGGAAATACCCCGGTCAAGTCGTGCGTCATCCCGGACGCACAGTCTTGTCATGTTCCTCCAGGAGCACGCAGACCGGCGTCAGCACACTCCCCCGCCCCTGGGCGGGAGAACGCACAAGCGGCCAACTTTGCAGCAGCCGCCAGGCACGTAATGTGACTGACAAGTCAATCTGACGTTTGTTCACTCCTTTTTGAACATTTTTTTTCTATTGACCGAACTCAATCCGCCTGGCGGCGCAGGAAGGCCGGGATGTCCAGGTAGTCGAAGCTCGGGTCGGCGCCCTTGGCCGGGGCAGCGTCGCTGCGGCTGGCCACGACGTCGGGCTGGGCGTAGTCCACCACTTCGTTGCCGGTGCCGGTGCGCAGCACCACCGGGCGCGGACGCTGGCGCATCTCCACCTGCTGGGTCACCTGCGGACGCTGCGGCTGGCGCACGGCCGCGGCGCGGTTCAGGCCCGTGGCCACCACGGTGACACGGACGTCGTCCTGCATTTCCGGGTCGAGCGAGGTGCCGATCACCACGGTGGCGTCTTCGCTGGCGAAGTCGTGGATCACGCGGCCGATCTCGTCGAACTCCCGCATGGTCAGGTTCGGACCGGCGGTGACGTTGACCAGGATGCCGCAGGCGCCGTTGAGGTTGACGTCTTCCAGCAGCGGGTTGTTGATGGCGGCCTCGGCGGCGGCCTGCGCGCGGTCGTCGCCGCGGGCGGTGCCCGAGCCCATCATCGCCATGCCCATTTCGGACATCACGGTGCGCACGTCGGCAAAGTCGACGTTGATCAGGCCCGGGGCCGTGATCAGGTCGGCGATGCCCTGCACCGCGCCCAGCAGCACGTCATTGGCGGCCTTGAAGGCGTTCAGCAGGGTGACTTCGCGGCCGAGCACCGACAGCAGCTTCTCGTTCGGCACGGTGATCAGCGAGTCGACGTGCTGCGACAGGTCCTCGATGCCCTTCATCGCCACCTGCATGCGGCGGCGGCCTTCGAAGGGAAACGGCTTGGTGACCACGGCCACGGTCAGGATGCCCTTTTCCTTGGCCAGCTGGGCAACGACCGGCGCCGCGCCGGTGCCGGTGCCGCCGCCCATGCCGGCGGTGATGAAGACCATGTCCGCGCCTTCGAGCATTTCCTCGATGCGCTCGCGGTCTTCCAGGGCGGCCTGGCGGCCCACTTCGGGATTGGCGCCCGCGCCCAGGCCCTTGGTGACGTTGGCGCCGAGCTGCAGGTGGGTACGCGAACCGCAAGTCTTCATCGCCTGCGAATCGGTGTTCGCCACGACGAATTCGACGCCCTCGATGTTGGCGCCCAGCATGTGGGCCACGGCGTTGCCGCCGCCACCGCCCACGCCGATGACCTTGATGACTGCGTTCGGTGCGAGTTTTTCGACCAGTTCAAACATTTCCCGTCCTCCGTAGAGCTTTCGTTGTCGTTGTAACCCGCGGGTTCCGCTCCTTGCGGTCTCGCGAGTGGTGGGCGACTTCCCGTCGCCCGCGGCTGCGCGTCCTGCGCCGCCGATATCGCTTCGAGCTGCCGGGCCTTGCGGCCCGCCGGCTCAGAAATTCTTCGCCAGCCAGCCGCGCAGGCGATCGACCAGCCCGCCCACGCTGCCGCCGGAGGAACCGCCCGCGCGCATGCCGCCGGCGCGCGCGCCGTGCAGCAGCAGGCCCACGCCGGTGGAATGCAGCGGGTTGGTGACCACTTCGCCCAGGCCGCTGACGTGCTGCGGCACGCCGATGCGCACCATCTTGTGGAAGATCTCCTCGGCCAGCTCCAGCGCGCCTTCCATGCGCGAGGCGCCGCCGGTCAGCACCACGCCGGCCGCCACCAGGCTTTCGTAGCCGGAGCGGCGCAGCTCGTCCTGCACCATCTCGAAGATTTCCTCGTAGCGCGCCTGCACGCTCTGCGCGAGCGACTGGCGGGCCAGGCGGCGCGGCGGGCGGTCGCCCACGCTGGGCACCTGGATGGTTTCCTCGGCGTGCGCCAGCTGGGCCAGCGCGCAGGCGTACTTGATCTTGATCTCCTCGGCATGCGCGGTCGGCGTGTGCACGCCGTAGGCGATGTCGTTGGTGACCTGGTCGCCGCCCACCGGCAGCGACTTGGTGTAGCGGATCGAGCCCTGCGTATAGATGGCGATGTCGGTGGTGCCCGCGCCGATGTCGACCAGGCACACGCCCAGCTCGCGCTCGTCGTCGGTCAGCACCGACTTGGCGCTGGCCACCGAGGAAGGCACCAGCTCGTCCACGCTCAGGCCGCAGCGCTGGATGCACTTGCTGATGTTCTGCACCGCCGCGGCCGCGCCGGTCACCAGGTGCACGCTCGCCTCCAGGCGCACGCCGCTCATGCCCACCGGCGAGCGGATGCCGTCCTGGCCGTCGATGCGGTACTCCTGCGACTCCTTGTAGAGAACCTTGCGGTCGGCCGGGATCGCCACCGCGCTGGCGGCTTCCAGCACCTGTTCCAGATCGCCGGGGGTCACTTCGCGGTCGCGAATGGCGGCGGTGCCGTGCGAGTTCTTGGTTTCCAGGTGGCTGCCGGAGATCGAGGCGTAGACCGAGCGGATATCGCAGCCGGCCATCAGCTCGGCCTCTTCCACCGCGCGCTGGATCGAATGCACGGTCGATTCGATGTCCACCACCGAGCCGCGCTTGAGCCCGCGCGACACATGCGTGCCGATGCCGATCACTTCGATCGGCTCGCCCGGCTCGTACTCGCCCACGATCGCCACCACTTTCGAGGTGCCGATGTCGAGGCCGACGACCAGTTGCTTGTCGTTGCGGGTTTTCATGTGCTGGGCGTGCCTTTGGTGGTGACGGCGGCCGGTACTTGCGTCTGCGGCCAGCGCACGGCGAATCCGTTGGTATAGCGAAGGTCTGCGTAGGCAAAACCGTCGGGACGGTTCGCCATCAATTGGGGGTAGACGTCGAGGAAGCGGCGCAGCCGGCGGCCGGCCTGGTCGCGGTCGCCCAGCACGATCTGCGCGCCGCTGGAGGTGCCGAGGCTCCAGCTGCCGCGCTCGGTCAGCGACACGCCGGTGATCTTCAGATGCGTGCTGCCGAACGCCTTCTGCGTCTCGGCATAGAAGCTCACCACCTCGGCCAGGCGCGCATCGGGGCCGCGCAGCTGCGGCAGGCTGTCGAAGCCGTCGGCGCCGGGCGCGTCGAACACCAGGCCCTGGCGGCTGATCAGCTGCTTGTCGTTCCAGCGCGCGAACGGCTGGCGCTCGTAGATGCGCAGGATCAGGGTGTCCGGCCAGCGCTTGCGCGCCTCCACCGATTCCACCCACGGCAGCGCGGCCACGGCCTTCTGCACCGCGTCGAGGTCCAGCGCGAAGAAGCCCTTGCCCAGGCGCGGCAGCACGGTGGCGCGGATGGCGTCCGCGCTCACGTGCTTGAACTCGGCCTGCACCGTCAGCTGGGTCACCGGCCAGCGATTGGCCGCGAACCATCCGCGCAGCACGCCGACGATCGGCAGCGCCACGAGCGCGATGGCCAGACACCAGGCAACGAGGCGAATCGCTCCCCTCACACGCCCTCCCGGAAGCTCGTTTCCAGCACGCGCCAGCACAGCGTCTCGTAGTCGATGCCGACTACCTTGGCCGCCTTGGGCACCAGCGAATGCGAAGTCATGCCGGGGGCGGTATTCACCTCCAGCAGCCAGTTGCGGCCGTCGCGGTCGCGCATCACGTCGACGCGGCCCCAGCCGCCGCAGGCCAGCGCGTCGAACGCGCGCAGCGCCAGCGCCTGCATCTCGCGCTCGGCCTCGCCCTCAAGGCCGGGGCAGATGTACTGCGTGTCCTCGGCGATGTACTTGGCGTTGTAGTCGTAGTACTCCCCCTTGGGCACGATCTGGATGGTGGGCAGCACGTCGCGGCCGAGAATGCCGACGGTGAACTCGCCGCCCTCGATCAGCGTTTCCATCAGCATGTCGCCGGGATAGCGCTGCGCCAGCTCCACCGCGGCGTCCAGGTCTTTCTCCTCGAACACGCGGGTGACGCCCACACTGGAGCCTTCCCAGGCCGGCTTCACGATCAGCGGGAAGCCGATCTCGCGCGCCGCGGCATGCACGTCGGCGCCGCGCGGCAGCGCCTTGAAGCGCGGCGTCGGCAGGCCCAGCGCCTGCCACACCAGCTTGGCGCGGATCTTGTCCAGCGACAGCGCAGAACCGAGCACGCCGGAACCGGTGAACGGAATGCGCAGCGACTGCAGCGCGCCCTGCAGCTCGCCGTTCTCGCCGCCGCCGCCGTGCAGGATGTTGAACACGCGCGCGAAGTGGCCGGCGCGCGCCGCATCGAGCAGCGCGGGGATGCCGTCGATCGCCTCGGCGTCGACGCCGCGCGCGCGCAGCGCCTTCAGCACGCCGTCGCCGGAGTTGAGCGAGACCTCGCGCTCGGCCGAGCTGCCGCCCATCACCACGGCGACGCGGCCGAACTGCGCGGGGTCCCTGACCGTCTTCGACTCGTCCTTCTTCTGCGCCGTCACTTCTTGCTCCTCAGGTTGCCGGCCGCAGCCAGCTCCACCGCCGCCGCGCCGATATCGCCGGCGCCGAGCAGCAGCAACAGGTCGCCGTCGCGCAGCAGCGCCGGCAGGGTCTCTTTCAGTTCGCGCGGATGCTCGACCAGCACCGGATCGACCTTGCCGCGCGCGCGCACCGCGCGCGCCAGGGCGCGGCCGTCGGCGCCGGCGATCGGTGCTTCGCCGGCCGGGTAGACGTCGGTCAGCACCAGCACGTCGACGTCGCTCAGCACATTGGCGAAGTCGTCCAGCAGGTCGCGCGTGCGGCTGTAGCGGTGCGGCTGGAAGGCCGCCACCAGGCGGCGTTCCGGCCAGCCGCCGCGTACGGCGGAGAACACCGCGGCCAGCTCGCGCGGATGGTGGCCGTAATCGTCGACCAGCAGCGCCGTGCCCTTGTCCAGCGCGATCTCGCCGCGGCGGTGGAAACGGCGGCCCACGCCTTCGAACTGCTCCAGCGCGCGCGCGATCGAGCCGGCTTCCACACCAAGCTGCCAGCCGATGGTGGCGGCGGCCAGCGCGTTGAGCACGTTGTGGCGGCCCGGCAGGTTGAGCTTCACGTGCAGCGCTTCGTTGCGGCCGGGCAGCCACAGGTCGAAGTGCATCTCGAAACCGTGCTGGGTGAGATTGCTGGCGCGCACGTCGGCGTCGGGCGAGTCGATGCCGTAGGTCATCACGCGGCGCGTGGTGCGCCTGGCCAGCGCGGCCACTTCCGGATCGTCCACGCACAGTACGGCCAGGCCGTAGAACGGCAGGCGGTGCAGGAAATCGTCGAAGGCCTTCTTCACCAGCGCGAAGTCGCCCTGGTAGTTCTCCAGGTGATCGGCGTCGATATTGGTGATCGCCGCCACCACCGGCGACAGCATCAGGAAGGAGCCGTCCGATTCGTCGGCTTCCGCCACGATGTACTGGCCGGTGCCCAGGCGCGCATTCGCGCCGGCCGCGTTGAGCTGGCCGCCGATCACGAAGGTCGGGTCGTAGTTGGCTTCGGCCAGCACGCTGGCGGTGAGGCTGGTGGTGGTGGTCTTGCCGTGCGTGCCGGCGATCGCCACGCCGCGGCGGAAGCGCATCAGCTCGCCCAGCATCTCCGCGCGCGGCACCAGCGGAATGCGCGCCGCGCGAGCGGCGACCAGCTCGGGGTTGTCCTGGCGGATCGCGCTGGAGGTGACCACCACGTCGGCATCGCCGATGTGCTCGGCGGCGTGGCCGACGTGCACCACGATGCCCAGCGCGGCCAGGCGCTGCGCGGTCGGCGAGTTCGACTTGTCGGAACCGGACACCTGGTAGCCGAGGTTGTGCAGCACTTCGGCGATGCCGCTCATGCCCACGCCGCCGATGCCGATGAAATGCACGCGGCGGAAGGTGGTCATCAGGTCTTCGTGGGCCAGCAGGCGGCGGGGCGTCATGCGCGCACCTCCAGGCAGGCGCGCGCGATCGCCGCGGCGGCATCGGGCTTGGCCAGGGCGCGCGCGGCGGCGGCCATGGCCACGGTGCGCGCGCGATCGTTCAACAGCGCATCCAGGCGCTGGGCAAACTGCTGTACGTCCAAATCTCGTTCCTGTACGACTTCGGCGGCGCCGGCGGCCACCAAGGCCTCGGCGTTGCGGGTCTGGTGGTCGTCCACCGCATGAGGGAAAGGCACCAGCACGGCGCCGAGGCCGGCGGCGGTGAGCTCGGCCACGGTCAGCGCGCCCGCGCGGCACACGGCCAGGTCGGCCCAGGCGTAGGCGCCGGCCATGTCTTCGATGAACGGCACGATCTGCGCGTCGACGCCGGCCTTGGCATAGGCCTCGCGCGCTTCGTCGATGCCGCGGTTGCCGCACTGGTGCAGCACCTCGGGGCGGGCCGCCAGCGGCAGTTGCGCCAGCGCCTGCGGCAGCGCCAGGTTCAGGGCGCGCGCACCGAGGCTGCCGCCGAGCACCAGCAGGCGCGGCCTGCCGTCGCGGCCGGCCATGCGCGCCTCCGGGGCCTGCAGCGCCGCGATGGTGGCGCGCACCGGATTGCCCACCCACTCCGCGCCCGGCAGCGTGCCGCTGAAACCCACCAGCACGCGCGCCGCGTGCGCGGCCAGCTTGCGGTTGGTGAAGCCGGCCACGCCGTTCTGTTCGTGCACCAGCAGCGGCTTGCGCAGCAGCCACGCGGCGATGCCGCCGGGGCCGGCCACATAGCCGCCCATCGACAGCACGCTGCGCGGCTTCACCGCGCCGACCACGCGCAGCGAGGCGAGCAGCGCGCGCGCCAGCATCAACGGCGCCAGCACGCGGGTCTTCAGGCCCTTGCCGCGCAGGCCGCCCACCGGCACGGTGCGCAGCGGCACGCCGTGCGCCGGCACCACCTTGGTTTCCATGCCGCCGTCCGCGCCCAGCCACACCACCGGCACGCCCTGCGCGCGCAGCGTCTCGGCCACGGCCAGGCCGGGGAAGATATGGCCGCCGGTGCCGCCGGCCATGATCAGCACGGGTGCGTTGCCCGCGCTCATGCGGTCACCGCCTCGCGCGCCGTGGCCGCGCTGGCGTCGGCCACCGCCAGCGCCGGCACGCGCGTAGCCATCTGGCGCGCGTCGATCGCGCGGTTGATCTCGTAGGTGGCGCGCAGCAGCACGCCGGCCATGGCGCAGGTCAGCACCATCGACGAGCCGCCGTAGCTGATCAGCGGCAGGGTCAGGCCCTTGGTCGGCAGCGCGCCGAGGTTCACGCCGATCGACACCATGGTCTGCAGGCCGATCATCAGCGAGATGCCGAAGGCCACGTAGCCGGCGAAGCGCTGGCCCAGCTCCACGCCCTTCAGGCCCAGGTACAGGCCGCGGCCGACGGCCAGCGCGAACAGGCTCATCACGCCGAGGATGCCGGCCAGGCCCAGCTCCTCCGAGATCACCGCGAAGATGAAGTCGGTATGCGCTTCCGGCAGGTAGGAGAGTTTCAGCACGCTCGAACCCAGGCCCACCCCGGTCCATTCGCCGCGGCCGATCGCCATCAGCGACTGGGTCAGCTGGAAACCGTCGTTGAACGGGTCCTTCCACGGATCCATGAACGAGGTGAGGCGCTTCATGCGATAGCTTTCGCTGGTCGCCGCGATCGCCAGCAGCGGCATCAGCGGCAGGCCCATGCCGAACAGGAAGATCGGCCGCGCGCCACCCAGCCACACCATGGCGATGGTCACCGAGATCACCAGCATGGCCGAGCCGAAGTCCGGCTGCAGCAGCAGCAGCACGACCATCAGGCCGGCCACCATGATGGGCTTGAGCAGGCCGAGGAAGCGCGTTTCCACGCTTTCGCGGTGGCGCACCAGGTAGCTGGCGATATAGACCACCAGGATCAGCTTCACCGCTTCCACCGGCTGGAAGCTGGTGACGATCAGATTGAGCCAGCGCCGCGCGCCGTTCAGGCGCATGCCCAGGAACGGCAGGAATACCGCCAGCAGCAGGATGAAAGCCAGCAGCAGCAGCAGGAAGCTGTGCTTCTCCAGCACCTTCAGCTCGGTGCGCATGGCCGCGCCGGCCAGCACCATGCCCAGCCCCAGGAACATCAGGTGCTTCTTGAGGAAATAGAACGCGCCCAGGTGCTGGCTGTCCGCCACCGCGATCGAGCTGGAGGTGATCATCACCAGCCCGACGCAGGCCAGGCCGACGAGCGCGACCAGCAGCGGCAGATCGAAGCTGCCCTGCGGACCTTGCCGGCGTTTGGCCTGGGTGGCGTCGAATAGCATCAGCGCACCTTCAACGTGGCGAGGCCGATCAGCACCAGCACGACGCTGATGATCCAGAAGCGCACGATCACCCGCGGCTCGGGCCAGCCCTTCAATTCGAAATGGTGATGGATCGGCGCCATGCGGAAGATGCGCTTGCCGGTGAGCTTGAAGCTCGCCACCTGCAGCATCACCGACACGGTCTCCATCACGAACACACCGCCCATGATCAGCAGCACGATCTCCTGGCGCACGATCACCGCGATCGCGGCCAGCGCCGCGCCGATGGCCAGCGCGCCGACGTCGCCCATGAAGACTTGGGCGGGATAGGTGTTGAACCAGAGGAAGCCCAGGCCCGCGCCGGACAGCGCGCCGCAGATGATGGCCAGCTCGCCGGCGCCGGGAATCGAGGGAATGCCCAGGTATTCGGAGAACACGCGGTTGCCCGCAAGGTAAGCGAACACGCCGAGCGCACCCGACACCAGCACGGTGGGCATGATCGCCAGGCCGTCCAGGCCGTCGGTGAGGTTCACCGCGTTGGAGAAGCCCACGATCATGAAATAGGTCAGCACCACGAAGAACAGGCCCAGCGGCACCGCCACCTGCTTGAACAGCGGCACGAACAGCGCGGTCTCGGCCACTTCCTTGATGCACACCGGCGCGGCATTGGCCGGCGGCTCGAGGGTGAGGCGGCTGTCCAGCGCGGTGGCGGTGGTCTCCACGTGCTGCACCACCGCCGGCACGGCCGGGCGCGCGCAGGGCGGCGGCGTGGTCGGCGCGGTGAAGTACAGGAACAGCGCGGCGATCAGGCCGAATACCGATTGCCAGAAATACTTCCAGCGCGAGGCCAGGCCGCGGCTGTCCTTCAGCACCAGCTTCTTGTAGTCGTCATAGAAGCCGATCACGCCGAAGCTGAGCAGCACGGCCAGCACCACCCAGACGTAGCGGTTGTGCAGATCCGCCCACAGCAAGGTGGCGATGGCCACCGCCAGCAGGATCATCACGCCGCCCATGGTCGGCGTGCCGGCCTTGGACAGATGCGTCTGCGGGCCGTCCTTGCGCACCACCTGCCCCGCTTTCAGCGCGGCCAGCTTGCGGATCAGCGCGGGGCCGAACAGCAGCGACATGGCCAGGGCGGTGAGCGCGGCCATGATGGTGCGGAAGGTGATGTACTGGAACAGATGCAGCGCCGTGAAGTGGCGGGCCATCCAGTCTGCGAGTTCAAGCAGCATCGGATGCGCCCTCCTTCGGTTGTGCGTTGCGAAGCGCGGCCACCACCTGTTCCATGCCCGCCGAACGCGAGCCCTTGACCAGGCAGGTCACGCCGCCGTGTAGGTGTTGCTGCAGCGAAGCCACCAGCGCGGCCTTGTCCGCGTGGTGTTCGCCGTGGGCGCCGAACGCGGCCACGGTGGCGGCGCCGAGCGGGCCGACCGCGAACAGCCGCTGGATGCCGCGCTCGCGGGCGCGCGTGCCGATGCCGGCGTGCAGCGCCTTCGCGTCCGGCCCCAGTTCCGCCATGTCGCCGAGCACCAGCCAGCGCTCGCCGTCGGCCAGCGCCAGCGTGTCGATGGCCGCGCCGACCGAACCGGGGTTGGCGTTGTAGCTGTCGTCGATCAGGGTCCAGCCGCCCGGCATGCGCTCCAGCTTCAGGCGGCCGGCGACGCCGGGCACCTGCTCCAGGCCATCGACGATCGTGGCCAGCGGCACGTCCAGCGCCAGCGCCAGCGAAGCCGCCGCCAGCGCATTGGCGATGTTGTGGCGGCCGGCCAGCGGCAGGTTCACTTCGGCGTCGCCGGCCGGCGTGGCCAGCACGAAGCGCGAGCCGTCCACGCGCTGCTCCAGGATCTCGGCCACCACCTCGGCCGGATGATCCAGCCCGAAGCGCAGCTGGCGGCGGCCGGTGGCCAGGCCTTCGAAGAACTTGGCGAAGGCGTCGTCGGCATTGATCACCGCCACGCCGTCGGCCGGCAGCGCCTGGTACAGCGCGCCCTTGGTCTCGGCCACGCCTTCCACGCTGCCCATGCGCTCCAGGTGCGCCGGCGCCACCGTGTTGACGATGCCGATATCCGGCCGCGCGATGGCGGCGAGATAGGCGATGTCGCCCGGCTTGCCCGCGCCCATTTCCAGCACGGCGTATTCGGTGTCCTGCGGCATCGCCAGCAAGGTCAGCGGCAGGCCCAGCTCGTTGTTGTAGTTGCCGGCGTTGACGTGGGTGCGGCCGTGGCGCGACAGGATGGATGCCGTCAGCGTCTTCACCGTGGTCTTGCCGTTGGAGCCGGTGATGCCCACCACGCGCACATTGCTCTGCGCGCGCACCGCGCTGGCCAGGTCGCCCAGCGCCAGCTCCGTGTTGTTCACCACTACCTGGGCGATCGGCGCATCGACGCGGCGCTCCACCAGCGCGGCGACCGCGCCGGCGGCAGCGGCCTGCGCCAGGAAATCGTGGCCGTCCACGCGCTCGCCCTTGATCGCGACGAACAGGTCACCCGCGCGCAGCTTGCGGGTATCGATGCCCACGCCCAGGACTTCCACGTCGGCACCGTGCAGGTGCCCGCGGGTCCACAGGGCGATGGCGGACAAACGCATCATGCGTGCAGCTCCAATGCAGCACGGGCGACTGCAAGATCGTCGAACGGGCGCTTGCCGTGCGCGCCCTCCTGATAGGTTTCGTGGCCCTTGCCGGCGATCAGCACCACGTCGCCGGACCGGGCCAGCTGCAGCGCTTCGGTAATGGCCAGCGCGCGGTTGCGCTGCACGCGCGCGGCGTCCGGATGCGCCAGCCCCGCCACGATCTGCGCCACGATGGCGTCGCCGTCTTCGCCGCGCGGGTTGTCGTCGGTGATGATCGCCACGTCGGCCAGCCGCTCGGCGATCGCCCCCATCAGCGGACGCTTGCCGGCGTCGCGCTCGCCGCCGCAGCCGAACACGCAGATCAGCCGGCCCTCGCAATGCGCGCGCACGGCGTGCAGCGATTGCTCCAGGGCGTCCGGCGTGTGCGCGTAGTCCACCACCACCAGCGGCAGGCCATGCTGGCCGCCGAGGCGGCTCATGCGGCCGTTGACCGGATGCAGCGCCGACACCGCCTCGACGATGCGCTCGAACGATTCGCCCAGCGCACCCAGCACCGCCACCACGGCGAGCAGGTTGTCGACGTTGAAGCGGCCGATCAGGTGCGTCTGCAGCGCACGCGAGCCCCACGGCGTGTGCAGGTCGAAACGCAGGCCTTCGGCCGAGGTCAGGATGTTGCTTGCGCGGATATCCGAAGCCAGGTCGCCGGCCGCGCTGATGCGCAGCTTGCGCACGTGCTCCGGCGTGCGGCCCAGCAGTTCGCGGCCGAAGGCGTCGTCCACGTTGATCGCCGCGTGGGTCAGCGTGGGCCAGGCGAACAGCTTGGCCTTGGCGTCGCCATAGGCCTGCATGCTGCCGTGGTAGTCCAGATGGTCGCGGGTGAGATTGGTGAACACCGCGGTGCCGAATTTCACCGCGCCGACGCGGCCCTGCTCCAGCGCATGCGAGGACACTTCCATCGCCACGTGCGTGGCGCCCTGCTCGCGGAACGAAGCCAGCAGCTCCTGCACGTGGATGGCGTCCGGCGTGGTGCGCTCGCCCTCCTCGACCTGGCCGTGCAGGCCGGCGCCGAGCGTGCCGATGGTGGCCGCGCTGTGGCCCAGGTGGTGCAGCGCCTGCGCGATCAGCTGCACGGTGGAAGTCTTGCCATTGGTGCCGGTGACGCCCACCACCTGCAGCGCTTCGGACGGACGGCCGTAGAAGCGCGCGGCGATCTCGCCCACCTGCGCGTGCAGGCGCTCGATCCAGAGCACCGGCACGCCGAGCGCGGGCGCCGCCGTGGCCGGCGCTTCGGCCAGTACCACGCGCGCGCCTTGCGCCACCGCGCCGGCGGCGAATTCGATGCCGTGGCCGCGCGTGCCGCGCAGCGCGAAGAAGGCCTCGCCCGCGCGCACGCGGCGCGAATCCAGCGCCAGGCCCGAAACGACGATATCGCCGGCACTTTGCGTGTCGGCGATACCGTGCAGCAACTGATCGAGGCGCTGGCTCATGGGGTCGCTCCCTCGACCGGCGCGTCCTCGACCAGCGGCGCGTCCGGCGGCTTGCTGCCGACCAGTCCGTTATTGCCCTGCACCGGACCGCCCACGTACCAGCGGCCGATATTGTCGGGCGGCACGTCGAGCAGGCGCAGCGCGCCGTCCATCACCTTGGCGAATACCGGCGCCGAGACCAGGCCGCCGTAGTAGCTGCCCTTCTTCGGATCGTCGATCACCACCACCGCGGCCATGCGCGGATTGCTGGCCGGCACGATGCCGGCGAAGGCGGCGCTGTAGTTGTTCTTGGCGTAGCCGCCGGCTTGCGCCTTGTGCGCCGTGCCGGTCTTGCCGGCTACCGCGTAGTTGGCGATCCACGCATACGGCGCGGCGGTGCCGCCCGGCTGGGTGGTGGATTCCAGCATGGTGACCAGCTTGCGCGCGATTTCCGGCGCGATGATCTGCCGGCTCTCGCCGGCGGCGCCCTTCACGAAGGAAGGCTCGTGCATCAGGCCGCCGTCGCCGATGGTGGCGTAGACGTTGGCCAGCTGCAGCGCGGTGACGTTGAGGCCGTAGCCGTAGGCCATGATGGCCTTTTCCAGCGGACGCCAGTCGCGGCCCACCTTGAGGTAGCCGGAAGCCTCGCCGGGAAAGCCGCTGTTGGTGCTGCTGCCGAGGCCGAAGGCGCGGTAGGTGTCGTAGAGCAGGCCGGTGTCCAGCGTCATCGCGATCTTGGCGGCGCCGATGTTGCTGGATTTCTGGATCACGCCGGTGGGCGACAACATGCCGTAGGCATGCGTGTCGCGGATGTCATGGGTCATGTAATAGAAATGACCGTTGCCGGTGTCCACCAGCGGGCCGTTCGGCGTGTATTTGCCGCTGGACAGGGCCGCGGCCATGACCACCGGCTTGATGGTGGAACCGGGTTCCACCACGTCGGTCATCGAGCGGTTGCGCCGCTGCGAGGCCGTGCTGCTGCGCAAGGCGTTGGGGTTGTAGGTGGGCAGGTTGACCATCGCCAGCACTTCGCCGGTGGTGATGTCGAGGATCACCATCGAGCCGGAATCGGCCTGCGACTGCTCCAGCGTGTTCTTCAGCTCGTTGTAGGCGAGGAACTGGATGCGGCGGTCGATGCTCAGCGTGAGGTTGCGGCCGGGCTGCGGCGCGCGCACCTGCTCCACGTCTTCCACGATGTGGCCCATGCGGTCGCGGATCACGCGCTTGGCGCCGGGCTTGCCGGCCAGCCAGTCGTCGAAGGCCAGCTCCAGGCCTTCCTGGCCGTGGTCGTCGATATTGGTGAAGCCCAGGATGTGCGAGGTCACTTCGCCCGACGGGTAGTAGCGGCGGTATTCGCGCTGGCCGTTGACGCCGGGGATGCCCAGGTCCAGCACGGCCTGCGCCGCGTCCGGGCGCATCTGGCGGCGCAGGTAGACGAACTCGCGCTCGGAGCGCTGCATCAGGTATTGCTTGAGCTCACCCGCATCCATGCCGATGGCCTTGGCCAGCTGCGGCAGGCGGTCCTCGCTTTCCAGCACTTCGGACGGGTTGGCCCAGATCGACATCACCGGCGTCGACACCGCCAGCGGCTCGCCGTTGCGGTCGAAGATGGTGCCGCGCGAAACCGCGATCGGCACTTCGCGCAGGAAGCGCGCGTCGCCCTGGCTCTGGTAGAACTCCTTGCGCACCACCTGCAGGTCGAACGCGCGCGCGACCAGGCCCAGCGAGGCCAGCGACAGGATCGCCACCACCGCGATCATGCGGCGGCGGGGACTGGGGCCATGCTGGCGGCGGCGGGCGGTGGGCTGGGTCGGGAAGCGGGGGCGCATGTTCATCGGCGCACCAGCTGGATGTCTTGCGGCTTGGGATTGACCATGCCCAGCTTCTGGCGCGCCTCGCTGTCCACGCGGCGCGGCTCGGCCCAGGTGGCCTGCTCCAGCTCCAGCTTGCCGTATTCGATATTGAGTTCGTCGCGCTGGTTCTGCAGGCGGCTGAGCTCGACGAACAAGGTGCGGCTCTCGTGGCGCGTCCACACCACGCCCACCGCGCTGGCCAGCGTGGCGCCGAGCAGGAGCAGCAGGAAGAGAGTGCCGATCACTTTCATGAGAGCTTCTCCGCCACGCGCAGCACCGCCGAGCGGGAGCGCGGATTGGCGGCCTGCTCGGCCTCGGACGGGAACTGCGCCTTGCCCACCGCGGCCAGGCGCGCGGGCGCGGCGGCGACGGGCGGGCCGCGGCGGCTGCCCTGCACGCGGCCGGAATGGTCGCGGATGAAGAGCTTGACCGCGCGGTCTTCCAGCGAGTGGAAGCTGATGATCGACAGGCGGCCGCCGACGTTCAGGCGCTCCAGCGCCGAGGCCAGCCCCTGCCTGAGCGAGTCCAGCTCGCCGTTCACCTGGATGCGCAGCGCCTGGAAGCTGCGCGTGGCCGGATGCTTGCCGGGCTCGCGGCGGCCGATCACGCGCTCGATCAGCCCGGCCAGTTCGCCGGTGCGCGTCAGCGGATGCCCGGCGCGGTCTTCGACGATGGCGCGGGCGATCTTGCGGCTGAAGCGCTCCTCGCCGTAGACCCACAGCACGTCGGCGATCTCGCGCTCGTCGGCGCGGGCAAGGAAGTCGGCGGCGCTTTCGCCCTGGGTCGGGTCCATGCGCATGTCGAGCGGCGCGTCAGCCATGAAGCTGAAGCCGCGCGCGGCTTCGTCCAGCTGCGGCGAGGAGACGCCCAGATCCAGCAGCACGCCGTCGAGGCCGGCGGCGGTTTCGTCCCACTCGGCCAGGCTGGAGAAATTGGCATGGCGGATCGACACGCGCGCATCGGCGGCAAATTCGGCCTGGGCGGTGGCGATGGCGGCGGGGTCGCGGTCCATCAGCAGCAGGCGGCCGTCGGGGCCCAGGCGCGACAGCACGGCGCGGGCGTGACCGCCGCGTCCGAAGGTGCCATCCAGATAACGCCCGCCAGCCCGCACGGCGAGACCCTCCACTGCTTCACCCAGCATCACCGGGATGTGCCGCAACACTTGCTCGGCCATGCCGCACTCCCGCTCCCGTCCCATGTACTGCTGCGCTGCGCCGCCACCGTGTCCGGTTACAGGCGCAGGTCCGCCATTTCGTCAGTGATGTCGTCTTCGCCCAGGGTCTGGCGGATCTTGGCCAGGTGGGCCTGTTCGCTCCACAGCTCGAACTTGTTGCCCATGCCCAGCAGGACCGCTTTCTTCTCGATGCCCGCCGCCGCCCGCTGGCTCGCCGGCAGCAGGACGCGCGCGGCGGAATCCGGTTCGACGATGGCCGCGGCGCCCACCAGCTTCATCTGCATGTCGCGATGGGCCGCCTTGACCTTGGGCAGGGCGTTGACCTGGTCGCGCACCTGCTCCCACTCCGCATACGGGAAGACCCACAGGCAGCCCGCGTCGAAGGGGTTGTAGGTGATCACCAGGCGATTCGCGCACGCGTCCGCCACCTGATCCCGATACGCGGTCGGGATGGCCAGGCGGCCCTTGTCGTCGACGGTGATGGCGGTTTCGCCCTGGAACACGGCCCGATAACTCCCACGAATTCCCACGATTTCACACGGGAACCCACGATAGTCTCGCCCCCTGAGACTGTCAAGGGAATTTTGCTTGTGAATCAATGAGAAAGGCGGAGGTGTGGCAGTAATTCCAGCCTTTTCTTAGGAAATACCCCGAGGTATTTGAATGGCTAGGAAATTTTGGAAAACTTGCGAACCATTTCGCAGTCCTGGAGGCGGGCGCGCGAGCCTGCCGCATGAACCCGCGTTCATGCGGCCTGCCACTCCAGGAAATCCCACGCGAGATCCTTCCAGGCCACCGCCTAGAGGCCTGCGCGCGGGAGAAAAAAGAGGCGGAGTCGGCCTGTAAGCCGGGTTCTGTACGCCTTGCGGCGCGACAGTCATTCCTCTCGGCCTGGCGTCGCCGCCAGGCTCCAGCAACCTACCCGGGAACAACGCGGGCCGCGTTATCGTTCCCCTATTTGGTCTTGCTCCGAGTGGGGTTTGCCGTGCCACGCGGCGTTGGCCCCGCGCGCGGTGCGCTCTTACCGCACCGTTTCACCCTTACCACGCGCATCGAAGATGCCGTTCGGCGGTTTGCTCTCTGTTGCACTTTCCGTCGGCTCGCGCCGCCCAGGCGTTACCTGGCACTCTGCCCTGTGGAGCCCGGACTTTCCTCGATGCGCTTGCGCGTATCGCGACTGCCCGGCCGACTCCGCCAGCCATTGTAACCGCAGCGGCATCTCCGCGCTTCAGTCGCCGCCTTCATATAAAGCGCGGCGCGAGGCGCCGGTGATCGATGCGGCAAGCTTGGCGGCCCGCGTCGGTGGCATTTCCTCGCGCAGGATGGCGAAGACGCGGCGGCCTTCGGCCACGCGCGCATCGGCATCGTCGCCGCGGCCATGCACCAGCAGCACGCATTCGCCGCGCTGCTGGTCCGGATCGGCCGCCACGCGCGCGGCCAGCGCAGCGAGCGGCTCGCCCAGCACGGTTTCGAACAGCTTGGTCAGTTCGCGCGCCAGCACTGCCTCGCGCGCTTCGCCGAACACGTCGCGCATGTCGGCCAGGCTTTCGGCGACGCGGTGCGAGGACTCATAGAAGATAAGCGTGCGCCCTTCCCCTTCCAGCTCCTGCAGGCGCGCGCGGCGCGCGGCGGACTTCGGCGGCAGGAAGCCCTCGAACACGAAGCGGTCGCTGGGCAGCCCCGCCACCGACAAGGCGGCGATCGCGGCACAGGCGCCCGGCACCGGCGCGCAGCGGATGCCGGCGGCACGCGCGGCACGCACCAGGCGGAAGCCCGGATCGCTGACCAGCGGCGTGCCCGCATCGGAAATCAGCGCCACCGATTCGCCGCCCTGCAGCCTGCGCACCAGCGCATCCACCGCCTCGCGCTCGTTGTGCTCGTGCAGGGCCGTGAGCGGCGTGCCGATGTTGTGATGCATGAGCAGCGGCCGGCTGTGCCGGGTGTCTTCGCAAGCAATCACGGCGACGGAGCGCAGGGTCTCGATGGCGCGCGCGGAGATGTCGTCGCGATGACCGATCGGCGTGGCCACCACCCACAGACAACCGGGCTTAAGCTGAGACATGGGCGGCAGTTCCTCTGACATAAGCGGTCGGCACGATCGGCTATGATCGCCCAATTGTTCTTCGTGTCGACAGATCCAAGGACGTTTGCATGCGCCTGATTCGCGCCACAGGCCTCGGCCTGATGATCTCGCTGGCGCTCGCCGGCTGCGTGCCGCCGAGCGCGACGCGCACTCCCGCCGAAGTCTCCGCCGAGGAGAGCGCCGCCGCGATGGCGCGCGATGGCCGCTTCGACCAGGCCGCGCAGGCTTATCTCGCCCTGGCCGGCACCTCGTCCGGCGCCGCCGACCACTACCGCCTGCTGGCCGGCGAGGCCTACCGCCAGGAAGGCCGCCTGGAACAGGCCGCCGCCTTCCTGCCCACCATCAAGCGCGCGCGCCTGAGCGGCGACGAGCCGGTGCGGCTGGATCTGCTGCAGGCCGAGCTCGCGCTGAAGCAGAACAACCCGCAGCGCGCGCTGCAGCTCACCACCCAGCCCGGCGTCGCCGTGCCGGCCAACCTGCAGCTGCGCCAGCTGGAGCTGCGCGCCAAGGCGATGGACGCCACCGGCGATGCCTGGGGCGCCGCGCGCAGCCGCGTGGAGATGGACGAGCGCCTGAGCGGCCTCGATCAGACGCAGAACCGCAAGCAGATCCTGGCCCAGCTGGCCAAGCTGGGCGTCGACCCGCTCAAGCAGCGCGCCGCCGCCATGCAGCAGGGCGACCGCATGCTGCCGTGGATCAACGAGGCGCTGAGCCAGCTCGGCGTGGCCGTGGCGCGCCCGCAGCCGACGCTGGAGCAGCAGGTCGGCACCATGATCCCCGGGCAGGACGCCAACGTGCGCGAGGGCTACAAGATGCCCGAGCGCGTGGCCCTGCTGCTGCCGGCCAGCGGCAGCTTCGCCGCGGCCGGCGCCACCATCCGCGAAGGCTTCTTCGCCGCTTATGCCGATGCCGCGCGCAACCGGGCGCCGCGTCCGCCGGTGAAGGTCTACGACAGCGGCGGCACGCCGGCCGGCGCGGTCAAGGCCTATCAGCAGGCGGTGGCCGACGGCGCCAAGCTGGTGGTGGGCCCGCTCACCCGCGGCGAGGTGTCGGCGCTGTTCGGCCAGGCCGAGCTGCCGGTGCAGCTGCTGGCGCTGAACCATCCCGACGACAAGAGCCTGCCGGCCGGCGGCGTCGCCGAATTCGGCCTGCTGCCGGAAACCGAGGGCGCGCAGGCGGCGGACCACATGGTCGAGCGCGGCCTGCTCACCGCCTATGTGGTGGTGACCGGCGAGGACTACGGCCAGCGCGCCGCCAATGCCTTCAAGGCGGAGCTCGAAGCGCGCGGCGGCAAGGTGGCGCGCATGGCCACGCTCAACGGCAACGGGGTCAATTACGCCTCGCTGATCGCCGGGCTCAACGCGGCCGATGCGGGTTCCGATGCCGGCGTCTTCATCAGCATGCGTCCGCAACAGGCGCGCCTGCTGCTGCCCCAGCTGCGCCTGGCCCGCGTGAACCTGCCGGTGTTCGCCACCTCGCACGTGTATGCGGGCGTGGACGACGCGGGCGCCAACCACGACCTGGAAGGCGTCGAGTTCTGCGACGCGCCCTGGCTGTTCGACGCCCAGCCCGGCCTGCCCGACCACGCCGAGATCGCCGCGCAGCTGCCCAGCGCGCGCGGCCCCGCGGCGCGGCTGTTCGCCTTCGGCATGGATGCGTGGAACCTCATTCCTTATGTCGACTGGCTGCGCGAGCACGCCGGCAGCTACCTGCCCGGCGCCAGCGGCCAGCTGACCGCGGACCAGTTCGGGCGCGTGCGCCGCGTGCTGGTGTGGGCGAAGTTCCAGGACGGCCTGGCGCATCCGCTCAGCGGCAGCCTGCAGATGGACAGCGCGCCCGCCCAGCCGCCCGCCCCTGCCGGCAGCACGGCGCCGCCGCCCGGCCAGGGCTGATCCGGCACCGATGCGCGCCGCCGGCGCGCTGTTCGAGCAACGCGCCTGCGCGGCCCTGCAAGGGGCCGGGCTGGCGCTGCTGGCGCGCAACTTCACCACGCGCCACGGCGAGCTCGATCTGGTGATGCGCCAGGGCGACACCGTGGTCTTCGTCGAAGTGCGCCACCGCGTGCGGGCCACGCATGGCGATGCGGCCAGCTCCATCACTGCCGCAAAACAGGCCAGGCTGATCAGCGCCGCCCGGCTATGGCTGGCGGCGCACCCGAAGCACGCACAGAGCCCCTGCCGCTTCGACGTGGTCTGCTACGACGGGCCGGCCGAAGCGGCGCGGATGTCGTGGTGGCGCGATGCCTTTCAGGTCAGTTGACCAGCCTTCAGGAATGGCCTGAAAAGCGCGCCGCAACAAGGCAGTTGTTAAGGCTGGACGTTTAGACGTCCAAATGCCCAAGCCACTGTTTTATGGCCGATTTACGACAATGTTTCAAACGCTAAGCAAAAGCTGTACCTACACACCGCGTTGCCAAATTTAGGCGCACTGCGTCACAATCCGCCCCTCGGGGTCTGGCCCCCGGAGATTAATGTGCGGTTTACTTGTAATAAGTGTGCTGGCCGCACATCCAACCGCCCGCATGCAAGGTTTAAGGACGGTCGCAAGAAGCCAGACTAGACAGGGAGTCTGAATGGAATCGATGCACATCACTTCGCGGGCGCTTGCGTCGCCCGCCATCGCCGTAGCGCGACAGGGGAAAACAACCGGCGGCTCGACCGCCTGCCTCCGCACCGGACCTTCGGGGACTCCGGCGCGTTCTCGCGCACCGACGCTTCTTCGCTTGCTCTGAATCTGACGCCGCCGGCCTGCGCCGGTGTCATCGGCATGCCCTGGTTTCAGGGTATTGCGGACCCTGCGGCGAACGATTCACGGCTCGATATCGGCTTTCCTTACAACTTGTGGGTACGACGTGAAAAAGGATTTCTTCAAACCGGCCCTGCTGGGCGCCTCGTTGCTCGCCACCCTGGCACTTTCCGGCTGCGGCACTACGCCGGCCAAGGACTTCGGCGGCTCCTGGAAACAGGTCAACCGCTTCCAGGACGCGCCCACCGAGATTCCGCTTGCCAAGAACTACACGTTCTACGCCTCGCCGATGGACGAGACGCTCAAGAACATGCTGACGCGCTGGTCGCGCGACACCGGCATGCAGTTGTCCTACCAGCTGCCCTCCGACTACACGCTCTACAAGCGCGTGAGCGACCTGCACACCACCGATATCCAGTCCGCCACGGCCGAGCTGTCGTCGATCTACGCCAGCCAGGGCGTGTCGGTGAGCGCGGACGAGCGCCAGATCCTGGTGCAGGCGGCGGGCGGTTCCGTCGGCGCGCCGGCGGATGCACCGAACAGCCCGGCGCCCAGCGCGCCGAGCGCGAAGTAATCACAGGGGATTAGTCGTGAATTCCGTTATGGGTTTCCGCCGATGCTGAAGCGCACATCGAGCAAGAAGATCGACGAGGCCGTCGCCAAGTCGGTCAATTTCGAGGTGACCGTCGCCGACCTCGCCAAGCGCAGCGAACGCCGCGCGTGGTGGGTGGCCGGTTCCTCCGTGGTGATGTCCCTGATCCTTGCCGGCGGCTATTTCTACATGCTGCCGCTGAAGGAAAAGATCCCCTACATGGTGATGGCCGACGCCTACACCGGCACCGCCACCGTGGCGCGCCTGACGGAGGACTTCACCAACCGCCAGATCAGCACCAGCGAAGCGATCAACCGCAGCAACGTGGCGCACTTCGTGCTGGCGCGCGAGTCCTTCGACGTCGCCACCATGACGCTGCGCGACTGGGGCACCGTGCTGGTGATGTCGGCGCCGGACGTGGCCGACGCCTTCCGCGTGCTGCATGCGGCCAATAACCCGACCAGCCCGTACAAGCTGTACGGCCGCGAGCGGGCGATCCGCGTGAAGATCCTCAGCATCGTGCTGATCGGCGGCGGCCAGGGCCAGACGCCCAAGGGCGCCACCGTGCGCTTCCAGCGCAGCATCTACAACAAGCAGTCCGGCACGCTGCAGCCGCTGGACAGCAAGATCGCCACCATCGAATTCGCCTACAAGGCGAACCTGAAGATGGACGACCAGTACCGCATCGAGAACCCGCTCGGCTTCCAGGTCACCAGCTACCGCGTCGACAACGACTACGCCACGGCTCCGCCGGAGGAAGTCCCGGTGCCGGCGGCCGCGCCCGACCCGAATGCCGACCAGGCCGCCGCCGCGCCGGCAGGCGCCGCGCCGGCCGAAGGCACCATGACCGTGCAGCCGGGCGCCGCGCCCGACGACGGACTGCGCACCGCTCCCGTTCCGCAATCCCCGATTCCGGAACGCGAAGCCCCCAGGACCACGGCACCGGCGCCCGCCGCGCCGGCGCCCCGTAACACCGCGAATGGAGTCGGCCGTCGATGAACCGAACGAGGAAACTAGCCCTGGCTGGCGCCATCTGCATGGCCGCCATGGGCCTTGCGCCCCACTACGCTCACGCGCAGGTGGTGCAGCAGTACGAGTACCAGCCCGACCGCATCTACCAGGTGCGCACCGCGCTGGGCATCACCACGCAGATCGAGCTCAGCCCGAACGAGAAGATCCTGGACTACAGCACCGGCTTCGCCAACGGCTGGGAGCTGTCGCGCCGCGACAACGTGTTCTACCTGAAGCCCAAGAACGTCGACGTCGACACCAACCTGATGATCCGCACGGAGACGCATTCGTACATCTTCGAGCTGAAAGTCGTCGCCACCGACTGGAAGGCGCTGGACCAGGCCAAGCGCGCCGGCGTGCAGTACCGCATCAGCTTCACCTATCCGGGCGACACCGCGTTCGCGGACGAGGCGGTGAAGACCGCCGCCGTGCCGGAGCAGAGCACCGAACTGCACAAGGACCGTGTCTACAACTTCGACTACGACTACGCCACCCGCGGCGGCAAGAAGTCGCCCTGGCTGATTCCGGTGAACGTCTACGACGACGCGCACTTCACCTACATCAAGCTGCCGGACCTGGCGAAGTTCCCCACGGGCGACTTCCCGGTGGTGTACATGCGCGAACGTGAGCATGGCGAAGACTCGCTGGTGAACACCACCGTCGAGGGCAACACCATCATCGTGCACGGCACCTATCCCTACCTGGTCATCCGTCACGGCGACAACGTCGTAGGCCTGCGAAGGAACACCAAAAAGTGAGCTCGAACAATCCATACGAGGGCGGCCAGGGCGCGCCGCAGGACAATCCGCAAGGCAGCGGCGAGCCGTTGTCGAGCAATCCTTATCACACCAATTACCAGCAGCAGCAGTCCGTCCCCGACCTGGACGCCAACGCGCCGCAGCTGCGCTCCAACGACCTGAAGCGCATGAACCGCCGCGCACTCGGCTTCATGGGCGGCATCCTGGCGCTGCTGGTAGTGCTCGCGTTCTGGCTGGTCAACGGCGCCACCTCGCGCCATGAGCAGCCGAAGAAGGCGAAGGAAGAAACCGTCACGGTGCCGGACGCGCCCAGGCCGATCCCGCTGCCGCCCCCGCCGCCGCCGCGCCAGGCAGAGCCGATCCAGGTCGCGCAGACGCCGCCGCTGCCGCTGAACCCCACGCCGCAGCCCAAGCGCGAGGAAGGCCCGCGCGGCCCCAGCCTGGTCGAGCGCCGCATGATGACCGGCAACTCCGCCGCGCAGGCGGCCGATGCGCAGGGCAATCCGGTGCCGGCCGGCAATCCCTATCTGCAGGGCCTGCCGGGCATGGGCAATCCGAACCAGCCGGCGCAGCAGCAGGGCGACCCGAACCGTCCGGACTTCGGCTTCAACTCGCTGGACAAGAACGCCAGCGCGCAGACGGTGCACAACCCCGACACGCTGATGCAGCGCGGCACGTACATCCGCTGCGTGCTCGAAACCCGCATCATCAGCGACTTCCCGGGCTTCACCACCTGCATCGTCACCGAGCCGGTGTACTCCTTCAACGGCCACAAGCTGCTGCTGCCGAAGGGTTCGAAGGTGCTGGGCAAGTACCAGTCGGTGCCGAAGGGTCCGCGCATCGCCGTGATCTGGGACCGCATCATCACGCCCAACGGCGTGGACGTGAACATGTCCAGCCCCGGCATCGACAACCTCGGCAGCTCCGGCCACCCCGGCCAGTACGACGCGCATTGGCCCAGCCGCATCGGCGCGGCCCTGCTGATCAGCCTGCTCAGCGACGCGTTCAAGTACGAGGCGGCCGAGCACGGCCCGCGCCAGACCACGGTCAGCAATGGCGTGGTGACGCAGTCGCCGTTCGAGAGCAACACCGCGGCCACCATCCAGAGCCTGGCCAACCAGGCCGTACGCGAAGCGGCCAACCGGCTGCCGACGGTGACCGTCAACCAGGGTACGGTGCTGTATGTCTACGTCGCCAAGGACGTGGATTTCAGCGGCGTGGTCTCCCGGCTTTGAGGAACGAGACGAACCGGTATGGATGACGGCGCAGTCGCACAGGTTTCCAACGAATTCCTCGATTACCAGTACGAGGTACTGGGCATCAAGGAGTTCATGGCCTCGCCCGAGGTCACGGAAATCTGCATCAACAGGCCGGGCGAGCTGTACCTGGAAAGCCGGGGCGGATGGCAGAAGATGGAAGTCCCGTCGCTGACCTTCGACCGCGCGCGCCAGTTCTGCACCGCCGTCGTCAACGAGAGCAACACGGGGCAGCGCATCACCGACGCCGACCCCGTGGTGTCGCTCACCTTCCCTACCGGGCAGCGCGCGCAGTTCGTGATCCCGCCGGCCGTCGAGGCCGGCAAGGTCTCGATCACCATCCGCCTGCCGTCCAAGCAGACCAAGACGCTGGCGCAGTACCACGACGACGGCTTCTTCAGCGAGATCATCGAGGACGCGCACGGCATCAGCAGCCTGGACCAGGAACTGCTCGACCTGCGCGCGCAGCGCCGCTACGCGGATTTCTTCCGCCAGGCGGTGCTGTACAAGAAGAACATCGTGGTCTCCGGCGCCACCGGCAGCGGCAAGACCACCTTCATGAAGTCGCTGGTGCACCACATCCCGCACCACGAGCGGCTGGTGAGCATCGAGGATGCGCGCGAGCTGTTCCTGGACCAGCCCAACGTGGTGCACCTGCTCTATTCCAAGGGCGGCCAGAGCACCAGCAACGTCACCGCGAAGAGCTGCATGGAAGCGTGCCTGCGCATGAAGCCGGACCGCATCATCCTGGCCGAGCTGCGCGGCGACGAATCGTTCTACTTCATCCGCAATTGCGCGTCGGGCCATCCGGGTTCGATCACCAGCTGCCACGCCGGCAGCCCGGAACAGACCTGGGACCAGCTCGCCCTGATGGTGAAGGCCTCGGCCGAAGGCTCGGGCCTGGAGTTCGCCACCATCAAGCGCCTGCTGCAGATGACCATCGACATCGTGGTGCACATCAAGGCGCACGCGGGCCGGCGCTACATCACCGGCATCGACTTCAACCCCGCCCGCCAGTTCGCCGGCGGCTGACGGCACAGGAGCGCAGGGACCGACCATGCTGACCGGACTGGAAATGATGGCCTGCCAGAACCTCGCCGTACCGGCGGAGGTGATGCAGCACGTCGTCAATGTCGAGTCGAGCTCCAACCCCTTCGCCATCGGCGTGGTGGGCGGTCAGCTGGTGCGCCAGCCGCAGAACCTGGACGAGGCGATCGCCACCGTCCAGATGCTGGAGAACAAGGGCTACAACTTCTCGGTCGGCCTGGCCCAGGTCAACCGCAGCAATTTCGGCAAGTACGGCCTGGACACCTACGAGAAAGCGTTCTCGATGTGCGGCAACCTGATCGCCGGCTCGCGCATCCTGGCGCAGTGCTATGCCAGCGCGGGCGGCGACTGGGGCAAGGCCTTCAGCTGCTACTACTCCGGCAACTTCACCACCGGCTACCGCGACGGCTACGTCCAGAAGATCTACGACTCGATGGGCCGCGGCATGCGCCTGGCCAGCAACACCCAGGTGGCCCAGGCCATTCCGCTGCAGAGCCAGGGCCAGAGCCAGGCCATGCCGCAGAACGCCAACCGCCGGGTGGTGCCGCCGGTGGTCAATACGCAGATCGACGACGCTTCGTACCGCGTGGCGCTGCGCAGCGTGGCGATCGACACCGCCGCCACCGCGGCGGTGAACGCGGTGGCCGCGCGCCTGGGCATGCAGCCGGCGCAGCAGCAGGTCAACGCGCTGCCGCAGCAGGCCATGCCGCAGGGCGTGCCCAATCCGAATTTCGCGCAGACCATGCAGCAGGCCATGGCGCCCAACGGCCAGGCCAACGCACAGGTGGCACCGCAGGCCATGCCGGGCAACTTCCAGGGCCAGGCCAACGACAACCAGCCGATCATGGCCGGCGTCGTCGGCGCCGCTCCCGCCGGCAATCCGGTCGCCGGCCCCGCCGGGCAGGGCGACGAGGTGTTCACGCCGCAGGTGCGCGGCCCCAACGACCGCGCACCGCAGCAGCAACAGCAGCAGCCGCGCCAAGCCAACGCCAACGTGGCGCCGGGCACCGACCGCGCCGACATGCGCCAGGGAGGCAGCGATGCCGCCTTCGTTTTCTGACCTCTTCCGGCTGCCGCCCGCGGGGCGCGGCCACCACGATTCGCGCGCGGGTACGCCTGGCCTGCCGCGAAGGCCCTCGGGCCGCCAGCAAGCTCCGGCCCAGGCCGGGCCGTCCGTCGTATCACCAAAGCCCGCGGGCTGACGCCCGTCACCGAACCGCCCAGAAGGAACCGTCCAATGGCAAACAAGCTCAACATCCCGACCAACATGAACACCAAGAACATGCTCGCCATGATGATCGTGGGCCTGGTCCTTGTCGCTACCATCGCCATGCCCGACCTGGCGTTCGCGCAGGACTTCGCCGGCACCGACACCAAGGTCTGCGGCTTCTTCAAGAACATCAACGGCCTGCTCAACATGGCGTCGATCGCCGTGGTGACCATCGCGGTGATCTTCTCCGGCTACCAGATCGCCTTCGCGCACAAGCGCATCGGCGACGTGGCTCCGATCCTGATCGGCGGCGTGCTGATCGGCGCGGCGGCCCAGATCGCCAAGATGCTGATCGGCGACACCGGCAACACCTGCTCGGCCGCCGTGATCCACATCCTGCAGCACTATGCATAAGAACGCGCTCTTCCGGGGCTGCACGCGCCCGCCCATGTTCATGGGCGTGCCGTACATACCCTTCTTCATCGGAGCGGGAAGCGGACTGCTGTTGGCCATGTACTCCGGCAACATGCTGCTGCTGGCGATCATCCCGCCGATCGTCATGGTGATGCGCCAGATGGCGCGCCGCGATGAGCTGATCTTCCGCCTGCTGGGGCTGCGGCTGCAGTTCCGGACCCGGGTGCGCAACCTGCAGCAGAACGAAGGCATGTGGGTGTTCACCCCCAATGCCTATCGGGATCACAAAGACAAGTAACACAAGGGCCCCTCGGCGAAGACTTTCGCCGGGGGCGGCCTTTTTCGACACATCACCGGTCATCGAGCCATGTTCACGTCAGACGCACCCATCAGCGAATTCCTGCCACTGTCCACCCATGTATCCCCGACCGTGCTCAAGACCACGGGCGGCGACTACATGCTCGTATGGCGGCTGGAAGGCCTGCCCTTCGTCGGACGCGAGGAATGGGAACTCGAGCACCGGCACAACACCTTCAACCGCATGCTGCAGACCTTGCGCGCGCCGGACTTCGTCAACGTGGCCTTCTGGGTCCACGACGTGCGCCGCCGCCGCAAGCTGGTCAACAACAGCAAGTTCGACCACACCTTCAACCAGGGCCTGTCCGACGCCTACTACAGCGCGCTGTCGGCCCAGAAGCTGATGCAGAACGAGCTGTATCTCACCCTGATCTACCGTCCGGTGGTGGCCGGCAAGCGCTTCGCCGACAAGTCGGACAACGTCAGCCAGCTCGAAGCCGAGCAGCAGCAGGCGGTCGCCACCATCCTGGAGCTGGCCGGCAACGTCGAGGCGGTGCTCAAGGAGTACTCGCCCACGCGCCTGGGCATGTACGAAGCCAGCAACGGCATCGTGTTCTCCGAGCCGCTGGAATTCTTCGGCTACCTGCTCAACCGCATCGACGAACCGGTGCCGGTGCTGCAGGCGCCGGTGTACCGCTACCTGCCGGTGAGCAAGCAGCGCTTCTCCGCCAAGACCGGCGACTTCGTGATCACCACGCCCACCGGCGTCAATCACTTCGGTGCGGTGCTCAACATCAAGGAATACCCGGACGGTACCTACCCGGGCATTCTCAACGGCCTGAAGTACCTCGACTTCGAATACGTGGTCACCCACTCGTTCAGCCCGATGGGCCGCCAGGACGCGCTCAAGGCGCTGGAGCGCACCAAGGGCATGATGATCTCCTCCGGCGACAAGGCGGTGAGCCAGATCATCGAGATGGACCAGGCCATGGACCAGCTCGCCTCCGGCAACTTCGTGCTGGGCGAGTACCACTTCATGATGACCATCTACGCGGCCACGCACGAACTGCTCTCGCAGCAGATCGCCGCCACCCGCGCGGAGCTTTCCAACGCCGGCTTCGTCTCGATCAAGGAAGACCTGGCGGTCACCGCGTCGTACTACTCGCAGTTCCCCGCCAACTGGAAGTTCCGCACCCGCCTGGCCAACGTCAGCTCGCTGAACTTCCTGGGCCTGTCGCCGCTGCACAACTTCGCGCTGGGCAAGAAGGAGAACAACCCCTGGGGCGATTGCGTCACCACGCTGCAGACCACCAACGGCCAGCCGTACTACTTCAATTTCCACGCCACCCACCCGGGCGAGAATTCGCTGGGCGAGAAGGCGATCGCCAACACCATGGTCATCGGCAAGTCCGGTACCGGTAAGACCGCGCTGATCAACTTCCTGCTCAGCCAGGTGCAGAAGCTGAAGCCCGCGCCGACCATCTTCTTCTTCGACAAGGACAAGGGCGCGGAGATCTTCGTGCGCGCCTGCGGCGGCAATTACCTGTCGCTGGAGAACGGCCAGCCCACGGGCTTCAACCCGTTCCAGTGCGAGCGCAACGAAGGCAACGTGCAGTTCCTGTCCGACCTGATCAAGGTGCTGGCCGGCAAAAGCGTGTACAGCTCGCGCGAGGAGGACGACATCTTCCGCGCCGTCGAGGCCATCCTCGACACGCCGATGCACCTGCGCACCATGACCAACTTCCAGAAGAGCCTGCCCAACATGGGCGATGACGGCCTGTTCGTGCGCATGCGCAAGTGGACCGCCGGCAACTCGCTGGGCTGGGTGTTCGACAACCCGGTCGACACCATCGACCTGCAGAAAGCCAACATCATCGGCTTCGACTACACCGACATCATCGACAACCCCGAAGTGCGCTCGCCGGTGATCAACTACCTGCTGCACCGCCTGGAGTCGCTGATCGACGGCCGCCGCCTGATCTACGTGATGGACGAGTTCTGGAAGATCCTGGACGGCAAGGGCGGCCTGAAGGAATTCGCCAAGAACAAGCAGAAGACCATCCGTAAGCAGAACGGCATGGGCATCTTCGCCACGCAAAGTCCCGAGGACGCGCTGGCCAGCGACATCTCCGCGGCGCTGATCGAGCAGACCGCCACCATGATCCTGCTGCCCAATCCCAACGCCAGCCGCGAGGACTACATCAACGGCCTCAAGCTGACGGAAGCGGAATACCAGGTGGTGGTGGGACTGGACGAGCGCTCGCGCTGCTTCCTGGTCAAGCAGGGCCATGCCTCGTCGGTGTGCCAGCTCAACCTGCGCGGCCTGGACGATGCGCTGGCGGTGATCTCCGCCTCCACCGACAACATCGAGATCATGCACCAGGTGCTGGCCGAACACGCCAATGCCGCCGGCGTGCCCGCCGGCGATCTCAAGCCCGACCAGTGGCTGCCCACCTTCTACGAGCGCCGCAAGGGCAGCGGCAAGGGCCGGCCCAGCTCGCCGGCCGGCGCCAACCAGAACACCCCCCGCCGCACCGCGGCCGGCTGACCCCAACCCTCGACTACGGACAACGTGCCATGACCAAGCAAACGCGCACCCCCCGTCTTCTGAAGCTTCCGGCTGCCGTGGCATTCGCGGTGGTTTCGCTCAGCGGCTTCTACGCCAATCAGGCGCAGGCGCAGTGGGCGGTCATCGACCCGGCGCATATCGCGCAGGATGCGGCGAACTTCCTGCAGACCGCAGCGCAGTACGGCAAGGAGCTCGCGCAGTACCAGGCCGTGCTGCAGCACTACGCGCAGCAGCTGATTTCGTTGCAGAGCATGAGCTTCAGCAGCGTGCTGACCCTCAACACCACCTACACCAGGGTCGATCTGAAAGACGGCGTGGCGGATGCGTGCCCCTCCTCCAAGGATGGCATGCCCAGCATCTCCGACCTGATATCCCTGGCCATGCCCAGCATGAACGAGCCGGTGGTCGACGCCCAGCTCAAGATCTGCCAGCAGATCGTGATGCGGCGCAACCACCAGTACAACCTCACCGTCGACATGCTCAACCGCATCAACACCGTCTACGGCGGCTACATGCAGCAGTTCGAGCAGATATCGCAGATGGTCGGCACCAGCCAGGGTGCGCTCGCCGGCGCGCAAGCCAATATCGTGCGTGGCCAGGCCAGCATGGATGCCGAAGTCCGTCTGTGGCAGGTACAGGTCCAGGCCGACGAACAGATAATCCAGTATCTGCAAAGCCAGCAGGCCCAATTAGGCCAGACGGCGATGAAGGGCAAGAGTTCGCTGCTGGGTACCCTAGTCCAGGCCGGCACGCTGAAGCTCGCCTTCGATCATCTCAACAACGGCAACTGAGCCGTTCTGCATTGATGCCATTCGCGACACGAACCTAAGGAACTGGGTGCTATGGTGCAGCCTGCCGCAACTACCGGCGATTATATTTTCTTCTCGCTGGTCAACAGCTATCTGAAAAGCCAGATCGCCCATTTCCAGGAAGACGTCCTCGGACGCATGTCTCTGTGGGTGTCGACCTTCGCGGTCATCCTGGTCACCCTCTGGATCATGATCCAGGGCTATCGCATGGTCACCGGCCAGAGCCGCGAGCCAATGATGGCCCTGGTCGCGAACATGGCGAAGATAGTATTCATCGTCTCGGTGGCGACCACGCTCGCCGTTGCCGGCAATGACATCCAGGAATTGCTTACCACCGACCTGGGCAAGCACATCAACTTCCTGTTCACCGGCAGCGACAGCTCCCCGGAAGACATGATCGACAAGAACCTGGCCAAGACCCAGCTGGCCTTGTCGGCGATCAATGTGATCAAGGTCAACCCCACCGACATCGAAATGGCCAGCGAGAAATCCAAGGCCGAACTGTTGGCCACGTTCGGCACCGCCAGCCCGCCCATGACCGCCGGCGCGATGCTGCTGCTCTACCAGTTCGCTATGGCGTTATTCATAGGATTGGGACCATTGTTCATTTTGTGCCTGATCTTTGAGCAGACCAAGGAACTATTCCGAAAATGGTTGATGTACGGCATCGGCACGCTGTTCTCGATGGCCATGCTGGCGGTGGTCACCTCGATCGCCATGCGGCTATGCCTGAGCGTCGCCGAGGCACTATGGGCGGCCAATATGATCAATAGCCTTATCCCTGGAGCAGAAGGCACCGAGGGCTTGTCGAGCCTCGCCTTGCAGCAGGGCGGCATCGGCCTGCTGATGACGGCACTGATTATCAGCGTTCCGCCCATGGCTTCGCTGTTCTTCCAAGGCACGATGGGCAACTTCATGTTCAATTCGGCCTTCGGCGGTTCCTCGTCTCAAATGAGCCCCAGTGGCCAGCAGATGCCGTATGCGGCGCCGCCGCCGCAGATCCAGAATTCCGGAAGCTCGCAACAAGCGATCCCTCAAGGCGCCACGTATAACCCGAATGCGGGCACCCGCGTCATAGGCACTACGACGGCGGCAGCTTCCGAGGACAAAGTCAAAGCCTTTGAGCCAAGCCAGAGGACATAGATGTGAAAGCAAGAATTCTCCTGCTGATCTGTCTTATTGGCCTTAGCGCCGGGGTACGAGCACAGGTCTCCTGCCCTCCAGGCATGATTCCCTACGGAACGGCCCAGGATCAAAGCGTTTGCGGGCCCGACCCCAACGCCCAGCAGCAGCCTCAGCAACCGTCGCAGCCCCCTGTGCGCTGGGCTTCGCGCTGGGGAGCGGTGGTGTCGGACCAGGGTGCCTTTGGCATCGTGTCCGACATGCCAGACAAAGAAAGCGCGATCTCTTCCGCGATGCAGGAATGCCACAACCGTGGCGGCGCCAACTGCACGGTCAACAACGTGTACGCGAACGCCTGTGTCGCGGTGATGGCGAATGGACAGATCATCTGGACCGAAAATGCCCAAACATCGGATGACGCATCCAGGCTAGGCATGAAGAACTGCTCCTCGAAAGGGTCTGCAAAGTGCTGGGTCTATTACTCCGGATGCAGCCTGGCTCGGCGCATTCAGTAACGCGATAACGCGAACGACAAGCACTGCTGCAGTTTCTGCGCGGGAAACGGCGTGCTGAAGCCAGCCCATGAACATGTACTGGAAGCAGCGTTCCCGCTAACGCATCCGTCAATCCCATCTCACGCAAAGGAATGCCCATGAAGAAAGCACTGCTGCTCATCCTGCTCCTGGCCGCCAGCACCACCGCGTCGGCGCAGTTCTTTAAGGCCATCCCCTACTACGGGAACAACCCCTATCTGTTCTGCACCCTCGGCATGCCCTCGGACTGCTGGCTGCCCTCCAATCCGGTGACCGGCTCGTTCACGGTCACGGACTGGGAGTGCTTCAACCCGACGTCCGCACTCGTCTACGAGGAAATCTGCCCGAAAGCGTTCCCGGGCGCATCGACGACCGGCAACCTCGGCAGCTCGCTGGAACCGGTGCCGCCGGCGAACCCCGCGAACGGCGTGTCCGACTCGACCCAATCCAGCCGCTGAACGTTTGCACGACGGAAAGATGCCGCCCACCTGCCCGCAGGTGGACGGATGAGACGAAGCGCACGACGCAGAGCAAATTTCAGGCAATTCCGCACATCCCTTGCACTTGCCTTACGCCGCCGCGGCATTGAAACTCGCCGACGGCAGATTGAAAGGACCCATCGATCCATGAGCCCAAGGAAGCTACTGCTCGTCGCGCTGCTCGCTTCGCTGAGCGCGTGCGGCTCATCGCAATCGGCCGATCCTTCCGCCGCGTCGTCGGCGAAGGCACCGGCAGCGGCGGCTTCCGCGCCTGCGGTGCATGCCGCCGCCGAAACTCAAGGAAAGAGTGCCATGTCTCCCCTGCAGAACCTTCTTGGCGTATTCGCCGCCACCAACGCCTCGCCCTGGGCGGCCTTCGACACCGTCGCCGGCGTGCAGTGGCGTGACGCCAGGCCGCTGGACAACCCCGACGCCACCGGCCCCGACATGTCGCACTACCGCAGCGGCAACCTGCTGCTGGCGGGCTTCGGCATGGTTGACGTGCCGGACGGCAAGACGGGCGGCGAGGCCGGCACCAAACAGGACAACGAAGGCAACGTCGGCGCCACGCTCAACGGCGACGCGGCCGCGGTGCAGTCGATCGCGCTGGTGAAGTTCTATCCCAGCGAGAACTACCAGGAAATCCTGCAGCACCAGCTCAGCGGCGATGCCGCGATCAAGTCCATCGGCGGCTCCTGCGCGCTGGACTTCGGCACCACCGCCGCCAACACGCAGAAGAACGCCTTCTACCAGATCACGCTCGGGGCCAACGCCGCGCCCGTCTTCGCCGAGGCCTACATCGACGACGACGGCGGCAACCAGGGTCCGGGCAGCACCACGTTCGTGTTCTACCGGAGCAAGCCGGCGCAGCGGATGGAGGCCATGCGCTGTAAGGAGTCATAAAACCTCCACCTACAACTCAACCAGCATCGTCATCCACTAAGGAGTAAGCAATGGCTGATAGACGAGAGCACGCAGTGGCCACTGCGCAGGCATACCACCAGGGCAACATCGCCGGTCTGGACGACGCGATGACCCGCCGGCTCGTGGCTTCCGTCGTCATGACGGAGAGCAACGGCGGCAACCTCAGTGTGACCAACAAGCAAGGCTATGTCGGCCGCTACCAGGCCGGCGCCGGCTGGCTCGCGGACGCAGGCTACATCGACAAGGAAAAACTGCAGGAAGCCATGAAGGGCAGCCGCAGCGAATGGGCATGGGCCTCCAAGGGCGGCATGACCGAATTCCTCAACGATCCTTCCAACTGGAAGAACGGCCTGAGCCTGGAGAAGTACAAGGGCTCCGCCGAGCTGCAGGACAACGCCTTCCGCATCAACAGCGACCACGCCTACAAGCAGGCGCTGAAGAACGGCGTGCTGCACGAGGACGACAAGCCCGAAAAGATCGCCGGCTTCCTCAAGGCGCGCCATATCGCCGGCTACGGCGGCGCCGTGGCGGCGGTCACCGGCGGCCGCGTGATGCGCGACAGCAACGGCACCAGCAATTACGACTACATGCACGACATCACGCGCAACCGTGATGGCCTGGACCAGCTGATGAAGCGCGCACCTGGGCAGCACGCCCCGGAGCCGGCCCGCGACAGCGCGCCGGGTGTGCTCAAGCAGGGTGCGCATGGCGCCGAGGTCGGCAAGCTGCAGGAGGAACTCAACCGCCTGGGCTACGACCTGAAGGCCGACAAGCAGTTCGGCCCGCAGACCGAAGCGAAGCTCAAGGCCTTCCAGCACGACCACGGCCTGAAGTCCGATGGCCAGTACGGCCCGCAGACCAAGGCCGCGCTCGACCGCGAACTGAAGCAGCACGCCGGGCACGACGGCAAGCACCTCGGCGACCAGGCGCACCCCGCGCACGGCGTGTTCAAGCAGGCGCTGGACGGCGTGCACAAGATCGACGCCGACCGCCAGCGCGCGCCGGACCAGATCAGCCAGAACGTGGCCGGCTCGCTCGCCGTCGCCGCGCAGCGCGCCGGGCTCAGCCGCATCGACCACGTGGTGATGAGCGAGGACGGCAGCCGCGTCTACGCCGTGCAGGGCGACCTCAACTCGCCGCACAAGCGCATGGCCGAGGTACCGACGCAGCAGGCGGTGAACACGTCGCTGGAGCAGAGCAGCCGCGAGATGGCCAAGCTCGGCGAACAGCAGGCCGCCGGCAAACCGCAGACGCAGACGCACGAGGCTCAGCAGGCCCAGGCGACTACGCCGCAGCACAGGTAATCGCTGTGCCGCGGCCGGAACAGGCGCCGGCCGCGGCCCAGTCAACCGACTGCGAAAGTCCCTGAACAACCTGCCGAACTTCGATGCCCGGCACGCGGCCGTTTCTCACGCGACAGCCGCTCCCGCTCCGCACCACCGCAAACCCGCTCCGGAAGGAAACATCAACATGACCGTCAGCCGATCCAGCCTCCGCCTCCTGCCCTGCCTGCTGCTGGCAGCGTGCAGCCATTCGGCGAGCGAGGGCCAGCTGCCGGTGCCTTCCGGCGAAGCCGCTGCCACGCCACCGGCCACCGCCGTTTCCGCCCGGCCGGCACCGCATGCACCGGCACCGGCCGGCACCGCGCCGGCCGCCGATGCCTCGGTGCCCAAGGACATGTCCATGGAAGGACCGCTGCCGCTACCTGTCGCCAACCTGCCGGGCATTGCCTGCACCCAGAAGAAAAAAGACTGGGCGCCGGAATGCACGGCCGGCGAGTACCAGATCGTGGTGAACACGGAAGGCTGCGGCGCGGACGGCATCTACGGCCAGATCCAGGCCAACGACCAGCCCTCCGCGGTGCTGGCCACGGCGTTCCCGCCCTTCCCGTCCACGCCGGTGGCCAGGCTGCACGACATGCAGTTCGTCTGCGTCATGGCCAACGCGCACAAGCAGGCGGGGCAGCCGGAATGGCACTACGTGGTGGCGATCCCGGCGGAATCCGTCGCGGCCTGCAAGCACAGCGAGCTGTGCGGCGAGCCCGGCGCGCCGAAGGTGGAGTGGATCAAGCCGGCGCCGCAGGGCGCCTGCCGGCTGGAGCACGGGCAGTACGTGGATTGCGCCGCCGGCTGGGTAAGCGCATCGCAGTACGCAGAGTTCTCGATGGGACTGTAAGCAGCCTTTCTTTCTGACCACTCGGAGGATGTATGGGTCGCGAAATTCTGGATGAGGCTTACCGTCATTTTGCGCAGGAAGGCCGCAAGTACGAATACGGCCGCGGCGACATGAGCCTGAAGAACGGCTCCCCCAATCACCGCTCGGATCCGAGCCGCACCGAGCAGGACCTCGACAAGGACGGCTACTACGGCGTCGATTGCTCGTCCCTGGTCTGGCGCGGCATGAAGAACGCCGGCTACGACGTCGGCAACGAACCGTTCGCCACCTCCAAGCTCTACGACGGCGGCTTCACCGGCTACGCCAAGCAGCACTTCGACATCGTGCCGGCCGAGGACGCGCGCAAGACGCCCGGCTCGCTGCAGCCGGGCGACCTGCTGATGTTCGACAGCAAGCACGGACGCCACGTGGCCATCTTCAAGGGCTACGACGACAAGGGAAACATCGAGTTCTACGGCTCCCAGGTCAGCACCGGCCCCGCGCTGAGCAAGGCGATGGGCCCGACCGACACCAAGGAGGGCTACTGGAACGGCGGCGATTTCAAGATCGTCGGCGCGATGCGCCCCAAGCCCGAGTTCCAGGTGCACCAGCCGCTGCACGGGCATGAGAAGGTCAATATCCCGGAGGCGCCGAACGGCCCGATGGTCACGCGCCATCACCCGGCCGGCCATCACGCGCCCACGCCGCCGAGCCACGGCGCAGCCCCGCACCCGCCCGCCACACCGGCAGCGCCTGCGCATCAGCCGCCGGCTCATCCGGCGGAGCACAAGCACGCGCAGGAGAATTACCTGCACAAGGGTGCCCGCGGCGGCGACGTGATGAGCCTGCAGCAGGAGCTGACCAGGCTCGGCTATCCGGTGCATCCCGACGGCAAGTTCGGCGGCCTCACCGACGAGGCGCTGCGCAAGTTCCAGCACGATCACAAGCTGGAACCCGATGGCATTGCCGGGCCCAGGACCATGGACGCGGTGCGCCACCAGCTCGAGCAGCAGAAGCAGCACGGCCAGGACCCGAAGGCGCCGATGCGCCTGGACAACCCGGCCCATCCGGAAAACGCCCTGTACAAGCAGGCGCTGGACGCCGTGCACCGCCTCGACGCCGCCCACCAGCGCGAACCGAACCACCAGAGCGGCCAGCTCGCCGGCTCGCTCGCGGCGCGCGCACGCGAGGAAGGCCTGCAGCGCATCGACCACGCCGTGCTCAGCGACGACGCCAAGCACACCTACGCGGTGCAGGGCGATCTGAACTCGCCGTTCAAGCGCGTGGCCGGCGTGGACACCGCGCAGGCGGTGAACACCCCGCTGGAAAAGAGCACCACGGCGCTGGAGCATGCCGCCAGCACGCAGACGCAGAACGCGCAGCAGAAGCAGCAGCAGGCGCCCGCGCAGGCGGGCCCCAGCGTTTCCCACTAACCGGCAACGCCCGGGCCTGTCCGCACGGACAGGCCCGGCTTCTTCCGCAGAGACCAGCCATGTCGATCAGAACCGCATCACTCAAAACCGGGAAGGGCTTCACTCTCCCGCTGCTGCTGTTGCTGCTGCTCGTCCAGGGCGCATCGGCTGCCGATACCAAGGACACGGCGCCGCCGAAGCCCGCCGCAGTCGGCGCACCCTCCGCCGCCAGCGTGCCGCAGGGCTTTTCCTCCTATGCGGCGGAACCGGCCGGGGACAACAAGCAATGCGTGGTCGGCGCCGTCGCCGACGCGGACGGCATGAACCAGAAGCCGTTCGTCTACGTGGAGGACACCGCCGCCAACCGCGTGCTGTGGACCCGCCCGCTGGAGCTGCCGTCCAACACCTTCCAGGGCCGGGCCACCCACTGCCTGCACAAGGGCGGCACCGTCTACGTGCTGCTGCAGGCCGACACGCAGGCGGCGCAGTCGCTGTCGCAGACCCAGCTGCGGGTGATCGAGCTGGATGCCGCCACCGGCAGCGTCACCGGCAACCGCGAGGTGCCGATGCCCGGCGCCGCCGAAGCCACCTCGGCGTGGGTCGACAAGGGCGAGGACGCCTTCCGCCTCGCCGGCAAGAACGGCCTGGCCATCAGCGGCGAATACTTCCGGCTGGCCGACCCGGACAAGCATCTTACGTTCACGGTCACCCTGCACTGAGCATGGGTGCCGCCGTGCATCCGCGATCGCGCCGCGCCGTCCATGCGCTGCTGCTGGCGCTCGCGTCCACCACCGCTTTCGGTTCTCCCATGAAGACTCCAGAGATCAAGCAGAACCCGCATCCGAAGAAACGCTACGAGCTGACCCTCAGCATCGAGGGCGCACCGGGGCCGTTCGATTCCATCAAGGGCACCGTGCACTACAAGGTGCAGAACGAACGCTGCGTACCGGCCACGCCGGTCAGCGGCGCCACGCTCACGCCGGAGCAGGACGTCGCCATCGACTTCGTCCGCATCAGCGACCATGAGTACAAGGGCTCGCTCTACGCCGACCTGCTGCAGGACGAGGACTACTACGGCATGGGCGTGTGCCACTGGGCGGTGAACACCGCCTGGGCCACGCTGCGCATCAAGGGCGTGGAATTCTCGCCCGCGATGGATTCGCGCGAACTGCTGGCCCAGAAGCCGGTGCCCACGTATTTCGTGCGCAGCGAATACTTCAACAGCAGCGATGAGCGCACCGCCTTCGGCACACCCAACCGCGCGCTGTTCAAGCCCACCACGCGCACCGACATCTTCTCGATGACGCTGACGGCCAGGGAAACGGCCCCATGAGCACGGACAGCACCGGCACCGGCATCAGCACCACCGACTACGCCCTGCTCGCGCGCGACGCCTACCAGGACCGCCAGATCAACCAGACGGTCGAACTCGGCGGCGTCAAATACCGCATCTTCGACCACACCGACGACCCGCGCACCGGTTACCAGGGCACCGCCTACCAGCGCGTGGACACCGGCGCGATCGTGATCGCCCACCGCGGCTCGGAATTCGACCGCGAGCTGCTGCAGGACGGCGGCACCGACGCCGGCATGGTGCTCACCGGCCTCAACGCGCAGGCACCGGACGCCACGGCGTTCACCCAGCGCGTGATGGACAAGGCGCACCAGCAATCGGAACAGCTGGGCGTGCCGTACGACGTCACCGTCACCGGCCATTCGCTCGGCGGCACCCTGGCCGAACTCACCGCCGCGCGGCTGAACCTGAAGGGCGAAACCTTCAACGCCTACGGCGCCGCCGGCCTGCTCTACGGCCTGCCCGAGGGCGGCCACCAGGTGATCGACCATATCCGCGCCGGCGACCTGGTCAGCGCGGCCAGCCCGCACTTCGGCGAGGTGCGCATCTATGCCGCGCCGCAGGACATCGACACCTTGAGCAAGGCCGGCTACCGCGACGACAGCGGCCCGCTCAGCCCGCGCAATCCGCTGAAGGCCACCGACTTCAGCGCGCACGCGATCGACAATTTCGTGCCGGACAACAAGCTGCTCGGCCATTCCATCGTCAGCGCCGGGAACGCCGCCCTGTACCAGGAACACAAGGGCATGATCGACCGCTACCGCGAGGACGTGCGCGACATCCGCACCGTGCTGTCGGCGCCGTGGGAAGTGCCGCGCGCCGTGGTGCACGGCGTGGAGCACGTGGCGCAGGAGGTGGGCAACGCGGTCAGCCACGCGGTGCACGAGGTGGAGGAGAAGCTGGAGCACTTCGGCGACCGCGCCTCCCACGCCCTCCATACGCTCACCCACCCCGGCGAGTGGCATCACGCCAAGCCCCCGCTCGACCAGCCCGGCCACCCGGACCATGCCCTGTTCCAGCAGGCGCGCGATGCGGTGCACGCGCTGGACGCCTCGCGCCAGCGCGCCTCCGACCAGCAGAGCGACAATCTCTCCGGCGCGCTGGTGGTGGCTTCGCGCAAGGCCGGCCTGGAGCGCATCGACCGCGTGATGCTCAGCGAAGACGGCAGCCGCGCCTATGCCGTGCAGGGCGATCTGAACTCGCCGTTCAAGCGCGTGGCCGAGGTGCCGACCCAGCAGGCGGTGAACACGCCGGTCGAACGCAGCAGCGCCCAGCTGGAGCAGGCCGCGGCGCAGCAGCAGGCAGCCAGGCCGGGGCAGCAGCAGGGGCCGGCGCCCGGCCAGCCGCAGCAACAGGGCGCCTGAGGCTGAGTTAGCGCGGACGCGAAGGCGATCACCGGACCTGTCACCGAAACCCGTTTACACTAGGTCCAATGACAGTACGAAGGGATGCCGCGGCGGGGCCTGCTCCCACTGCGGCATGGCAAGAGCACAGGGGCCGAAGCACCTTGGCTTCGGAGCAATGGATGCGAGTCAGGTTCTCATGAGCAAGACGAAATGGTATTGGGCCGCCGGCCTGCTGCTGGCCGCCCTCGTCGGCGGCATGTTCTTTTCCGGCTGGCTGGTGCGCCTGCTGCTGAAAGTGGAGGTTCCGCTGTCGTGGAACACCTACTACCAGTACGTGGCGGCGCTGAAGCTGCCGGACTACCAGGCCTATGCCGGCCGCATCAAGGCCGCCGGCTACATCGGCTTCGGCATCCCGGTGGCGCTGTGGATGGTGGTGTTCTATTTCATCGCCCGCACCCACAAGCCCTCCATGCACGGCGACGCGCGCTTCGCCCACGGCGGCGACCTGCGCAAGGCCGGCATGTTCAAGGAGCAGGCCAACGGCATCCTGGTCGGCAAGTACAAGGGCGACCTGGTGCGCCTGGGCGGGCAGCAGTTCGTGATCCTGGCCGCGCCGACCCGTTCGGGCAAAGGCGTGGGCGTGGTGATCCCGAACCTGCTGGACTACCAGGAATCCATGGTGGTGCTGGACATCAAGCAGGAGAACTACGAGCTCACCTCCGGCTGGCGCGCCAGCCAGGGCCACGAGATCTACCTGTTCAACCCCTTCGCCGAAGACCGCCGCTCGCACCGCTGGAATCCGCTGAGCTACGTGTCCAAGGACCCGTCCTTCCGCGTGTCCGACCTGATGAGCATCTCCGCCATGCTCTACCCGGACGGCGCGGACGACCAGAAATTCTGGGTGAGCCAGGCGCGCAACGCCTTCATGGCCTTCACCCTGTACCTGTGCGAGAAGTGGGAGCACGACGAGCAGAAGGGCCTGCCCCTGGTGCTGCGCGACAAGCCCACCCTGGGCGCGGTGTACCGGCTCTCTTCCGGCGACGGCACCGACCTGCGCCAGCTGTACCAGTGGATGTCGCAGCAGCCCTTCCTCAGCAGCAATGCGCAGTCGGCCTTCGCCAACCTGCTGTCGCAGGCGAACGAAACCTTCGCCTCGATCCTCGGCACCTTCAAGGAGCCGCTCAACGCCTGGATCAACCCGGTGCTGGACGCCGCCACCGGCGACGACGACTTCCTGCTCACCGACGTGCGCAAGAAGCGCATGACCATCTATATCGGCATCCAGCCCAACAAGCTGGCCGAGAGCCGGCTGATCGTGAACCTGTTCTTCAGCCAGCTGATCAACCAGAACACCAAGGAACTGCCGCAGAACAACAAGGCGCTCAAGCACCAGTGCCTGCTGCTGATGGACGAGTTCACCTCGATCGGCAAGGTGGACATCATTTCCTCCGCCGTGTCGTACATGGCCGGCTACAACATCCGCCTGCTGCCGATCATCCAGAGCGTGGCCCAGCTGGACGCCACCTACGGCAAGGAAGTGGCGCGCACCCTGATCACCAACCACGCGCTGCAGATCGTCTATGCGCCGCGCGAGCAGCAGGACGCCAACGACTACTCCGAGATGCTCGGCTACACCACCGTGCGCAAGGAGAACATCACCCGCGGCAAGGGCGGCGACCGCTCGCGCAGCGAGTCCGAGGAACGCCGCGCGCTGATGCTGCCGCAGGAACTGAAGGCCATGGGCGCGGACAAGGAAGTGTTCCTGTACGAGGGCATCCCGCATCCGGTGATGTGCGAGAAGATCCGCTACTACAAGGACAGCTACTTCACCTCGCGCCTGCTGCCCAAGGTCGACATTCCCACCTTGAAGATCTGAGGCCGCGAACCGGGCCGATCCGGGCCAACTTGGACGAACCCGGGCGGCGTCGGCGCTAGACTTGGCGCATGACGCTGCCCTCCGCCCTGCTCGAAGCCCTCCATGCCAGCTTCGCCGGCGACGCCCTGTCACTGGCCGAAGCCGAGCGCCTCGCCTACGCCTACGACAACTCCCGCCGCAACGCCCTGCCTGACGCCGTGGTGTTTCCCACCACGCACGAGCAGACCGAAGCGCTGGTGCGCGCCTGCCGCGCGCACGGCGTGCCGCTGGTGGCGCGCGGCCGCGGCACCAATACCACCGGCGCCACGGTGCCGGTGGACGGCGGCGTGGTGGCCAGCTTCGAGCGCATGAACCGCATCCTGCGCATCGACCCGGACAACCGCCTGGCGGTAGTCGAACCGGGCGTGCTCAACGGCGACCTGCAGCAGGCCTTGAAGCCGCACGGCTTCTTCTGGCCGCCCGATCCCACCTCCTCGCCCTGGTGCAGCATCGGCGGCAACCTGGCCTGCAATTCGGCCGGCCCGCGCACGGTGAAGTACGGCAGCCCGCGCGAGAACACCTTAGGAATGCGCGCGGTGGCCGGCACCGGCGAAGGCTTCCGCTGCGGCACCTATACCAGCAAGGGTTCCACCGGCTACGACCTGACCCGCCTGCTGATCGGTTCGGAAGGCACGCTGGCGCTGATCACCGAGGCCACGCTCAAGCTCACACCCAAGCCCAGCGGCCTGCGCACGCTGCGCGCCACCTATCGCGACGTCGGCGCCGCCGCCCACGCGGTGGCGCGCATCATGGCCCAGCCGGTGACGCCCTGCGCGCTGGAATTCATCGACGACGTGGCGCTGAAGCTGGCCCGCGACCACGGCGGCGACAGCGTGCCGCTGGCCGGCGCCATGCTGATGATCGAAGTCGACGGCGAGCCGGACACGCTCGACGGCGCCGTGGAAGCCGTCTCGCGCGCCGCCCGCGGCGACGGCCTGGAAAGCCTGCAGGTGGCGCAGACCGCCGAGGAAACCCAGGCGCTGTGGTCCGCGCGCAAGGCCTTGTCGCCGGCGCAGCGCACCATCTCGCCGAACAAGATCAACGAGGACGTGGTGGTGCCGGTCAGCCGCCTGCCCGAGCTGGTCGACGGCATCAAGCGCCTCGCCGCGAAGCACGACGTGCTGATCGTCAGCTTCGGCCACGCCGGCAACGGCAACCTGCACGTGAACCTGCTGCCGCGCGACGACGCCGAACGCGAACGCGCGCATGCCTGCCTGGCCGAAGTATTCGAACTGGTGATCCGCCTGGACGGCACGCTGTCCGGCGAACACGGCATCGGGCTGGTCAAGCGCGAATTCATGCCGCTGGCGCTGCAGCCGTCGACGCTGGGGCTGATGCGCGCGGTGAAGGCGGCGTTCGATCCGGACGGGATTCTCAATCCGGGCAAGTTGCTGCCCTGAGCGCTGCGCCGCGACCCGGCTTTTCGATCGCTTCGTCCTAGGAGCACAACCCGGATTATGCCTCGCCTGGGGCAACCAGCGTGTCCGCCAAGCCGATGCTCGCTGGTGCCCTGATGAGAAGCCGGCCTGCCCGCCGCACTCGAAACACCGCGAAGTACTCCTAATTCATCGGCAAATCCATATCGCCCGCATCGGGCAGCTGCTTTAAATATCGCGCCACACCCGGGTACGGCTTCCATTTATCAAGGGCACGATATTCATGAAAATACGTCGCACCTCACTCCTACTGATACCCGTATTGCTGATCAGCACGGCAGGCTTGGCCATAACCGCAACCACCTCGCTGACACCCTCCAACATTCCCGATGGACAGCTGCCGAGTGGATATGCGGGCATTCTTTTTAATTTCACCCAAGGAGAGCAGCCCTACATACTGAAGCTTCCACAGAACCCCAAGGACCAGGATTGGGTTCTCTTCGGCACGGATGGAAGCAGCAGATACACCGTGCACAGCGAAAAACTCGATCTGCCGCGCAACAGCGTCGCAATCTGGGCTTGCGGTACCTTTTGCCAGTTCCGCTACGAGAAAAAAACTGGCCTGTGGAGCGTCACCGGAACAAAGGTCAAATACTATTCCTCCGAACGGAGCTCCATTCCTGCGGGAAACGGACCGTATACCGTCTACGACATAAAACCCGGCGACAGCCATCCGCGCATCTCGCTGCCCGCCACCGCGGTGGCTGGATCGATCATCTATATCCGATCGTCGTCGCAACTTTCGTCACGGATAAACCCGGATGACCTGCTCTATGCATCCACGGCCACGATCGAGAATGGCGATGCATACATGCTCCGCTATGTCGCCGACTTCAAGAAATGGGCGATAGAGAAATCTCCGGAGCGATTGATCGACCTGAAATCGCCCGACGCCCGCACCAAAGCGCCACGCTCCGTCTTCACGCTGACCGACGACGGCTGGATTCCCAACATCAAGCTGCCGGCAGGTGCCGGCGACCGCGACCGCATCACGATTCGATCGTCGACCGCGCGAACCGCGCTGATCGAAGGAGGCGGCGTCGAGGAAAAAGGCATGTTCGGCCTGAGCCGCGGCCAGGAATATACGTTCATGTATATCGCCGAGAAGAAGCGCTGGGTCGTCATGGACGCGCCCGACACGATCTATACGGCAGCGAATCTGCGTAAGGGGGTCATGCCTGACCCAGCCACTCCGCGCACTATCTACGTGTCGGATCGAGCGTCCTATGTGCCGAACATCCAGCTGCCGCAAGGGCCGCAGAAGAAAGGCGCGCGGATCCTCTTCAGGGGCGAGGCCTCCAACCCTTTCAACGTGCTCCTGGCGAGCGACGGAAGCAGCACACCGCATTCGGTCGGTATCGGCGAAACACCCGCGTTCGTGAGCGATGGCCAGAAGTGGATGCCGGAAGCCGTCACCATCGACGTCCTTGCCGTTTACAGCAGCACGGCGGCCTCGACCTACGGCGAGGAATACATGCGCAGCCGGCTGCTCAGCGGAATCCTGGGTACCAACCAGGCACTGGAGAATTCAGGCGCCACTTTCACGATGAGACTGGTCGGTTTCAGGAGAATCAATGCGCCGGCCGCCTGGAAGGATCTATCGGCGGTATCGCAATTGATCGGCAGCCATCCTCAGGTAGCGAAATGGCGGGATAACCTCAAGGCGGACTTGGTTTACTACGAGGGGACCGAAAAGCAGGAAGGCTCTTGCGGGGTCGCTTATGCCGTCGGCCCATCAGAAAAATCTTTTGCAGCAGCGGGATCAACCCATTGCTCCACGTCGGTGATGCGGCATGAATTAGGCCATTTGCTCGGCATTTACGATGACACGCCGCCTTGGGCATACGGCCGGTCCGGCTACCCGCTGGTCGGCACGATCATGGCCGGCAACAAGGTCGCGTTCTATTCGACACCGCATCGATACACGCGGGATTACGGCCTGCCTATGGGAATGAAGGACCGCTACGACGCCATGGACGCAATGAATGAATTTTCGCCCTACGTGTCCGGATATCGGTGAGGCTCCAATGAATCATTCCATCTATCGCACCCTCGCTGCGTTCACGGCATGTCTCGGTCTGGCCATTCCCGTTCATGCGTCGTACGCCCAGAGTCCGCCCATCTTCCAGGCCGGCGTGGACAAGTACGCCGTCGAACACAGCGGCCGGGAGTCGGCCTGGCTGTTCCAGCAGCCGTTAAGGCCGAATTTTTACTTCCCCTACGTCATCTACGAGGGCGACAAGATATCCAGGCTCACTCCGGGAGCATCCTTCACGGCGCAGCTCGGCCTGGACTATGCCGGCGCGGTGACGTTCCTGGTCAACTGGGAGGAAACCGCGCAACGGGCGCAATCCTCCTATCGGAGCCTGCACGGTGAGATCCGGTCGACGCAGCCGGGCGGTGCGAAGCTGGGCGTATTTCGATTCACCATGAGAGTCGGAGGGACCGAAATGACCGGATGCCTGCAACTGCAGGATCGATCCTATTGCTTCGCGGGCAAGGACGGGGTTGGCTGGCTGTCCTGAAGACCCATTGCCGGCCTTGGCGCCATCTCATCAGTGGAGGTGGCGCCAAGGCTTTCGCTCGGCACACGATCGGCGGCCATCGGACCCGTCACGCTGCGCGGTTACCTGTCCCGCGCAGGATCAGGTGCAGCCCGAACAGCACGAACACCGCCCCGGCGAAGCCATCGATCCAGCGGACCAGCCGCAGATAGCCGCGGCGCATCGCCGGCAGCGCGAAGAACGCCGCGACCAGCGAGAACCATAGAAACGTCTCGGCGATGATCATGCCCCACAGGCCCCAGCGCGCCGCCGCGCCCACGCCGTCGCCGACGAAGGCCGAGAACACCGAGCCGAAGTAGACCAGGGCCTTGGGGTTGGCCAGGTTGGTGAGCAGGCCGGCGCGCAGGGCGGCGAAGTCGCTGCGCTCCACCACCACGGTCCGGGTAGCCCCGCCGGCCGGCGCTTTCCACGCGCCGCGCAGCATCTTCACGCCCATCCAGGCCAGGTAGAGGCCGCCGGCGATGGCGATCAGGCGCGACAGCCAGGCCATCTGGTGCAACACGATCTGCAGGCCCAGCAGGGCCAGCGCCGCCCATACCAGCGCGCCCAGGGTGATGCCGGCCACGCCGAACATGGCCTGCCGGCGCGAGCGGCTGACCGCGGTCTGGGAGACGAAGAAGAAATCCGGGCCGGGGCTGGCCAGGGCGATCAGCTGGATCGCGGCGATGGTGAGGAACAGGCTCATGGGGTCACTCTCGGCATGGAAAGGACGCTCGGAATAAGGCACGGGTATTTTGCGGCTGCGCAACTTGTTCCCGCCGGGCCGATTCCCTACGCTGGCGGACGTTTGGCCAGGACCTAAGACCAGTCCTAGGCCGCCCGCGGGGGATCAGCGCGTTCACCGGAAGGGCAGCACCAGCTCGGCTGGCTGCCCCGCCCGGCGTGTGCCCGACGGACCGCTCCGCGATATTAACGAATCACCAGGACCGATAAAGCCCGATGAGCATCAAACTCCGCCTCGTCATCATGTACTTCCTGCAGTTCTTCGTATGGGGTTCGTGGCTGCTGACCATCGGGGCGTACTGGTTCCAGAACAAGCATTGGCCCGGCACCCAGTTCGGCGCGATCTTCTCCACCATGGGCATCGCCTCGCTGTTCATGCCCTCGATCGCCGGCGTGATCGCCGACAAGTGGATCAACGCCGAGAAGCTGTTCGGCCTGATGCATATCGGTGGCGCGATCATGCTGTTCATCGTGCCCAGCATCAATTCGCCCGGGCTGATGTTCTGGGTGATGCTGCTGAACATGATGTTCTACATGCCCACGATCTCGCTCTCGATCGCGGTGGCGTACAACGCGTTGAAGACAGGCGGCGAAGACATCGTCACGGTGTTTCCGCCGATCCGCGTGTGGGGCACGGTGGGTTTCATCGCCGCGCTGTGGACGGTGAGCCTGCTGCACCTGGAAACCACCGAAGGCCAGTTCCACGTGGCCGGCGCCGCCGCCCTGCTGCTGGGCCTGTACGCATTCACCCTGCCCAAGTGCCCGCCGCGCTTCGAGCGCAAGGAGCACCAGTCGCTGCTCGATACGCTGGGCCTGACCTCGTTCGCGCTGTTCCGCAACGCGCAGATGGCGATCTTCTTCGTGTTCGCCATGCTGCTGGGCGCGGCGCTGCAGCTCACCAACGCCTACGGCGATACTTTCCTGCACGACTTCGCCACGATGGACCAGTACAAGGACCTGCTCGCCGTGCGCTATCCGGCGATCATCATGTCCATCTCGCAGATTTCCGAAACGCTGTTCATCCTGGCCATTCCGTTCTTCCTGAAGCGCTTCGGCATCAAGACCGTGATGCTGATCAGCATGCTGGCCTGGACGCTGCGCTTCGGCCTGTTCGCCTATGGGGACCCGGGCGCGGGGCTGTGGATGATCGTGCTGTCGTGCATCGTCTACGGGATGGCCTTCGACTTCTTCAATATCTCCGGCTCGCTGTTCGTGGAAGGCCAGGCCGACCCGTCGATCCGCGCCAGCGCGCAGGGCCTGTTCATGCTGATGACCAACGGCATCGGCGCGGTGCTGGGCAGCTCGGTCAGCGGCTGGATGATCGATGCCTTCTTCACCCATGCCGACGGCAGCAAGAACTGGCACGGCATCTGGACGGCGTTCTCGGCCTACTCGCTGGTGGTGGCGGTGCTGTTCGTGTTCCTGTTCAAGCACAAGCACGATCCGGCGGCAGTGGCGGCGGCGCGCGCGGCGCACTGAAACACATGGCGTAGGTTGGGGTGAGCCGTCAGGCGAACCCCAACATGGCCACCTGCATACGCCTCGCACTGTTGGGGTTACTGGCTGCATCAGCAGCCCGCCCTTCGGGCCATCCGCTACGCGGATGTTCGCTACGGCATCCTGCCTTCGCAGTCGCCTGACGGCTCACCCCAACCTACGTCTGGCGGGGCCGGCGCATGAATTTGTGGTGAGAATTATTCTCATTTAAGATGCCTGTTTTCACGGCCTCCTAACACCATGCCCCGTCTTTCCCGCACCATCGCCCTGGCCCTGCTGGCCAGCGCCGCCTCCGCCCATGCCGCCGATGACACGCCGGACCAGCAGCAGGCGAAAGACCTGGCGACCGTGCGCGTCACCGGCGACTGGCTGGGCGACGCCACCGCGCGGGACGTGCAGAACCACCCCGGCGCGCGCACCACGATCCGCCGCGAGCAGATCGTCGAGGCCGCGCCTACCCAGGTGCGCGACATCCTGCGGCGCATTCCCGGCGTGCAGATCCAGGAAAGCAACGGCACCGGCGGCAGCGACGTGTCGCTGAACGTGGGCGTGCGCGGCCTGACCGCGCGCCTGTCGCCGCGCTCCACCATCCTGCTCGACGGCATCCCCGTGGCGGTGGCGCCGTACGGCCAGCCGCAGGTGTCGATGATGCCGATGGCGGTGGCCAACCTCGAAGCGGTGGACGTGGTGCGCGGCGGCGGCTCGGTGCGCTACGGGCCGCAGAACGTGGGCGGCATCGTCAACTTCGTCACCCGCGAGATTCCCGAGACCTTCGGCGGCAGCGCCGGCGTACTGCTGCAGGGCGGCGCGCATGGCGGCATCCAGACCCAGAGCAACGCTTTCATCGGCGGCACCACCGCGCAAGGACTGGGCATCGCCCTGCTCTACTCCGGCACCAAGGGCCCGGGCTACCGCGAGCACGAGAACAACACCAACATCGACGACGTGATGCTGAAGTCCAGCTACCGCTTCAGCGCCACCGACACGCTCAGCGGCAGCCTGCACTACTACCGCGGCCAGGCCGGCATGCCCGGCGGCCTGAGCCAGGCCGACTACGACGCCAACCCGTTCCAGTCGCGCCGCCCGTTCGACGACTTCCGCGGCCTGCGCAAGGACGCCGTGCTGAAGTACAGCCACGTCGACGACACCCGCAGCTTCGAGGTGCAGACCTACTACACCGACAGCTTCCGCGGCAGCCATATCGAGACGATCACGCAGAACGCGAAGACCGGTATCTACACGCACCAGCTCAACGCCTACCCGCGCAACTACCACACCTTCGCGATCGAACCGCGCTATTCGCAGCTGTTCGATTTCGGCGGCTGGACGCAGGAAATCGGCGTCGGCTACCGCTACCTCAACGAAGCGATGCACGAGCGCACGCTGCGCAACAACAAGTACGACTCGCCGCTCTACTACACACCGCTCGACAGCAATCCGTACAACGGTGCGTACGTGCGTTCGGGCAACAACGTCGGCGGCACCGAAGCGCATGCGCTGTACATCGACGACACCATCAACGCAGGCAGCTGGACCATCACTCCCGGCCTGCGCTACGAGCGCATCAACACCTGGTGGCGCGCCCTGCCCGACGCCACGGTGATCGTGAAAGGCCCGACCTTCCGCCGCGAGAAATATTCCAAGCCGCTGCCGTCGCTCAATGTGATCTATCACCTGTCCGAGCGCTGGAAGCTCTACGCCAACGCCGAGACCTCGTTCGGCAGCCTGCAGTATTTCCAGATCGGCCAGAAGAACGCCGACAACCAGTTCGCCAGCGGCCTGGCCCCGGAAACCGCGCGCACCTACGAAGCCGGCACGCGCTACGACAACGGCGCCTGGGGCGCGGAAGCCACGCTGTTCCGCATCAACTTCGACCATGAGCTGCAGCTGGTGGGCAAGATTCCCGGCGTGGCCGATTCGCACGACGGCTGGACCAACCTCGGCGCCACCACCCACAAGGGCCTGGAAACCGCCGCCCACCTCGATGCCGGCGCGTTCGATCCGAACCTGCGCGGCCTCACCCTGTGGAGCACCTTCACCTACACCAAGGCCACCTATAACTACGGCTCGTTCGCCGGCCGCGACCTGCCGTTTTATTCGCGCCGCACCGCCAACCTCGGCGTGCGCTACGAGCGCGGCCCGTGGACGCTGAACCTGGATGCCTTCACCCAGTCGCGCCAGCATTCGCCCGGTTCGCCCAGCTTCGATCCGACCAGGCCTTCGCAGTACATCACCGTCGGCACGCCGGCGGGCGACTACGGCGACATCCCCGGCTGGACCAGCTGGAACCTGCGCGGCGAGTACCGCTTCGGCCCGGCGCTGTCGTATCTGAAGCTCGGCGTGGGCGTGAAGAACCTGTTCGACCGGCGCTATTTCACCCGTTCCACCGACAACAACAACGGCCTCTACGTGGGCCAGCCGCGCACCTTCTTCGTGCAGGCTTCGGTGGATTTCTGACCGGCGGGGCCGCTCCCGGCTAAAATGGCCGGATGCAGATCGGCCCCTACCGCATCGACCCGCCCGTGGTGCTCGCGCCCATGGCGGGGGTCACCGACAAGCCCTTCCGCCTGCTGTGCAAACGGCTGGGCGCGGGCCTGGCCGTGTCCGAGATGACCACCGCCGACCCGCGCCTGTGGCAGACGCGCAAGTCGCTGCACCGTATGGACCACGCCGGCGAACCCGAACCGGTGAGCGTGCAGATCGCCGGCTACGACCCGGCCATGCTGGCAGAGGCCGCGCGCTACAACGCCGGGCACGGCGCGCAGATCGTCGACATCAACATGGGCTGCCCGGCCAAGAAGGTCTGCAACGTGTGGTCCGGCTCCGCCCTGCTGCAGGACGAGCCGCTGGTGGCGCGCATCGTCAAGGCGGTGGTCGACGCGGTCGACATCCCGGTGACGCTGAAGATCCGCACCGGCTGGGACCGCCAGAACAAGAACGCGCTCGCCATCGCGCGCATCGCCGAGGACGCCGGCATCGCCGCGCTGGCCGTGCACGGCCGCACCCGCGCCGACAAATACGAAGGCGAGGCGGAGTACGACACCATCGCCGCGGTCAAGGCCGCCGTGCGCATGCCGATCTTCGCCAACGGCGACGTAACCACGCCGGAGCAGGCCAAACACGTGCTCGATGCGACCGGCGCCGACGCGGTGATGGTCGGCCGCGGCGCGCAGGGCCGGCCGTGGATCTTCCGCGAGATCGCGCACTACCTCACCACCGGCGAGCGCCTGCCCGAGCCGGGTCCGGCGGAAGTGGCCGCGATTTTGCTGGCGCATCTGGAACATCTGTACGCGTTCTACGGCGAGCAGTCCGGCGTGCGCATCGCGCGCAAGCACCTGGGCTGGTACGCGAAGGATCGCCCGGAAAACGCCGCCTTCCGCGAGGTGGTCAACCGCGCCGAAAGCGCGCAGGACCAGCTGCGCCTGACGCGCGAATATTTCCAGGCACTGGAAAACGGCCTCGAACTCGCCGCGTAGGTTGGGGTGAAACCCCAACGCCATGCCTGCGCACCGAGCGGGTTTCCGCGCGCATCGTCGAGGTTACTGGCTGCATCAGCAGCCAGCCCTTCGGGCCATCCGCTACGCGGATGTTCGCTACGGCATCCTGCCTTCGCAGTCGCTTACGCCTACCCCCACGTGCGCCAATCTTGAGCGCGCCACGGCCGAGGCCTAAGCTTTCCTTCCAGCCCCGCTGCGGAGGCCCCATGGCCACCGAACCCACCGGCGATTTCCCCTATATCCACGGCTTCTCGGCCGAGGAACAGGCCCGCCTGGTGCGCCAGGCGCGCATGTTCGAACCCAGCCTGTTCAGCCACGTGGACTACAGCGACGCCACCCGCCTGCTCGAAGTCGGCTGCGGCGTAGGCGCGCAGACCGAGATCCTGCTGCGCCGCTTCCCGCAGCTGCACGTCACCGGCATCGACCGCTCGGCGGCCCAGCTCGCCGCCGCCGAGCGCAACCTCGCCGCCACCGCCTGGTGCGAGGCGCGCTACACGTTGAAACAGGCCGACGCCACCGACCTGCCGTTCGGCGAACGCAGCTTCGACGCCGCCTACCTGTGCTGGGTGCTGGAACACATGCCCAGCCCCGCGCGCGTGCTGAGCGAAGTGCGCCGCGTGCTGAGCCCGGGCGCCATCGTCTACGTCACCGAGGTGCTGAACGCCTCGTTCTTCCTCGACCCGTATTCGCCGCACCTGCTGCGCTACTGGCTGGCCCTCAACGACCACCAGTACGACGCCGGCGGCGATCCCTTCATCGGCGCCAAGCTCGGCAACCTGCTGCTGGCCGGCGGCTACCACGACGTGCATACCGAGGTGAAAACCATCCACCTCGACAACCGCCAGCCAGGCCGGCGCAAGCACATGATCGAGTTCTGGGAAGAACTGCTGCTGTCGGCGGCCGATGCCCTGCTCGACGGCGGCCAGGTCGATGCAGCCACCGTCGCCGGCATGCGCAAGGAACTGCAGGCCGTGCGCAACGACCCGAACGCAGTGTTCTTCTTCGCCTTCGTGCAGGCGCGGGCCAGCGTGTACTGAGCGTGCCTTGCCGTAGGTTGGGGTGAGCCGCAGGCGAACCCCAACGTCGAGACCTCCAAGCGCGCCGCAACGTTGGGGTTACTGGCTGCATCAGCAGCCAGCCCTTCGGGCCATCCGCTACGCGGATGTTCGCTACGGCATCCTGCCTTCGCAGTCGCCTACGGGCTCACCCCAACCTACGCCGTATCACGGTGCGTTGGCGGCAGGCGGCTTCGCCTTGAAGCCATACGAGGCCAGCACCGGGCGCAACGCCTGGATCCACAGCGCATAGCCGGCCGGCTTCATATGCAGGCCGTCGTCGCGGAACAGCTCCGCGCGCGGCTTGCCCTGCGCATCGAGCATCAGCGGCGCGATATCCACGAAGCGCACGCCGCGCTGCGTCGCCGCCCAGTCGCGGATCAGGCCGTTCGCCTGGCTCATCGCCGGCCACAGCGACCAGCGCGCCACGCTCGGCTTGATGGAGATGTACACCACCGGCACCGCCGGCAGGTCCTTGCGCACGCGCGCCACGAAGGCCTTGAAGTCGTCCGCCACCTGCTGCGCGGAGTGGCCTTCGTAGACGTCGTTGTCGCCGGCGTACATCACGATCAGGCGCGGGTGGTACGGCGTGACGATGCGGTCGGCGTAGTAGGTGCTGTCCTCGATCGCCGAACCGCCGAAGCCGCGGTTGATCACCGGCACGCCGGGGAAATCCTCGGCCAGCGAATGCCAGTAATTGATCGAGGAGCTGCCGATGAACAGCACGGCGCGCTGCGGCGGGGGCTGGGCCTGGTCCTGCCTGGCGAAGGCGTCCATGGCGGGCAGCCATTCGGCCGGCCCCTTGGTCTGGACGGTCTGGACGGTCTGGGCGGCGGCGGCCGAGGCCAGAAGCAGCCAGGCCAGGGCCAGCAGCCAGCGGGCGGGATGGATGGTGTGGTTCCGGGTCATGCGGGCCTCCGCGAGTCGTGCCGATCCGCCCGAATGTAGCGGATCGGGCCCGGAAATCCCCGCCCCGCCTACCCGCAGCGCAGCAACGGCCGGGACGGCCGTGAGCTATCCTCGGGCGCTTGCGCGGCCGCCCGGCAGGCCGCCGGAAGCCTGTGACACTCGGCCTCCTGGCCGTCCAAACGGCTGAATCGGCATGAAATCGTCACCTGCCGGCCGCATGCTGTAGCTGCAAAACCGGGGGCCGGCATGTATCATGCCGCACCCTCTATTTATCTCTCTATCCGTAAGGAAGGATATAACCCGCGATGAGCAACTTCCTCTTCACCTCCGAATCGGTTTCCGAAGGCCATCCGGACAAGGTCGCCGACCAGATCTCCGACGCCGTCCTCGATGCCATCCTGGCCCAGGATCCGCGTGCGCGCGTGGCCTGCGAGACCCTGGTGAAGACCGGCGTGGCCATCGTGGCCGGCGAGATCACCACCAGCGCCTGGATCGACCTCGAGGCGCTGACCCGCAAGGTCATCGTCGACATCGGCTACAACTCCTCCGACGTCGGCTTCGACGGCGAGACCTGCGGCGTGCTGAACCTGATCGGCAAGCAGTCCCCCGACATCAACCAGGGCGTGGACCGCAAGAAGCCGGAAGAACAGGGCGCCGGCGACCAGGGCCTGATGTTCGGCTACGCCACTAACGAGACCAAGGACTACATGCCGGCGGCGGTGTACTACTCGCACCGCCTGGTCGAGCAGCAGGCCAAGGTGCGCAAGGCGAAGAAGTCGCCGCTGCCGTGGCTGCGCCCGGACGCCAAGAGCCAGGTCACCCTGCGCTACGAGAACGACCAGGCCGTGGCGATCGACGCCGTGGTGCTGTCGACCCAGCACGATCCGGACATCAAGCAGAAGGACCTGGTCGAGGCCGTGCGCGAGCACATCCTCAAGCCCGTGCTGCCGGCCAAGCTGCTGCACAAGGGCACCAAGTTCCACATCAACCCGACCGGCAAGTTCGTGATCGGCGGCCCGGTGGGCGACTGCGGCCTGACCGGCCGCAAGATCATCGTCGACACCTACGGCGGCTGGGCCCGCCACGGCGGCGGCGCGTTCTCGGGCAAGGACCCGTCCAAGGTCGACCGTTCGGCCGCCTACGCGGCGCGCTACGTGGCCAAGAACATCGTGGCCGCCGGCATCGCCGACCGCTGCGAAGTGCAGGTCTCCTACGCCATCGGCGTGGCCGAGCCGACCTCGATCTCGGTGACCACCTTCGGCACCGGCAAGATCTCGGACGACAAGATCGAGAAGCTGATCCGCAAGCATTTCGACCTGCGCCCGTACGGCATCATCAAGATGCTGGACCTGATCCATCCGATGTACCAGCAGACCGCCAGCTACGGCCACTTCGGCCGCTCGCCGTACGAAGTGAAGGGTCCGGACGGCAAGACCTACACCGCTTTCTCCTGGGAGAAGACGGACAAGGCCGAGGCGCTGCGCGCGGACGCCAAGCTGAAGTAAGCGGACGCTTCATCCGCTGCAGGAAACGGGCCGCGCAAGCGGCCCGTTTTCGTTGGGGCCCCGCGCAACGGCTACAATGCGCGGATGTCCCTGATCCAACTCCAGCGTGTCGACTTCAGCGTCGGCGGCCCCCTCCTGCTCGAACACGTCGATCTGTCGATCGAGGCGAACGAGCGCGTGTGCATCGTCGGCCGCAACGGCGAGGGCAAATCCACCCTGCTCAAGCTGATCGCGGGCGACCTCAAGCCGGATGACGGCGAGCTGCGCCTGCAGACCGGCATCGTGGTCGCGCGCATGGCGCAGGAAGTGCCGCAGGACACCGCCGGCAGCGTGTTCGACGTGGTCGCGGCGGGCCTGGGCGATCTCGGCGCGCTGCTGGCGCGCTACCACCACCTGCTCGCCGAGCACGACTTCGACGCGCTGGGCGACGTGCAGGCGCAGATCGAGGCGCGGCACGGCTGGGATCTGGACCGCCGCGTCAACGAGGTGCTGGAGCGGCTGGAACTGCCGGCCGACACCGACTTCGCCGCGCTGTCCGGCGGCATGAAGCGCCGTGTGCTGCTGGCCCAGGCGCTGGTGCGCAAGCCGGACGTGCTGCTGCTGGACGAGCCGACCAACCACCTGGATATCGAGGCGATCGGCTGGCTCGAGGGTTTTCTCAAGTCCTTCGCCGGCAGCCTGATCTTCATCACCCATGACCGCTCGTTCCTGCGCTCGCTGGCCACGCGCATCGTGGAGATCGACCGCGGCCAGCTGACCAGCTGGCCCGGCGACTACGACAACTACCTGCGCCGCCGCGAGGAACGCCTGCACGCCGAGGCGCAGGCCAATGCGCTGTTCGACAAGAAGCTGGCGCAGGAAGAAGTGTGGATCCGCCAGGGCATCAAGGCGCGCCGCACCCGCAACGAAGGCCGCGTGCGCGCGCTGAAGGCGCTGCGCCGCGAGCGTGCCGAGCGGCGCGAGCTGGGCGGCAACGCCAGGATCACCCTGGCCAATGCACAGGCCTCCGGCAAGAAGGTGATCGAGACGCGCGGCGTGCACCAGGCCTACGGCGGGCGCGTGCTGATCGACCAGCTCGACACCGTGATCATGCGCGGCGACCGCGTCGGCATCGTCGGCCCGAACGGCGCCGGCAAGAGCACCCTGCTCAAGATCCTGCTGGGCGAACTCACACCGCAGCGCGGCGAGGTGACGCTGGGCACCGGCCTGCAGATCGCCTACTTCGACCAGCACCGCAGCCAGCTCGACGACACGCTCAATGCGCTGGACAACGTGGCCGGCGGGCGCGAATACATCGAGCTCAACGGCCAGCGCAAGCACGTCATCGGCTATCTGCAGGATTTCCTGTTCTCGCCCGAACGCGCCCGCGCACCGATCACCCGCCTCTCCGGCGGCGAACGCAACCGCCTGCTGCTGGCCAAGCTGTTCGCCCAGCCGTCCAACCTGCTGGTGATGGACGAACCCACCAACGATCTGGACGTGGAAACGCTGGAGCTGCTGGAAGAACTGCTGACCGAATACCAGGGCACTTTGCTGCTGGTATCGCACGACCGCGAGTTTCTCGACAACGTGGTCAGCAGCACGCTGGTGCTGGAAGGCGAAGGCCGGGTCGGCGACTACGTCGGCGGCTACAGCGACTGGCTGCGGCAGCGGCCGGTGGCGCGTGCGGTGGAGGCGGTGCCGGTGAGGGCCGCGGAAGCGCCGCGTGCCGCGGAGCCGGAGAAGCCGAAGCGCAAGCTGAGCTACAAGGATCAGCGCGAGCTGGAGCAGTTGCCGGCGCGCATCGAGCAATTGGAAACGGATATCGGCGCGCGTTCGGCGGCGATGAACGATCCGGCGTTCTACCAGCAGGACAACGCGGCGATCCAGCGGCACAACGAGGCGCTGGCGAAGCTGCAGGCGGAGCTGGAACTGGCGTACGCGCGGTGGACTGAGCTGGAAGGCTGAGAACTGAAACTCTTCTCCCCTCCGGGGAGAAGATGCCGGCAGGCAGATGAGGGGTGGGTGCTCGCGGTAGCGCTTCTACGAAGAGAGGAAAAAGCTCTTGAGCTTATCGAGACCCTCCACTCACCGCTCCGCCCGGCCCCTCACCCCAACCCTCTCCCCGGAGGGGAGAGGGAGTGAAAAGCTCAATGCTCCTCGCGCTTCGCGCTCTGCATCAACCGGTCCGTCCACGCGATCCCGATCGCCGACACGATAAACACCAAGTGGATGATGGTCTGCCACATCACGCCCACCGGCGTGAGCGTGGCGCATTTCAGCGCCGTGCCCGGGCCATTCTCGGCAATGCTCGCCAGCATCTCCGCCGAGCAGAACGGCAACCCCGTCAGCGAGCCGGCGGCGATGAACGTCTTCAGCAGGTGGATCGAGGAGATGCCGATGATCGCCATCGCCAGCTTCACCTTCAGCACCGAGGCGTTCACGTGCGACAGCCATTCCGGCTGGTCCGGATGGTTCTCCAGGCGCAGGCGCGAGACGAAGGTCTCGTAGCCGCCGACGATCACCATCACCAGCAGGTTGGAGATCATCACCACGTCGATCAGGCCGAGCACGATCAGCATGATCTCCTGTTCGCCCAGCGACGGCGCTTCGTGGATCAGATGCCACAGCTCCTTGGCGAACAGGAACACGTAGACGCACTGCGCCACGATCAGGCCCAGATACAGCGGCAGCTGCAGCCAGCGGGAGCCGAAGATCAGCCAGGGCAAGGGGCCGAGGCGGCGGGGAGCTTCATGCATGGGAAAAACTCGCGGTCTAAAGCGTCCAGCCTAGCGAGATCGAAAGATTTTGCGCAAGCTCCCGGCAGGCCTCTCCAGCGCGGCCTTTCAACCCGTGTTCTGCAGCCCCTGCGATACGCCGTTCACGCAAGCGACCAGCGCGCGCAGCAACGCATCGTCCTCGCTGCCGCCCGCGCGCCAGCGGCGCAGCAGATCCACCTGCAGCAGGCTCATCGGATCGATATAGGGATTGCGCAGGCGGATCGACACCTTCAGCTTCGGCGCATCGCGCAGCAGTTCGTCCGCCCCTTTCAGGCGCAACACCCAGCGCGTGGTGCGTTCGAATTCCTCGCGGATCAGCGCGAAGAACGGCTCGTGCAGTTCACCGGCCAACTGCGAGAAGGCCTCGGCGATATCCAGGTCGCTCTTGGCCAGCACCATCTCCACGTCGTCCAGCATATTGGCGAAGAACGGCCAGTCGCTTGCCATCTCCGCCAGCGCCTCCTCGCCGAAAGCCGCGGCGCCCTGCTCCAGCGCCGTGCCCAGTCCGTACCAGCCGGTGATGATCGAGCGGCACTGCGTCCACGCGAACACCCACGGGATCGCGCGCAGATCCTGCACGCCGCGCATGCTGCGGCGGCGCGAAGGACGCGAGCCCAGGGTCATGCGCTCGATCACGTCGATCGGCGTGGCGCTGCGGAAGTAATCGATAAAGCCGTCGCGGTCGACGAAGGCGCGATACGTCTTACGGCTGTTCGCCGCCAGCTCGCCCATGCGCTCGCGCCACACCGCCTCGCGCTCGTCCTGCTCGCGCGGACGCAGGCTGGCGCGCAGCACCGCGCCCACGGTCTGTTCCAGATTGCGCAGCGCCAAGGCGCGGATGCCGTACTTGCGATGGATCACCTCGCCCTGCTCGGTCACGCGCAGCACGCCGGCCACCGAACCGCGCGGCGAGGACATCAGCGCCGGCGCGATGCGCGCACCGCCGCGGCTGGCCGAACCGCCGCGGCCATGGAAGAACGACAGCCGCACACCGGCCTCGTTCGCCACTTCCAGCAGCTCCACCTGCGCGCGCTGCAGGCCCCAGCGCGAGGCCAGCGTGCCGCCGTCCTTGCCGCTGTCCGAATAACCCAGCATCACCCACTGGCGGCCGCCGCGCTGGTCGAGATGGGCACGGTAGACCGGGTCGCCGAACAGCGCGCGCAGGGTTGCCGGCGCATTGGCCAGGTCGTCCACGGTTTCGAACAGCGGAGCCACGTCCAGCGGCACGCGGTCTTCCTCGGCCACCAGCCCGCCATGCCGCGCCAGCGCCAGCACCGCCAGCACGTCGGCGGCGGAGCGCGCCATGCTGATGATGTACAGGCCCACCGCATCGCTGCCGTAGCGCTTGCGCGCATCGCGCAGCGTGGCGAACACCGCCTTCAATGATTGCGCGCCGGCATCGTCGCTGTCGCCGAACGCGCGTTCGCCGCTCGCATACGGCTGCAAGGCTTGCGCACGCGCCGCGTCGTCGCGCTCGGGCCAGTCCGCCTCGCCGAACAGGGCGGCGAGCGCATCGTCGTGCACGCGCGAGTCCTGCCGTACGTCCAGCCGCGCCAGGTGGAAGCCGAAGCTGCGCACGCGCCAGATCAGGCGCTGCACCGCGTACGCGCCGGCATGCAGGCCGCGATGATCGAGCAGGCTGTCGGCAATCAGCTGCAGATCGGCCAGCAGGTCCTGCGGCGACGCATAGGCTTCCGGATGATCGTCGTCGTGCGTGGCCTGCAGGCGCGCCTTGACCACGGCGAGGAAGGCGCGGTACGGCATGTCCGCATGGCGCGGCCGCACCTGCGCCGCGGCCTCCGGGAAACGCTGGCGATAATCGGCCAGGCGCCGCGCCAGTCCGTCGTCGACGCCCACGCGCCCCTCGGTCTGGCTGAGCAGCCGCGCCAGTCCGGCGATGTCGTCGATGTAATGCTCCAGCACGTGCGCGCGCTGGTTGCCGAGGCTGGCCGCGATGGTGTCCGCGCCCACGTTCGGATTGCCGTCCATGTCGCCGCCCACCCAGGTGGCGAACGACAGCAGGCGCGGCAACGCCACCGCCACGCCGTAGACCTGCTGCAGCGCATCCGCCAGCGACTCGTACAGCGCCGGCACGATGCGGTAGATCGGATTGGCCAGGTAGAAACCGACGTGGTGATGCTCGTCCTGCACGCTGGGCCGCACGGGTGAAGCTTCGGCGGTCTGCCACGCGGAGGACAGCGCCATGAAGATGCGGTCGTCGTCTTCCTTGCGTTCCTGCGGCGTGCGGCTGGGATCGAAGTTGTCGATCAGCGCGCGCACGATCGCCTGTTCCTTCTCCAGCAGCGAGCGGCGCATCGCTTCGGTCGGATGCGCGGTGAACACCGGTTCCACCCGCAGCCGCGCCAGCCATTCCAGCAGCTCGGCCGCACCGACGCCCTGCTCCTTCAGGCGGCCGAGCGCATCGAGCAGCGATTCGGGCTGCGGCGCATGGTCCTCGCGCTGGTAATCGCGGCGGCGGCGGATGCGGTGCACGCGCTCGGCGATGTTCACCGCCTGGAAATAGGTGGCGAAGGCGCGCGCCAGCGCTTCGGCATGCGCGGTCTCCACACCGGTCAGCGGTTCCGCCAGCAGAGCCAGCGGCGCGCCCTCGTGGCGGCGCGCGATGGCAGCGGTGCGCACGCGTTCGACTTCATCGAGGAATGCCGGCGCCACCTGCTCGGCGAGCATGTTGCCGACCAGGGTGCCTAAACGGCGGACGTCTTCGCGCAGGGGGGCATCGTGCGGAGCGAACTCGGGACTGCGCTGCTGGGCCATCGGAACCTGGGTCGGCGGATGTCTGGACTTCCAAGACTACCCCGAACGAATGGCCTTTTGTGCGGCGCCGCATGAGCTCGCAAAGTTGCTTATGAAACGAATGAGCCGGGGTAGGTTGGGGTGAGCCATAGGCGAACCCCAACATCGGTGCCCTCGTACGCTTCGCGATGTTGGGGTTCGCCTATGGCTCACCCCAACCTACGCCAGGCGTTGGCGCCAAGCGTCAGTGTGCTGGCGGGTTCTTCACATACCGCTCCAGCCAATCGTTGGACTCCGCCAGCATCTGCATGATCGATTCGCGCGCGCGGTACGCATGCGCTTCGTTCGGCAGCATCACCAGCCGCGCCGTACCGCCCAGCCCCTTCACCGCCGCGTACAGGCGCTCGCTCTGGATCGGGAAGGTGCCGGAGTTGTTGTCCTGTTCGCCGTGGATCAGCAGCAGCGCGTCCTTGATGTGGTCGGCATAGTTGAACGGCGACATCGCGCTGTACACGTCCTGCGCCTGCCAGTAGTTGCGCTCCTCCGACTGGAAGCCGAACGGCGTCAGCGTGCGGTTGTACGCGCCGCTGCGCGCGATGCCCGCCTTGAACAGCCGCGTATGCGCGAGCAGGTTGGCGGTCATGAAGGCGCCGTAGGAATGCCCGCCCACCGCGATGCGGCCGCGCTCGGCCACGCCGCGGCGCACCACTTCGTCCACCGCCGCTTCCGCGCTCGCCACCAGCTGCGGCACGTAGGTGTCGTTAGGTTCCTTGCTGCCCTCGCCGACGATCGGCACGGAGAAATCGTCCAGCACCGTATAGCCCATCGCCAGGAACGCCTGCGGGCTCCAGTAGCTGATGCGGTTGAAGCGGTACGGCGAATCGGTGACCTGCCCCGCCGCGTCGGCCGATTTGAACTCGGTGGGATAGGCCCACATCAGCATCGGACGCGGGCCGTCCTTCTTCGGGTCGTAGTGCGGCGGCAGGAACAGCGTGGCGGTGAGCTCGACGCCGTCCTTGCGCTTGTAGCGGATCTGCTCCTTCTTCACGTCCTTCAATTGCGGCGTGGGATGCGCGAAGTGCGTAAGCGCGCGTGGCGCGCTGCCGGAGGCCAGTTCGCGCACGTAGAAGTTCGGCGTCTCCGTGGGCGCTTCGCGCGAGGTCAGCGCGCGCTTACCCTGCGCATCGAGCAGCACCTGCGGCGCTTCGTAGTACGGCGCCTGCGAATGGAACAGGCGCTCGCTCCTGCCGCTGTCCAGGTCGACCTTGTCGATAAACGGACGGTCGCCCTCCGGCGAGGCGCCCTTGCCCAGGCGGAAGATGCCGTGCCCGTCGGCGGTGACGACCAGCCGCTGCTCGCCGTGCTCGTCGATCGCCGTCGCCGGCAGGCCCGGGTCCTTGTAGCGGTCCTCGGAGGAACCTTCGCGCACCAGCTTCGGCGCCTGCTGCGGACGGTCCGGCGCGATGCGCCATTCCTTCACCTGGCGCGTCTTCCACCAGAACTCCTCGATCAGCGCCAGCTCGCCCGAGCCCCAATAGGCGCCGGCATAGCGGCTGCCCAGGCGCGCCAGCACGGTGGGCTCCTGCGTGAACGGCGCCGCCTGCGTCTTCACCAGGTCGCGCACGTCGGCCTGGCGCGCGGGGTCGCCGCCATCTTGCGCCTCGGCCCAGACCAGGGTGGCGGGTGCGTCGGCACGCCACTCGATCTCGCGCACGCCGGTGCGCACGGCGTCGTTGCCGGTGGGCAGGCCGTCGATCAGCGGCTGGTGCGCGATCTCCTTCACCAGCTTGCCGTCCAGATCCAGCACTTCGATCCGGCGCGGGAAGTAATCCACCGGCACCAGGTAGGAGAACGGCCGCTCGACCCGCTCGCGCAGCAGATAGCGGCCGTCCGGCGAGGGCGCGAGCGACAGCGTGAGCGCGGGCTCGCCCAGCCTGGTCACCTTGCCGTCGAGATCGACCAGCGCCGCCTGCGCGCGCAGGTAGTGCTCCAGCACGCGTGCATCGTTCTCGTTGTGCAGCAGATCCTGATAGGTCGGCAGCGACTTCACGCCGCCGCCGGCGCGCGTCTCCTGCACGTTCGGGCCGGTGGGAATGCCGCCACCGGCCGGCGCCTCGCCCTGCCCGTCCGGCCGCAGTTCCACCAGCAGGCGCTTGCTGTCGGACATCCAGCGGTAGCCGCGGCCGGAGACGGTATTGAGCGGCAGTTCGGTCAGGCGGCGTGCGTTATGTGCGGCGACGTCGACCACCCACAGCTCGTTGCGCCCGGATTTCGCATCCACCTGGTTGAAGGCCAGGAAGCGCTGGTCCGGCGACCAGCTGGTGGTGGCGATCGACAGCGGCGCCGGCAGGCCCTGCAGGCGCTGCTCCTTGCCGCTGGCGATGTCCAGCAGCCACAGGTCGGTGCCGAAGGAGAAGCGGCTCTGCGCATAGGTGCGCGGATTGATGCGCAGGCCGGCCAGCTTCAGCTCGGGCTGGGCGACCAGGTCGATGCCGGGCAGAGCAGGGGTCTGGATCAGTGCCAGCAGGTCGCGGTGCGGGCTGATCGACAGCTGCGGCGGGCGCGGTGCATCCACCAGCGCCTGCAGCGGCGCGGGCGGCAGGCGGTAGCCGTCGGCCGGGGCGGCCGCCGCGGGCGGGGCCAGCGGGGTGCGGGCGGAGGTGGCCAGCGGCAGTGCCGCCAGCAGGAAACCAACGAGGGCGAGGCGCCGGAGCGGACGGTTCATGGGGGCAGACGGCCTATGGACGAAGAAACTTGCGACGTTACCGGCCCGGCGCCGGCCGGGCCTAGGCCATCCGTCATGGTCCAGGCCGCCTGGGCACCCGGGCCGGCGTGACGAATCCCGAACGCCGCAGCGGCTATACTTCCGAACTCCCATCGAGGGGCGCTGCGACCGCGGCTGTGTCTTGCCCAGTTACAGGGCGGCACGAGTCCGGCCAGGCTCGATGGTTTTCATCGTCAAACGGCGCCCGGTCAACCGATGCGGCATTCGCTGCCGCACAAATTTCCGGAGCCACACCATGAACGCAGTAAGCAAAGAAGCCGCCGGCCAGGACTTCAAGGTCCGCGACATCTCCCTCGCCGACCTCGGCCGCCGCCGCATCCGCATGGCGGAAGAGGAAATGCCGGGCCTGATGCAGATCCGCGCCCGCTACGCCAAGGAGCAGCCGCTCAAGGGCGTGCGCCTGTCCGGTTCGCTGCACATGACCAAGGAAACCGCGGTCCTGATCGAGACCCTGAGCACCCTGGGCGCCTCGGTGCGCTGGGCCTCCTGCAACATCTTCTCCACCCAGGACGACTGCGCCGCGGCCATCGCCGCCGCCGGCATCCCGGTGTTCGCCTGGAAGGGCGAGACGCTGGAGGAATACTGGGACTGCACGCTGGACATGCTCACCCACCCGGGCATGCAAGGTCCGGAGCTGATCGTCGACGACGGCGGCGACGCCACCCTGCTGATCCACAAGGGCCTGGACATGGAGAACGGCGACGACTGGGTCAACACGCCCAGCGGCAACCATGAGGAGCAGGTGATCAAGGACCTGCTCAAGCGCACCGCCAAGGAGCGTCCCGGTTTCTGGAAGAAGGTCGCGGCCGACTGGAAGGGCGTCTCCGAGGAGACCACCACCGGCGTGCACCGCCTGTACCAGATGATGGAAGCGGGCAAGCTGCTGGTGCCGGCGATCAACGTCAACGACTCGGTCACCAAGAGCAAGTTCGACAACCTGTACGGCTGCCGCGAGTCGCTGGCCGACGGCATCAAGCGCGCCACCGACCTGATGGTCGCCGGCAAGGTCGCCGTGGTGTGCGGCTACGGCGACGTGGGCAAGGGCTGCGCACACTCGCTGAAGGGCTTCGGCGCGCGCGTGATCGTCACCGAGATCGACCCGATCAACGCCCTGCAGGCGGCGATGGAAGGCTTCCAGGTCACCACCGTGGAAGACACGCTCGGCATGGCCGACATCTATGTCACCACCACCGGCAACAAGGACATCATCACGCTGGAGCACATGGCGGCGATGAAGAACAACGCCCTGGTGTGCAACATCGGCCACTTCGACAACGAGATCCAGATCGACCGCCTGAACGGCGCCAAGGACGTGTCGCGCGAGACCATCAAGCCGCAGGTCGACCGCTACACCTTCAGCAAGACGGGCCACAGCATCTACATGCTGGCCGAAGGCCGCCTGGTGAACCTCGGCTGCGCGCACGGCCATCCGAGCTTCGTGATGTCCAACAGCTTCTCCAACCAGACGCTGGCGCAGCTCGACCTGTGGAAGAACAAGGACGTCTACGAGAAGACCGTCTACCGCCTGCCCAAGCAGCTGGACGAGGAAGTCGCCCGCCTGCACCTGGAGCAGATCGGCGTGAAGCTGACCAAGCTGACCCCGGATCAGGCCGCCTACATCGGCGTGCCGGTGGAAGGCCCGTACAAGCCGGACCACTACCGCTACTGAGCGGCGGTCCAGCGGAAACGAAAGGCGCGCGGTGCGAACCGCGCGCTTTTTTTATGCCCGCCACCGCCTCATCGACCGGCGTAGGTTGGGGTGAGCCGCAGGCGAACCCCAACATCGCAGGCTTGGCCAGGCCGCGCATTGTTGGGGTTCGCCGGCGGCTCACCCCAACCTACGCCGTGGTTGCGATCCATCCATATATCGCTTCATCGCGACCAAGAGATATATACTCGCCCGCATCGCCCACCGAGACTCCGACGATGCCGGCCATCAGCTTCGAATTCTTCCCGCCCAAGACCGACGAGCAACGCGACCAGCTCGACCGCACCGCCCGCCTGCTGAAGGGGCGCGGGCCGGACTATGTCTCGGTGACCTTCGGCGCCGGCGGTTCCACTCTCAGCTACACCGGCGAGACGGTGGCGCGCCTGCACCGCGAGCACGGCCTGGACGTGGCGCCGCATCTGTCCTGCATGGGCGGCACCCGCGCCGAGATCGCCGAACTGCTGGACGGCTACCGCGCCGCCGGCTACCGCCGCCTGGTGGCGCTGCGCGGCGACCTGCCCTCGGGCATGGCCTCGCCCGGCGACTTCCGCTACGCGGCCGAACTGGTCGGCTTTATCCGCCAGCACAGCGGGGAGCATTTCCATATCGAAGTGGCGGCTTATCCGGAAACCCATCCGCAGGCCGACGACGCGCTGGCCGACCTGCGCCACTTCAAGAGCAAGGTCGACGCCGGCGCCAATGGCGCGATCACCCAGTACTTCTACAACGCCGACGCCTATTTCCGTTTCCTCGACGACGTGCGCCGCCTGGGCGTGGACGTGCCGGTGGTGCCGGGCATCATGCCGATCGGCAATTTCTCGCAGCTCAAGCGCTTCTCCGATGCCTGCGGCGCGGAGATCCCGCGCTGGATCGCCAAGCGCATGCAGGCGCATGGCGACGATGCCGAATCGATCCGCGAACTGGCCGCCGACGTGGTGGCGCAGCTGTGCCAGCGCCTGCTGGACGGCGGCGCGCCGGGCCTGCACTTCTACACGCTCAACCGCGCCAAGGCGACGCAGGCCGTGCTGGAGCGGCTGTCGATTTAAGCGGCAGGTCGAGCTTTCAGTCAGGCCGCGCGGGTTATCCTGCGCGGCATGCGTCTCTTCCTCGTTGCTTCCGCGCTGTTCCTCTCCCTCTGGCTGCTGCCCGCTCCCGCCAACGCGCAGGAGGGCGTGCACCGCTGCATCGGCCCCGACGGCAATCCGCTGTTCACCGACCAGCCCTGCGCCGCACTGAAAGCCACGCCGGTGCAGGCCGCGCCGAAATCCGCCGCTCCCGCGCCCAACGCGCCGGTGCCCTCCGCACCGCCGCCGATCCTGTGCGCCACCAGCGTGGCCGAGCTGCGCCAGAGCGTCACCGACGCCTTCGCCACGCGCGATCCCAACCGCCTCGCCGGCCTGATGCTGTGGGAAGGCGCGGGGCGCAATGCGGTGGTGTCCGACATCCGCTCCCTGGGTGCGCTGATGAAACGCCCGCTGCTGGATTTCGGCGAACAGAGCGCGGCGGAGCAGACCGGCGGCAACGATCCCGATGCGCCGCCCGCCGAACATCCCGCGCCGCAGGAGCGCCAGCTGGTGGTGCACACCGCCTCGGACGACGCCAGCGGCGAGCCGAAGGAAACACGCTTCGACATCGTGCGCCGCTCCGGCTGCCTGTGGCTGCGCAGCGCCGGCTGAGCCGCGCATCGCCGCGATTCGAACGAGCGCTTGAACCCCTGCAAGGCGGCTGAAAGATGAGGCCGCCCGCCAGCGGTTATCATGTCGCTCATTTTTCGGAGAATCGATATGGCGCAGCAGTATCCCGAATGGATCTGGCAGAACGGCCAGATCAAGCCCTGGCGCGAGGCCACCACGCATGTGATGTCGCACGCGCTGCATTACGGCTCGTCGGTGTTCGAGGGCATCCGCAGCTACGCCACGCCGGACGGCGCCGCGATCTTCCGCCTCACCGACCATCTCAAGCGCCTGTACCAGTCGGCCAAGATCTACGACATGGTGCTGCCCTATTCGCAGGACGAGATCGCCGCGGCCTGCCGCGACGTGATCAAGAAGAACGGCCTGGGCGCCGCCTACCTGCGCCCTGTCGCCTACCGCGGCCTCGGCGGCTTCGGCCTGTCGGCGGAAACGCCGATCGACGTGGCGGTGGCCGCGTGGCCGATGGGTCCGTACCTCGGGCCGGAAGCACTGGAAAGCGGCATCGACGCCTGCGTGTCGAGCTGGCAGCGCTTCGCGCCGAACACCATTCCGGCCGGCGCCAAGGCCGGCGGCAATTACCTCTCCGGCCAGCTGATCGCGCGTGAAGCGCGCCGCCTGGGCTTCGGCGAAGGCATCGCGCTGGCCAATACCGGCCTGCTCAGCGAAGGCGCGGGCGAGAACCTGTTCCTGGTCTTCGACGGCGTGCTGCACACCACGCCGGCCAGCGCCTCGATCCTCACCGGCATCACCCGCCACACGCTGATGACGCTGGCGCGCGAAGACGGCATCGAAGTGATCGAGCGCGACATCCCGCGCGAATACCTGTACCTGTGCGACGAGCTGCTGATGTGCGGCACCGCCGCGGAGATCACCCCGATCCGCTCGGTCGACGGCAAGAAGATCGGCTCGGGCAAGGCCGGCCGCGTCACGCGCCGGATGCAGGAGCTGTTCTTCGGGCTGTTCAATGGCAAGACCAACGACCAGTGGGGTTGGCTGGAGCCGGTGTAATACCGGCTCCCTGCCGCAACTTCCCACTCTCGTCATTCCGGCGCAGGCCGGAATCCAGTGACGATATCGATCGGTTGTCGCGAAAGCCTGGACGTCAGCGCTTTCGCATATCCACATGTTGTCGTTACTGGATTCCGGCCTGCGCCGGAATGACGCTATAGGCAACGCATCAGTCGACCGCCAACGTCACCGCCGGCTCGACCTCGCGCCTGCGATGCGCCGCCTGCTCCCGCAACACCCCCATGAACGCCTGCTCCAGCGCATCCACCTGCGCCGCGCTCATGCACTGCTCCTCGCCGATGAACACGAAGCGCAGCCGACCGTGCAGCGCGAACGCCACCAGGCCCAGCGGACGCACGCCGAAGGAGCGCACCGACAAGGTGAAATCCTCCAGCCGGAACGGCGCCTGCGCCTCCAGCAGATCGATCGGCCCCAGGTTGGAAAAGGAAAACTGATTCCAGTTGCCATTGCGGCTGAGCGCATCGCCCAGCCGCACGATGGCGTTCAACTTGTGCTCCGACGGCGGCTTCAGCATTTCGCAGAAGCGGTACTTGCCGGGAATCGCCAGCAGTTCCTGCTCCATCTTGCCGGCCATCTCGCGATAGATGTCGCGCGCCCGCTCCCACAGGTCCGCGCCGCGCTCGCGCCCCACTTCGATCTTGAAGCTGCCGCCGCCGAAGAACAGCATGTCGTCCTTCAGCTGCGCCAGCCGGCCGCGGCGCGCGTCGATCGGATTGTCGATGCGCGTGGGCGCGCGCTTGCCCAGCGCCGACTGCAAGGCCAGGTCGAGGATCGCCAGCAAGGCCGCATGCATCGACACCTGCTCGACCCGGCAGCGATGCTTCAACACCGCGGTCAGCCCCGCATCCACATGCCATTCCCGCCGCAAGGTGTCGTGGCGCGGCGGCCGGCGCGAGGGCGGGATCGCCGCGATCAGCCCGTTGATCACCGCCGCGACCATGCGCTGCCTGCGTTCTTCCGGGCCGCCCGGCGGAGCGGCGACGTCCAGCGGACTGATCGGCGCATACGGCAGCAGCGGCGCATCGCTGTGCAGGCCGGCCAGCAGTTCGCGCGCCAGGGTGAGGATGCTCATGCCATCGCAGATGCGGTGCGCGGTGGTGATCAGCAGCACACCGCCGCGCGCCGTGCGCAGCCAGGCCACGCGCAGCAGCGGTTCGCCGGGCGCGAAGACGCTGGCCTCCTCGCGCGCGATCTCGCCGGCCAGCACCTGCTCCGAGGTGCAGATCGCCACGCGCAGCGGCACCGGGCCGGCCGCGTCCAGCGCGTAGTACAAGCCATCGCTTTCCTCACGCAGCAGCATGCGCAGCGCCGGATGCTTGCGCTGCACGCGGTCCAGCGCCGCGCGCAGGCGTTCGACCGGCAGCGCGCCTTCGATGGTGAGGCGATAGGTGATATTGCCGTCGATCAGCCGCTCGATGGTGGTGAGCTTGCGCATCATGGCGTCTGCTCCGTGGCGACGGTGGCAGCGCCGGCAAGCGCCCCGCTGCGCGCCGGCTCCTTCTTGCAGAACGCGGCGATGCGCGGATGCAGGTCTTCGAAGGCGCCCAGCCGGCCGCGGCGCCCGTCGACGTAGCCGCAGGCAATCGCCAGCACCTTGCGCAGCTTCTGCGGCTCGAACAGCAGCACGTTGAACGCCTGGTGCAGCGCGAGCAGTCCGCCCAGCCAATGCAGCCCCCAGTGCGCGCGATACAGGCGCAAGGTGTACACGCCGTTGCGTGCGCCGTAGTAGCGGCGCCACGCCGCATGGTTGGTGGTGAACAGGCGGCCGTGGCGCTCGATCTGCCCGGTGGTCTGGCGCATCGTCACCGCCGCGTTCATGCGCACCGGCACACCCTGCGTGTTGGCACGCAAGCCGTATTCGATATCGATGTACTCGATAAAGAAATCCTCGCGGAACGCACCGAGCTGGCGGTATGCCTGCGCCGAGATCGCCGAGCCGGACGAGATCACGAACAAGGTGTCGTACACGCCTTCCGTCGGCTCGCGCATCTTCTGCGGCTTCGGCCAGCGCCGTCCCGGCGGCATCACCACCATGAACTTTTCCAGGTTGATCTCGTAGATCTTCGGCCCGAGGACGAAAGCCTCGCCCGGTTCGCGCTCGCAGGCCTGCATCATCGCGGCGAAAAAGTCGTCGCCGATATCCGAATCCTGATCGAGCAGGAAGATCACCTCGCAGCCGCGTTCGAGCAGCAGCTCCGCGCCGCGGTTGTAGGCGCCGGCCAGGCCGCCGCGATTGGCGTTATGCAGCACCGTGCAGCCCTGCCGCTGCAGCACGTCGTACAGCGCCAGATCCGGCTGCGGCGAGTTGTCGATTGCCACCACGTTCTGCCCCGACGCCGCCGCTTTCTCCAGATGGCGCAGGAAGGCCTCGCTGGGGTGGTACAGCACGAAGATCACGCCATAGCTTTTCATACGCTTTCCACGGGTACGGGAGCGGACAAGCCGGCCGCGGCCGGCGCCGGCAGGGCCGAAGCCGCCTGCAGCAGCTCCATGGCCAGCTGGCGGATCTGCGCGGCCTGCCCGCTGGGCAGCGAGCTTTCGTCAGAGATCAAGGCCAGGTCCAGGCGTTCGGCGAAACCGACGATGGTGATCAGGCTGGCCGGCGTGGGTTCGAGCAGGGCCGAGGGCGCGTGGATCGCTTCCAGGCGGACGCCGCCTTCGTCGCGCGAGGAGTCGTCGAGGCGGCCCAGGTAAGAAAGCGACACACCGCCGCCGCTGCGCTTCGAGCGCGACCACGCGAGCAGCTGGTCGAACAGCGGATGCAGCCGTTCGAGTCCCAGCAATTGTTCGTAGACCGCCGGCCCGAGGCGGTCGATCTGCCGCCGCATATCCTCGTGCAAAGCACGCGCGAGCACCCAGAAATCCGCATCGCGCGACTTGCGTCCGCCGAAGGTCAGCCGCACCGTCGGCGCCATGGTGAACAGGGCGCCGCCCTGCAGCGCCGGCAGATAGCGGCGCGCATCCACCGGCGCGACGAACTTCTCCACGCCGCGGACGCCGCGCACCGACCAGCAGGCCAGCATGAAAGCCGTGCACAGCGCCGCGAACACGCCGACCTCGGCGTCCTTCGCCCGCCGCACCAGCGCCTGCACCGCCGCCGGCTCGATCGACCAGCGCTGCGTATAGGCGGCGCCGTAGCTCACCGGCGCGCCGATGCGCCGCGTGCGGATAAAGGCGCCGAACAGCGCGGCCTTCAGGCGCGCGCGCCGCTGCAGCCAGCGATTGCGCAGGGCTTCGGGCGGCACCACGTCGGCGCCGCCCTGCAGTTCGAAGCGCGGTCCCAGCCTGGCGTCGGGGCGGCCGCACACGGTCAGGATGTCGCGCAGCAGATTCACCGCCGACAACCCGTCGCAGATGCAGTGATGGCAGCTCAGCAGCAGATCGCTGCGCCCGGCGCCGCGCAGCCAGATCATGCGGATCAGCGGCTCGCGCCTGCCGTCGAACAGGCGCTCGCATTCCAGCCGCGCCTGCTCCTGCCAGTCGTCATCGCCCTGCCGATCGACGATGCGCAGCGCGATCGGCGGGGGCGCGTCCTGCTGCACGAACCACGGACGTCCATCGGCGTCGTGCTCCACCAGGCTTTGCAGCACGGCATGCCGCGCCTGCACGCGCTCCAGCGCCAGGCGCAGGCGCGGTTCGTCGAGCGTGCCGGACAGCGTGGCGGGCAGCACCAGCGCCACCGCGCGCTGGCCGTCCAGATACATGCCGCGCTCGAACAGCGCGAATGGCCGGCGCGCGCTCATGCCACGCTCCGCTGCGGTTCCATCGCGGCCTCCATCATTTCAACTTCCTCCAGCAAGCCCCAGCGCCGCAGATGCCGCAGCGCTTCGCCCACGCCGTCCTCGGCACGGATCGCGCGGCCCAGCGCTTCGGCCTCGCGCAGCATCTCCGGCTGCGCCATCGCGGTGAGCGCCGCGGCCAGCGCATCGGCGTTCAAGCTGCGCCGGTCCAGCGCGGCGGGCGCCACGCCGCGGCGCTGCAGGCAGCGCGCCCAGAACGGCTGGTCGCCGTAGAACGGCACCACCGCGGCCGGAATGCCGGCGCGCGCCGCCGCTGCCGTGGTGCCCGCGCCGCCGTGATGCACGGCGCCGGCCATGCGCGGAAACAGCCAGTCGTGCGGTGCCTGGCGCAGGCCATAGATCTGCTCGTCCAGCGCGCCTTCGGCGATCTCCAGCCCGCCCCAGCCCGCCGCCAGCACCGCGCGGCGCCCGCTCTTGCGCACGCCGTCCAGCACGATGCGGGTGAACTCGGCGGCGCGGCTGCTCACCATGCTGCCGAAACCGATATAGACCGGCTTGGGGCCGGCGGCGAGAAACTCGGCAAGTTCCGCCGGCGGCGTCCACGCCGGGGGATCGAAGAACCAGTAGCCGGTGACCTGCGAGCTGTCCGGCCAGTCCGCCGGCCGCGGCAGCACGTGGCGGCTGAAGCCGTTGATCACCTTCTCGTCCAGCGCATGGCGGCCCAGATAAGGCCCATGCCAGGGATAGCGCGGCAGGCCCAGCCGCGGCCGCACGATGTCGTTGATCGCCGGCCGCATCACATGCCACACCAGCAGCCACAGCAGATGATGCGCGGCCAGGCTCACCGGGCCGGGCAGGCGGTCGCGCGAACCGCTCAGCACCATCGGCGGCAGCAGGCGCGAGGGCGTCAACGGCTGCAGGCGCGCGATGGCGAACGGCACGCCGCGCCGCTCCGACAGCGCCTTGGCCAGCAAGGTGCTGTTGCTCACGCCGATCAGCAGGCCCGCGCCTTCGCTCGCCGCCATGCCTTCCTCGGCCCAGTGCTCGGCCCACAGCGCATAGCGCTGGCGGAAGATGCGCGCCATCGCGCGCAGGTTGAGGCCCTGCTCGGCGATGCTGCGGTCGGCTTCCAGCATGGCCTGGAAATCGGCGGTGAGCGGAAAGAATGCCAGCCCCGCTTCGCGCACCAGCGGCTCGAAATTGCCGCTGGTGGCGATGCGCACCGGATAACCCGCGCGCTGCAGCCCCTGCCCCAGCGCCACGCAGGGCCGCACGTCGCCCTGCGTGCCGATGGTGAAGATGACGATCGGCCTGGGCGCGCTCATGCGGCGGCCAGCCCCGGCTGCGGCGCCAGCGGCGTGGCGGCGCCCGCGCGCTCGTCCGGGATATCGAACAGGCGATGGCGCAGCACGGTGCCGATCGTCTCCGCCGGCGCCGGCTCCAGCACCGCCTCGTGATGGCAGGCCAGCTCCTGCACCTCGATGCGCCAGCCGATGAAGGGCCGCCACGCCGAGGGGCGGTGGTCGAGGATGCCGCCCAGGTCGCCCTCGCGCTCGGTGGCGTGGAAGAACAGAAGGTCCACGTTGATCCGGCGCGGCGTGTACTGGCGCGCCAGCTCCAGGTTGTTGCGCATCACCGCGAACAGATGCTCGATGAACTGCGGGTGGCTCTTGATGATCTCCTGCACCAGCGGGATCGAGCGCGCGTTGTAGCTGTGCAGCAGCAGCGAGGCCAGCTCCTTCAGCGTCTGCGGCGCGTCTTCGCCGGCGTGCTGGTGCAGGCCGAGGAAGTTCAGCGCGGCGCGTACTTCCTTGGCTTCCTCGCGCGGGCGCGAACGCTCGCCGGCAGTGAACAGATAGCTGTCGATCATCGCCAGCAGCTCGACGCGCTCGCCCATCGCCAGCAGCTGCTCGGCGATGGCGTGGCCGATCAGTCCGCCCATCGAACGCCCGACCAGGCGGTACGGCCCCTCGGGCTGGATGCGCCGGATCTGCGCCAGATAATCCGCCGCCACTTCCTCGATGCTGCCTGGCAGGCGCAGGTCGCCGCGCAGGCCGCGCGACTGCAGGCCGTACACCGGGACGGCCGGGTCGAGATGCCGCAGCAGCGCGGAGAAGCCCAGGCTCAGGCCCATCATCGGATGGATGCAGAACAGCGGCCGCGCCGGCGCCCTGCCCACTTCGCGCAACCGCGGCGGCGCGCGCAGCACGATCACCTCGCCGAGCGGATCGTCGCTGTCGCCGCCGAGGCGGTCGACGAAGGCCGCCAGGTTGGCCACCGTCGGCGCTTCGAACAGGCTGCCCAGCGGCAGCTCCACGCCGAATTCCGCGGGGAAGCCCACCGCCATCTCCGCCGCGGTGAGCGAATCGCCGCCGAGCTCGAAGAAGTTGTCGTGCAGGCCGACGCGTTCGATGCGCAGCAGGCGCTGCCACAGTCCCGCCAGCTTGCGCTCGACCGGCGTGGACGGTTCCACGAACGCGGCGCGCGCAATGCGGTCGGGCGCCGGCAGCGCGCGGCGATCCAGCTTGCCGTTCGGCGTCAGCGGCAGCGCGTCCAGCAAGGTAAAGCTGGACGGCAGCGCGGGCTCCGGCAGGCGGCGCGCCAGGAACACGCGCAGCTGGTCGGAATCGACGGCGGCGGGCTCGCGCGGCACCACATAGGCGGCCACGGCGAGACTGCCGTTCGCATCGCGGAACGTGGTGACCGCCGCGGCGGCGACGCCGGCGTGCTGGGCCAGCAGGTTCTCGACCTCGCCCAGCTCGATGCGATGGCCGCGGATCTTCACCTGGCTGTCGGCGCGCCCGATGAATTCCAGCAAGCCGTCGTCGCGCCAGCGCACCAGGTCGCCGGTGGCGTACATGCGGCTGCCGTCGGCGGCGAAGGGGTCGGCCGGGAAGCGTTCCTCGGTGAGCTGCGGGCGATGCAGATAGCCCTTGGCCACGCCCGCACCGCCGATGTACAGCTCGCCGATCGCGCCGGTCACCACCGGCTGCCGCGCGGCATCGAGCACGTACAGGCGCGTGTTGAGGATGGGGCGGCCGATCGGCGGAATGCCGGAGCCGATCACTTCCAGCTCGTAGGCGGTGGACCACACCGTGGTTTCGGTGGGGCCATAGAACTGCGTCACCCGCGCCGCCGAGGCCTTGAGCCGCGCGGCGAGTTCCGCGCCCAGCGCTTCGCCGCCCACCATGGCATGCACTTCGTCCAGCCTGGTTTCCGGGCTGCCCAGCAGGATGCGCCACAGCGACGGCGTCGCCTGCACATGGGTGACGCCGCTGGCGCGGATCAGCCGCGCCAGTTCCACCGGCTGCTGCGCGGCGCCGCTGCCGGCCATCACCACGCAGGCGCCGGCGGTGAGCGGCAGGTACAGCTCCAGCCCCGCGATATCGAAGATCACCGTGGTAACGGCAAGGAAGCGATGGCCGGGTACGGGTTCCAGCAGGCGCGCCATGCCCTGCAGGAAGTTGGCGAGATTGCGGTGGGTGACTTCCACGCCCTTGGGGCGGCCGGTGGAACCGGAGGTGTAGAGCACGTAGGCGACGCCGTCGGGATGGCTCAGGTCCGGCTCGTGCACGGCTTCCAGCGCGCGCGCGTCCAGCTGTTCCGGCAGCAGCTGCATGCCGCCGCCCATGGGCAGGCGCTCGTGGATGGCGCGGGTGGCGATCAGCGCGATCGGCGCGGCATCGTCCAGCAGCAGCGCGATGCGCTCGGCCGGGCCGTCCGGATCGATCGGCAGATACGTGGCGCCGGTGCGCATGATCGCCAGCAGCACGATCAGCAGCTGCTCGTTGCGCGGCAGCGCCACGGCCACGATGTCGCCGGGCGCGATGCCGTCGTCGATCAGCTGCCGCGCCTGCGCCACGCTGCGCCGGTGCAGCTCGCGGTAGCTCAGCACGGTGTCGCCCGCGATCACCGCCGGCGCCTCCGGCCGCAGCGCCGCCTGCTGCGCCACGTGCGCGGGCAGGCCGCTCAGTTCGATCGGCGCGGCGGTGTCGTTCCAGGCCACCAGCAGGCGGTGGCGTTCTTCGTCGCCGAGCAGGTCGATGTCGCGCAGGCGCGCCTCCGGTTCGGCCAGCACGCCGTCGATCAGGCGGCACAGGCGGCGGCGGTGCTCGTCCAGTTCGTCCATGTCGTACAGCAGCGGGTTGGCGTCGAGGTCGATGCGCAGGCCGGCATCGGTGCCGCGGTCGTAGACGAAGACCATCAGGTCTTCCGCCGAACTGTTGGACATGTTGTGCGAGGACGTACCCGCGCCGGCGAAATCGAGCTGGTAATCGAACGGCTCGATATTGATGCCCAGCCAGGCCACGGCACGGCCCTGCCCGACCAGGCCCAGGTCGCGGCGCAGGTCTTCGTAGCGGTACTGCTGGTGGCGCAGCGTCTGCCGCACCGCGCGGGAGACCTGTTCGAACAGGCCGCCGGCGGTGAGCTCCGCGGCGAACTGCAGGCGGATCGGCACCACGTTGGCGAAGATGCCCGGCATGCGACGCGCCTCGGCATTGAGCCGCGCCGTCACCGGCATGCCGAACACCAGGTCTTCCGCACCGGTGACGCGGTGGTAATACGCCGCGACCAGGCCGATCAGCACCTGCGGCAGGCTGGCGCCGGTGGCCTTGCCCAGTTCGGCCAGGCGGCGCGAGGTTTCCGGCGGCAGGATCGCCGTGCTGCGGCACAGGCGGTCGGCCAGGCCGGGGCGATGCTGGCGGCGCGACAGCGTCACCGCCTCGGGCAGGTCGGCCAGCAGTTCCTTCCAGTAGTCGCGGTCGCGGCGGAAGCGGTCCGACTCGCGGTACGCGCTTTCCAGTGCACTCGCGGTGGCGGCAGGCGCGAACTCGCACGGCGGCGGCTCGCTGCCCTGCACCAGGGCGGTGTACAGCTCGGCCAGGCGCCGCGCGAGCAGGCCGCCGCCGTAGCCATCCAGCACGATGTGGTGCGCGCGCTGGTACCAGACGTAGTGGTCGTCGGCGAGCTTGAACAGCACGCTGACCCACAGCGGGTCGTGTTCGAGATCCGGGTTGCGCGAGTACTCCTCGTGCATCCACGCCTCGGCGGCCGCGCGCGGATCGGCTTCGGCGCTCATGTCGAAATAGGGAAACTGCCCGCCGTAGACCTGGCGCACCACCAGCAGCGGCTTGCCGTCGCGCTCGATCACGTTGGCGCGCATCATCTCGGCCTCGTAGACGAGGCGGTACAGCGCCTGGCGGAACAGCGGCGGCTGCACCGGGCCGCGGATATCCACCGCCTCGGCGATATTCATGATCGCGCCATCGCCGCCGATCTTGTGGTTCATCCACAGGCCGCGCTGGGCGGTGGTCAAAGGCAGGACTTCGTTGTTCTCGTTACTCATCGCGCATTCCCCATGCAGCGGCAGTTGCCGCTTGCTTAGACCATCGATTCGAACTGCGGCGCGCCTGGCTTGCGGCTGCGCTTCTTTTTGTTCGACAGATCGGAGAGTGCTGGTTACTAAGATAAATCTGAGCCCTGCTTCCGACAGACCCCACGTCACCACCTTTGTTACGCGAAGTCCCGAATCTCACCTGGATCACTGTGAGGAGCCTCGCGCGCGAGCGCGGGCCACCTTCGGCGGCAGGCAGGAAAAAGTCGTCATCGTGCATATCGCTCATGGTTTCTCCCCCTGCGGCCCGCTCAGCCACACGATCCGTTGCAACATGAAAAGCAGGCACGCGTTAGCCGGCGTTAATCGCCCAGGTAATGCATTTGAAATATCGGATAATCGCGACCGAAACGGTCCGCCACGGCCAATACGGCCATGTTTCAAAATGTCGCGTACCATCGATTTTTATGACGCAGACGGCTACCAGCACCGGCATCGCAACGGCCGGGACAAGCTGTGACGGATCTGCTGGGTGACGCGGGTGACGGAATGGGGGATTCCGCATGACGTATTGGAAAATACGCTAAGACTTTTCCCCTACCCTGTTCCCGGCTTCGAGTGTCCATGCCTGAACGGGAGCTTGTCCATCGGGGGAAATGTGCTTCGCATCACAGATTGTGCGGCGCAGCAAGAGTTTGCCAGGAAAATGAGAAATTAATGGCGAAGGATTTGTCAACGACGCGCGGAATTAATGCGGACTATTGCGCCGCATGAAAATCGCGTCAATGCGCGGATTATCTGGCCGCATTATCCGGCCGGTCATGAAATGGCCGTCAATTCACTAATGTGAAATCACGCATCGGCATGACCTGATAATCATGCCGATGTGCCACATCACTGAAACACGATGCAGGCGATCGCCCCGTTGGTATCCGGCCGCGGACGCATCGACACGTCCCAGCCATACAGCTCGCACAACCGCCGCACGATCGCCAGGCCCAGCCCCGCGCCGCTGCCGCCGGCGCCTTCGCCGCGCACGCCGCGCTGGAACAGGCGCTCGGCGTCTTCCGGCTTGATGCCGGGGCCGGTGTCGATCACTTCGATGCGGTCCTTCTCGACCTTCACCGTGACCTGGCCTTCCAGCGTGTACTTGATGGCGTTGCCGATCAGGTTGGTGAGCGCGACCGACAGCACCGAGGCCGGCGCATTGATGCTCAGGCCGCCGTTCACCACCAGCTCCACGTTGAGCGGCTTGTCGCGCATCTGCGGGCGCTGGCTTTCGATCACGTCGGAGGCGACCTTGGCCACCTCGGTGGTCTCGCCGCGCGTGGGGCCGCGGCGTTCCGCGCGCGACAGCAGCAGCAGCGCTTCGATCAGTTCGGTGGCCTGGCGCGAGGCGCGCTCGATGCGCTTCAGGCGCTCGCGCAGCTTGTCGGTAAGGTCGGGCGAACCCTGCAGCAGTTCCGTGGTGCTGGCGATCACCGCCAGCGGCGTGCGCAGCTCGTGGCTCACGTCGGAATTGAATTCGCGGTCGCGCTCCACCATCGAGGTCAGGCGGTTGGCGTATTCGTCCAGCGCCAGCGCCAGCTCGCCCACTTCGTCGTCGGCGAAATGGGGCGCCAGCGGCTCGGCCTTGCCGTTCTTGCGGAACTCGCGCAGGCGCTGGGCCAGTTCGCTCACCGGCTTGAGCACCTTGCGCGACAGCCACAGCCCCAGCGCCAGCGAGATCAGGCCGAACAGGAACACCGCGGCGAGCACCGCGGTGAGCAGCTGGCGCTTGCCCAGTTCGTCGCGCGAGACGTCGTACTGCACGAAGCTGATCACGCCGTCCTTGCGGCGCACGGCCAGCTTGTAATGGTGCGGCTTGCCGTCCGGACCGGTCTCGAACAGGTCGTGCACGCCGGTATCCAGGGCCTGCCAGGACAGCGGCGCCTTATAGATGGTGCGGTCGCTCCAGGATGCCGCCTTGATGATTTCGAACGCAGGCGCCCGGTCCGGGTGGGCCAGGACTTGTTCGTTGAGGCGGTCCACCTCGTCCTGCAAGGCCGAGGTGATGAGCTGGTTCTCGACGCGCTCGCGGATGTTGAGCGCCGCGAAGGCAAACAGGGCGCTGAGGCCGAACCCGAACAGCGCGAAGCTCAGGACCAGGCGAAAACGAAGCTTACGTCTGGACCGCATCCGGGTCGACCATGCGATATCCGATACCGTGCCGCGTGTGGATCAGCGGCTTGTCAAATGGTTTGTCGATCGCCGCGCGCAGGCCGTGGATATGCACGCGCAGGCTGTCGCTGTCGGGCAGTTCCTCGCCCCACACGCGCTGTTCCAGATCCTGGCGGGTGACCACCGAAGGGCTGGCTTCCATCAGCGCCTGCAGCAGCTTCAGGCCGATCGGGTTGAGCTGGATCGACTTGCTGTCGCGGGTGACGGTGAGCGTGTCCAGGTTGTAGGTGAGGTCGGCCACCTTCAGCACGCGGCTCTGCGGGCCCTTGCCGCGGCGCGCCAGTACTTCCAGGCGGGCGGCCAGTTCCTGCAGGGCGAACGGCTTGGTCATGTAGTCGTCGGCGCCGGATTCGAAGCCGGTGAGCTTCTGCTCCAGCGCGTCGCGCGCGGTGAGCATCAGCACCGGGGTCTGCTTGTGCGCCTCGTGGCGCAGCTTGCGCGCCACGTCCAGGCCGTCCATGCCGGGCAGGGTCAGGTCCAGCACGATCACGTCGAATTCGTTCACCACCGCCAGGTGCAGGCCGGTCACGCCGTCGCCGGCGAAATCGACCACATGGCCGCGATCCTCCAGGTAATCGCCGATATTGGTCGCGATATCGCTGTTGTCTTCGATCACCAGTACGCGCATACGCCACTCCGTGTCGCCGCCGGCTTGGGTCCGGCCATGGCGGCAAGCTTAACAATTTGCGCCGGGGAAGGTGGGCGCGAGGCCGGCAGCAGGCTGCAATCTCTTGCGCGGCCGTGAATCGGGCCCAAAAGAAAAGGCCCGGAGGCGCGGCGGGAAGCCGCTCCATCCGGGCCCAAGCTACTGCCCCGATACCGTAATCTGCTGTCACTAGACCATAGCGGTTGAAGTGCCAAGCAAATTGCAGTGGGACCTTTATAGGGGCGGTGGAGTTACGGTGTGGTTAACCCGTACTGAGGCCACCGTTAACCGTTCAGCGTGCGGCGGCTTTCCGCTGATGCTGCTCGAGGTGCTTGATGATGTGCGCCGACACGTCGACGCCCGTCGCCGCTTCGATGCCTTCCAGTCCGGGCGACGCATTCACTTCGAGAATGAGCGGCCCGCGCCTGGAACGCAGCAGGTCGACGCCGGCGATGCCCAAGCCCAGCGCCTTGGCCGCGCGGATCGAGATCTGCCGTTCTTCGGCGCTGAGCGTCGCCGCCTGCGCGCTGCCGCCGCGATGCAGGTTGGCGCGGAAGTCGCCGGGGCTGGCGTCGCGCTGCATCGCCGCCACCACCTTGTTGCCGACCACGAAGCAGCGCAGGTCGCTGCCGTTGGCCTCGCCGATGAACTCCTGCACCAGGAAGTTCGCGTACAGGCCGCGGAAGGCCTCGATCACGCTCTGCGAGGCGCTGCGCTTTTCCGCCAGTACCACGCCGGTGCCCTGGCTGCCTTCGTTGAGCTTGATGACGTGCGGCGGGTCGCCCAGCATGGCCAGCACGTCGGCGGTGTCGTCGGGGTTGTCGCCGAACACCGTCACCGGCATGTCCAGGCCCTGCGAGGCCAGGATCTGCAGCGCACGCAGCTTGTCGCGCGCGCGCAGCACGGCGTCGGAGGGGTTGGGCGTGTATACGCCCATCATCTCCAGCTGGCGCAGCACCGCGGTGCCGTAGAAGGTGCTGGTGGTGCCGATGCGCGGGATCACCGCATCGATGTCCTTCAGCGGCTTGCCCTTGTAGCGGATCGCCACGTCGCCGGGCGCGATGCGCACGTAGCAGCGCAGCGGGTCGAGCACGCGCACCACGTGGCCGCGCTCGCGCGCCACCTCGACCAGGCGCTGGGTGGAATACAGGCGGGAATTGCGCGAGAGGATGGCGATCTTCATGGGACATCCGTGGCCGCGAGGGGATGGCGCGGTTGGGTGTAGGAGAGGGCCGGGTCCACCGCGAAGCGCCCGTGCAGCGCCGTGCGTCCCAGCAACATGGGAAACAGCATATGCCGCCGATCGGTCAGATTGACGTCGACGCTGAAGCTGCGCCCGGCCAGTACCAGGCCGGTGCGGATGAACCAGCGTTCGGTGCGCCTGCCGCCGGTGTCGATGACCACGCGCCGGTCGTGCGCCGGCGCCTCGCACAGCCGGCCCACGCGATGGCCGCGGCCGGTGCGCACGACGAAGCGCAGCCAGGTGGCCCCGTCGCGTTCGAAGGTTTCCAGTTCTTCCACGTGCAGCGCGCTGCTGCGCGCGCCGGTGTCGAGCTTGACCTTGAGCGAGTGAATGCCGAGGTCCGGCAATGCCAGGCGCTCCCGCCAGCCGAGTGTGATCACATCCGCCATCTTCAGCGCACTGATTCGGGAGAGGGGCTCGGTGGGGCGAGGGCGGGAATGGAGCGGGTGAAGGGAATCGAACCCTCGTCAGTAGCTTGGGAAGCTACAGCTCTACCATTGAGCTACACCCGCAACGACGGCGGATGGTAACCGGGAGCCGTGCGCTTGGGAACAACCCGGCGGCGGCTGCCCCGCGGACGCGTCCGAACGCGCGGTGAACCGCAGATGGCGGCCGGCTGAATCGCGCGCGGGACTGAACGAATTCCTTGCGCACGGCGCGCAGCGCGGCATGCACATAATCGGGCCGTCGGCGTCCGGCCATCCCATGCGTTCTTACGGACGTCATCAACGCGCAACGCTCTGGAGAACGTCATGCGTCTTCCCTCTTCCTTCATGGCACGCGCCTGGCCGCTCGCCGCGGCGGCGGCGCTGTTATGGTGCGCGGCCGGCCTGGTCCAGGCCCAGTCGCAGCCACCCGACAGCGACGCCGGCGATCCGCCGTCGCGCGTCGCCCGGCTCTCCTATGAATCCGGCGACCTCGGCATGCTCCCCTCCGGCACGCAGGACTGGAGCGATGCCAGCCTCAACCGCCCGCTCACCAGCGGCGACCGCCTGTCCACCGGCGCCGACGGCCGCGCGGAGCTCGAACTCGGCGGCGGCAGCCTGCGCATGGCGCAGAACACCGATTTCGGCCTGCTCGATCTGAACGACCAGGTCGCCCAGGTGGAACTGACCCAGGGCACGCTCAACCTCGCCGTGCGCAACCTCGGCGAAGGCGAGAGCTACGAGATCGACACGCCCACCGCCGCGCTGGTGATCACCCAGCCAGGCACTTTCCGCGTCGACATCGACCGCGACGGCCACACCACCGACGTCACCGTGTTCCGCGGCCAGGCCACGCTGTACGGCGAGAACAATGCGCAGCGCATGGTCAATGCCGGCACGCGCTACGTCATTGGCGATGCGGCGCTGAACCAGGTGTCGCTGGAGGACATCGGCGACCGCGGCGACGCCTTCGACGACTGGTGCTACCAGCGCGACCAGCGCTATGCGAATTCGCCGAGCCGCCGCTATGTCTCCGACGAAGTGGTCGGCTATCAGGACCTGGACGACCACGGCGACTGGCAGACCGATCCCGACTACGGCGCCGTCTGGTACCCGTCGCAGGTGGCGGCCGACTGGGCGCCGTACCGCGACGGCCACTGGGCCTGGGTCGCCCCCTGGGGCTGGACCTGGGTGGACGACGCGCCCTGGGGCTTCGCCCCGTTCCATTACGGCCGCTGGGCCTTCGTCGGCCACCGCTGGGGCTGGGTGCCGGGGCCGGTGGCGGTGCGTCCGGTGTACGCGCCGGCGCTGGTCGCCTTCGTCGGCGGCGGCAACTGGAGCGTGTCGATCGGTATCGGCGGCGGCGCGCCGGTGGGCTGGTTCCCGCTCGGCCCGCGCGAGGTCTACAACCCGTGGTACCGCGCCAGCCGCAACTACTACACCAACGTCAACGTCACCAATATCTATGTGCGCAACGTCAACCGCACCACGGTGATCAATAACATCAACAACCAGTACAACTATTTCCGCAGCGGACGCCCGGCGCCCAACGTCGCTTACGCCAACCGCGGCGTGCCGCACGCCTTCAGCGCCGTGCCGAGCCGCACTTTCGCCAGCGCGCAGAACGTGCGCCGCAACCTGGTCCAGGCCGATCCGGGCCGCTTCGCCGCCGCGCCGGTGCTCGCCCGCGGCGTGGCGATCCAGCCGACCCGCGCCAGCTTCGCGCCGCCGCGCCCGGCCAATGCGCGGCCGCTGCCGGCGGCCGGCTTCCAGCGTGAAGTGGTGGCGCGCCGCGCACCGCCGGCCAACCCCATGGCGCGCCCGGTGGCCGACGACGTGCGGCCGAACCGCCTCGGCCAACAGCGCCCCGGCATGCCGGTGGCGCCGCCGTCGAACGTGCGCGTGCTGGGCAGCGCCGGTCCGGTGGGCCCGAACGGTGCGAATCGTCCGATGCCAGGCCGCGACACCGCCGCCACCGTGCCGGCGCGCCTGCCGCCGGTCGGCAACCGCCCCGATAACGCCAGCGTCGACAACGCACCGCGCCGCTTCGAAGCCAATAACCGCCCGGACAGCGCCGCGAACGCGCCGAACGCACGCCCGGACATGCGCCCGAACGAACTGCCCTCGGCCCGCTTCGCCCACCCCGACGCCGCCGACCGCGCCGCCTGGCAGAACCGCCGCGATGGCGGGCAGCCGATCGGCAACGACAACGGCCGCGGCAACAACCCGCGTCCTGGCGTGAGCTTCGTCACCAACCCCGAGCAGGACCGTGCCCGCCAGGCGCAGATGCAGCCGCAGCCACAGGCCACCCCGCAGCCGCGCACCCTGCCCGACGTGCAGCGCTTCAACCGCCGCGACGAGCCGGGCGCCGCGCCCGAAGCGCACCAGCCGCGCTACGAGCCGCAGCCCAACCGCCAGGACGACCGTCCGCAGCCGGAGCGCCAGCTGGACCGCCCGCAGCCCATGCCGCAGAACGCCGCCCCGCGCGACTTCCGCCAGGCGCAGCCGCAGCCCTCGTTCCGCCAGGAGCGCAATGAACCGCAGCCGGAGCCGCGCATCGAACGCGCCCCGCCGCAGCGGGCCGAGCCGATGCCGCAGCCCAGCCTGCGCGAAGCGCGGCCTGCCTACGAGCGGCCGAACCCGCCGCCGCAACCGCAGCCGCGCGAACAGGCCCGGCCGCAGCCGCCCCAGAACCAGAACCACGGCGGCGAACACCGTCCGCCGCCGCGCGGCAAGGAAGAGCACCAGAACTGAAGCGCCCCACGAGCCCGGCACACGCCGGGCTCTTTCTTTGGGCATCACGCCGGCAGCGGCTACAATGCCGCGATGCAGATCATGCTCAATGGCAGCCCACGCGACTGCGCCAACGCCATCACCGTCGCCCAGCTGCTGCAGGAAGCCGGCTACGGCGACCGCCGCGTGGCGGTGGAAGTGAATCGCGAAATCGTCCCCCGCAGCATGCACATCCGCTGGGTCCTCGCCGAGGGCGACCAGGTCGAGATCGTGCACGCCATCGGCGGCGGCTGATGCCCCGCCCCTCCCCCGTGTCCGAGACCCCATGAACACCAAGACCCACGACGTCGCCGACCCGCTCGTCATCGCCGGCAAGAGCTACGGCTCGCGCCTGCTCACCGGCACCGGCAAGTACAAGGATTTCGACGAAACGCGCCGCGCCACCCAGGCCGCCGGCGCCGACATCGTCACCCTGGCGATCCGCCGCGTGAACATCGGCCAGGACGCCAGCCAGCCCAACCTGCTCGACGCACTGCCGCCCAGCGAATTCACCCTGCTGCCCAATACCGCCGGCTGCTACAACGCCGTCGACGCCGTGCGCACCTGCCGCCTCGCGCGCGAACTGCTGGACGGCCACAAGCTGGTGAAGCTGGAAGTGCTCGGCGACGAGCGCACCCTGTTCCCCGACGTGGTGGAAACCCTGAAAGCCGCCGAGACCCTGGTCGCCGACGGCTTCGACGTCATGGTCTACACCAGCGACGACCCGATCCTGGCCAGGCGCCTGGAACAGATCGGCTGCGTGGCGGTGATGCCGCTGGCCGCGCCGATCGGCTCGGGGCTGGGCATCCAGAACCGCTACAACCTGCTGGAAATCATCGAGAGCGCCAAGGTGCCGATCATCGTCGACGCCGGCGTGGGCACCGCCTCGGATGCCGCCATCGCGATGGAACTGGGCTGCGACGGCGTGCTGATGAACACCGCCATCGCCGGCGCCAGGGACCCGGTGCTGATGGCGCACGCGATGAAGCTGGCGATCGAGGCCGGCCGCGCCGCCTTCCGCGCCGGCCGCATCCCGCGCAAGCGCTACGCCTCGGCGTCCAGTCCGATCGACGGCACCATCGGCTGAGCATGGGCGAGCACAGCGAAGACAGCGCGCGGTACCTGCGCCGCATCCGCAGCTTCGTGCTGCGCGAGGGCCGCATGACGCCGGCGCAGCAGCGCGCCTTCGACGAACACTGGGCGCGCTTCGGCATCGACTACAGCGCCACCGTGCAGGACTACCCCGCGCGCTTCGGCCGCCAGGCGCCGCTGGTGATGGAGATCGGCTTCGGCAACGGCGAGGCGCTGGCCTGGGCCAGCGAGCACGATCAGGCGCGCGACTATCTGGGCATCGAGGTGCACGGCCCGGGCGTGGGCCGGCTGATGAATGCGCTGGCCGCGCGCGATGCCGCCAATGTGCGCCTGTACAAGCACGATGCGGTGGAAGTGCTCGAACACGAGATCGCCCCCGGCACCCTGGCCGAGGCGCGCATCTGGTTCCCCGATCCCTGGCACAAGAAGCGCCACAACAAGCGCCGCATCGTGCAGCCGGAGTTTGTCGCGCTGCTGGCCTCGCGCATGGCGCCCGGCGGCCTGCTGCACCTGGCCACCGATTGGCAGCCCTACGCCGAACACATGCTCGAAGTGATGGAAGCGGCGCCCGACTGGCGCAACGACGCCGGCCCCGGCCAGTACGCCGAGAAACCCGCATGGCGCATCGAGACCCACTTCGAGCGGCGCGGCCTGAAGCTGGGCCACGGCGTGTGGGATCTGCTCTATCGCCGCGCCTGAGGTGCGGCGTGTCCCCAGGGACGGCTCCGATTCACCAGTGAAGCAGTGGCACCGCCTATACTCGCCGGCCAGAGCAAGCTGACAAAAACAGGGACGAGTCTTCGCAGCGTGACGCAAGCACCGCCCAACGCCATCCACCTTCGCCCTCTGGTCCGACAGGAAGCCAGCTAGTGGGACTCTCGCTCACCCCCGAAATGATCCTGGTGCTCGGGCTGGTGGGCTTCACCATGCTGATGCTGGTGCTGGAGTGGATCCGCGCCGACGTGGTGGCGCTGCTGGTGGTGGTGGTGATCGGCCTGACCGGCCTGATTCCCTCCGACCGCGTGTTCAACGGCTTCGCCGGCAACGCGGTGATCGCCATCATCGCGATCATGATCATGGGCGCGGGGCTCGACCGCGCCGGCGTGCTCGGCCTGACCGCCAACTTCGTGATGCGCATGGCGCGCGGCGTGGAATCGCGCCTGGGCGTGGTGATCAACCTGGTCACCAGCCTGTTCAGCGCGGTGATCCCCAGCCAGGCGCTGGCCGCGCTGATGATCCCGGTCACCAGCCGCCTGGCCGCGCGCACCGGCGTGCCGCTTTCGCGCCTGCTGCTGCCGATGGCGTTCTGCATCCTCACCGCCACCAACACCACGCTGATCGCCAACTCGCCGCTGATCGTGCTCAACGACCTGATCGCGAGCGCGAACGCCAACCTGCCGCCGGGCGCGCACACCATTCCGAAGTTCGGCCTGTTCAGCGTGACCCCGGTCGGCCTGGTGCTGGCGCTGTGCGGCGTGCTGTTCTTCTACCTGTTCACGCCCAAGCTGCTGCCGGAGCGCGAGGACGAGCGCCTGAAGGTGACGCCGGGCCGCACCGAGAGCTACTTCGCCGAGACCTACGGCATCGTGGGCGAGACGGCCGAGCTCACCGTCACCGCGGAAAGCCCGCTGGTCGGCATGAGCATCGGCGAGGTGGAACAGCTGTACGGCGCGCCGCTGATCCTGGCGATCAAGAGCGGCACCGAGGCACGCATGGCGCCGCCGGTGGACCACGTGATCTGGGTGGGCTCGGTGCTGGGCGTGCTGGGTCCGCGCGAGCAGCTCAGCCAGTTCGCCAACAACCAGCTGTGCAAGCTGTCGCCGCGCATGCGCCAGCTGGGCGAGCTGTTCAATTCCAGCCGCGCCGGCATTTCGGAGGCGGTGATCCCGCCCAGCTCGCGCTTCATCAAGCAGAGTGTCGCCGAGCTGCGCCTGCGCAAGCGCTACGGCATCTCGGTGCTGGCGGTGAACCGCGGCGACCAGGTGTTCCGCGACGACGTGCGCGCGGTGAGCCTGCGCGCCGGCGACACCCTGGTGCTGCACAGCAGCTGGCGCGACCTGGGGCTGGCGTCGGAGGACAAGGACCTGGTCGTGGTCACCGACATCCCGAAGGAGGAACAGCGCCCCGGCAAGATCTGGCAGGCGGTGGGCTTCTTCGTGCTGGCCAAGTGCCTGGCCCTGTTCACCCACCTGGATCTGTCGGTGGCGATGATGACCGGCGCCATCGGCATGCTGCTCACCGGCGTGCTGAACATGGACGAGGCCTACAAGGCGATCAACTGGAAGACCATCTTCGTCACCGCCTGCCTGATTCCGCTGGGCTGGTCGATGGACGCCACCGGCACCGCCGCGTGGCTGGCGCAGGAGGTGCTGCAGCACCTCGGCAATGCCTCGCCTTACGTGCTGCAGCTGTGCCTGGCGATCCTCACCCTGCTGTTCTCGCAGGTGATGTCCAACGTCGGCGCCACGGTGATGATGGTGCCGATCGCCATCAGCGTGGCGGTGGCCACCGGCGGCAACCCGTCGGCGTATGCGCTGATCGTGGCGGTGTCCTCGTCCAACACCTTCCTGCTCACCTCCGGCCACCCCGCCCTGATGATGGTGGCCGGCCCCGGCGGCTACCGCGGCAAGGACTTCCTGCGCGTGGGCCTGCCGCTGACCGCGATGGTGCTGGTGATCACCCTGGTGGCGATCAACCTGATGTTCCGCTGAGTCAGCCGAGGCGCACTTCGCCGTCCACCACCTCCACCGCCACCGCGTGCAGGTGCTCGCCGCGGCAGGGGCCGCCGATGCACAGGCCGTCGGCGGTATTGAAGCTGGCGCCGTGCGCGGCGCAGACCAGCACGCCGTCGCGGATCAGGAACTTGCCCGGCGCCCAGTCCAGCCGGCGCCCCGCATGCGGGCAGATATTGAGATAGGCCTGTGCGGCGCCGCCGTGGCGCACCACGATCAGGCTTTCCTCCCCCTCGGGCAGCGCGGCGTCGACGGCGATCGCCTCGCCGTCGATAATTTCGTCGAGGCGGCAGAGTGGCTGGGCGGGGGTGGCTGTATCCATCGGCACTTGTCTCTCAGGGGTGAAAGCCCCATCGTTACGCACGTAAGTCATTGATTTTACCACACGGATTTTTAACACATGCGCTTCACGCTGCCGTCTCCGCGTCGTTCCCGCCACCCGCTGGTCCGTGCCCTGTCGCTGCTGGTCGGCGTGGCGCTGGTGGGCGTGCTGCTGGTGTTCGGTCTGGTCGTGGCCGGCGTGCTGCTGGTCGGCGGCGGCCTGTGGCTGGCCCTGCGCCACTGGACCCGCAAGAGTAATGCCTCCGCCGCGGCGCCGCGCGCCGCCGGCACGCACCAGCCGGAAGTGCTGGAAGGCGAGTTCGTGGTGCTGCACCAGTCGCACCACCACGCCGCGCGCTGAGCGCGTTCGCGCAAGAAGCGGATAGTCCCGCCCATGCCGGATGGCTAGCCTGATGGCATGGACATCCGCACCGCTCCCATGAATCACCGCCAGGGCACCGAAGCCGCGCTCGAACGCGCGCGTGCGCTGATCGAGGACGCCGAGCAGGCGCCCAGCCTGGACACCCTGGCCGAAGCCGCTGGCTTGAGCCCCACTTATCTGCAGCGCGCGTTCCGCCGCCGCTATGGCATGAGTCCGGCCGAATACCACCGCGCCCGCCGCTTCGGCCAGTTCAAGGCCTCGCTGCGCGACGGCGCGGCGGTGACCGACGCGGTCTACGACGCCGGCTTCGGCTCCGGCAGCCGCGTCTACGAGCACAGCAACCGCCTGCTCGGCATGACCCCGGCCAGCTACCGCGCCGGCGGCCTCGGCGCCAGCATCCGCTACACCACCACCGACACCCCGCTGGGCCGCCTGCTGGTGGCGACCACCGCGCGCGGCATCTGCTCGGTGACCCTGGGCGACGGCGACGCCGACCTGCAGCGCCGCCTGCGCGAGGAATTCCCCCAGGCCGAACTGGAACGCGTCGATGCCGGCCGCGAGGAATGGCTGGACGCGGTGATCGCGCGCATCGCTTCCGAACTGGGCTGGACCGACGCCGCCGCGCCGGAGCTGCCGCCGCTGGATATCGCCGCCACCGCGTTCCAGTGGCGCGTGTGGGACGCCCTCACCCGCATCCCCGCCGGCAGCACGCGCAGCTATGGCGAGATCGCCGCGGACATCGGCCTGCCGAAGGCGGCGCGCGCGGTAGGCCAGGCCTGCGGCAACAACCGGGTGGCCCTGATCGTGCCCTGCCACCGCGTGGTGCGCGAGGACGGTTCGATCGGCGGCTGGCGCTGGGGTGTCGAACGCAAGCGCGAGCTGCTGGCGCGGGAACGGCGGCGGGCTTCGGCCTGAGCCTAAAACCGGGTAATTCCGGCTGCGCCTTGATGCTCCCTCAAGGTAGCCTTGCAAACCGCTCGCTACTCGCCGTCCGGGCCACGCATTATCTTGCCGGGTCGCTAGACTAGTCGCCGCGCCCCTTCCCTCCCGCGCCATCCCCGCCATGACCGACCAGTCCGTTTCCAACGCCGCCCGCGCGGCGCAAGGCCCGTTCGCCGACACGCGCGTGATGATTCCGCTCGCGCTGTTCGCGCTGTACATCATCTGGGGTTCCACCTATCTGGGCATCCGCCTGGCGCTGGAAAGCTATCCGCCGTTCCTGCTCGCCGGCATCCGCTTCCTGTGCGCCGGCGTGCTGATGTTCGGCCTGCTGCGCCTGCGCGGCGTGGCCATGCCCACCGCGCGGCAGTGGCGCAATGCCGGCATCACCGGCGTGCTGCTGCTGGGCTTCGGCAACGGCCTGGTGTGCTTCGCCGAGCAGAGCGTCAGTTCCGGTATCGCCGCGGTGGCGGTGGCCAGCCTGCCGCTGTTCGCGGCGCTGTTCTCCGGCCTGTACGGGCAGTGGCCGACCGGGCGCGAAACCGTCGGCCTGGTGATCGGCTTCGCCGGCGTGGTGGTGCTCAACCTGGGCAGCAGCCTGTCGGCGTCGCGCATCGGCGCGATCGCGCTGATCGTGGCGGCGGCGAGCTGGGCCTTCGGCTCGATCTGGAGCAAGCGCCAGGACATGCCCGCCGGCCCGATGAACACCGCCGCGCAGATGCTGGTGGCCAGCGTGGCCCTGCTGCTGGTGGGCTTCGGCACGGGCGAACGCCTGCCCGCGCATCCGACCCTGCACGCGACGCTGGCGGTCGGCTACCTGGTGGTGTTCGGTTCGCTGATCGCCTTCAGCGCCTACCTCTACGTGCTCAAGAACGCGCGCCCCGCCGTGGCCACCAGCTATGCCTACGTGAACCCGCCGGTGGCGGTGCTGTTCGGCGTGCTGATCGCCGGCGAGCACGTAGGCCCGTACGACATCGCCGGCATGGCGGTGATCCTGCTCGGCGTGGCGATCATCACGCTGTTCAAGCAGCGCGCGAAGGGCTGAGACCAAGATCGTATTGCCGCTGTGCGCGGCTTGCGCCACCCTCCCCGCATTTGGGGAGGGCGGTCATGCCGAATGCGAACGAAGGTGCCCTGGCCCGCGCGGCCCTGCGCAGTTCCGCCTGGGCCGAACGCTGGTTTCCCGATGCATGGGTGTTCGCCGCGCTGGGCGTGATCCTGGTGGCCGGCGCCGCACTGGCCTTCGGCGCCACGCCCACGGTCACCGTCAATGCCTTCGGCGACGGTTTCTGGAGCCTGATTCCCTTCACCATGCAGATGGCCTTCGTGGTGATCGGCGGCTATGTGGTCGCCACCGCGCCGGTGGTCGCGCGCTTTATCGAATTACTGGCGCGCGTGCCGCGCAGCGGCCGCGGCGCGGTGTGCTACGTGGGCCTGGTCAGCATGCTGGCTTCGCTGCTGTCCTGGGGTTTCTCGCTGGTGTTCGGCGGTCTGCTGGTGCGTGCGCTGGCGCGGCGCGGCGAGCTGCGCATGGACTATCGCGCGGCCGGCGCCGCGGCCTACCTGGGCCTGGGCGCGGTGTGGGCGATGGGGCTTTCCTCGTCCGCCGCGCAACTTCAGGCCAATCCCAAGAGCATGCCGCCGGGGCTGCTCAACATCACCGGCGTGCTGCCTTTCAGCCAGACCATTTTCCTGTGGCAATCGATCGTGCTCACCGCCGTGCTGATCGCGGTGTCGCTGCTGATCTGCTGGTTCACCGCGCCGTCGGAAGCGAGCGCGCGCACCGCGGAAGATTTCGGCGTGGGCGAAGCCGCCGCCACGCCGCCGCTGCCGCCGCGCACGCGGCCCGGCGAATGGCTGGAATACAGCCCGCTGCTGTCGCTGCTGATCGGCCTGCTCGGGCTGGGCTGGCTCGGCTATGAGTTCGCCAGCAAGCCGGCGGTCACCGCCATCGCCAATCTCAATACCTACAACTTTCTGTTCCTCACCGTCGGCCTGCTGCTGCACTGGCGTCCGCGCAGTTTTCTCAACGCGGTGGCGCGCGCGGTGCCGAGCACGGCCGGCGTGCTGATCCAGTTCCCGCTGTACGGCGGCATCGCCGCGCTGCTCACGCATGCGCCGGGGCTGGGCGGCGACACGCTGGCGCATCGCCTGTCCGGCCTGTTCGTGCACGTCGCTTCCACCGACAGCTTCACCCTGGTGATGGGCGCGTACTCCGCCATCCTCGGCTTCTTCGTTCCGTCGGGCGGCGGCAAGTGGCTGGTGGAAGCGCCGTACGTGATGCAGGCGGCGAACGACCTGCACGTGCACCTGGGCTGGGCGGTGCAGGTCTACAACGCGGCCGAGGCGCTGCCCAACCTGATCAATCCGTTCTGGATGCTGCCGCTGCTGGGCGTGCTGGGCCTGAAGGCGCGCGACATCGTGGGCTTCACCTTTATCCAGCTGGTGGTGCACGTGCCGCTGGTGCTGGGCCTGCTGTGGCTGCTGGGCATGACCCTGACTTATGTGCCCCCAGTGATGCCATAACGCACAGCGCAGGTTGGGGTGAGCGCAGCGAACCCCGACGGATGTCCCGATGTACCCGGGCGCCACATTGGAGTTCGCCTACGGCTCACTCCAACCTGCACATCAGGCTGCGTTGACGCTGGCTTTGAGGGCCGCGGCAAGAATGCGCACCGCCTCGCGCGTGCGCGGGTCGGCGGCGCGCTGGTGCAGCACGATGCGCGTCAGCGGCAAGCGCGGCAAACCCAGCGGCTCGCCCACATCGACGATCGAAGGCGGACATACGCGCCTTGGCAACGGCGCCACCGCCAATCCCGCGCACGCAGCCGCCACAACCGCAGGCAAGCCGCCACCGACGAACACCTCGGTCCACGCCACGTCCGCATCGTCCAGCGCCTTCAAGGCCATCGCGCGCACCGCGCAAGGCGCCGCGAGTGCGGCAAGACGCAGCGGCTCGCCCGCCGGCTGCTTCCAGTCCGGCAGCGCGTACCAGGCATACGGCTCGCTGAAGAGCAGCTCGCCGCCCGGACGCCCGTCGGCGCTGCAGACGATGGCCGCGTCGAGTTCGCCGTTGTCATAGGCGGCCATCACGCTGACCGAGGAACCGATGCGTACCTCGATGCGCAGCGAGCGGTCGTAAGCGCCGATCTTCGCCAGCAGCTGCGGCAGCTCGGTGCCGGCCGATTGATCGCTGATGCCGACGCGCAGGCTGAGCCGCGCTTCCGTGCGCCCATGCAGCGCGCGCTCATGGGCTTCCAGCAAGTCGCGGGCGGCATCGAGAAACGCCGCGCCTTCCTGCGACAGCCGCACGCGCCGCGGCGTGCGCTCCAGCAGCCGCCGCCCCAGCCGTTCCTCCAGCCGCTTGAGCTTCAGGCTGACCGCCGACTGGGTGGTATCCAGCGCCTCGGCCGCACGGGTGAAGCTGCTCAGATCCGCCACCAGCACGAAGGCCTGCACCGCATCGAGATCCAGCGGCCGGATCAATGAACCATTTTCGATCGTCATGATTGAAATATCCGTCGATCAGTTTTTCTTATCTTAAGCCGGTACTACGCTGCACGCCATTCCCACCTCCTTCCCCACCGAGGAGACCGCCATGACCCCGACCGACGCGGGCGACCCGCGCCGCTGGTTGGCCTTGCCCGTGCTGCTGACCGGCGCCTTCCTGCCGCCGCTGGATTTCTTCATCGTCAACGTGGCCCTGCCCTCGATCCGCGGCGCACTGCACGCCAGCGCCGCCCAGACGCAGTTCGTGATCTCTGCCTATGCGGCGATCTACGCCGTCTGCCTGATCACCGGCGGCCGCCTGGGCGACCTGTTCGGCCGCCGCCGGCTGTTTCTCCTCGGCATCGCCGGCTTCGTGATGGCCTCCCTGCTGTGCGGCCTGGCCTGGTCGGCGGATGCGCTGCTGGCCGGCCGCCTGCTGCAGGGGCTGGCCGCGGCCGCGCTGGCGCCGCAGGTGCTCGCCTCTATCCGCGTGATGTTCCCCAGCGCCGAGCAGCCGCGTGCGCTGGCGCTGTATGCGGCGACGTTCGGCCTGGCGGCCACGCTCGGCCAGGTGCTCGGCGGCGTGCTGATCGCGGCCGGCTGGTGGGGCATGAGCTGGCAGTGGATCTTCCTGGTGAATCTGCCGGTGGGCATCGCCGCGTTTGCCGGCGGCCTGCGCTGGCTGCGCGAATCGCGCGAGGCGCAGGCGAAGAAGCTCGATCCCGGCGGCATGGCCCTGCTCTCCATGGCGCTCGCCGCGCTGGTCTATCCGCTGGTGGAAGGCCGCGAGCAGGGCTGGCCGTCATGGACCTGGGCCATGCTCGGCGCCTCGCTGCTGCTGTTCGCGCTGTTCCTGCGCTTCGAGGCGAAGCTGGCGCGCCACGGCGGCGCGCCGCTGGTCGACGTGAGCCTGCTGCGGCATGGCGAATTCATGCTCGGCATCGTCGTTACCCTGGGTTTCTATCTGACCTCGGCTTTCATGTTCACTTATGCGGCCTATCTGCAAGGCGGCCTGGGCCGCGATGCCTTGCATACGGGCCTGGCGACGCTGCCGTTCACGCTCGGCTATCTGTTCGCCTCGGTCACTGCCGCGCCCGTGATGCACCGATTGGGACGCGCCACGCTGCCGCTGTCGCTCGCGGTGCAGGCGGTTGGCTTCGCGCTGATCATCGCCGGCATCAGGAATGCCTCCGCCATGCAGACGGGCCTGATCGTCTCCGGCATCGGCTTCGGCTTCGCGTTCCCGTCGCTGATGCGCGCCGTGCTCGGCAGCGTCGATGCGCGCCACGCCGGCCTCGCCTCCGGCATGGTGATCACCGCGCTGCAGATCAGCGCCGCGCTCGGCGTGGCGGTCATCGGCGGCGTGTTCTACAGCACGCTGGGCGCGGCGCGCGACCCGTCGGCGTACGCGCACGCCTTCACCACCGGCCTGGGCTGCAACGTCGTCGCGCTCGCCGTCATCGCGCTGCTGGCCAGCCTGCTCGGCCGCCACGGCGTGGCGAATGCCAGCGTGCAGGTGGCGCCGGAGGCATAAAAAAAGGGCCGCGATGCGGCCCTTTTTCTCCAACTTCGATTCGGCGCATCACAGCTCGCGCAAGGCCGTCGTCACCGGCAGCCGCGCCGCGCGCACCGCCGGGAACAGGCCGCCCACGAAGCCGATCGCCAGCGCCCACTTCACGCCGGTCCACAGCAGTGCCGGCGAGACGTGGAACTCGAAGGTGAGCTGCCCCACCGAGCCCTGCGCCAAGGTCGAGGCGGTATAGCCGTTGAAGATCAGCCACGCCAGCGCGCCGCCGAGCACGCCGCCGAGCAAGGCCAGCAGCATGGTCTCCAGCATGATCGCCACCACCACCGGCAGGCCGCGGAAGCCGATCGCGCGCAGCGTGGCGATTTCGCGGGCACGCGAAGCCACCGCCGCGAACATGGTGTTGAGCGCGCCGAAGATCGCGCCGATCGCCATGATCAGGCCCACCGTGATGCCGATGATGCGGATCACCTTGCTGGTGCCCTCGGACTGCTTGTTGAAGTAGTCCAGCGTGGTGCTGGTATCGACCTTCAGGCGCGGGTCGGCGGCCAGGGTGGACTCGAACGCCTTGAAGCCGTTCGGGTCGGCCAGCTTCACGATCACCGAGGCGCGGCTGGAGCCGCGGCGGTAGGTATCGGACACCACCGAGGCATCGCCCCACACTTCCGATTCCAGCGCGTCGTCGCTGGCGAACACACCGACCACGGTCCATTGCTGGCTGCCCAGCTTGATCTCCTGGCCCGGCTCCAGGCCGGCGAACTGGCGCTGCGCACCCTTGCCCACCACCAGCTCGCGCATGCCGGGATTGAACTTGCGGCCGGCGACGATCTTGAGGTTGGGCCGCAGCTCCCAGCCTTGCTGGTCGATGCCGCGCAACTGCACGCTGCCCTCGTCGTCGGCGCCCTTGCCGCCCTTCACCGGCAGGTTGGCGGCGACCACGATTTCGGACGACGCGATCGGCTCGCCCTTGGCATTGCGCGCGATGCCCGCGGTCTGCGGAATCACCACCACGCTGTCGCGGTCGAGCACCGACATCACTTCGCTGGCCGAACCGCCGCGCATCACGATGGCGGTATCGGCGCTGCCGGTCTTGCGCAGCGTCTCGGCGTAGCCTTCGCCCATCGCCAGCAGCGCGACCAGCACACCGACCACGCCGGCAATGCCGATCACCACCACCGCGGAGGAACCGAGCCGCGACTTCAAGGTGCTGATGCCCACGCCGGTCACCGAGGCGGCCTGCCTGCCGCGGCGGGTCAGGCCCAGCCAGAGCGCGAAGGCCAGCACCAGCACGCCGACCATGAGCGGCGGCAGCTTGATCCACACCGCCAGGCACACGATCACCAGCACGAAGAGGCCGAAGCCGAACAGGAAATTCTTGGATTTGGACATGGCGTCGGCTCCTCAGCGTCCAGCCAGCGCATCGACAATGTTCAGGCGCATCGCGCGGACGGCCGGCAGCGCACCCACCAGCAATCCGATCAGCACCATGATCCCCAGGCCGAGCATCCAGCTGCCGCCGGTCACGCCGGGCAGGTTGAGCATGCCGCCGCTGCCCTTGGCCACGATCGGAATCAGCAGCGAGGCCAGGCCCAGCCCGATCACGCCGCCGATCAGCAGCAGCAGCACCGACTCGGCCAGCACCATCATCAGCACCGAGGGGCTGGTGAAGCCGATGGTCTTGAGCACCGCCAGTTCCGAGGTGCGCTCGCGCACCGCCTGCATCATGGTGTTGCCCGACAGCAGCAGCAGGGTGAAGAACACCGCGCCCATGATCGCCCCGACGATCAGGCCGATATCGGCAAGTTGCTTCATCCACGCCGCGGCCGCAGCCTGTTCGGTCTGCGTGCGCGTCTCATGGTCGGAGTTGGCGGAGATCGCATCGATCGCCTTGGCCACGCGGTCGGCCTGGTTGACGTCGCTGATGCGGCTCACATACCAGCCGACCATGCCGCGGTTGTACGCGGTGCCTTCGTCGAAGTACTTCCAGTGCATCAGCACGGTCTGGTCGTACCAGCCCGCGCTGGCTTCCTTGGCCTTGAGCGTGCCGACGATGTCGAAGCTCCAGTTCTTGCTGCCGTCATGCAGCGGGAAGATGGTCGACTGCAGCGGGATCTTGTCGCCCACTTTCCAGCCGAAGCGCTGCGCCAGCTTCTCGCCCACCAGGATGCCGGTGCGCGTGTTCTGGAACGCCTTGCGCGCCTCGGGGCTGGCTTCGATTTCCGGGAACTGGTCCAGATAGTTGTCGCTCACCGCGAAGCTGAAGACCTGATTGTGCGGGTCCTGATAGGCGCCGCCGAACCAGTTGGCGAATGCCACCGACTTCACCCCCGGCACCTGCGCGATCTGGCCGTTGAGGCCGGAAGGCAAGGTCTGGATGAAGGACAGGCGCGAGCCGGTCTGCAGGCGCTGCGCGCCGTTCGCGCTCTGGCCGGCCTGGTCGAACGAGGTGCGCACCGCGTCGAGCATGCCGAACAGCAGAAACGCGGTGACGATCGAGACCAGGGTGAGGATGGTGCGGGTCTTGCGCCGGAACAGCGCCGCCCAGATCAGATGAAGATATTTCATCGCGGCATCCCCTCAGGCCAGCGCCTGCTCGACCAGGGTGCCCTTGTCGAGGTGCAGCGTGTGGTTGGCGTAATCGGCCGCCTTGGGATCGTGGGTGACCATCACGATGGTCTTGCCGTGCTCGCGGTTGAGCGTGCGCAGCAGGCCGAGCACGTCCTCGGCGGACTGGCGGTCCAGGTCGCCGGTCGGCTCGTCGCAGACCAGCAGGGTGGGATCGGACACGATCGCGCGCGCGATCGCCACGCGCTGCTGCTGGCCGCCGGAAAGCTCGCTCGGCTTGTGCGTGGAGCGCTCGTCCAGGCCCACCAGCTGCAGCGCGATGGCGGCGTTCTTGCGGCGCTGCGCGGCCGACAGCCTGGTCAGCAGCAGCGGCAGTTCCACGTTGCGCTGCGCGGTAAGCATCGGCATCAGGTTGTAGAACTGGAACACGAAGCCGACGTTGGCCGCGCGCCACTTGGCCAGCGCGCCGGCGCCGAGCTGGTCGATGCGCTGGCCGCCCACGCTGATGCTGCCGCCGGTCGGCGAATCCAGGCCGCCGATCAGGTTGAGCAAGGTGGTCTTGCCCGAACCGGACGGACCCATCAGCGCGAGGAAGTCGCCCTCGGCGATATTGAGGTTGATGTGGTGCAGCACTTCCACTTTCTGCTTGCCGCGCTCGTACACCTTGGAAAGATCGCGGACTTCGATCAGCGTGCCCATGCTCATGCCTGTTCTCCCGAAACTGCGTTGGCTTTCGTCGTGATCTTGCGCGGCACCGGCCGCGCTCAAGGATTGGCCGCGCTCTTTACGCGCATGCCGTCTTTCAGTGCTTCCGGCGGCGAGACCACCACCGTGTCGCCGGCCTGCACGCCGGCCGGCAGCAGGCGCATCTCGCCGTAGGCCTGCGGCGCCGGCTGCACCGCGCGCTCGTGGGCGGTGTCGCCGCTGACCACGAACACGGCGTCGTGACCGTCGCGCTGCGCGATGGCGCCGGCCGGCACCAGCACGCCCTTGGGCGGCTCGGCGGCCTGCTTCGGCGCGGCCTTCTCCAGGAACGAGACGCGCACACCCATGTCCGGCACGATGCGCGGGTCCTTCTGGTCCAGCGCCACGCGCACCTTCACCGTGGCCTTGCCGCGGTCGGCGGCGGGCACGATGGCGATCACGTGGGCGGGGATCTTCCAGTCCGGGTAGGCGTCGAGCACGGCCTCGGCCGGCATCGCCGCCTGCACGCGGCCGATATAGGCCTCGTTGACGTCGACGTCGATTTCCAGCGAATCCATATCGACGATGGTGCCCACGCCGGTGCGGGTGAAACCGCCGCCGGCCGACAGCGGCGAAATGATTTCGCCGACCTGGGCCGCCTTCACCGTGATCACGCCGGTGAACGGCGCGCGCACCACGGTGTAGTCGAAGTTCACCTGCGCCTGCTTGGCCTGCGCCTGCGCGGCTGCCGCCAGCTTGCGCTGCGCATTGAGCTGGGCAGCGGTGGTGTTGACCAGGGTGCGCGCCTGCTCGTCCTGCTGCTTGGGCACCAGACCGCTCGTCGCCAGCGTATGCGCGCGCACCGCGTCGCGGTTGGCCTGGTCGAGCTGGGCCTGCAGCTGCAGCACCTGCGCCTCGGTGGCGCGCGCGTTGGCTTCGGCGGCGTCGAGCGCGGCACGGTAGGCGTTGTCGTCCAGGCGCGCCAGCACCTGGTCCTTCTGCACGCGGTCGCCTTCCTCGATCAGCACCTCGGTCAGCGTGCCGGTGATCTGCGCCGACACCGTGGCCTGGCGGCGCGCGGTGATATAGCCGGTGGCCTGCAGCACCGCGCCGGGGCCGGCCGCGGCGGTGGGCGCGACGGCGGCGGCGGTCTTCACTTCCAGGGCCGGGTGGCCCCACAGCATCCAACCGCCGGCGCCGGCCGCCAGCACCACCACCAGCACGCCGCCCGCAATCCATGGCCAGCGCCCGGGACCGTGCCCATGGTCCTCGCGCTCGTGGCGCTCGATGCGCAATTCCTTCAGCAGTTCCGCGTTCTTCACACCCGCTCCCCAAAAGCCGGTTCCCACCGGCTACCGATGGCCGGCACGATGAAGCAAGCCCGCATGGCTTTGCAGAACGCCTCATCAGCCGATGGCAATGACAGCTGTCATCCGGGCCGAACGAGCCCTGGCGATGACTGCTGCTTCCCTTACGTCGAACGGCGCCGCGCGAAATCGACAGGGGTATAGCGCTCTGCGCGCGCGGGCGATAGCTGACACGGCACGTATCCCTGCCGGGCCGCCCCGCCTAGCTGCTACCCTTCCGCGCATGACCTACGCCATCCCCGCCCCGCTCCAGCCCAGCCTGCCGGTGTACGGCAGCGACCTGCGTTTCCCCGTGCGCCGCGTGTTCTGCATCGGCCGCAACTACGCCGACCACGCCCGCGAGATGGGCGCGGTAGTGGAGAAGGATGCGCCGCTGTTCTTCTGCAAACCCGCCGACGCCATCGTCACCGACGGCGCCGACGTGCCCTACCCGCAGGCCACCCAGGACCTGCACCACGAAGTGGAGATGGTGGTGGCGCTGGGCGCGGGCGGAAAAAATATTCCGGCCGAGCGCGCCGCCGCCCTGATCTGGGGCTATGGCGTGGGCCTGGACCTGACCCGCCGCGACCTGCAGGCGCTGGCCAAGGCCAAGAGCCATCCCTGGGACGTGGCCAAGGGCTTCGACCATTCGGCGCCGGTGTCGGCGCTGCGCCCGGCGGCCGAAGCGCAGCTGTCGGCGGCGACGGGCCTGAGCCTCAGCGTCAACGGCGCGGTGCGCCAGCACAGCACGCTGGGCGAGATGGTGCACGACGTGGCCGGCATCATCGCCATCCTGTCGACCCTGTTCGAATTGAAAGCCGGCGACCTGATCTTTACCGGCACGCCGGCCGGCGTCGCCGCGCTGCAGCGCGGCGACAGTTTCCATGCGGCGCTGGAAGGCGTCGCCACCTTGGACGGCCGCATCGCGTAAACGGCATCGCAACATCGGCGGCGGCAAGCTGGCGCGCGGAATGCGTCGGGCCGGCCGCCCATCGCAGGGGGCAACAACATCCACTGAAGAGGGAGAGCAGCAATGGGCATGATGAAAGAGTTCAAGGACTTCGCCATGCGTGGCAACGTCGTCGACCTGGCGGTCGGCGTGGTGATCGGCGCCGCGTTCGGCAAGATCGTCACCTCGCTGGTCGACCAGATCATCATGCCGCCGATCGGCCTGCTCACCGGCGGCGTCGATTTCTCCGCCATGAAGTGGGTGCTCAAGCCCGGCGACGACAGCGATCCCAAACACAAGGTCGCCGAGGTCGCGATCCAGTACGGCGCCTTCTTCAACGTGGTGATCCAGTTCGTGATCATCGCGTTCGCCATCTTCCTGGTGGTCAAGGCGATCAACCGCCTCACCCGCCGCGAGGAAGCCGCGCCGGCCCCGCCGCCGCCGACCGAGACCCTGCTGACCGAGATCCGCGACTTGCTGAAGAAGCAGCAGTAGCTGCTGCTTCAGAGGGAATAGAGAGTGGGGAATCGGGAATAGGAAGAGCAGGGCGCCGCGACCGTGGGCGTTTTTTGCTCGGGTAAACAGGGCGAATCCGGACATCGGGAGCGCTGTTCTTCCGATTCCCGATTCGCCACTCCCTATTCCCGCCCCAACCGTGACTTCTGGCCTAAGCGGCAGCACCGACCGGCGCCATAATCGGGGTTTACACCGAGGAGTCCCCGATGCGCCGCCTGCCTCTCACCCTGCTCGCCGCCAGCCTCGCCTTCGCCGCGGGCGCCGCTAGCGCCGCCGACAAGGCCACCACTATTCCGCAGTCCGCCGTAAAGACGGCCGAACAGCTGCGCGACAAGGCCATGGCGGACGACACCGGCTACAAGATCGTCGAATCGCTCACCACCGAAGTCGGCCCGCGCATCGCCGGCGGCCCGAACGACCAGCGCGGCCGCGAATGGGCCATCGCCAAGTTCAAGGAGCTGGGCTACGACAAGGTCTATACCGAGACCGTCACCTACCCGCTGTGGGAACGCCACAGCGAGCACGCCGCCATCGTCGGCCCCTACCCGCAGCCGCTGACCGTGATCGCGCTGGGCTATTCGGCCGGCACGCCCAAGGGCGGCCTCACCGCCGAGGTGGTGAAGTTCGACAGCCTCGACGCGCTGAAGAAGGCCGACCCGGCCAGCGTCAAGGGCAAGATCGTCTTCGTCGACGCCAGGATGCAGCGCCACAAGGACGGCCACGACTACGGCATCGGCTCGGCCGTGCGTACCGGCGGCCCGGTGATCGCCTCCAAGATGGGCGCGGCCGCCTTCCTGCTGCGCTCGGCCGGCACCGACGAGCACAGCCGCACGCCGCACACCGGCGTCACCGGCTTCCGCGATCCGAAGGAAGCCATCCCCGCCGCCGCGCTGTCGCTGCCGGATGCCGACCAGCTCGACCGCGTGCTGGCCTCCGGCAAGCCGGTGAGCATCAAGCTGGACCTGGACTGCGGCATCACCGGCACCTACACCGGCGCCAACGTGATCGGCGAGATCACCGGCAAGAAGTACCCCGACCAGATCGTGCCGATCGGCGGCCATCTGGATTCCTGGGATCCGGGCACCGGCGCGATCGACGACGGCGCCGGCGTGGCGATCGCCATGGCCGCGGGCAAGATGATCCTGAGCCTGCCGCAGCGTCCCGACCGCACCATCCGCGTGATCGCCTTCGCCAACGAGGAAATGGGCCTGTTCGGCGGCCGCGCCTATGCCGACAAGCATGCCGCGGAAGTGAGCAAGCACCAGCTCGGCACCGAGTCCGATTTCGGCGCGCGCAAGATCTGGCGCATGACCGCCAGCGTGAAGCCGTCGGCGCGCGGCGCCATCGAGCAGATCGCCAAGGTGATCGAGCCGGTCGGCGTGGCCTACGACCCGCAGCATCCGGGCGGCGGCGGTTCCGACCTGTCGCAGATGCACGCCAAGGGCATGGCCGCGCTCACCCTGACCCAGGACGGCACCGACTACTTCGACTACCACCACACCGCCAACGACACGCTGGACAAGATCGACCCGCGCGAACTGGCGCAGAACGTGGCGGTGTATGCGGCGTTCTCGTACATGGCGGCGCAGGCGGAGGGGGATTTCGGTTCGGCGCCGGGGGCGTTCAAGAATGATGGGGCGCGGGATTGAACGTTTGCTTCATGACATAAAAGAAAGCGGCCGCAAGGCCGCTTTTTTTATTGAGGAGCGGAGCTATCGAACTCTTCTCCCCTGCGGGGAGCACGCGGGGAGCGCACAGGGATGTGCGCGGCTTTGAGGAGCGAGGAAGATGCCGGCAGGCAGATGAGGGGCGGGTGCTCGCGGTAATGCTTCCACGGAGCGAGTAAGAGCTGTTGAACTTACAGCGGCCCTCCGCGCATCGCTCCGGCCGACCCCTCACCCCGGCCCTCTCCCCGGAGGGGAGAGGGGGATGCAGGGCGGCGCGAAAATCCAGCGAAGAGCACGCGGCGCAGCCGCGGCGTTCCGCTTGCGCGCTTTTGCTTTTGATCTTCACGGTCCCCTTGGCGCCGGCGGTGAGGGCTGGACGAAAAGGCCCCCGCAGGGGGGCGAGGACAGGAGTCCTCGCCTTTTTGATCAGGGCATGGATGCCCTGTCAAAAAGCCCGGCCAGCCCTCACGGACCCTCAGCAGCTTGCTGCTGAGGGCGCCAAGCAGGGTGCACTTTCTTCTTGGTTACTTCTTCTTTGTGCACGCAAAGAAGAAGTAACTCGCCTCGCGGCAGCGGGGCGAAACACTCGCCAACGGCGAGACCACCACGCGCCAACGCGACAACCAAGCGCAATCGCCACTGGATCCCGGCCTACGCCGGGATGACGAGCTAAGCCGCAGGCTTCGCAGAAAACCGCGCCTGCACCCGGTCCAGATAGAGGTAAATCACCGGCGTCAGATACAAGGTCAGCACCTGCGACACCGCCAGGCCGCCCACCACCGCCAGGCCCAGCGGCCGGCGCGTTTCCGCGCCCGCGCCGATGCCCAGCGCGATCGGCAAGGTGCCGGCGAACGCTGCCATCGTGGTCATCATGATCGGGCGGAAACGCACCTTGCAGGCTTCGTAGATGGCATGCGCGGGCGCCATGCCTTCGTCGCGCTGACGCTCCAGCGCGAAGTCGATCATCATGATCGCGTTCTTCTTCACGATGCCGATCAGCATCACGATGCCGACGAAGGCGAACAGGTCCAGCGAGGCGTTGAAGATCACCAGCGTCAGCAGCGCGCCCACCGCCGCGGCCGGCAGGCCGGACAGGATCGTCAGCGGATGGATGAAGCTCTCGTACAGAATGCCCAGCACCAGGTAGATCACGAACACTGCCAGCAACAGCAGCAGGCCCATGCCCTGCATCGAATCCTGGAACGCCTGCGCGGTGCCCTGCACGCTGCCGCTGATGGTGGCGGGCAGGCCGATCTTGTCCATCGATGCATCGATGCGCTGCACCGCCTGGCTCAGGCTCACGCCGGGCGCCAGGTTGAACGACACCGTCACCGCCGGCAGCTGGCCCTGGTGGTTCACCGTGAGCACCTGCGGCTGGCGGCGGAACGTGGCCACCGTGTCCAGCGGCACCAGGGTGCCGCTGGCAGAGGTGACGTAAAGGCGCGACAGCACGTCCGGATCGTTCTGCAGCGTGCGCGACACCTGCAGGATCACCCAGTACTGCGTCGCCGCGCCGTAGATGGTAGAGATCTGGTTCTGGCCGAAAGCGGAACCCAGCGCCGACTGCACCTGGGCCATGGTCAGGCCGAGGGTGGCGAGCTTGTCGCGGTTGACGTCGACCATGATCGACGGGCTGTTGAGATCGAGGTCGTTGGTGACGTCCTGGAAACCTTCCAGCTGGGTGAAGGCCTGGGTGATGCGCCCGCTCCAGTCGTACAGCAGCGGCAGGTCGATCGACTGCAGCGTGTACTGGTACTGCGCCTTGGACTGGCGGCCGCCGACCTGGATCGACGGCGGGTTCTGGATATAGGTGCGGATGCCCGGCACCTGCGCGAACTTCTTGCGCAGCTCCTGGATGATGCCATCCGGTCCCAGCTCGCGGTCGTGCGCGGGCTTCAGCAGCAACAGCAGCGAACCGTTGTTCACCGTGCTGCGCGGGCCGCCCGCGCCGACGCTGGACATGTAGCCGGCGATGTTCGGATCGTCCGCCACGATCTCCGCCAGCTTCTGCTGGCGCGCCACCATGCTGTCGAACGACACGTCCTGCGGGCCTTCGGTGGTGACGCGCAGCTGGCCGGTGTCGCCGGCGGGGATGAAGTCCTTCGGCGTCACGTAGAACAGCAGCGCGGTGGCCGCCAGGCTCAGCGCGAAGCCGGCCAGCACCAGCAGCGGACGGTCCATGCACCAGCGCAGGCTGCCGGCATAGCCGCGCTGCACGGCGTTGAAGCCGCGGTCGAAGCCGGCGATCAGCCAGTTCTTGTTCTCGTGGTCGTGCGCGCGGATGAAGCGGCTGCACAGCATCGGCGTCAGCGTGATCGCCACCACGCCGGAGATCAGGATCGACACGCTGATGGTCACCGCGAACTCGTGGAACAAACGCCCCACGATGCCGCCCATGAACATCACCGGGATGAACACGGCAATGAGGGACAGCGTCATCGAGAAGATGGTGAAGCCGATCTCGCCGGCGCCCTTGAGCGAGGCCTCGTACGGCGACAGGCCAGCTTCCATGTGGCGCACGATGTTTTCCAGCATCACGATGGCGTCGTCCACCACGAAGCCGACCGCGAGCGTGAGCGCCAGCAGGGACAGGTTGTCCAGGCTGTAGCCCAACCCGTACATCACGCCGAAGGTGCCGATCACCGAGATCGGCAGCGCGATGGCCGGAATCAGCGTGGCGGAGAGATTGCCCAGGAACAGGTAGATCACCAGCACCACCAGCACGCCGGCCAGCACCAGGGTGAACTGCACGTCGTCCACCGAGGCGCGGATCGACAGCGAGCGGTCGTACAGCGTGTTGAGCTTCACCGACGGCGGCAGGCCGGCGGTAAAGCCCGGCAGCAGCGCCTTGATGCGGTCCACCGTTTCCACGGTGTTGGCGCCGGGCTGGCGCTGGATCGCCAGCACGATGGCGCGCTCGCCGTTGTACCAGCTCGCCGCCAGGTCGTTCTGCACGCTGTCGAAGGCGCGGCCCAGGTCGCGGATGCGCACCGGCGCGCCGTTGCGATAGGCCACCACCACGTCGTTGTAGGCGTCGGCGCGCATCAGCTGGCCTTCGCTGCGGATCGGCAGCTGCTGGCGGGTGCCGTACAGCGAGCCGGTGGCCTGGTTGACGTTGGCCGCGGCGATCGCCGCCTGCACCTGGTCGATGCCCACGCCCGTGCCGACCAGCCGCGCCGGATCCACGCTCACGCGCACGGCATATTTCTGCGAGCCGTACACGTTCACCTGCGCCACGCCGTCGACCATCGACAGGCGCTGCGCCAGTTCGGTCTCGGCGTACTCGTCCACCTGCGACAGGGGCAAGGTGGACGAGGTCATGGTGAGGAACAGGATCGGCGCGTCGGCCGGATTCACCTTGCGGAAGGTGGGCGGCGTGGTCATTTCCTTCGGCAGCTGGCGCAGCGCGGCGGAGATGGCGGACTGCACGTCCTGCGCGGCGCCGTCGATATTGCGGTCCAGCTCGAAGGTCAGCGTGATGCTGGTGGAACCCAGCGCGCTGGTCGAACTCATCGAGCTGATGCCGGCAATGGTCGACAGCTGGGACTCCAGCGGCGTGGCCACCGCGGAGGCCATGGTCTCCGGCGAGGCGCCCGGCAGGCTGGCGCTGATGCTGATGGTGGGAAAGTCGACATTCGGCAACTCGTTCACCGCCAGCCGCGGATACGCCGCGATGCCGAACACCAGCAGCGCCGCCATCAGCAGCGTGGTCATCACCGGTCGGCGGATGCACAGCTCGGGCAGGCTCATGGCGTCAGCCGCCTCCCGCCTTGACCTTGGCGCGGGCGCCGTCGACCAGCAGCATCTGGCCCTCGGTCACCACCTGCTCGCCGGCATCCAGGCCCTTGTCGACCACCAGCCGCTGGCCGGCGGTCGGCCCCGGCGTGATATAGCGCTGCTGCGCCTTGCCGTCGTGGCCCAGCACGAACACGAAGCTGCCCTTGGCCGAACTCTGCAGCGCTTCCACCGGCACGCTCACGGCGTTGGCGATACGCGTGGTCGGCAGGGTCACCTGCACGAACTGGCCGGCGGTGAGGCGGTGGTCGGTGTTCTCGAAGCGGCCCTTCACCACGATGGTGCCGGTGGTGGCATCCACCGCGTTGTCGATGAATTCCAGCGTGCCGGCCAGCGGCTGGCCCTTGTCGCCGGGAATCGCCGCCTGCACGGCGACCTGCCCGCGCGCCTGCGCGGCGCGCAGCGCGGCGAGGCTTTCCTCGGGAATGCTGAAGGCGATGCGCATCGGTTCGATCTGGTTGAGCACCACGATGTCGGTGCTGTCGGCGGTGATCTGCGCGCCGGGCCATACCAGCGGCGAGCCGATCACGCCGTCGAACGGCGCCACGATGCGCGCGTAGTCGAGCTGGGTCTGCGCGGTTTCCTGCAGGGCCAGGTCGCTCTGCAAGGTGGCCTTGGCCACGCCGAGGTTGGCCTGATAGGTGTCGTAGTCGGCCTTGGACACGAAGCCCTTGGCCAGCATGTCGGTGTAGCGCTGCTGGTCGGCCTGCGCCTTCACCCATTGGGCCTGGTCCTTGGCCACGGTGCCGCGCGCCTGGTCGAGCTGCGCTTTCAGCAGGCTGGGATCGATCTGGATCAGCAGCTCGCCCCGCTTCACCTGCGCGCCGGGCTTGAAGGCCAGGGTCTGCAGCTGGCCGGAAACGCGCGAGCGCAAGGTCACGGTGGAAAACGCTTCGGCGCGGCCGACCAGCTTCAGGCTGAGGTCGACGTCGCCGCGCGTGGCGGTGGCCACCTGCACCGGCACTTCGCCGGCCTGCGCGCCGCCGCCCTTGCCCAGCGCAGGCGTGGTTTCTTGGCGGCCGCGGAACACGAGCATGGCGACGCCAAGCAGCGCTACCGCCAGCACGATAAGGAGCAGTTTCTTCCAGGGCATGGGAACTCTCGGACTTGTTCGGCCGGCGCCGCGCTCCCTCCCAGGATCGCGACGCATGCTGACCCGCGATCCTTCGCCGGGACTTCGGAATGGCGGCAACCGTGCACGCCCAAAAGACCCGTACTATGCCGGGAGAATTCCTAAAGTCTCACAAGGACCAATGGCACTGGCATGACCATCGTAAGCATGGCGTAAGGTTAGCCGGTCGCAGGATCTTCCGAGTCGCCGGGCTGGTCCAGCGCCTGAAGGTTGTCCTTGATGCGGTTGAGCACGTCCATGGCCTGCTGCATCTCGTGCAGTTCGATGCCCTTGGTAGCGTCCTTGCGCAGGCCGCGCCCGATCAGCTCCATGTCCGCGATTACCCCGCGCGCCTGCTCGGTCACGTAGAGGCGCCAGGCGCGGCGGTCGCGCGGATCGGCGCGGCGCTCGACGAAACCGGCCGCCTGCAGGCGGTCGATCACGCGGCCCACGGCGATCGGCTCCATTTCCAGGAATTCCGCCAGCTCGGTCTGGCGCAGGCCTTCGCGGTGGTACAGCACCTTGGTCGCGCGCCACTGCGCGCGCGTCAACCCGAATTTCACCGCGCGCCGGTCGAAATGCTTGCGGAACAGCAAGGTGACGTCGTTGAGCAGATAGCCGAACGAGATGTCTTCAGTCTTCATGTGTTTCCCGAACCCTCCGCCCCTGCGGGCGCCCCGGCGGCAAGCATACGGCGCAAAAACCTGCGAAACCACGCCAATCACGACATAGCGGCTTTCGTTATAGCGTTTATCGCCATGGCCATCGAAATCATCATCGCCGATATCACCCAGCTCGATGTAGATGCCATCGTCAACGCGGCCAACCCCGGCCTGCTCGGCGGCGGCGGCGTGGACGGCGCCATCCACCGCGCCGCCGGCCCCGCCCTGCTGGAAGCCTGCCGCGCGCTGCCGCAGGTCTCGCCCGGCGTGCGCTGCCCCACCGGCATGGCGCGCATCACCTCGGGCTTCGCCCTGCCCGCGCGCTATGTGATCCACACGGTGGGGCCGGTATGGCATGGCGGCGGCGCGGGCGAACCTGCGCTGCTGGCGAGCTGCTATCGCGAAAGCCTGCGCCTGGCGCGCTGGCGCGGCATCGCCGGCATCGCGTTTCCCGCCATCAGCTGCGGCGTCTACGGCTATCCGCCGGAACAGGCCGCGGCGGCGGCGATCGCCGCGCTGCGCGACGACCTGCGCGAGCACGGCGACCTGCGTGTCCTGCTGTGCTGCTTCGACGCACGCATGGCCGCGGTGTGGCGCGCCGCGCTCAGTCCAGCTTGAACGGATAAAGCGGCGGCAGGCCGGAAGGATCGGCCGGCGGCGGCGCCGCGGCATGCCACTGGAAGCCGTCGCGGAAGGCCGCAGCAAGCGCCTCGCCGGAAAGCGCGGCGCCGTCGGTCGCGTACAGGCGCTTCTGCAGGGTGGCGATGGCTTCGCGCTGCGGCGCCGAAGCGAGCGCCGCGGCGAGCGCGCCGAGATTCACCAGGCCAGGACGCTCGGCCTGCGCCCACGCAAGCAGGCTGTGTGCCTGGGCCGCCGCGTCGTTGCCGCGCGCGGCGGCGAGGAAGGCGGCACGGCGCTGGCGGTCGCTGGCCGGGGTTTCCGCCGCGGGCTTGCGCTGCGCCGGCGTGGCGCGGCGCAGCGCCCACCAGCCGAGCAAGGTGAGCAGCCACAGTCCGATGCTGCCCAGGGCGATCCAGCGCCACGGCGTGGCGTCTGCCGACGTAGTGACAGCGACCGGCGCTTCCGTCGCTTCCGGTGTCGCCACCGACGCCGCCGTGGCAGGTGCGCCCGCCGCCGGCAGCACGGTGTAGCGATGCTCGGGAATGGTCGCGACTTCGGCCTTGTCGGTCTGCGTATTCCACCAGGTCAGCGTGGTGGCCGGAATCACCAGCTCGCCCGGCTTGCCCGGCACCACCGCGAACGACTGCTGGCGCCGCCCGGACAACCAGGCGCCGTCGACGCGCGTGCCGTTGACCGGCTTGTCCGGATACACCGTGGCGCCGTCGATCCGCGGCAGGCTCAGCGCGGGCAGCGATTCGTACGGCAGGCCGGTGGCCTGCACCGTCATGGTGAGATTGAGCGGCTGGCCGGCGCGCAGCTGGGTAGCTTCCGGCGGCGCTTCCATCGCCAGCGACAGTGCGCGCGCGGGCAGCCAGGCGGTCTTGCCCGCGGCGGCGGGCACGGCGCGCACGTCGATCGATACCGGCGCGGATGCGGCCGACATCGCGCGCGTGCTGCCGAAGAAACTGTTGGGGTCGGCCATGTCGATCAGCTCGCCCTGGAACGAGACCGGGCCGACCTGGATATGCCCCGCATGCTGCGGGATCAGCGCGTAGCGGCGCTCGATCACGTTGTAGCGGCGGCCGCCGCGCTCGGCCTGATAGTTGCTGTCGTCGCCGAGCTTGCTCAGCTCCGCGCCGTCGGCCTGCGGCTCGTCCATCGCGCCGTTGCTGAGGCTGGCGGCGAAAAACAGCCGCACCACGAAGGACATCTGCTGGCCGACATAGGCATTGCGCGGCTCGGCCACCGCTTCGACGAAGACGTCCTTGCCCGCGGCCGCGGCGGCCTGCTGATCGGGCGCCGTCACGTCCAACTGCACCGGCTCGGTGCTGCCGCCGGCGAGCGCGATGGCGGGAATGGTCAGGCGGCCGACATGTCTGGGCCGCAGCGCGATGCCGTAGGTGAATTCCGAAGTGCGCTTGCCGTTGACGATGCTGAGGCTGGAATTGCTCGAGGTGCCCAGCACCTCGAAATCATTGTCGAGCACGGACAGATCCGGCGTGCCGACCGAACCGCCGGAGACCTTCAGATTCAAGGTGACGGTTTCGCCGAGCTGCACGCTGCCGCGGTCGAGCACCGCGCGCACGTCGGCCGCGGAAGCCAGCCAGGGCAGGCAGCACAGCAGCAGGCACAGCCACCAGCGCAGGCGCGACGAAGCCATCAATCTTCCTCCCCGGCGCCGCCATGGCGCTGCCGGTATTCCAGTTCGAACTTGCGGCGCAGCAGTGCGCCAGGGTCGTCGGGTACGCGCTGCAGCGCGCGGCGCACGTCGGCGGGCAGCTTGGCCTGCGGGTCGTCCGGCGACATCGCGCCGAGTTCGTGGGTGCCTTCGCGCTGGCCTTGCTTGCCTTCGCGCAGGGCCTGGTCCATCTGCGCGCTCAGCGCCTTGCGGGCTTCTTCGGCGCGCGCTTTCTGTTCGGCCTGTTCCTGCGCCGAGGGCGGCCTGGCTTCGCCCTGCCCGGGCTTCTCGGCCGCGTTGCCGTCCTGCTTGGCCTGGCCGGAGGCGTCGCGCTTGGAATCGGGGCCGCCGCCGTCTTTCGATTCATTCTGGCCGGGCTTCTGCTCGCCTTCCTTCTTTTCGTCGGGACGGTCGTCGCCCTTGCCGGCCTGGTCCTTGTCGCCGCCCTTGCCGTCGCCTTTCTTCTTCTGCTTGTCGTCCTGCCCGGGCTGGTCCTGCGGCGGATGCTTGCGCAGCCATTCTTCGACGGCGTCGCGGTTGGCCTTGGCGTCGGCATGCGCGGGATCGGCTTTCAGCGCGCGGTCGTAGGCCTCGATGGCTTCCTTGTAGCGGCCCTGTTTGGCCAGCGCGTTGCCGAGGTTGTAGGCCGGATCGGCGCCGGCCTGGTCCTGCCACGCGGCCGCGGCACCCGCGTAATCGCCGTTGCGGTAGGCCGCGGCGGCGCGCAGCGAGGGATCGCGCGCGAGTTCCCGCGCGCGTTTCGCATCGCCCTGGCGCAGCGCGGCGGCAGCTTGTTGATCCGGCCGGCGCCACAGATCGCTCCAGCTGCCGGCCTGCGCGGTGGACGGCAGCAGCGGCAATGCCACCAGCGGCACCAGCAGCAGCCAGCCGCGGCGGAACGCCAGCGCGAGCACCGCCAGCAGCGGCAGCAGCAGCCACGGGCCGCGGTCCTGCCATTCGTCGCCGTGCTCGCCGTCGGCGCGCACGATGGCCTGGGTGCCGGCGTCGCCCGGCTTAAGCGCGGCGATGTCGCGGTTGTCGTCGCTCATCGGCACGTAGCGGCCGTTGCCGGCGGCGGCCAGCGCGCGCAGCGCATCGTCGTCGCGGCGCGTCACCACGACTTCGCCGTGCGCGTCGCGCAGCAGGCCGCCGTCGCCGTCCGGCACCGGACTGCCCTGCGGCGTGCCGACGCCCAGCACGGACACGCTGATGCCCTCGTTGCGCACCTTGCGCGCGGCTTCCTGCGCGGCCGTGTCGGCGGTGTCGGTGATCAGCACGATGCGGCCGCTGCCGGCCTTGGCCGCGCGGATCATGCCGGCGGCGCGCTCGATCGCCGAGGCGGCGTCGTTGCCGTCGGTGGGCATGGTGTCAGGGGCGAGCGAGTCGAGCAGGTCGTCGAGCGCGTTGGCGTCGGAGGTGAGCGGCGCCACGCTGAAGGATTCGCCGGCATAGGCGACCAGCCCGTTGAGGTCGCCGCGGTTCGCCGCCAGCAGGTCGCGTGCCTTGTAGCGCGCGCGGTCGATGCGGCTGGGCGCGACGTCCTTGGCCAGCATGTGCCGCGACAGCGACACCGCCACCACCTGCGCCGCGCGGCTGGCGTACAGCGGCGAGGCCACGCGGTCCCAGGCCGGGCCGGCCAGCGCCAGAAAGCCCAGCACCGCGCCGGAGGCCAGCAAGGCCGCCGGCCAGCGGCTGTGGCCGCCCTGCCCGTACAGCACGTGCGGCAGCAGCTCCGGATCGACCAGCCGCGCCAGCTCGCGCCGCTCCTGTCCGCCGCGCGCGGCCAGCGCATAGGCCAGCGGCGCCAGCAGCAGGCCGAGCAGCCACCACGGATACAGGAAGTGGAAGTCGTGCAAAGCGGCCATCATGCGGCCGCCCTGGCGCCGCTGCGGCGCCGGGTGAGCACGATGGCGAACACGAAACAGACCATGCCGGCGAGCAGCGGGCGGTCGAACAGCTCATGCCGCGGGCGCAGTTCCGGGCCGTGCTGCGGCATCGGTTCGAGCGTGTCGATGGTGTGGTACGCCGCGGCCAGCTCGCTGGTGTCGGTGGCGCGGAAATAGCGGCCGCCGGTCTGCGAGGCCATGGTCCGCAGCATGCCTTCGTCCAGGTCGGCGGAAGGATTCACCACGCGCGAACCGAAGAAATCCGGCACGCGCATTTCGGTGGCGCCGATGCCGATGGTGTACACGCGCACGCCGGCGGCCTTGGCGGCGCGCGCCGCGTCCAGCGGCGCGATGCTGCCGGCGTTGTTGACGCCGTCGGTGAGCAGCACCAGCACGCGCGCCTGTTCCGGCAGCGCGGACAGGCGCTTCACCGCCACCGCCACCGCATCGCCGATCGCCGTCTCGGTGCCGGCCAGGCCGACGGTGGAACCCTGCAGCTGCGCGCTGACCGCGCCGAGGTCGTAGGTGATCGGCGTGACCAGGAAGGCGCGCGTGCCGAACAGGATCAGGCCCATTTCGTCGCCGCTGCGGCGCGCGATGAAGTCGGTGGCGATCGCTTCGACCGCGCCGAAGCGGCTGACCGCCTGGCCGGCGAGCTTCATGTCTTCCAGGCGCATGCTGCCGGACAGGTCGACCGCCAGCATCATGGCGCGCCCGCTGCGCAGCTGCGCCTGCGGCGGACCCACCCACTGCGGCCGCGCGGCGGCGGCGACCAGGCAGATCCAGGCCAGCACCAGCCACCACATGCGGCCGCCCTCGCGCGCGTTCTGCGCGACCACCGCCAGGCGCAACTGCGGATGCGGCAGATGCAGCGCCTGCCCCGGCGCGGCCGGGCGCAGCCAGCGCCACAGCAGCCAGGGCAGCGGCAGCAGCAGGGCGACCCAGGGCCAGGCGAATTCAAGCACGGCTGGCCCCTTGCGCGGCGGCGGTCAGCCGTTTCGTCCGGCGCGGCTGCAGCGCCAGCGCAAGCCAGCGGCGCGTGGCGGCGGCGATGTCGGCGATGTCCGTGCTGCGCGTGGACGGGCGGAACATGGCGTCTTCGAGTGCGATGAGGCGATCCAGCGTTGTTGCATCGACGGGAATCCGTGCGAGGCAGCGGCGCCATGCGTCGCCGCGATGATGCGTGGCCGCCGGATCGTAGGCGCGCGCCGCGCGCCGCAGCAGCTGATGCAATTCGGCGGCAAGGCGCTGCGGCTGTTGCGCATGCGCGCGTTCGAGCGCGTCGATGCCGGCGAGCGCGGCGGCGATGCGCTCGCGCTGCAGGCGGCGCCGGCGCAGCAGCCACCAGGCCAGCGCGCCGGCGCTCAGGAGCAGCGCGGCGAGCATCCACCAGCCCGGTGCGGGCGGCCACCACGACGGATCCGGCGGCAGATGGATATCGCGCAGGACCGGGCCATCCGGCGGCGGCGTGGCGGCGGGCATCATGCGCCGGCCTTGGCGCCGGCCAGCAGCGCGGCGACGGGATCGAGCGGATCGGCGACGGTGTCGATCACGCGGTGCGGCAAGCCGAGCGAACGCGCCAGCGCGGCCAGCTTCATCTGCCCGGCGCCGAGCGCCTGCTGGAAATCGCGGCGCTGGCGATCGCCGAACAGCACCACTTCGCGGCGCAGGCCGCCGTGTTCCAGCGGATAGCGGCCGGGCGGCGCGGAGGCCAGTTCCAGCGCATCGCCGACGATCAGCACGGACACGTCGGTATGACGGGCGAGGTCGATCAATCGGCCCTTCGCGGCTTCGTCGGCGCTGAGGCCGTCGCTGATCAGCAGCACGCGGCTGGCGCCGTGCATCAGGCGGCCGGCGCGCATCAGCGCTTCGGACAGCGGCTCCGCCGCGGCGGCGGTGCTGCGTTCCGCATCCCACGCCGCCAGCGCGCCGCACAGCGCGAGCGCGCCGCGCGTGCTGCCCTGCGGACGCAGCAGATGCCGGCGTTCGCCGAAAGCCAGCGCGCCGACGCGCTCGCCGGCACGCGCGGCCAGCCATCCGGCCAGCGCCGCGGCGCGTGCCGCCTGCACCGACTTGAAGCGGGCGCGGGTGCCGAAGCGCATGCTGCCGTGCGTATCCAGCAGCACCAGCAAGCGGCCTTCGCGTTCTTCCTGGAACAGCTTGGTGTGCAGCTTTCCGCTGCGCGCGGTGAGGCGCCAGTCGAGCCGGCGGATGTCGTCGCCGGGCTGGTAGGCGCGCGATTCGGCGTAGTCCATGCCGCGGCCATGCACGCGGCTGGCCTGCGGGCCGGACGGCGTGGCGCGGCTGCGGCGCGGCGACAGCGGCTTGCGCGCCGCGCGGGCACGCAGGGCGAGCAATTCGGCAAGCGCGACGCTGGCGCGTCCGTCGCCGTCCGCGGCGGGTGGCAGCACGGCGCTCACGGCAGGGGCACGAGCTCCAGCAGGCGCGTCACCACCTGGTCGCTGCGGATGCCTTCGGCTTCGGCCTCGTAGCTGAGCAGGATGCGATGGCGCAGCACGTCGTGGGCCAGCGCGTGCACGTCTTCCGGCAGCACATAGTCGCGGCCGGCCAGCCAGGCCTGCGCGCGGGCGCAGCGGTCCAGCGCGATGGTGGCGCGCGGGCTGCCGCCCCAGGCGATCCAGCGCTTCAGCTGCGGGCCGTAGGCGCCGGCATCGCGGCTGGCCAGCACCAGCTGTGCGATGTAGGACTCCAGCGCCGGCGCCATATGCACCGCCAGCACCGCTTCGCGCGCGGCGAACACGTCGGACTGGCTCAAGGTGGGCGGCGGCTCCGGCTGCGGATGCAGGCTGCGCCGCGCCTGTTCGCGCGCCAGGCGCAGGATGGCCAGTTCCGAGGCGGCATCCGGATAACCGATGGTCACGTGCATCACGAAGCGGTCGAGCTGCGCTTCAGGCAGCGCGAAGGTGCCTTCCTGTTCGATCGGATTCTGCGTGGCCATCACCATGAACAGCTCGGGCAGCCGCCAGGTGCTGCGGCCGATGGTGATCTGGCGCTCGGCCATGGCTTCGAGCAGGGCGGACTGGACCTTGGCCGGCGCGCGGTTGATCTCGTCCGCCAGCACGATGTTGTGGAACAGCGGCCCGCGTTCGAATTCGAAGCTGCCCGACTGCGGACGGAAGATGTCGGTGCCGGTGAGATCGGCCGGCAGCAGGTCCGGGGTGAACTGCACGCGGTGGAAATCCGCCTCGATGCGCCCGGCCAGCGCCTTCACTGCGGTGGTCTTGGCCAGGCCCGGCGCGCCTTCCACCAGCAGGTGGCCGTCGGCGAGCAACGCGACGAGCAGGCAGTCGATCAGGTGCGGCTGGCCGACGATGCTCTGCTGCAGTTCTTCGCGCAGACGCGTGAAGGCCTGCTGCAGCCGCGACGACGCTTGACTCTCGGGCATATCCATCGGGTTTCCATCCGGCTTGATCCGCCTACAGACAGCGGCAGGTTCCGGAAGTTTAGCGAGGCGCAACCGGCGCGGGGGCGCGACTGATGGCACAGCAAGGGCGATGCCCGACGCTCCGCACGAAGAAAAAGGCGACCAGCGGCCGGCGCAAAAAGAAAGGGCGGCCGGTGGCCGCCCTTCTTCGTTCGATCGTCTGCTCCGCTCAGCGCAGGCTGTCGCTCAGGATGCGCGGGGTGACGAAGATCAGCAGCTCGGCCTTGTCGTTCTGGCGCGAGGTCTTGCGGAACAGCGCGCCGAGGCCGGGGATGTCGCCGAGGCCAGGCACCTTGGTGATGGTGTTCTGCTTGGTGATCTCGTAGATGCCGCCGAGCACCACGGTCTGGCCGTTGTCCACCAGCACGGAGGTGTTGATCTCGCGGGTGTCGATCTGCGGCACCTTGCCGTTCGGCGTATCGACGAACTGCGCCAGCGCATCCTTCTTCACGTTGATGGCGAGGTAGACGCGGTTGTCGGCGGTGATGGTCGGGGTGACCTTCAGCTCCAGCACGGCGTCCTTGAACTGCACGGACGCGGTCGGCGCGGTGCCGCCGGCGGTGCCGCCGCTGTTCTGGTAGGTGACGTAGCCGATTTCCTGGCCCTGGCGGATCACCGCTTCCTGCTGGTTGGCGGTGATGACGCGCGGGCTGGAGATCACTTCGCCGCGGCCTTCGGTCTGGGCGGCCGACAGTTCCAGGTCGACCAGGTAGTTGCGGCCCAGGATCGCCAGGCCCAGCTGGCCGGCCGGGTTGGACACCGGAAGGTTGACGTTGTAGCCGTTGTTGCCGCCGGTCTGGTAGGTGATGGTGCCCGGCTTCGGCGGGTTGCCGACGCGGCCGCCGTTGATCCAGTTCTGCAGATCGTAGGCGTACTGGTTGCGGACGTTGCTGGTGTTGATGCCCAGTCCGGAAGCGTTGTCGCCGCTCGGGCTGGTCGAGATCACGTTGCCGCTGTCGGTGGTGTGCGTGGCCTGCACACCCCACTTCACGCCGAGCTCGCGGGTGAAGGTGTCGGTGGCCACCACGATGCGCGACTCGATCAGCACCTGCTGCACCGGACGGTCGAGCACGGAGATCAGTTCGCGCAGCTCGCGGATCTTCTGCGGGTTGTCGTTGATCAGCAGGGTGTTGGTGCGCTCGTCGAAGGAGACGCTGCCGCGCGAGGACAGGAAGCCGCGGCCGCCGCCATTGCCGCCACCGCTGCCGCCGGTACCGGTCATGCTGCCCTGGGTCAGCAGCTTGGCGATGTCCTGCGCCTTGCCGTAGCTGATCGGCACGTAGTCGGTGACCAGCTCGGCGGTGTCCTCGGCCTTCAGGCGGGCCTCGGCCACGCTCTGCTCGTACTTGGCCAGTTCTTCCTGCGGGGCGATCCAGATCACGTTGCCGTTACGGCGCTTGTCCAGGCCCTTGGCGCGCAGCACCACGTCCAGTGCCTGGTCCCACGGCACGTTGACCAGGCGCAGGGTGATCGCGCCGCCGACGGTGTCGGAGGCCACCAGGTTCTGGCCGGACATGTCGGCGATCAGCTGCAGCACCGAGCGGACCGGGATGTCCTGGAAGTTGAAGGTGACGCGATTGCCGCTGTAGGTCGGCTCCTGGCCGCGCAGCGGCTTGCCGTCCGGACCGGTGCCCGGGGCCACCTTCTTCGGCGCGACCTCGACCACGTACTGGTCGCCGGTCTGGTAGGCCGAGGTGTCCACGTTGCCCTTGATGGCGATTTCCATGCGGGCGCCGCCGCGCGTGCCGGCCTTGGTGGTGACCGACTGCACCGGCGTGGCGAAGTCGAGCACGTCCAGGCGCTGGGCGAGGTTGGCGGGCAGGTTCACGTGGTCGAGGTTGACCACCACCTTGTCGCCTTCGCGCTTCATGTCCGCATTGGCGCCGGCGCCGCTGAAGTTGATCAGCACGCGGCCTTCGCCGTTCGGACCGCGGCGGAAGTCGATGTTCGACACCGCGGGACCCGCGGCCGAGGACGGCAGCGCCTTGGACGGGTCGATGGTGGACGCCGTGGTGGTGGTCTGCGCGTCGGTGCCGTTGTTGACGGTGAACACCAGGCTGTTGCCTTCGACGCGCGAGCGGTAGGACGAGTCGCGGATCAGCTCGACCACCACGCGGGTGCGGCCGCCGGCGGCGATCGCCGAGACGCCCATGGTCGAGCCCTTGCCGATGTCGAGATGGCGCGCGGCCGAGTTCTCGGTGTCGGGCAGGTCGATCGCGATGCGCGGCGGATTGCCGGTGGTGAAGATCTTCGGCTCGGGCACGGGGCCCTGGGCGAAGTTCAGGTGCAGCTCGATCTTGCCGCCCGGCAGGGTGTCGTAGCTGATCTCGCGCAAGGTGTTGGTCGCGGCAGCCGCGATTCCCGACCACGCGGCGCCTGCGATCAGCAGTGCGGTGAACAAGCGACGACTCGCATGGCGCATGACACGGCCCTGGACTGGTTTGTTGAGGTTCGTCATTGCATCAGCCCCTGTGATTCTTATTTCTCGCCAAGCGCGATGCTGGCTGAGCGTTCCATCCAACCGCCGTTGCCGTTAGGCACCAGTTCGACCAGCTCGATGTGGTCTTCGGCGATGGCGGTGACGTGTCCGTAGTTCTGGCCCATGTACTCGCCGCGGTGGGTCCGGTGGATCACCCCGGTGGGATCCTTGATGAGCACTTCGATACCGTTGCCGGTGCCGACCGTGCCGACCATCTTGAGGCTGTCCAGCGCGAACGCTTCCAGCGGCTCCTTGGTACGGTCCTGGTCGGGGCGCGGCCCGTTGGAGGCGCCGTTGTCCAGCTCAGCGGTGCTGGGGCTGAACGGGTCGCGGCGGTCCTGGTCGTTGTAGAGGAAGGTTTCGAAGGTCTTGATGACGGGCAGCGGCGGAATCGGCGCACCCTTCTTCTGCTTCTCCTGCGAAACCCAGTCGCGCAGGTCCGACATGCCGCGGGTGCAGCCGGCCAGCATCAGTACGGCACCGATGGCCAGCGCGACGCGTGCGGCGCGGAGGGCTGTGGTCTTGCTCATTTCTGCCCCCCGTTCTTGGCACCGGACGACTTGGCATTGGCGGCCTTGGCCTCCGCGCTTTCGTCGTCTTCCAGATAGCGATAGGTCTTGACCGTGCCCTGCAGCACCAGGGTGCCGCCCTTGTCCTTCGGCGTCAGCGAGACGTCGTGCAGGGTCAGGATCACCACGCGCGGCAGCGAGGCCACGCCGCTGATGAAGGTGCCGAACTGGTGGTAGTTGCCCACCATGCGCAGCTGGATCGGCTTCTCGGCGTAGAAGTCCTTGGGGATCTCGGCGCCCGGCTGGAACAGCTCGGTCTCCAGGCCCGCGGACAGCGCCGTCTGGGAGATGTCGACCAGCAGCTCAGGCATCTCGGTGCGGCTGGGCAGCTGGCGCAGCAGCTGGCGCAGCATGTCCTGCATCTCGTCGAGCTGCTGCTGCAGCGCTTCGAGATTGACCGCCTTGGCCTGCTTCTGGGCGAACTCCTGCTTGAGCTGTTCTTCCTTGCCGGCGAGCTGGGTCAGCTCGTCCTGCTGGTTGCTGATGATCGAGTACCAGCCGATGAAGCTGACCACCGCGAACAGCAGCACGATGAAGGTGATCTTGGCCGACTTGGGCCAGCCGCCGATGTTGTTGCGGTCGAGGTTGCGCAGATCGCTGATGAAACTCATGGCTTGGTCCCCCCGTTGGCCGGCGCACTGGGCGGCGCGTTGGCCGGCTTGGGAGCCTGCGGTGCGGCGGCGGGCTGGGCGGGCTTGGCCGGCGGAGCGGTCAGCGCCTGCGCGGCAGAGCCGAAAGCCTGGCGGGCCGCGGTGCCGGACGGAGCCGGCGCGGCGGGAGCCGCGGCGCTGGCGGCGCCGGCCGGCTGCACCGGCGTGTGCTCGGCGTCCGCGCCCTCGTCGGGCTTGGGCTTGCTGAGCGCGACGTCGAGGCCGAACACGTAAGGCATGCGCGAATCGCCGTGGGTGTTCTCGGTCTTGCGCAGGTCCGCGTGGCCCATCCACGGCGAGGCTTCGAGGTTGCGCATGTATTCGGCGACGCTGGCGTTGGACTGGGCGACGCCGTCGAGCGACATCGACTCGCCGACCTGCTTGAGGCCGCTGAGGCGGGCGCTGGCGGGAATGGTCTTCACCAGTTCGTCGAACAGGTGGACCATCTGCGAACGGTTGGCCTGCAGCTGCTCGATGATCTGCTTGCGCGCCAGCAGGCGCTCGCGGACTTTCTCGAGATCCTTGATCTTGGCGATGCGTTCGTCGAGCTGCGCGATCTCGCCCTGCAGATAGGTATTGCGCTCGTTCTGGTTGCCGATGCGCTGGTCCATCCAGGTCATCCACACCAGCACGAACAGGATCGCCGCGACGATCGCCGCGCCGAGCTGCATGAAGAACTCGCGCTCGCGATGCTTGCGGCGTTCCGCGCGCCAGGGAAGTAAGTTGATGCGTGCCATCAGTCGAAGCTCCTCATGGCGAGGCCGACCGCGATCATCAGCGCCGGCGCATCCTGGGCCAGCTGCTGCGCCTGCACGCGCGGCGACAGCGACATGCGCGCCAGGGGATTGGCCACCACGCAGGACACGCCCAGCTGCTCCTCGAGCATCGGGCACAGGCCTTCGATGGAGGCGCAGCCGCCGGCGAGCACCACCTGGTCGACCTTGCTGTATTCACTGCCTGCGAAGAAGAACTGCAGCAGGCGGCTGATCTGCTGGATCAGCGATTCCTTGAACGGCTCCAGCGCCTCGGTCTCGTAGGACTCCGGCAGGCCGCCCTTGCGCTTGGCGCGGCCGGCTTCCTCGTAGGAGAGGCCGTAGCGGCGCATGATTTCGTCGGTGAGCTGCTTGCCGCCGAACACCTGCTCGCGCGAGTAGATGGTGCGCTGGTTGCGCAGCACCGACAGCGTGGTCATGGTGGCGCCGATGTCGATCACGGCGACGAGCGCGTCGCGGCCGACGTTGAGCTGGTCGGCCACCATCGCGAAGGCGTTCTCCATCGCGAAGGCTTCGACGTCGACCACCTTGGCGCTGATGCCGCCGAGGTCGAGCGCGGCGACGCGCATGTCGACGTTCTCGGTGCGCGACGCGGCGAGCAGCACGTTGTTCATTTCGGGGTTGTCGCGCACCGGACCCAGCACCTCGAAATCGAGGCTGACTTCCTCGATCGGATACGGGATGTACTGGTTCGCTTCGACCTGGATCTGTCCTTCGAGATCTTCTTCGGACAAATCACTGGACATCGGGATGATGCGCGTGATCACCGCGGAACCGGCGACGGCCGCGGCAGCGTGTTTGAGCTTGGTGCCCGAACGGGCCACCGCGCGCCGGATCGCTTCGCCCACCGCCTCGACTTCGACGATGTTCTTTTCGACCACGGCATTGGGGGGCAGTGGCTCGACCGCGTAGTGTTCCACGCGATAGCGGCCACCGGCCTGGCTGAGCTGCAGCAGCTTGACGGCGGTCGAACTGATGTCGACGCCAATCAGCGGCGGCTTCTTGGGTGTAAAGAGCCCCACGATTTTCCCCCTTGCCCCTGGACGCCTGCACCGTATTTGAGTGGTGAGTGCGCGACGGCATTAAATCCAAAAATTAACGTATTGGCAACGGCCTACACGAACTATCTCGACTGTTTTGGCGTGACGGCATCCACAATTAGCGCCAATCACGTCCCGGCCTTTTTTGTGACGTAACAGTGACCCGCAGGTGGGAATCTGCCAGCCGGTACCGTTAAGCAAATGGTGCTACATCTATACTGTGCCGTGTTTTGACTCAGGTCTCGCAATATCCACACCATGCAAATTCTCAAGCGTCTGCTGCGCTGGGTGCTGATCCTTGCTTTCACCGGATTGCTGCTGGCGGTCGCCGCAGTAGGTGTGGCGTATTGGCTGGTCTCGCCGCGCATCCCCTCGGTGGCGGTCCTGAAGGACTATCACATGCAGGTGCCGCTGCGCGTCGTCAGCGCGGACGGCAAGCTGATCGCCACCTTCGGTGAAACCCGGCGCATCCCCGTCGGCATCGCCGCGGTGCCCGACCGGCTGAAGCACGCGGTGCTGTCGGCCGAGGACGGCGATTTCTACCGCCACCCCGGCGTCGACTGGCACGGCATCGCCCGCGCGGGCTGGCACGTGATCGTCTCCGGCGGCGACAAGGGCCCCGGCGGCTCGACCATTACCCAACAGGTTGCGCGCAACTTCTTCCTGAGCCCCGAGAAGTTGTATTCGCGCAAGCTCACCGAAATCTTCATCGCCCTGCGCATGGAGAACGAGCTGAGCAAGGACCAGATCCTCGAGCTCTATCTGAACAAGATGTTCCTCGGCCACCGCTCCTACGGCGTGGCCGCGGCCGCCTCGTACTACTACGGCAAGTCGCTGGACCAGCTCAGCGTGGCCGAGTGCGCGATGATCGCCTCGACCTTCCAGCTGCCTTCGGTGGTCAATCCGATCAACAACCCCAAGCGCGGCCTGATGCGCCGCAACTGGGTGCTGGGGCAGATGCTGGCGAACCGCTACATCACCCAGGCCGAGTACCAGCAGGCCATCGCCGAGCCCAACAACGCTTTCCCGCACGAGCCGCCGATCGAGGTGGACGCGCCCTACCTGGCCGAAATGGTCCGCCTGCAGGCGCTGGACCGCCTGGGCAACGACGCCCTCACCGAGGGCTACGTGATCAAGACCACGGTGCAGAGCGCCCGGCAGCAGTCCGCCGTGGACGCCATGCGCGCCGGCCTGATCGACTACGACCGCCGCCATGGCTGGCGCGGCCCCGAGGACCACCAGGAGCTGGCCGAGAACGCCGGCAACGAGGACTTCGACCGCATCCTGTCCAGCTATACCGACATCGCCGGCCTGCGTCCGGGCGTGGTCACCGGGGTGGGCGCCAGCGACGCCACGGTCTACCTGTCCACCCGCGAGCAGGTGCAGCTGGGCCAGGACGCGGTGGCCTGGGCCAAGCCCTACGTCAACGAGACCCGCGTCGGCGCCCCGCCCAAGAACGTGGCGGCCGTGCTCAAGCGCGGCGACATCATCCGCGTGGCGCGCAATGCCAAGGGCGAGTGGGAACTGGCGCAGATCCCCAAGGTGCAGGGCGCGCTGGCCTCGGTGAACCCGGAGGACGGCTCGCTGCAGGCCCTGGTCGGCGGCTTCAACTTCCTGCGCAGCAAGTTCAACCGCGCGGTGATGGCGGCGCGCCAGCCGGGTTCCAGCTTCAAGCCCTACATCTACTCGGCGGCGTTCGAGCGCGGCTTCACGCCGGCCTCGATCGTCAACGACGCCCCGCTGGCCCTGCCCGACCCCTCGCGCCCGGACGGCCTGTGGACGCCGTCCAACGACGACGACAAGTTCGACGGCCCGATCCGCCTGCGCGAAGCGCTGGTGAAGTCGAAGAACCTGGTCTCGGTGCGCCTGCTGGACGCCATCGGCGTGCGCTATGCGCGCGACTACGTCACCCGCTTCGGCTTCTCACCCGACGCCCTGCCGCCGAATCTTTCGATGGCCCTGGGCACCGCCTCGGTATCGCCGATGGGCATGGCGCGCGGCTATGCGGTGTTCGCCAATGGCGGCTACCTGGTCACGCCCTACTTCATCAGCGAGATCGACGATCGCGACGGCAAGCCGGTCTACGTGGCCAACCCCGCGCGCGCCTGCCGCACCTGCCAGGAGCGCCTGCTCGACACCCGCCCGCCGGGTCCGCCCTCCTCCAGCGCCGCCCCGGCCAACCCGGTGGCCGCCGCCGGCACGCCGGCCGCCGCCGCCACCACGGGCGGCGCGGTGCTGCCGGCCGACGCGCACGAGGGCAACCACCCGCCGACGCTGGCACCGCAGGTGATCGACGTGCGCAACGACTTCCTGGTCACCTCGCTGATGAAGGACGTGATCCGGCGCGGCACCGGCGCGGCCGCCATGGCCCTGGGCCGCGACGACCTGGCCGGCAAGACCGGCTCGACCAACGAGCACCGCGACGCCTGGTTCGTCGGCTTCAACGGCGACCTTTCCACGGCCGTCTGGGTGGGCTTCGACGACTTCGGCTCGCTCGGCCGCGGCGAATTCGGCGCCAAGGCGGCGCTGCCGATCTGGATGGACTACATGGGCGCGGCCCTGAAGGACCGCCCCTCCTCCACCTTGTCGATGCCCCCGGGCATCACTACGGTACAGATCGACCGCTCCAGCGGCCTGCCCTCGGAACCCGGCAACCCCAATGCGATGCCGGAAATGTTCAAGGTGGAAGACGTGGACCGCCTGCGCCAGCAGGCTACCCAGCAGCAGGAGGATCCCGACCAGCAGCACGCGTACGACATCTTCTGACGCGACAGGCGGGTGGCCCGGTCCACCCGCTGCGCCGCGAGGCCGTCAGCGAACGGCCGCACCTCCAACCAACGACCAGGAGGGACCAGGATCATGGCTCGAGGCGAGCATCACCGCATCCACGCGCAGGACCGCGTCCAGCGCAACCGCCTGCGTATCGCCCAGGAGGCCGCGCGCCTCATGAGCGAGCATGGCATCCGCGATTTTCATCACGCCAAGCTCAAGGCCGCCGAGCGGCTCGGCATCTTCGACACCCAGGCACTGCCCCGCAACAACGAGATCGAGGAAGCGCTGCGCGAGCACCAGCGCATCTTCCAGGCGCACAGCCAGCCGCAGCTTTTGCAGAAGCGCCGCGAGGCGGCCCTGGAAGCCATGCGCTTCCTCAGCGACTACGAGCCGCGGCTGGTCGGCGCGGTACTGGAAGGCACCGCGGACAGCCATTCGGCCGTGTGCCTGCACGTTTTCAGCGACGACCCGGAGGCCGTCATCCTGCACCTGCGCGAGCACGGCGTGCCGGTGGAAACGCAGACGCGCCGCCTGCGCCTGAGCCGCGACGAACAGGCCGAGTACCCGGTACTGCTGTTCGCCGCCGACGAACTGCCGTTCGATCTCACCGTGCTGCCGGTGAATTCCCTGCGCCAGCCGCCGCTGGACCGCATCGACGAGAAACCGATGCGCCGCGCCTCGCTGGCCGGGGTGGAAGCCCTGGTCGCCGAGGGCGGCGAAGACGACGACTTCGAACGCAAGCTGGCGTCGGCGCTGCGCTGACGCCTTCCTTCCACGCAAAAGAAAACGCCCGGCATGGCCGGGCGTTTTCGTGTGGCGGGGTCTTAAGCGCTCAGCGCTTGTCGGCCGGCACGTAGTTGCGCACGTCGGCGCCGGTGTAGATCTGGCGCGGGCGGCCGATGCGGGCGCCGGGGGTTTCGTGCTGCTCGATCCAGTGGGCGATCCAGCCGGCGGTACGCGCGATGGCGAACATCACCGTGAACATCTCGGTCGGGATGTTGAGCGCCTTGTAGATGATGCCCGAGTAGAAGTCGACGTTCGGGTACAGCTTGCGCTCGACGAAGTACTCGTCCTTCAGCGCCGCCTCTTCCAGCTTCAGCGCCACTTCCAGCAGCGGGTCGTTGACGCCCAGCTCGCCCAGCACCTTGTGGGTCATCTCGCGGATGATCTTGGCGCGCGGGTCGAAGTTCTTGTACACGCGGTGGCCGAAGCCCATCAGGCGGAAGTTGTCGTTCTTGTCCTTGGCGCGCTTGACGGCGGTTTCGACCTTGTCGGCCGTACCGATCTCCTCGAGCATCTTCAGCACCGCTTCGTTCGCGCCGCCGTGCGCCGGGCCCCACAGCGCGGTGATGCCCGCGGCGATGGAGGCGTACGGGTTGGCGCCGGTCGAACCGACCAGGCGGACGGTGGAGGTGGAAGCGTTCTGCTCGTGGTCGGCGTGCAGGATGAACAGCAGGTCCAGCGCCTTGGCGGCAACCGGGCTGAGGGTCAGCGGCTCGCTCGGCACTTCGAACATCATGTGCAGGAAGCGGTCGACGTATTCGAGATTGTTGCGCGGATAGCGGAACGGCCAGCCGATCGAATAGCGGAAGCAGGCAGCGGCGATCGTCGGCATCTTGGCGATCAGGCGGATCGCGGCCAGCTTGCGGTCTTCGGCGTTATCGACGTCGATATCGTCGTGGTAGAAGGCCGACAGCGAGGCGACCGAGGCGGCCAGCATGGCCATCGGGTGCGCGTCGTGGTGGAAGCCCTTGAAGAAGTCCTTGAGCGACTCGTGCATCATCGTGTGATGGGTGATGTCGTCTTCGAACTTGGCGAACTCGCCCTTGCTGGGCAGCTCGCCGTTGAGCAGCAGGTAGGCCGTCTCGAGGAAGCTCGACTTCTCGGCCAGCTGCTCGATCGGGTAGCCGCGGTACAGCAGCACGCCCTGGTCGCCGTCGATGTAGGTGATGGCGCTCTTGGTGCTGGCGGTGCTGCCGTAGCCCGGGTCGTAGGTGAAGTGGCCGGTGTCCTTGTACAGGTTGCCGATGTCGATGCAGTCCGGGCCGAGCGTGCCGCTCAGCAGGGGCAGCTCGCTGCTGCGTTTGTTCGACTCATCCACCAGCTTGACGGTCTTGGTATCGGACACGGAAACCTCCTTCAGCGAATGTCGCCGCCGGTCACCGGGGGTGGTGCGCCAGGCGGGGGAATTAGGCGCAGCGCGCTGGGGAAGGCGCGATGCAACGCCGGCCATTATCACACATCACCCGGCGAACATCCCTTGGCGAATGGTCGGATGACAGACGCGAAAAAGCATGGGGCGAGCTTGCGCTCGCCCCATGCTCCGTGTACTGGCTTGGCTTTATCGCCAGCCGGAAACCCGGCTGACCGGTCGCGCGAAGATTACTTCTGCGCGTAGCGGCGGCGGAACTTGTCCACGCGGCCACCGGTTTCGATGGTCTTCTGCTTGCCGGTGTAGAACGGGTGGGAGTGGCTGGAGATATCCACCTTGACCAGCGGGTACTCGTTGCCGTCCTGCCACTTGACGGTTTCCTTGGTGGCGATCGTCGAACGCGTCAGGAACGCGAAGTCGGACGAAAGATCCTGGAACACCACCGGGCGGTAATTCGGATGGATATCGGGCTTCATGACGGACTCAAAGCGGTGGGCGAAAGAGCGGCATTATAGCGACCCTTTCGACCCAAGGGCAAGCGCGTCAGTCACTTGCCCCGGGACCGGCGCTCAGGCCGCGCCCAGCGCGCGTCTCACCATGGCCGCGAAGCGCGCCTGGTCCACGTCCAGCACGATGCGCGCATTGGCCGGATGGCCCAGGCGGCCGCCCCAGTCCACCACGGTGGCGCCGCGGGTAAGGCGGCCGTCCAGCTCCACCGCGACGTGGCGCTCCTCGCTGCGGGTGACGATGGAGGGGTCGATCGCCACTGCCATGGCGAGCGCATCGGCCGCGATGATGCCGCGGCGCTTGCTGCTGGCATTGAAGGCGCGGGCGGTGCGGAACACCTGGCCGAAGAATTCGGCGCGCTTGTCGCCGGCGGCCAGCCACTGGTCGAATTCCGCCTCGTCGAAGGCATGGCGCAGGGTGGCTTCCCAGTCGACCAGGTCGAACTGCGGGAAGGCCTCGAACACCACGTGGGCGGCTTCCGGATCGAAGCCGACGTTGAATTCCGCCGGAATGTTGCCGGTATTGCCATGCCCGGTGACCGCGCCGCCCATCACCACCAGGCGCTTCACGCGCTGCGGCAGGGTCGGGTCCAGGCGCAGCGCCAGGGCCACGTTGGTGAGCGGCGCCAGCGCCACCAGGGTCAGCTCGCCGGGGCGCTCGCGGGTGAGCCGCAGCAGGGCCAGGGCGGCCTGCTCCGCTTCGGCCGCCGCGGCCGGTTCGGCGAAGCCGACGTCGCCCAGGCCGTCCATGCCGTGCACGAAAGCGGCGTCTTCCTCCGGCCCGCGCACCAGCGGCGTGGGGCAGCCGGCAAACACCGGCACGCCGCCGCCGACCAGATCGACCAGCGTGCGCGCATTGCGCACGGTATGCCCCAGGCCCACATTGCCGGCGGCGATGCTCAGGCCGGCGATGTCGGCATGGGCATGGGCCATCAGGATCGCAAGCGCGTCATCCACGCCGGGGTCGGTGTCGATCAGGAGCTGGGGCTTGGTCATGGGCTTTCCTTCGGTGAGCCGGATAGCTTAAGACGGGGAATGGGGAGCGGGGAACGGGGACTTGCGCGGTTGCGCGAGGATGGATGTCGCGTTCCCCGTTCCCCGCTCACGCATGCGCATAGCGCGCCGCGCCGCCGATCCAGCGCTCGATCAGCCGCTCGGCCTGGGCGGCGTGGTGGCGCAGCATCTCGGCGCCCACTTCCTGCACCGCCGGCAGCAGGTGCGCGTCGCGGGAAAGGTCGGCGATGCGGAAGCTGAGCTGGCCGGTCTGGCGCGTGCCGAGCACCTCGCCGGGGCCGCGCAGTTCCAGGTCCTTCTCGGCGATGCGGAAGCCGTCGTTGGTGTCGCGCATCACCTGCAGGCGCTCCTTGGCCAGCATGCCCAGCGGCGGCTGGTACAGCAGCACGCAGTTGGAGGCCACCGCGCCGCGGCCCACGCGGCCGCGCAGCTGGTGCAGCTGGGCCAGGCCCAGACGCTCGCTGTTCTCGATCACCATCAGGCTGGCATTGGGCACGTCCACGCCCACCTCGATCACCGTGGTGGCCACCAGCACGGCCAGCTCGCCGGCTTTGAACGCGTCCATCACCGCCTGCTTTTCCTTCGGCTTCATGCGGCCGTGGATCAGGCCTACCTTGCAGTCCTGCAGCGCCGCGGAGAGTTCCGCGTGCGCCACTTCGGCGGCCTGCGCGCGCAGCTGCTCGGTCTCCTCGATCAGGGTGCACACCCAGTACACCTGGCGCCCTTCGCGGCAGGCGGCATGGATGCGCTCGATCACGTCGATGCGGCGCGCGTTGGAAATGGCGATGGTCTGCACCGGCGTGCGGCCGGGCGGCAGTTCGTCGATGGAGGAGACGTCCAGGTCGGCGTACGCGCTCATCGCCAGGGTGCGCGGGATAGGCGTGGCGGTGAGCACCAGCTGGTGCGGCACCTGGTCGCCTTCCAGCCCCTTGTCGCGCAGCGACAGGCGCTGCTGCACGCCGAAGCGGTGCTGCTCGTCGACGATGACCAGGCCCAGCCGCGCGAACTCCACCCCCTCCTGCATCAGCGCATGCGTGCCGATCACCACCGGCGCGCCGGCGGCGACGCGCTCCAGCGCGCGCGTGCGCGCCTTGCCGGTGACCTTGCCGGCCAGCCATTCCACCTCGATGCCCAGCGGCTCCAGCCAATGCCTGAAGTTGCGCAGATGCTGCTCGGCCAGCAGCTCGGTGGGCGCCATCAGCGCCACCTGGCGGCCGGATTCCACCGCGGCCAGCGCGGCCAGCGCGGCGACCACGGTCTTGCCGCTGCCGACGTCGCCCTGCACCAGCCGCAGCATGGGATGCGTCCTGGCCATGTCCTTCGCTACCGCCTCGCTGACGCGCTGCTGTGCGCCGGTAAGCCGGAACGGCAGGCTCTGCAGCAGGCGCTCGCGCAGCACGCCGTCGCCGCCCAATGCCGGCGAGTGCCGCTGCTTCACCGCGGCGCGCATGCGCTTGAGGCTGAGGTGCTGGGTGAGCAGTTCCTCGAAAGCCAGGCGCTGCTGCGCGGGATGGCGGCCCTGGGTGAGCTCGCCCAGGTGCGCATCCGGCGGCGGGCGATGCACGTACAGCAGCGCTTCGCGCAGCGACGTGAGGCCGTGGCCGGCGCCGAGCGCAGGCGGAATCAGCTCCAGCTCGCGGTCGGGCGGCAGCAGCGCCAGCGCCTTGGCGATCACGCCGGCCAGGCGCCTGGTGCCCAGGCCTTCGGTGGTGGGATAGACCGGCGTGAGCCGCTCCTCCACCGCGGGCTCGGCCACGCCCTCCAGGCGCTGGTACTGCGGATGCACCATCTCCAGCCCCTGCGCGCCGTGGCGCACTTCGCCGTAGACCAGCAGCCGCACGCCGGGCCGCAGTTGCTCGGCCTGGGCGCGATGGAAATGGAAGAAGCGCAGCACCAGGGTTTCGCGCGAATCGTCGGTGATGGCGACCTTGAGCTGCGGCCGGTAGCGAAAACCGCGTTCCACCGCCTCCACCACGCCCTCCACCTGCGCCCGCTCGCCGACGTGCAGGTCGGCGATGGTGCTGATCTGGGTGCGGTCCTCGTAGCGCAGCGGCAGGTGGAACCACAGATCCTGCACGCGCTCCAGCCCCAGCTTGGCCAGCGTCGCCGCCAGCGCCGGACCGATGCCGGGCAGCGACGAGACCGGCGCGAGACCGGGAGCGATAGCGGTGGAAGCGGGTGCAGCTGACATTGCGGAAAGCCTAGCGGAGGCGTGCGCCGGCGCGTAGCGGCGATGGAGGCCGCGCGTGTCGGCGCATGCCCCGCCGCCGGGTCAGTCGATCACCAGCACCGCGTCCACTTCCACCTCGGCGCCCTTGGGCAGGGCCGAGACCTGGATGGTGGAACGCGCCGGATACGGCGCCTGGAAATACTCGGCCATCACCGCATTGACCGTCGCAAAGTTGGCCAGATCGGTGACGTAGATGCCCACGCGCACGATCGCCGACAGCGAACTGCCGGCCGCTTCGGCCACCGCCTTGAGGTTGTCGAACACGCGCCGCGTCTGCAGTGCGATATCGCCCTGGACCAGGTTGCCGGTAGCCGGATCCAGCGGGATCTGTCCGGAGAAGTACACGGTGTTGCCGGCACGCACGGCCTGCGAGTACGGGCCGATCGCGGCCGGCGCCTTGTCGGTGGAGATGATGCTGCGGGACATCGCGGGAACCTCGGGCGGGGAAAGCCCGAAGTGTAAAACGGAAATCCCGGGACCGGCCTAGAGCGGGTAGCGGTACGCGCCGCTCACCACGCCGGTGCGGCGCACGCGGCGGATCACGTCGGCCAGGTGCTTGCGGTTCTTCACTTCCAGAGCGAACAGCAAGGTGGCGGCGGCGCTGTCGCGCTCGACGTATTCCACGTTCTCGATATTCGAATTCGCCGCCGCGATGGCCGCGGCCACGGTGGCGAGCACGCCCGGCCGGTTGATGACCTCGATGCGCAGCTCTGCGCGGTAGTCGCCCTGCACGTCGCGGTCCCATTCGATGGCGACGCAGCGCTCCGGCGACTTGCGCAATTCCACCACGTTCGGGCATTCGATCCGGTGCACCACGATGCCCTTGCCGGTGGAGAGATAGCCGATGATCTCGTCGCCCGGCAGCGGGTGGCAGCAATTGCCGAAGCTGAGCACGCCGCGCTCGGCGCCGGTGATGCGGATTTTTTCCACCGCATGCTGGGTCGGCGCCGCACCGCCCTTCTGCTTGCCGCGCGCGGCCAGCAGCTGGCCGGCGACCACGTCGGGCATGCGGTTGCCCAGCGCGATGTCGGCGAGCAGTTCTTCCAGGCGCTTGAGCTTGGCGGCTTCGAGGAAGCGGTCCAGCACGGCCACGGGAATGGCATCGAGGCTGGAGCCTTGCGCATCGAGCGCACGGTCGAGCATGCGGTGGCCGAAGTCGACGGCGTCTTCGTGCTGCAGATGCTTGAGGTACTGGCGAATGGCGGTGCGCGCCTTGCCGGTGACCACCGATTCCAGCCAGGCCGGGTTCGGCACCGCGGACGGCGCGGTGATGATTTCCACCAGCTGGCCCGATTCCAGCCGCGTGCGCAGCGGCAGCAGCTTCTTGTCGACGCGCGCGGCCACCGCGTGGTCGCCGACGTCGGTATGCACCGCGTAGGCGAAGTCCAGCGCGGTGGCGTTGCGCGGCAGCGAGAGGATGTCGCCGCGCGGGGTGAACAGATAGACCTCGTCCGGGAACAGGTCGATCTTGACGTTCTCGATGAACTCGGACGACGACGCCGTATTGGCCTGGCTGTCCGCCAGCGACGACAGCCACTCGCGCGCCCGCGCCTGCGCGCTGTTGGCGGGGCCGCTGTCGGTCTTGTAGGCCCAGTGCGCGGCCACGCCGCGTTCGGCCACGGAGTCCATCTCCGCGGTGCGGATCTGCACTTCGATCGGCGCGCCGAACGGCCCCAGCAGCACGGTGTGCAGCGACTGGTAGCCATTGGCCTTGGGGATCGCGATGAAATCCTTGAAGCGGCGGTCCACCGGCTTGTACAGCGAGTGCACCGCGCCCAGCGCGACGTAGCAGCTCATCGCGGTGTCGACCACCACGCGGAAGCCGTAGACGTCCATCAGCTGGGCGAAGCTCTTGTGCTCGCTGCGCATCTTCGAATAGATGCTCCACGGCGACTTGATGCGGCCGAGCACGCGCGAGGCCAGGTGCTCGCCGGCCAGGCGCGTGGACAGCGCGGCCTCGATCTTGCCCATGGCCTCGCGGCGGTTGCCCAGCGCGGCGCGGATGCGCTCGCTGATCACGCGGTAGCGGTCCGGATGCAGGGCGCGGAAGCCCAGGTCCTGCAGCTCGGCCTTGAACTTGTTCATGCCCAGGCGCTGCGCGATCGGCGCGTAGATCTCCAGCGTTTCGCGCGCGATGCGGCGGCGCGACGCGGCATCCTTGGCGCCGAGCGTGCGCATGTTGTGCAGGCGGTCGGCGAGCTTGATCAGGATGACCCGCAGGTCGCGCGCCATCGCCAGCAGCATCTTGCGGAAGCTTTCGGCATCCGCTTCCTGGCGGCTGCTGAAGCGCATCTTGTCCAGCTTGGTGACGCCGTCGACCAGGTCGGCCACGGTCTCGCCGAATTCGCCGGCCAGCTCGGCGCGGCTCAGCGCGGTGTCTTCGAGCGTGTCGTGCAGGATCGCCGCGATGATGGTCTCGGCATCCAGGCCCAGCTCGGCCAGGATGCCGGCGACGGCCACCGGATGCGTGATGTACGGCTCGCCGCTTTTGCGCGCCTGGCCTTCATGCGCCTGCGCGCCGACCTCGTAGGCGCGCAGCACGCGCGCCACCTGCTCGGGCGGCAGGTAGGCGATGCGCTCCTTGAGCGCCAGTACGTAGGGAGGCAAGGACGACGTATCCACGGGATCGGGATGCGTAGTCGCGCTCACGGGGCGCTGGCCGCCGCTCAGGCAGCCACCTCGTGTCGCTGATCGGGGTGAAGCAAAGAGCCGGCTGGCTGGCGGCCGCGCGCCGCACCGGCGATGCCGGCGCGTGCGGGGCCAGGTTTACAGCCGGCGCCATCCATCAGTCGTCGCCGCCCTTGGAGAGGTCGTCGTCGACTTCGGCCGCGGCCCATTCCAGCGCCTCGCGTTCGGCGCGCTCGCGCTCGGCGCGGTCGATCTCGTCGATGGTGGCCTGGTCGATGCGGCGGTCGGCGATTTCGCGCAGGGCCACCACGGTCGGCTTGTCGTGATCGGGATTGACCGCCGGCTCGGCACCCTTGGCGAGCTGGCGGGCGCGCTTGGTCGCCATCAGCACCAGCTCGAAACGGTTGTCGACTACCTCGAGGCAGTCTTCCACGGTAATGCGTGCCATGTGAAATCCTTAGGGAATAAAGCGACTTATAGGTCGCCAGTGTAGCCAGGGGGCGCTTTCCTGGCAATGCAGCATGGACGTATCATGCGCGGTTCAGCCAGCCTGCAGCGCCAGCGGGCGAGACTCGCCCGCTGTACACAATATAAAAACCAGGCAGTACACTTAATCGTTGTCCCTCAAATCCGCAGCGGACAGGACCCCCGACGCCGATGTCTTCTTCGATCCGACTCTTCCTGCTGCGCCTGCTCCCCCTGGCCGCGATCGCCCTGCTGGCCGGCTGCAGCATCGCCAAGCCGCGCACGGACGATCCGCACGAGCAGTTCAACCGCAAGGTCTACGCCTTCAACGACTCGCTCGACCAGGCGGTGATCCGCCCGGTGGCCGTCGGCTACCGCAAGGTGACCAATCCGCCGGTGCGCCGCGCGGTCAGCGACTTCTTCACCAACATCAAGATGCCGATCACGGTCGCCAACGACCTGCTGCAGGCCCGGCCGCTGCAGGCCGCGCGCAGCACGGGGCGCTTCCTGGTGAACCTGACCCTGGGCGTGGGCGGCTTCTTCGACCCGGCCAGCCAGCTCGGCCTGCCGCTGGAAGACAACGATTTCGGCATCACCCTCGCCCGCTGGGGCGTGCCGGAGGGTGACTTCCTGATGCTGCCGTTCGTGGGCCCGACTACGGTGCGCGACGTGTGGCGCCTGCCGGTGGACAGCTACTTCTTCGACCCGCTCAGCTATTTCTCGCGCAACCACGAATTCCACTACGGGCAGTACTACATCCCGCAGGTGCTGTACCTGGTCACCATCCGTTCGCGCGCGATCGACGCCGAGAGCTTCCTGAAGTCGGCCTACGACCCTTACGTGTTCCTGCGCGACGCCTACCGCCAGCAGCGCATCTACCAGATCTACGACGGCAACCCGCCGGCGGAAGTGATCGAGCAGATGCAGGGCCTGAAGGAAACCAACTTCGACCCGGACGAGCTGCTCAACGAACAGCACCAGTGGGAACAGAAGCAGTCGCAGGAACCGCCCGCGGCGCAGAAGCCCAGCCAGAACTGAGCACACGAAAAAGGGGCCGCAAGGCCCCTTTCTCTTTGCCGCGTTGCCGGCGCGCCGGCTCAGCCGAGCAGCTGGTCCACTTCGCATACCGAGGCGAGCACGCGCATGCCCTCGGGCACGTTGCGCAACGCCAGCGGACGGCCGCTCTCCACCGCCTTGGCCAGCACCGCCAGCACGCAGGCCAGGCCGGCGCTGTCGCTCTGGCTGACGCCGGCCAGGTCGACCTGGCGGCAACCCCCGGCCGCCGCCGCGTCGATCGCGGCCAGCGCCTGCGCCGCCGTGGCGAAGGTCAGCGCGCCGGATACCTGCACGGCATCCGGCGCGGCGCGCGTCACCTGGAAGGCGGCGGCGCTCATCCCTGCTTGCCGTCCTTGTCCATCTGCTTGAGCGCGTCGGCGCCCTTGGTCTTCAGGTCGGAGATGAGGTTGTCCAGGCCGCCCTTCTTGATCTCGGCGTCGACCTGGTTGCGGTAGTTGGTGATGTACGAGATGCCTTCGATGATCACGTCGTAGGCCTTCCAGTCGCCTTCGCGCGACTTGCGGAACGCGTAGTCGACCGACACCGTCTTGCCGTCGTCCAGCACCACCTGGGTGCGCACCACGGTGCGCTTGTCATTGAGGTCGCCGCTGAACGGCAGCACCTTCACGCGGCCCTGGGTGTAGCTGAGCAGGCCTTCGGCGTAGCGGTGGGTGATCGAGTTGTAGAACGCGCGGGCGAATTCGGCGCGCTTCTCCGGCGTGGCTTCGCGGGCGTGCTGGCCGAGCACCAGGATCGAGGCGTAGTCGATGTCGAAGTGTGGCAGGAACACATCGTCGATCACCGAGATGAGCTTTTCCTTGTCCTTCTTCAGCTCGGCCTGGTGGCCGTCGATGGCCTTGCCCAGCTGGTCGACGATGGTCTGGGCGACCTGCTGGGGGGTCTGGGTGGAGGCCGGCGCCTGGGCGGCGGCCTGGGCGTGGACCGGGGCGGCAACGATGCCGGTGAATGCGATGGCGGTGGCGAGAGCCAGACTGCGCAGCATCATGGGGAAACTCCTGGGAAGTGGCGGCCGGCTCAGTGCTTGCCGGCCGGAGAGGAAGAGGAGGAAGCGGGGGCGCCGTCCGGTTTCTTGTCGCCCGAGCCGCTGACCAGGAACTTGCCGATCAGGTCTTCGAGCTGCAGGGCCGACTGGGTCAGAACCAGCTCGTCACCGTCCTTCAGCGCATCCGGCGAGCCGCCGGGCTGGATCGCAACGTACTGCGTGCCGATCAAACCGCTGGTGAATACCGCGGCCGCCGAATCGTCGGGAATCTGCGCGTATTTCTTGTCGATCGACAGCTCCACCAGGGCGTCCAGCTTGACCGGATCGGCCAGCACCGACTTGACGCTGCCGATCGCCACGCCGGCCATCTTCACCGGCGCGCCGGCGGAGAGCGCACCGACGTTGGTGAAGCGCGCCTTCACCGTGTAGCTGCCGCCGAGATTGTCGGCCGCGCCGCCGGCGCCGAAGAACTTGCCGAGCATTTCCTCCAGCTGCTGCGCCGGGCGCGTCAGCGCCAGGGTGCCGCCGTTGGCCAGCGGCTTGGCCGAGCTGCCGTACTGGATGCCCACGTACTGGTCGCCGAGCAGGCCGCTGGTGAAGATGGTCGCCACCGAATCGGTGGGAATCTTGTCGTAGCGCTGGTCGATGGCCAGCTTCACGTCGGCGGTTTCCTTGCCGGGATCGAGCACGATCGACTGCACCTGGCCGATGCGCACGCCCGCCACCTTCACCGGCGCGCGCTCCTTGAGCTGGCCGATGTTGGCGAAGTGCGCCTCGACGGTATAGCTCGGCCCGCGGCTGGTATTGGCCACCGAGGTGGTCTGCGTGGCGAGGTAACCGAGCGCGGCGAAGCCGAGCACGATGAACAGGCCGGTGCCGACGGCATAGGACGGTCTCTGGCTCACGGCACGATCCTCACAGGCGAATGGATGGTTGCAATAGTGATCTGCGTAGTCATGGGCATCACATCAGGAAGGCGGTGAGCACGAAGTCCAGCGCCAGGATGGCGATCGACGAAGCCACCACCGTGCGCGTCGTGGCATAGGCCACGCCCTCGCTGGTGGGCGGCGTGGTGTAGCCCTGGAACACGGCGATCAGCGACACCACGCCGCCGAACACCACGCTCTTCCACAGCACGCCGTTGAGCACGTCCTTCACCAGGTCGACGGTGGCGGTCATGTTCGACCAGAACGTGCCGTTGTCGATGCCCAGCCAGCTCACCCCGACCAGGTGGCCGCCGAAGATGCCCAGCGCGCAGAACACGCAGCACAGCAGCGGCATGGCGATCACGCCGGCGAGGAAACGCGGCACCGCCACGTAGGCGATCGGGTCCACCGCCATCATTTCCATGGCGGCGATCTGGTCGGTGGCGCGCATCAGGCCGATCTCGGCGGTGACCGAGGTACCCGCGCGGCCGGCGAACAGCAGCGCCGTGACCACCGGCCCCAGCTCGCGGTAGATGGCGATCGCCACCACCGTGCCGGTGGCCGAGGTGCCGCCGAAGATCGACAGCACGTCGTACAGCTGCAGCCCCAGCACCATGCCGACGAACAGGCCGCAGACCATGATGATGATCAGGCTCATCGCGCCGACGAACCACAGCTGCCGCACCGTCTCGCGCGCGTGGCGCAGGCTGCGCGGGATCGCCGCCAGGATCTGCAGCAGGAACAGCCCGCAGTCGCCGATCTGGGCCAGCGAGCGGGTGACGATGTTGTCGCGTGGCGCGCTCATGCGCCCCCCTTGAAGCCGAGCGACGCGGCGTAGTCGCCGGCCGGATACTGGAACGGCACCGGGCCGTCGGCCTCGCCGCCGAAGAACTGCCGCGTCCACGGCGAGCCGTCGTCGGCGATGGTTTTCGGATCGCCCTGCGCCACCACCTTGCCGTTGGCAATGAGGTAGACGTGGTCGGCCACCTGCTGCACCGCGGCCAGCTCGTGCGCCACCAGCACGCTGGTGATGCCCAAGGTCTGGTTGAGCGTGCGGATCAGCTTCAGCACCTGGTTCAGCGCGATGGGATCGAGGCCGACGAAGGGTTCGTCGTAGAGGATCAGCATCGGATCGAACACGATCGCGCGCGCCAGCGCCACGCGCCGGGCCATGCCGCCGGAAAGCTCGGTCGGCATCAGCCTGGCCGCGCCGCGCAGGCCGACCGCCTGCAGTTTGGTCAGGACGATATTGCGGATCAGCACTTCCGGCAGTTCGGTGTGCTGGCGCAGCGGAAACGCCACGTTCTCGAACACGTCGAAGTCGGTGAGCAGGGCCGAGTTCTGGAACAGGTAGCCGATGCGCTCGCGCAGCTCGAACAGCTGCTCGCGGCGCAGCGCCGGCACGTTCCGGCCGTCCACCCACACCTCGCCCGACTGGCCGCGCATCTGGCCGGTGATGTGCTTGAGCAGGGTGGTCTTGCCGGTGCCGCTGGGACCCATGATGGCGGTGACCTTGCCGCGCGGGATGTCCAGGTCCATCGCGTCGAAGATGGTCTTGCCGTTGAGCACCGTGGTCAGGCCACGGACGCGCACGATGGCGCTGTCGTCTGGCTTGGCACGAACGGAGTCGGTCATGGGCGAAGCTGCCAGGGGAAAGGCGCCCAAAGTAGCCGAAGACGGCCATGAAGGCTATGCGAGGCCGCGCCCCGCCTCGGTTTGATGGCTGCCGTTCAGGCGAGCCGCCGCGCCCGCCGTTATGCGAGCAACTCGGCGATCAGCGCCTCGTGCCGCCGCCATTGCAGCTCGCTGCGCTGGCGCACCGCCCGCACGATGGACTGCAGGTCGCCCAGCGCCTCGTCGAAGCTGTCGTTGACGATGATGTAGTCGAACTCGTGGGCGTGCGCGATTTCCTCGCGCGAGTTGTGCAGCCGGCGCTCGATCACGTCCGCGCTGTCCGAGGCGCGCCCGCGCAGGCGCCGCTCCAGTTCCACCCGCGACGGCGGCAGGATGAACACGCTGACGCAGTCCGGCTTGGACTGGCGGATCTGCCGCGCGCCCTGCCAGTCGATCTCCAGCAGCACGTCGCGCCCCTGGCACAGCAGATCGGACACCGTGGTGCGCGAAGTGCCATACAGATTGCCGTGCACCTCGGCATGCTCCAGGAAGATCCCGTCGGCGATCTCGCGCTCGAATTCCGCGCGCTCGACGAAGTAGTAATGCCGCCCGTACTGCTCGCCCGGCCGCGGCGGCCGCGTGGTGTGCGAGATCGACAGCGAGATCGCCGGCTCGCGCTCCAGCAGCGCATTGACCAGGGTGGACTTGCCGGCGCCCGAAGGCGCGGCCACCACGAAAAGGGTGCCTTCCGGAATGCCGGCGGCGGTATCGCTCGCGCTCATTCGATGTTCTGCACCTGCTCGCGCATCTGCTCGATCAGCACCTTCAGCTCCACCGCCGCATTGGTGCTGCGCGAATCCACCGACTTGGAACCGAGCGTGTTCGCCTCGCGGTTGAATTCCTGCATGAGGAAATCCAGGCGGCGGCCGACCGGTTCCTTCAGGCCCAGCACGCGGCGCGCTTCGGCGATGTGCGTGGCGAGGCGGTCCAGTTCTTCGTCGACGTCGATGCGGGTGATCTGCAGCACCAGTTCCTGTTCCAGGCGGCCCGGATCGGCCGGCTGCTTGAGGTCCGCCAGGCGCTGCTCCAGGCGTGCGCGCAGGCCTTCGCGGATCTGCGGCATCCAGCCGCGCACGTCGCCGACGATGCGCTCGATGCTGTCCAGGCGCTCGCCCAGGATGGCGCCGAGCTTGGCGCCCTCGCGTTCGCGGGTGGCGGTGAGCGCCTCCAGCGCGTCGTCCAGCACGGCGACCAGGGCGGCCTGCAGCTGGTCCTGGTCCACCTCGGCCTGCTGCAGCACGCCGGGGAAGCGCAGCAGTTCGGTGAATTCGATCTGCAGGCGCGGGAAGCGCGCTTCCAGGTCCATCGACAGCTCCGACAACTTGCCCAGCACCGCATGGTTCACCTGCAGCGCGTCGCCGCGGGCTTCGCCGCGCAGGCGCACGGTGAGGTCGACCTTGCCGCGCGACAGGCGGGCGGCGATGCGTTCGCGCAGGGTGCTCTCGAACACGCGCAGGTCGTCGGGCAGGCGCGGGCTGAGTTCCAGATAGCGGTGGTTGACCGTGCGCAGCTCGCAGCTGAGGGTGCCGACCGGACCGGTGGTCTCGGCGAAGGCGTAGGCAGTCATGCTGCGGATCATCGGAAAATCCCTATCTGCAGCCGCGGGCGGCCGGAAAGGGCGCAATGGTAAACTCTCCCGCCCTGCCTTGCCCAATCAGGCCACCGCCCCTCATGAATGCCGTCAGCCGCCCGAGCGGCCGCGCCAGCGACCAGCTGCGCCCCGTCACCATCGAACGCCACTACACCCGCCACGCGGAAGGCTCCGTGCTGGTCAGCTTCGGCGACACCCGCGTGCTGTGCACCGCCAGCGTCGAAGACCGCGTGCCGCCGTGGCTGCGCGGCAAGGGCGAGGGCTGGGTCACCGCCGAATACGGCATGCTGCCCCGCGCCACCTCCAGCCGCACCCAGCGCGAAGCCGCCCGCGGCGGCCAGGGCGGGCGCACCCAGGAAATCCAGCGCCTGATCGGCCGCAGCCTGCGCGCCTGCGTCGACCGCCAGGCCCTGGGCGAACGCGTCATCACCCTGGACTGCGACGTGATCCAGGCCGACGGCGGCACCCGCACTGCCGCCATCACCGGCGCCTACGTGGCCCTGGTCGATGCGGTCAACGTGCTGATGAAGCGCGAGAACCTGCGCCGCAACCCGGTGTTCGGCGCGATCGCCGCGGTCTCGGTCGGCATCTACCAGGGCACGCCGGTGCTGGACCTGGACTACGCCGAAGATTCCAACTGCGATACCGACATGAACGTGGTGATGAACGACGGCGGCGGCTTTATCGAGGTGCAGGGCACCGCCGAGGGCCACGCCTTCCGCCGCGACGAAATGGACAGCCTGCTGCTGCTCGCCGAGAAGGGCATCGGCGAGCTGGTCGCCGCGCAGCGCGCCGCCCTGGCGCAGGGTTGAACATGGACCGCATCGTCCTGGCCAGCAGCAACCCCGGCAAGCTCGCCGAGTTCAACCAGCTGTTCGCCGGCGTCGGCCTGGAAGTGGTCGCGCAGGCCAGCCTGGGCGTGGCCGATGCGGACGAAACCGGCCTGACCTTCGTCGAGAACGCGCTGCTGAAGGCGCGCAACGCGGCGGCCGCCACCGGCCTGCCCGCGCTGGCCGACGACTCCGGCATCTGCGTCGACCACCTGCGCGGCGCGCCGGGCCTGTATTCGGCGCGCTACAGCGGCGGCCACGGCGACAACGCGGCGAACAACGCCAAGCTGCTGCGCGAGCTGGACGGCCTGCCGGACGAGCAGCGCGGCGCCTTCTTCATCTGCGTGCTGGCCCTGGTGCGCCACGCCGAAGACCCGGCCCCGCTGATCGCCGAAGGCCGCTGGCACGGCCGCGTGCTCACCGCGCCGCGCGGGCCGGGCGGCTTCGGCTACGACCCGCTGTTCCTGCCCGATGGCATGGCGCACAGCGCGGCCGAGCTGGAGCCGGCCACCAAGAACCGCCTCAGCCACCGCGGCCAGGCGCTCGCCGTACTGCATGCGCGGCTGGCCGGCTGGCAGCGCGACCGGACCTGAGATGCCACTGCTCGCGCCGCCGCTGTCGCTGTACGTGCACATGCCTTGGTGCGTGAAGAAGTGCCCGTACTGCGACTTCAACTCGCACGGCCTGCGCGGCGAGCCGCCGCCGTACGAGCGCTACGTGGACCTGCTGCTGGCCGATCTCGACGCCGACCGCGCCGACTTCGCCGCCGCGCTGCACGGCCGCAGCGTGCACAGCATCTTCTTCGGCGGCGGCACGCCCAGCCTGTTCGCGCCGGCACTGATCGCGCGTTTCCTGGACGGCGTGCGCGAACGGCTGCCGCTGGCGCAGGACGCTGAAATCACCCTGGAAACCAATCCCGGCACGGTGGAGCACGGCCGTTTCGACGGCTATCTCGCCGCGGGCGTGAACCGCCTGTCGTTCGGCATCCAGAGCTTCGACGACGACAAGCTGCGCCGCCTCGGCCGCATCCATTCCGCCGGCGAGGCGGAGGCCGCGGTGAAGTCCGCGCAGGACGCCGGCTACGCCAACATCAACCTGGACCTGATGTACGCGCTGCCGGAGCAGACCCTGGACGGCGCGCTCGACGACGTGGCGCGCGCCGTCGCGCTGGCGCCGACGCATATCTCGCACTACCAGCTCACGCTGGAACCGAACACGGCATTTGCCGCCAATCCGCCGCCGCTGCCGGACGACGACCACGCCTGGGCCATGCAGGAAGCCTGCGAGCAGGCGCTGGCCGCCGCCGGCTACGGCCAGTACGAAATCTCCGCCTATGCGCAGCCCGGCCGGCGCTGCGCGCACAACCTCAATTACTGGCGCTTCGGCGACTACCTCGGCATCGGCGCGGGCGCGCACGGCAAGCTCAGCGACGCGGCCACCGGCGAAGTGCGCCGGCGCTGGAAGACGCGCCACCCGCGCGCCTGGATGGAAGCGGCCGCCGGCCCCGGCCGCATCGGCGGCGACCAGGCGGTGGACGCGGCCGAGCTGCCGTTCGAATACATGCTCAATGCGCTGCGCCTGGTCGACGGCGTGCCGATGGCCGAGTTCGAGGCGCGCACCGGCCTGCCCGCCGGGCGCATCGCCCCCGCCCTGGCCCGGTGCCGCGAGCGCGGCTGGCTGGCGGACGATCCCGCCCTTCTTCACACCACCGGGCTGGGCCAGCGCTTCCTCAACGACGTGATCGCCGCCTTCCTGGACTAAGGCGGCCGGCCTGCACCTTCGGCCGATGGCAGCCCCGCCGCCGCGGGCCTAGACTGCGCCCGTCCACAGGGGAAAACGGCGGAACTGCCATGGATGTCGAACAGGGTCGACGTCAACCGCTCGCGCCCGGCCACGGCGCGCAGCCCGACGGCCACGGGGCCTGGAGCCTGCGCGCGCGCCGCCTCATCGAGGAAACCCACGCGCTCTGCGACAGCTGGCTGGAAGCACCCTTGCGCGCCTGCCTGCTGGACGCCGAGCACAAGCTGTTCGGCCAGGCCGAGCAGGCGCGCAACCATCTGGACCAGCAGGTCCACATGAGCGTGCGCCAGCGGCTGCAGAGCCATCGCGACATGCTCGAACAGCGCTTCTTCGCCGAAGTAGCCAAGCGCTTCGAGCGCATCGGCATCCAGCCTGAAGAAACCGCGCCGCTCACGCTGTCGCTGCTGGACGACGGCGAGGACGACGAGCGCGCAGCGCTGGAACAGTCCGGCGTGCGCAGCGAGGCACGCCATGCGCCGGCGCTGTTCGAACTGAGCTTCCGCTTCGGCGCCCTGGCCAGCCTGCCGCCGATGGAGGGCGAGGATCTGCCGCTGGGCGCGCAGGCCTTGTCGCGCTGCTTCCTGGAGGCCTTGCGCGACTGGGAGCTGCCGGTGCGCCACCGCCTGCTGCTGCTCGATGCGTTCGACCACATGGTGGTGCGCCACCTGGCCTCGCTGTACGAAACGGTCAATCAGCACCTGGCCGGCGAAGGCATCCTGCCGCACCTGCACGCTTATCGCGTGGCCCGCCCCGGCGACGCCCGCGGCCTGCGCAGCCCTGCCGCCGCAATCCCCGGCAGCGTGCCGGCCGGCATCGGCGGCCCGCAGGTGGAACTGGGCGAGCACATGCTCGACATGCTGCGCGAACTGCTGTCGCTGCAGCGCGCCGCGGCGCCGCCGCCCGCTCCCCTGGGCCAGGCCCTGAGCGACGAACAGCTGCAGCATCTGCTGGCCGCCCTGCAATTGCCGCTGGCGCAGGCCGCGCAGCAGGTCGCCGCCGGAGGCCAGGCCCTGCGCCTGCGCGAGCAGCTGCTGGCCCTGCTCAATGCCGGCACCGAACATTCCACGCCCAAGCTTTCGCTCAGCCCGCGGCAGGACGACACCGTGCAGCTGGTGGCCCTGCTGTTCGAGCAGATGGCCGGCGGCATGCAGCGCGGCAGCCACGCGCAGCGCATGCTCGGCGAATGGGAAGTGCCGCTGCTGCGCATGGCGCTGGCCGACCGCGACGTATTCGACCAGCGCGAACATCCCGCACGCCGCCTGCTGGCGGCGATGTCCGAGGCCGCGCACGACTGGCTGGATGGCGGCGACGCCGACGTCGACCGCTCGCTCGCCACCAAGCTGGCCCAGCTGGCCGAGCGCGCGCAGCGCGAGCCGCCGAGCGCCGCGCTGTACGCCAGCCTGCTGACCGATATCGAGCACCACCTCTCGCTGCTGTCGCGCAAGGCGCAGGCCACCGAGCGGCGCCAGGTGGAAGCGATGCAGGGCCGCGAGCGCCTGGAGCATGCGCGCCACCATGCCGCCGAGCTGATGGCCGAACGCTTCCGCGCCGCGCCGCCACGCGGGCTGGTGCGCACCCTGCTCGAACGCGCCTGGTCCGACGTGCTCGCGCTCACCCTGCTGCGCAACGGCGAAGAGAGCGACACCTTCGCCGCGCGCCTGCGCATCACCGACCAGCTGCTGGGCCTGGCGCCGATCGACGACCGCAACAGCCTGCTCGACGATATCCAGACCGGCCTGCAGCAGATCGGCATGCAGGCCGAGGAAGCCGCGCAGGTCGCCCGCCGCCTGCTCGGCAACGGTGACGAGACGGCAGCGGACGATGGCCTCACCGCCACCGGCGTGGCGATGAAGCTCAAGCAGCACCAGCGCCTGGGCGAACACCAGGCCACCGAAGCCGCCACGCCGCCGGAACCGGCGAAGACCGCGGTGCCGCTGGACGACGAAGAACGCCGCATGCATGCGCATGTGCTCACCCTGCCCTTCGGCACCTGGTTCGATTTCCTCGACGACGCCGGCCAGGTCGCCCGGACGCAGAAGCTGGCCTGGTACTCGACCGTGTCCGGGCGCTGCCTGTTCGTCACGCGGCGCGGTTCGCGCGGCGACGAGCTGGCGCTGGAACAGCTGGCGCGCCAGCTGGTGCAGGGCCATATCCGCGAGGCGGTGGCGCCGCGCGAGAACCTGTTCGACCGCGCGCTGCGCGCGCTGATGGAGAACCTGCGGCCCGGCGCCGCGCATGCCGGAGGCCGCCAGTGAACACCCCTGCCAGCGCGATCGAACAGCGCCGCGCGCAGCGCAAGCGCGCCAACTACACGGTGGCGGTCACCGACGTCATCAACGACCGCCCGCTCGGCCACCTCGGCAATCTGTCGGCCACCGGGCTGCTGCTGATCGGGCCGGAGACGCCGCGCAGCGAAGCGGTTTACCAGGTGAGCCTGGGCCTGCCGGGCCTGAGCTTCCCCGGAACGAGCGCCGCGGCGCTGAGCATCGAGCTGGGCATCCAGGAACAATGGCACGACGATGCGGCCACGCCCGGCCAGGTGTGGTCCGGCTTCCGCATCGTCTCGATCAGCCCCGCCGACGCCGCCCTGCTGGAAGCCTGGCTGGCCTTGCCCGGCGGCACCGATTGACGCCATCCGGAACGGCCGTTCGGTGCGAATAATCCCAAAGTGAGGCTTTCTGCTGCGCGATAGTGGTGCCGGCCTCGTGCGAAGCACCACACTCGCCGCGATCCCCATCGCGCACGCCGCAGGAACCTCGCCATGCCCCCGCAAGCCTCCGCCGAGCTGGAAACCGCCACCTACGCCAAAGTGACGCTGCGGCTGCTGCCGTTCCTGTTCGTCTGCTACGTGGCCGCCTATCTGGACCGCGTCAACGTCGGCTTCGCCAAGCTGCAGATGCTCAGCGACCTGCGTTTCAGCGAATCGGTGTACGGCCTCGGCGCCGGCGTGTTCTTTATCGGCTATTTCCTGTTCGAGGTGCCGAGCAACATGCTGCTGCACCGGCTGGGCGCGCGGCTGTGGATCAGCCGGATCATGGTGAGCTGGGCGCTGGTGTCCGCCTCGTCGATGTTCGTGACCACGCCGGCGGCGTTCTACGTGGTGCGCTTCCTGCTCGGCGTGGCGGAGGCCGGCTTCTTTCCCGGCATCGTGCTGTATCTCACCTACTGGTATCCGTCGGCGCGGCGCGGGCGCATGAATGCGCTTTTCATGATCGGCATTCCGGTCGCCGGCGTGCTCGGCGGCCCGCTGTCGGGCTGGATCATGCATGCGTTCGGCGGGCTGCACGGGCTGGCGAACTGGCAGTGGCTGTTCCTGCTCGAAGCACTGCCTTCCTTGGCGCTGGGCATCGCCACGCCGTTCGTGCTGCCCAATGGCATCCGTGCGGCAGCGTGGCTGGACGAGCGCGAGAAGCAATTGCTCGAAGCGAACATGGCCAGCGACGGCGATGCGGGCGCCGAAGCGCCGCTGCGCAGCGTGCTGGCGGACGGCCGCGTGTGGCGGCTGGCGGCCATCTACTTCTGCTGCATGATGGGCCTGTACGGCGTGAGCTTCTATCTGCCCACGCTGATCGCCGCGGCCGGGGTGAGCGATGCGCTCGACGTGGGCTTGCTGACGGCGGTTCCGTACGCGGTCGCCGTGGTGGCGATGATCCTGGTCGCGCGCAGCTCCGACCGGCGCAACGAGCGCCGCTGGCATCTCGCCGTGGCGAGCCTGGCCGGCGCCGTCGGGCTGTACGCGAGCACGCTGTACGCGGGCCAGCTGTCGCCCGGCCTGATCGCGCTGTCGATCGGCACGGCCGGCGTGCTGTCGACCATGCCGGTGTTCTGGACCCATCCCAGCCGCGTGCTGGCCGGCACGGCGGCAGCGGCCGGCATCGCGATGATCAATTCGATCGGCAATCTCGCCGGCTTCGTCAGCCCGTCGATCATCGGCTGGATCAAGGATCTGACGCACAGCACGAATGGCGGGCTGGTGGTGGTCGCGCTGGCGCTGGTCGCCGGTGCCGCGCTGGCGCTGACCGGGCGCTCCGCTGCCGCGCCGGGGCGGGCCTGATGCCATCTCTTCACGAAGCAAGCGCAGCACTGCTCGCGGCATGCCGCGGGATCGTCGGCGCGCGGCACGTGCTCACCGGCGATGCGAAGACGCGCCGCTACCGGCAGGGTTACCGCTTCGGTAACGGCAAGGTGCTGGCGGTGATTCGCCCGGGCAGCCTGGTGGAGCAATGGCATGCGCTGGCCGCATGCATCGCCGCCGGCGCGGTGGTGATCACGCAGGCCTCGAATACCGGCTTGACCGGCGGCTCCACGCCCGACGGCGACGACTACGGCCGCGACGTCGTCATCGTCAGCACCACGCGCATCCGCCGCGTGCATCTGCTCGACGGCGGCCGGCAGGTGGTCTGCGTGGGCGGCGCCACGCTGGACCAGCTCGAACGCGCCTTGAAGCCGCTGGGGCGGGAGCCGCATTCGGTGATCGGCTCCTCGTGCATCGGCGCCTCGGTGCTGGGCGGCATCTGCAACAACTCGGGCGGCTCGCTGGTGCAGCGCGGGCCGGCCTACACGGAAATGGCGATCTATGCGGCCGTCGACGCAGCGGGCGTGTTGCGGCTGGTCAATCACCTGGGTATCGAACTGGCCGGCACGCCCGAAGAAATACTGGCGCGTGTCGAAGCCGGTGCATTTGCGCAAGAAGAGATCCAGCCAGGCGCGGCAGCATCGGATCACGCATATGCCAGCCACGTCCGCGATATCGACGCTGCGACACCCGCCCGCTTCAACGCCGACCCGCGCCGCCTGTTCGAAGCCTCCGGCTGCGCCGGCAAGATCATGGTGTTCGCGGTGCGGCTGGACACGTTCCCGGCCGAGCGCGGCGCCAAGGTGTTCTATATCGGCACCAACACGACATCCGCGCTGACGGAACTGCGCCGCCACGTGCTGGCGAATTTCGAGCACCTGCCCATCGCCGCCGAATACATGCACCGCGATGCCTTCGACGTCGCGCACCGGTACGGCAAGGATCTGTTCCTGGTGATCGACCGCTTCGGCACGGAGCGCATGCCTGCGCTGTTCAACCTGAAGACCCGCTGCGATGCCTGGTTCGACCGCCTCGGCTTCCTGCCGGCGCAGATGAGCGACCGCATCATGCAGTGGCTGAGCGAACGGCTGCCGGAACACCTGCCGGAGCGGCTGCGGCTGTATCGCAACCGCTACGAGCATCACCTGCTGCTCAAGGTGCCGGCCGCGGGCATCGACGAGGCGCGCGGTTTCCTGTCCGCACATTTTGCCGGCGAAGACGGCGCGTACTTCGAATGCACGGACGAGGAAGGCCACAAGGCCTTCCTGCACCGCTTCGCGGCGGCGAGCGCGGCGGTGCGCTATCGCGCCGTGCATCCGCGCGAGGTCGAGGACATCGTCGCGCTGGACATCGCCCTGCCGCGCAACCAGCGCGACTGGTTCGAGCGACTGCCGGCGGACATCGAGGCTTCGATACGGCTGAAGCTTTATTACGGGCACTTCCTGTGCCATGTGTTCCACCAGGACTACATCGTGGCGAAGGGCACGGATTGCGCGGCGCTGGAACATCGGATGCTCGAACTGCTCGACCAGCGCGGTGCCGAATATCCGGCGGAGCACAACGTGGGCCATCTGTACCAAGCGAAACCCGCGCTGGCCGGCTTCTATGCGCAGCTCGACCCCTGCAACTGTTTCAACCCTGGCATAGGCGGCACGGCGAAGTCCGCCAGTCCGCACCCTTAAGCGCCCGGACTGGCGGCGGCAGCGCCCGCGCGCGATCATGCGGCGGTTATCCGTCCGCCCCGGCCCCGCGCGGCGGACTCAAGCCAGGAAACCGCATGATCGACCGCCTCGCCCCGCTCTATCCCCAGCACCTGGCCACGGTGCGCCAGCACGCCGACCAGGCGCTTGCGCTGACCGGCCACGACCACCTGCTGATCGCCGCCGGCCTGCCGCCGCGCAAGTTCCTGGACGACCAGGACTACCCCTTTATCGCCAGCCCCCATTTCCGCCACTGGCTGCCGCTGATCGACGCGCCGGGCAGCTGGGTCGTGCATACGCCAGGGCAGCGGCCGCGGCTGGTGTTCCTGCAGCCGCGCGATTACTGGCATGTGGTGCCGCAGGCGCCCAGCGGCTACTGGGTGGAGCATTTCGACATCACCATCGTGCGCACGGTGGAAGAAGCCGTCGCCCAACTGCCCGGCGCGCAGACGCGCCGCGCGGTGATCGCGCCGGCCCAGCCCGCGCTGGCCGGCATCGAGCCGAACAACCCGCAGGACGTGCTCGACATCCTGCACTGGCACCGCTCGTACAAGACGCCCTACGAACTGGCACTGATGCGCGAAGCCAGCCGCATCGGCGCGCGCGCGCACCGCGCCGCCGAGCAGGCGTTCCGCGCCGGCGCCAGCGAGCTGGGCATCCACCAGGCCTATCTGGCGGCAGCCGGCGCGATCGACGCGGAGCTGCCGTACGCCAGCATCGTGGCGCTGAACCAGCACGGCGCCGTGCTGCACTACACGCATTTCGGCCGCGTGGCGCCGGAGTATCACCGCTCCTTTCTGATCGACGCCGGCGCGAGCGCGTTCGGCTACGCCAGCGACATCACCCGCACCTACGCCGGCCGCGGCGAGGACGAGTTCCAGGCGCTGATCGACAGCGTGGAAGCCGCCCAGCTCACGTTCGCCGCCAAGGTGCGCGCGGGACAGAGCTATCCGGACCTGCACATCCACGCCCACCACGTGCTGGCCGGCGTGCTGCGCGAGCACGGCTTTATCCGCATGGCCGCCGAGAGCGCGGTGGAAACCGGCGTGACCGCGGCGTTCTTCCCGCATGGCCTGGGCCATCCGATCGGCCTGCAGGTGCACGACGTGGCCGGCTTCCAGCAGGGCGAGCGCGGCGGCAGCATTCCGCGCCCCGCCGGGCATCCGTACCTGCGCATGACGCGCACGCTGGAACCGGGCATGGTGGTCACCATCGAACCGGGCCTGTACTTCATCGACATGCTGCTCGACGAACTGCGCGATACGCCGGTGGCCAAGGACATCGACTGGGAGCGCATCGAACTGTTCAAGCCCTACGGCGGCATCCGCATCGAGGACGACGTGGCCTGCACCGCCGGCGAACCCGAAAACCTCACGCGCGACGCGTTCGCGCAAGCCTGAGCCACGCCATGGACCCGCTGCCGCCGCTAGGCCCCGCCCCGCTGCCCCCGCCGCCGGTAGCCGCACCGCCGCGCAAGCGCGTGCCGCTGTGGCTGATCCTGCTGGGCAGCCTGATCGTGGCCATCGTGGCCGCGGTCGGCGGGCTGGCCTGGTGGGGCTGGCTGGCATTCGAGCAGCAGGCGGTGGTGGCGATGGCGGCCGACCCGGTCATCGCCGAACACATCGGCAGCATCCGCAGCAGCGAGTTCGACTGGACCTTGACCAGTTCCGAACCCGACGAGGACACCTTCGCCTTTCATCTGAAAGGCGAGCGCGGCAGCGGCACCGTGGTCGCGCGCTTCATCACCGAGGACGCCGACAGCGAGACCATCGACGGCGGCGTGCTGATCATGCAGGACGGCTCGCGCATCCCCCTGCGCAGCCGCGGCACGCAGGACGGCAGCGCAGACGACGAACACGGCTGAAGCCCCGGCGGCCCTGCCGTTTCCTGATCTGGATCAAGCCCCTGCGGCCGGCTGCCGCGCGGCAATGCTTCGCGCGACATGCACGTGAACGCGGCGTATCCTGCCCTGCAGCTGAAGCAGGGGAGCCTCGGATGTCCACGCCGTCGACCCAACCCGGCAGCCGCGAGCCGCAGCGACCGGTGCTGCGCCGGCTGGCCCGCGAGCTGATCCTGATCGTGATCGCCAAGATCGTGCTGCTCACCCTGATCTGGTGGGTGGCGATCGCCCCGCATCCCCGTCCCGATACCCGTCCGGCCGCGATCGAGCATCTGCTCGCGCCGGCCGCTCCGTCCTCCGCCGCGAGCCAAGGCCACCCATGATCATCGACGCCGATGTCGTCACCTTGTCGCGCCTGCAGTTCGCACTGACGGCGCTCTATCACTTCCTGTTCGTGCCGCTCACGCTGGGACTGGTGTGGATCCTCGCCATCATGGAGAGCGTCTACGTCATGACCGGCCGCGAAGTATGGAAACGCATGACCCAGTTCTGGGGTGTGCTGTTCGGCATCAACTTCGCCATGGGCGTGGCCACCGGCATCACCATGGAATTCCAGTTCGGCATGAACTGGGCCTATTACGCGCACTACGTCGGCGACGTGTTCGGCACGCCGCTGGCGATCGAAGGACTGATGGCGTTCTTCCTGGAAGGCACCCTGATCGGCGTGTTCTTCATGGGCTGGACGCGCGTGTCGCCGGTGAAGCACCTGCTGGTGACCTGGTTCCTGGCGCTGGCCACCAGCCTGTCCGCGCTGTGGATCCTGGTGGCCAATGCGTGGATGCAGAACCCGGTGGGCTCGGCCTTCAACCCCGAGACCATGCGCATGGAAGTGACCTCGTTCGCCGAGGTGTTCTTCAATCCGGTGGCGCAGGCCAAGTTCGTGCACACGGTGAGCGCGGGCTATGTGCTTGGCTCGATGTTCGTGCTGTCGATCAGCGCCTGGTACCTGCTGCGCGGACGCAACGTGGACTTCGCCAAGCGCTCGATGACGGTGGCCGCCAGCTTCGGCCTGGCCGCGGCGCTGTCGGTGGTGGTGCTGGGCGACGAATCCGGCTACGCGGTGTCGGAAAACCAGAAGATGAAGATGGCCGCGATCGAGGCCATGTGGGAGACGGAACCGGCGCCCGCTTCGTTCACCGTGTTCGGCATTCCCGACGTCAGGAACCGCACCACGCACTACGCGCTGCAGGTGCCGTGGGTGATGGGCCTGATCGGCACGCGCTCTACGACCAAGCCGATCCCCGGCATCAACAACCTGGTGGAAGACACCAAGGGCAAGATCGACAACGGCATCCGCGCCTACGACGCCATGCTGGTGCTGCGCGAGGACAAGCACAACGCGCAGGCCAAGGAGATTCTGGCCGCGCACGACAAGGATCTCGGCTACGCCCTGCTGCTGAAGCACTTCGTCGAAGACCCGCGCAAGGCCACGCCGGAAGACATCCAGAAGGCCGCCGACAGCACCATCCCGAACGTGCCGGTGCTGTTCTGGTCGTTCCGCATCATGGTGGCCTGCGGCTTCTACTTCATCGCGCTGTTCGCGTATTCGTTCTGGCTGTCCAGCCGGCGCCGGCTGGACCGCAACCGCTGGTACCTGAAGCTGGCCTTCTACAGCCTGCCGCTGCCGTGGCTGGCGGCGGAGCTGGGCTGGATCGTGGCCGAATACGGCCGCCAGCCCTGGGCCATCGAAGGCATCCTGCCGACCTCGCTGGGCGTGTCCAGCGTGAGCGCCGGCCAGGTGTGGACCTCGCTCGGCGGCTTCGTGCTGTTCTACACGGCGCTGGCGGTGGTGGACGTGGTGCTGATGCTGAAGTTCGCTCGCAAGGGGCCGGATGGCTTAGGCATCTGGCCCATGGTCACGCGCGACCCGTCGCTGCGTCCCGCCCTGGAAGATTGAGGAGCCTGCCATGTTCGATCTCGACACTCTGCGGGTGATCTGGTGGGCGCTGCTGGGCATCCTGCTGGTCGCCTTCGCCGTCACCGACGGCTTCGACTTCGGCACCGCGGCGCTGCTGCGCGTGCTCGGCCGCGACTCCGACGAGCGCCACGTGCTGCTGGAAACCATCGAGCCGACCTGGGAAGGCAACCAGGTGTGGTTCGTGCTAGGCGGCGGCGCCGCGTTCGCGGCCTGGCCGATGCTGTATGCCGTGTCGTTCTCCGGCATGTACCTGGCGATCTTCCTGGTGCTGGTCGCCTTCATCCTGCGGCCGGTGGGCTTCAATTTCCGCAGCAAGATCGAGCACACGCGCTGGCAGGGACTGTGGGACTGGGTGCTGGTCGCCTCCGGCACCGCGGTGCCGCTGCTCACCGGCGTGGCCTTCGGCAACCTGTTCCTGGGCGTGCCGTTCCGCTTCGACGACGACCTGCGCATGAGCTGGCACGGCAGCTTCTTCGAGCTGCTGCATCCGTTCGCACTGGTCGCGGGGCTGGTGTCGCTGAGCATGCTGCTGGCTCACGGCGCCGCCTGGGTAGCGTTCAAGGCCGACCGCAGCATCGCCGCGCGCGCCGCCCGCGTCGCGCGCTGGACCTGCCTGGCCTGGGCCGTGCTGTACGTGGCCGCGGGCATCTGGCTGGCCTACGGCATTCCCGGCTATGCGATCGCCAGCGAGGTGGTGCCGGGCGGCCCGTCCAATCCGCTGTTCAAGCAGGTGGCGACGGGCAGCAGCTGGTTCGCCAGCTATATGCGCCATCCGTGGTTCTGGGCGGCGCCGCTGGCGGCGTTCGGCGGCGCGCTGCTGCTGCAGTGGCAGGTGGCCAGGCAGGGCTTCGCCGGCTTCCTGGGCAGCAGCCTGATGGTGATCGGCACCATTCTGTCGGCCGGCTTCGCACTGTTTCCCTTCCTGCTGCCGTCGAGCATCGACCCGCGTTCCAGCCTCACGGTGTGGGACGCCTCCTCCAGCCGCAGCACCCTGCTGCTGATGCTCGGCGCCGTCATGGTGTTCCTGCCCTTGATCGTGCTGTACACCTCATGGGTGTTCCGCGTGATGCGCGGCCGGGTGACCCTGGAACACGTGCGCGGCACGCACCGCAGCTACTGATACGGAGAGCGGACCATGTGGTATTTCAGCTGGATTCTCGGCCTGGGCCTGGCCTGCGCCTTCGGCATCCTCAATGCGATGTGGTACGAGGTGCATGCGTCGGATGAGGCGCGGCAGCGCGAGGACACAAATCCGCCGGAACATTAAAGCTCGTCATCCCGGCGCAGGCCGGGATCCAGTGGCGTCATCGTTCGGTGGTCGCCGGAGACTCAAGAGCCGGGCTTTGGGGTGTGTTTGCTCTTATGGAACTTATCGCTACTGGATCCCGGCCTGCGCCGGGATGACGAGCTAACGTTCCGCGAGCATCGCTTCAATCGCCTCCGCTTCCTTCGGCACCGCGTCGGTAAGCACTTCGTGGCCGTCGCGGGTCACCGCCACGTCGTCCTCGATGCGGATGCCGATGCCGCGCCAGCGCTCGTGCACCGAGCGCTCGCCGGGCGGCACGTAGAGGCCCGGCTCCACCGTCACCACCATGCCCGGCTCCAGGATGCGCGGCTCGCCGTCGATGCGGTAATCGCCCACGTCGTGCACGTCCAGGCCCAGCCAGTGGCCGGTCTTGGCGGGGAAGAAACGCTTGTAGCTGCCTTCGGCGATGGCGGTTTCGGCGTCGCCCTGCAGCAGGCCCAGCGAACACAGGCCTTCGGCGAGCAGATACACGGCCGCCTCGTGCGCGGCGCTGAACGGGCGGCCGGGCCGCACCTCGTCGATGGCGGCCTGCTGCGCGGCCAGTACCACCTCGTAAAGCGCGCGCTGTTCGCGGCTGTAGCGGCCGTTGACGGGGAAGCTGCGGCTGATGTCCGAGGCGTAGCAGTCCAGTTCCGCGCCGGCGTCGATCAGCAGCAGGTCGCCGTCGCGCAGCGGCGCGCGGTTGGCCTGGTAGTGCATGACGCAGGCGTTGGCGCCGGAGGCCACGATCGGCGGGAAGGCCGGCACCGCGCCGCGGCTGCGCATGGTGCGCACCAGCTCGGCTTCCACTTCGTATTCGTGCCGGCCCGGCTGCGCCATGCGCATGGCCGAAAGATGCGCCTCGGCGGCGATGGCGGCGGAGCTGCGCATCAGGCGCAGTTCGGCGCGCGACTTGTACAGGCGCAGGTCGTGCAGCAGATGGCCCAGCGCCACGAATTCCTTCGGCACCACGCCGCCGCCGCGCAGCTGGCGCAGGCGGCGCATCCAGCCGAGCAGGCGGGCGTCGAACTCCGGCTCGCGGCCGAAGTGGCAATACACGCGGCCGCGGCCTTCGATCATGCCGGGCAGGATGTCGTCGATGTCGTCGATCGGGAAGGCGTCGTCCATGCCGTGCTCGGACACGGCGCGCTCGGTGCCGATCGATTCGCCGTGCCAGCGCTCGCGCTCGTCGTCGCGCTCGCGGCAGAACAGCACCGCCTCGCCGTGCAGGCGGCCGGGCAGCAGGGCCAGCACGGCGTCCGGCTCGGGGAAGCCCGAGAGGTAATGCAGGTCGGAGTCCTGGCGGTAGGGCCAGGCGGCGTCGGCGTTGCGGATGCGTTCGGGCGCGGCGGCGACCAGCAGCACCGCGTCCTCGCCGGCCATCTTCATCAGCTGCCGGCGGCGGCGGGCGTATTCGTCCTGCGCGATGCTCAATGCACGGTGTCGCTGTTGGGCTTGTTGCGGCCGCCCACGCATTCGGCGTGCAGCAGCATGGCGGCGACGCGCACGAATTCGTGCAGTTCGATCAGCGCGTCCTCGTCGTCGCGGCTGTCGCCGAATTCGAATTCGGAAGCGGCGATGGTGTTCAGGTCGCGCAGGATCTCCTGCGCTTCGTCGGACAGCTTGCCGAACTTCTCCGGCCCGGCCAGGCCGAAGCCGCCGAGGAAGCCGCGGCACCAGTCGCCCAGCGAGTCGGCGCGTTCTTCCAGCGGGCGGTCGTCGGCGGGGAGCAGCGGCTCGAAGCCCAGTTCCGGGTCGGCCAGTTCCTGTTCGCTCTGGCGCACCAGCTGTTCGAGCAGGGCGCGGTCATTGGCCGAGGGGCTGACCTGTTCGCCACCATCGAGCTGCAACACGGCCAGCAGCGCATCCTTGCCGACGCGGCCGCCGCCGCTGAGATAGCCGCAGAGCGAACCGTGCAGTTCGCTGGCATCGACGGCCAGTTTCAGGCGCGCCGCGACGCCGTCCAGTTCCTCGTGACCGATCAGCTCGGCAGGCGCCATGGAAGTACTCCTTCGGGGTCAAGACGGCAGTTTAATGCAGCCTCCGGAAATGCGCCGGGAGTGGCAGCTGACACGGCCGGGCCTCCTGCTATAGTTCCGCGCATGAGCACCGCCCCGTTCAACGATCCGGTCAAGCAGGAACTTGCCGCGCTAGGCGAGCAGGTCGACCGCCTGCTGGACGCGGTGCGCCGCCTGGCCGAGGAAAACCGCAGCCTGCGCCACAGCCAGGAACAGCTGGCCAGCGAGCGAGCCGGCCTGATGGCCCGCAACGAGCAGGCGCGCAGTCGCGTCGAAGCGATGATCCAGCGCCTCAAGGCACTTGAGAACAACGGCTGAGCACCCAGATGACGAACTCCAGTGAACCCGTCGCGCTGCGGCTGATCGATCGCGAATTCCTGATCGCCTGCGCGCCGGAGGAACGGGAGGGCCTGCTGGAATCGGCCGCCTACCTGGACCGCAAGATGCGCGAGCTGCGCGCCAACGCCAAGACGCCGGGCTTCGACCGCCTGGCCGTGCTGGCGGCGATCAGCATCACCCACGAGTTCCTGGCCCTGCGCAAAACCCATAGCGGAGCTGACCAGAGCGTGGGCGATACACTTGCCGCGATGCGGCGCAAGCTTGAAGCGGCCCTCGACGGGCAACTAAAATAGTCCTCGGCGTTTACTGCGGTGTGCGCCAGCACACTCTTACATTTGCCTTGTTCCTAAATACGGCCCCGGGTCGGCTTTTCATCGGCTGTTGTGCATGTCCGCTGCGTGCGGAAAGCCTTGAGGCCATGTAGCCCTCCCACCTGATCCATCGTGGATCAAGGTCGTTTGGTGGGCAGCGGCACCGCGGTGGACGCCACCTTTTTACCGCTACGGCCGAGCTTGTTCCGACATCGGCCGGGCCCGCGGAAACCGCCCGCAGCGCTTGCGCTGCGGGCGTTCTCTTGAGGAGACCTCGACGTGGACGCCACCGCCCAGCGCCGCGAGCTACGCCAACGGCTGGCCGAACGCCGCCGGGAGCTCTCCCCGCCCCAGCGCATGGCCGCCGCCCAGGGGCTGCGCCGCAGCCTGGAGCAGCTGCCCGAATACCACACCGACGTCCGCGTGGCCGGCTACTGGGCCACCAACGGCGAGCTGCCGCTGAACCTGGCGATCCCGCCCCTGGCCACGCGCGGCCAGCAGTTCATGCTGCCGGTGATCGGCCCCGGCAAGCGCCTGCGCTTCGCGCCGTGGAGCGCCGACCAGGACGTGCAGCCGAACCGCTACGGCATTCCCGAACCGGTCGACCCCGCCGAGCTGTTCGAGCCCTTCCAGCTCGATCTGGTGCTGCTGCCCCTGCTCGCCTTCGACCGGCTCGGCAACCGCCTGGGCTACGGCGGCGGCTATTACGACCGCGGCTTCGCCTTCCTCAAGGACCAGGCGCGCCCCACCGAACCGCTGCTGGTCGGCGTCGGCTACGCCTTCCAGGAACTGCCCGCGATCGAGCCGGCCGCCTGGGACGTGCAGCTGGATTACATCGCCACCGAGCAGGAACTGATCGATTGCCACGCCGACGCGGCCGGCGACGGAGACGCCCACGCATGAACCACTGGCTGATGAAGTCCGAGCCGGACGCCTTTTCCATCGACGACCTCAAGCGCAAGGGCAAGGAGGCCTGGGACGGCGTGCGCAACTACCAGGCGCGCAATTACATGCGCGACGGCATGCGCAAGGGCGACAAGGTGTTCTTCTATCACTCCAATTGCGCCGAGCCGGGCATCGTCGGCGTGGCCGAAGTGGTGACCGAGGCCTATCCGGACCCGACCCAGTTCGACCCCAAGAGCAACTACTTCGACCCCGGCAGTTCGCGCGACAACCCGCGCTGGATGCTGGTCGAGGTGAAGTTCGTGAAGAAGCTCAAGCGCACCATCTCGCTGAAGGAACTGCAGGCCGACCCGGCCTTGGCGGAGATGCCGCTGGTGCGCAAGGGCAACCGCCTGTCGGTGATGCCGGTGGCCGCCGCCGAGTGGCGCCACATCCTCACGCTCGAATAATTCCCTACTGTCCGGACTGCATCATGAGCAACGAAAAACGCCTGGCGGGCGAAGCCGCCATCCGCTACGTCGAGGAAGGCGGCATCGTCGGCGTCGGCACCGGTTCCACCGTGGCGTTCTTCATCGACGCGCTGGCGGACCTGAAGGACCGCATCCAGGGCGCGGTGTCCAGCTCCGAGCAGTCGACCGCGCAGCTCAAGCGCCTGGGCATCCCGGTGCTCGACCTCAACGCCACCGGCCCGCTGTCGATCTACGTCGACGGCGCCGACGAATGCGACCCCTACAAGCGCCTGATCAAGGGCGGCGGCGCCGCGCTGACGCGCGAGAAGATCATCGCCGCGGCCAGCGCGAAGTTCGTGTGCATCATCGATTCCAGCAAGCGCGTGGAACTGCTGGGCAAGTTCCCGCTGCCGATCGAGGTGATCCCGATGGCGCGCAGCCTGGTCGGCCGCGAGATCGTCAAGCGCGGCGGCAACCCGGTGTGGCGCGACGGCGTGGTCACCGACAACGGCAACTGGGTGATCGACGTGCACGGCTGGCAGATCGCCGACCCGGTGGCGCTGGAAAAAGAGCTCAACCAGATTCCCGGCATCGTCACCGTGGGCCTGTTCGCGCAGCGCGCGGCGGACGTGGTGCTGATCGGCGACCGCGAGATGTAAGCCGCTCGGCGAACCGCGTCCGCAAGCGCGGACGCGGTTGCGCCTTTCAGTGGATCGCCGCCTTGCTGATGGCCACGTGCGCGGCGAATGCGCCGGATACGGCGTCGCCGGCCTTGGCGTTGTCGAGCAAGGCACCGTAGACCGCATTCAATTCGCTCTGCAGCTGTTTTTTCGCGGCAGCGGTGAGCGCACCATTCTTGGTTGGACCGCCCATCGGCACGATCACATCCCACAGCGCGGGATTGCGCAGCGCCGCCAGGGCGGCGACACCGTATTTCTCCACCAGCCCTTCCAGCGTCAGGGCCTGCCTCTTCTGCGTAGCCATCGTCGCCTCCTTTCGCGCCCAATGCGCGGTGCGGGCAGGGAAGCTACATCCGGCGTGCCGGCCTCGCAGCTAGCCAGGGGCGATAGGGCTTATTGCCGGGCGTGGCTGCTGGATATGTGCGTCAGCGCACGGCGCGGGCGAGGAATTCGGGGGCGCAATATGCGGTTGCCCGCTCCGTCTACTTCAGGGTCTTGGCCCCGCCGCGCAGCGCGAACGGCGCCAGCGTGGCGGCATTCTTGACGAAGACATCCTCGAAGTTGCGGCCACCCTTGACGTGCTCCAGCGCGCCGCTCACCTTGCTGCTGTCGGCACCGCCGCCTCCGTGCAATTCTCTGCCGCGCTCGGCAAGCATCAGCGTGCCCATCTTGTGCACCCACTTGAGGCCCTTGGCGGTGAGTCCGGCGTTGTCGAACGATTCCTGGGCCTTGTCGTTATGCCCGGCAATCAGGTGCTGCAGGCCTTGGGTGACGCGGGAGCGGCGGTCGGCCGCTTTGATCTTGCTGTCGAAGTAGGTCTTGCCCTTGGCTTTGCCATTGCTCTGCAAGCGCTTGTCGAGCTTGGGGGCGAGATCCGGATAGTCGTAGACCTTGCTGGTGCGGCTATTGGACACCGCGGCGATGTCATTGGCGACGTGCAGCGAATGGACGTCGGACGCGCCCTCGCGGTAGACGACCTGGCGATTGACCGGCTTTACCTTCTTGCGGACCGCGGTGATGTTCTTGTTCCCGCGAACCTGCTGCGACATCTTCAAGATGGCGGGCAGCTCGGTATCGAGTTTGGCGAAATCGAGCCTGGTCAGTTTCGTTACGGCTGCCTTGGTTCGCGGACCGGGAATGCCCACGCCGCCATGCATGTTGATGGTGGGCTGCCGGTTGCCCAAGTCGATCGCCGCGCGATAGGCCGCCTCCGGCATTTTCTCGAGGCGCCGCGTCGAGCGGCGCAGATCCGGCGCCTTGTGCGCATCGATCAGCTTCTTGGGAGGAATGACCTTGTGCTTCTTGTCGGTCGCACTCTTGCCGGCCGCGCTCTTTCGCGGCTGCGTCTTGACCTTGCCCATGACTCACCCCCTGACAGGACTGGAGCAGGCTGTGCCTGGGCAGGCGGGCTGTCAAGGGTATGGGCGCGCAAAAAGGTTACCTGGACTTCCGGGCGTGCTCCGCAGACCAAAAATGAAAAACCCGCCACGAGGGCGGGTTCTTCATTTTTGGCTGGGAGACTAGGATTGCGAGCCCCATCCATGGGGCTCGCCCCTGCGCGCTGCGCGCTCCGGGGCCAGCGCTGCGCGCTGTCCAAATTCGTTCCCGACGAATTTGTCGAACGTGGTTCGCCTCCTGTGCTCCGCAGACCAAAAATGAAAAACCCGCCACAAGGGCGGGTTCTTCATTTTTGGCTGGGAGACTAGGATTGCGAGCCCCATCCATGGGCTCGCCCCTCCGCGCTACGCGCTCCGGGGCCAGCGCTGCGCGCTGTCCAAATTCGTTCCCGACGAATTTGTCGAACGTGGTTCGCCTCCTGTGCTCCGCAGACCAAAAATGAAAAACCCGCCACAAGGGCGGGTTCTTCATTTTTGGCTGGGAGACTAGGATTCGAACCTAGATAAACGGAGTCAGAGTCCGTTGTCCTACCGTTAGACGATCTCCCAACATTCTGCCGATGCGGCGCGCTCTGACCTGCATGCGCTGCATCGTTGAAACGAAACCCCCGAAGGGAATTAGCGCTTCGAGAACTGGGTAGCGCGACGTGCCTTGTGCAGACCGACCTTCTTACGCTCGACCTCACGGGCGTCGCGGGTCACGAAGCCGGCCTTGCGCAGCTGGGTCTTCAGGCTTTCGTCGTACTCGATCAGCGCGCGGGCGATGCCCAGGCGGATCGCACCGGCCTGGCCGGTGATGCCGCCGCCGGCGACGGTGACGAGCACGTCGAACTTGTCGGTGGCTTCGATCAGTTCGAGCGGCTGGCGCACGATCATGCGCGAGGTCTCGCGACCGAAGAACTGATCAAGCGGCTTGCCGTTGACGACGATGTCGCCCTTGCCCTTGCGCAGGAACACGCGGGCGGCGGAGGTCTTGCGGCGGCCGGTGCCGTAATTCTGCTGGATCGCCATGTTGGTTCCTTAGATTTCCAGCGCCTGCGGCTGCTGTGCGGTATGCGGATGCTCGGCGCCGCCGTAGACCTTGAGCTTGCGGTACATGGCGCGGCCCAGCGGGTTCTTCGGCAGCATGCCCTTCACGGCGATCTCGATGACGCGCTCGGGGTGGCTGGCCAGCATGTCCTTCAGACTGGTGGTCTTCAGGTTGCCGACGTAGCCGGTGAAGCGGTGGTACATCTTGTCGTCCAGCTTGGCGCCGGTGACGTGCACCTTCTCGGCGTTGATCACGACGATGTAGTCGCCGGTATCGACGTGCGGGGTGAACTCCGGCTTGTGCTTGCCGCGCAGGCGACGAGCGATCTCGGTCGAGAGACGACCGAGCGTCTTGTCAGTCGCGTCGATCACGAACCAATCGCGCTTGACGCTTTCCGGCTTGGCGCTGAACGTTTTCATTTCGGAATACCTAGTCTGCCGCCACATGGGCGGTTGGCATAATCGGCGGTGCAAAGGCGCGAGATGATAGCGGAGCTTGCATCGATCGCGCAAGCCCACCGTCGGCGGGCTGCGAGCTGGCAATAATAGCATGATGAACCGGTCCGAAGAAAAGCCCCCTACACGCATTGCCGCACTGGCCGACCAGTGCGTGCAGTGCGGCCTGTGCCTGCCCGTCTGCCCCACGTATGCGCTGGATCGCAACGAGGCCGAGTCGCCGCGCGGGCGCATCGCCATCGCCGCCGCGCTCGCCCGCGGCCAGGCGGAACCCACCGCGGAGCTGCGCGGGCACCTGGATCACTGCCTGGGCTGCATGGGCTGCGAGAAAGTCTGCCCGGCCAACGTCCGCTATGGCGAATTGCTGGTGGAGACGCGGGCGTTGCTGGGGCCGGCCCCGGGGCGGCCGGAGCGGGAAATCGGACTTATCCGTCAGCCAATGCGTTGGCGGCGCCTGCGGCAGGTCCTCGGCGGAGTAGGCTTCGCCGGCTGGAAATCGCTGGTGGCGAAAAGCCTGCCCGAGAAGTCCGCGCTGCGCAGCGCCCTGGCGCTGTGGCCGCGCACCCCGCTGCCGGCGCCCTATATCCCGCAACCTGCGTCCGATGAAACCCCGGATGCCGACACCATCGCCCTCTTTCCCGGCTGCATCGCCAGCGTCGAGGACGCCGACGCGCAGCGCGCCGCACTCACGCTGCTGCGCGCCGCCGGCTATCGCGTCGTCGAGCTTCCGGCCTTCTGCTGCGGCGCCATGGATCTGCACGGCGGCGACACGGCCAACGCCAGGCGTGCGGCCGCGCAGGTCGACGCCGCCTGGCGGAGCGCGAAGGCGGCCCACCTGGTGACGATCACTCCCGGCTGCATCGGCACGCTGCGCCACGCCCTGCCCGGCGTGCGCGTGGCCGATCCCGTGGCACTGCTGGCAGCACGCGCCGAGCGCCTGTCGTTCCGCCCGCTGCAGGCACGCGTCGCCGTCCATCTGCCCTGCACGCAGACCAATGTCGCCCGCAGCGACGACGCGCTGCTGCGGCTGCTGCGCCGCGTGCCCGGACTCGACGTCGCCCCGCTGCCCAAGCCCCCGCACTGCTGCGGCGCCGCCGGCACGCACATGCTGGAATTCCCCGAACGCGCCGCCCGCCTGCGCGAAGACGCCCTGCGGCAGGTCGCCGCGTTGGCGCCGCAGCGGCTGTTGTCGTCCAATATCGGCTGTCGCCTGCATCTCGCCGCAGGCATGCAGGGCGCGCGGCAGTGGCCGCACCAGCATCCGCTGGTCCTGCTGGCGCAGCAGCTGGAACCCTAGAGATGGAGGCCGCCATGAATGTCCGTACCCTGTCGCCGCTCGACCGCCTGCTGGTCGGCCTGGAACGCGCCCTGGAAACCGTGGGCGGCAGCCCCGAAGCCGCCCGCCCCTCGCCTTCCGCCGGCATCGGCGAGGCCGAGCTGGACGACGCCGAGCGCCGCCACGCCGCCGGCCTGATGCGCATCAACCACACCGGCGAGGTTTGCGCGCAGGCGCTGTACGACGGCCAGGCCGCGCTCGCCCGCAGCGAGCAGAACCGCGAGCACCTGCTGCACGCCGCCGCCGAGGAAACCGACCACCTCGCCTGGTGCGCCGAGCGCCTGAAGGAACTGGACAGCCGCCCCAGCCTGCTCAATCCACTGTGGTACGCCGGCAGCTACGCGATCGGCGCGCTGGCCGCGCTGGCGGGCGACCCGGTGAGCCTGGGCTTCGTGGTGGAAACCGAGCGGCAGGTGGAAGCGCACCTGGAGGAACACCTGGAAACGCTGCCGGCGCAGGACCAGCGCTCGCGCGCCGTGCTCGCACAGATGCAGGAAGATGAAGTGCGCCATGCGGAGCAGGCGAAGGAACGCGGCGGCATCGAGCTGCCATTCCCGCTGCCCGGGTTGATGCATCTGAGTTCGATGGTGATGAAGAAGGTGGCGTACCGGATCTGAGGCCGCCGAAACCCGCAAAAGAAAGACCCGCCTTCCGGCGGGTGCCACGCTCAAAAGAAAAACCCGCCTTCCGGCGGGTTTTTCATGCACGTCACATCAGGTTGCGCCCGTGGAACAGCTCTTCGATCTCGCGCCGCAGCAGCGACTCGATGCGCTGGCGCTCCTTGAACGACAGATCGTCCGCATGCGCCTCGAACAGGTAGGTGTCGAGGTCGAAGTCCTTGATGTGCATCTTCGTGTGGAACATGTTTTCCTGGTACACGTTGACGTCGAACATCTCGTACTTCTGGCGGATGTGCTTGGCCAGGTAGTCCTGCACCGAATTGATCTTGTGGTCGATGAAGTGCTTCTTGCCCTTCACGTCGCGGGTGAAGCCGCGCACGCGGTAGTCGGCGATCACGATGTCCGACTCGAAGCTGTCGATCAGGTAGTTCAGGGCCTTCAGCGGCGAGATCACGCCGCAGGTGGCCACGTCGATGTCCGCGCGGAAGGTGGCGATGCCGTTGTGCGGATGCGTTTCCGGATAGGTGTGGACGGTGATGTGGCTCTTGTCCATGTGCGCCACCACGGCACCGGAAATGGTGTCGCGGCCGAGCTTCTCCACCACCGGCTCCTCGGAGATGAGGATGGTCACGGACGCACCCTGCGGGTCGTAGTCCTGGCGGGCGATGTTGAGGATGTTGGCGCCGATGATCTCCGCCACGTCCGTGAGGATCTGGGTAAGGCGGTCGGCGTCGTACTGCTCGTCGATGTATTCGATGTAGCGCTGGCGCTGTTCTTCCGACACCGCGTAGCAGATGTCGTAGATGTTGAAGCTCAGGGCCTTGGTCAGGTTGTTGAAGCCCTGCAGGCGCAGGCGCGGGAGGGGTTTCACCACGGCGACTCTCCATGGCCGGGGGGCGGCCAGCAGTAGAGGCGGGTTAGCGACAAGGGTCCCCGCAGAAAAAGAAAAACGACGCGAAGACGTAAGCCTCCGCGACCCTTGTGACCGGGCGGCGACAACGCCGTGACCGAAAGACCGTGAAGTATGCGACAAAATAGGGAGAAACTGAACCTTGGCAGGCTGCGCTGGTTTGCCATAATGCCGCGGGGTCAACAGAAGAACGAACCGAAGTCCAGCCGCCGCCCTCAGGGGCCTGGCGGCTGCCGCCCTCCAAGCTGGGATAGATCGTGGCGCAACTCAAATACCAACTCCAACAAGCTTTTGAACGCTCCCAGGCCCCTGCCAGCTTCGCCCCCGACCCGGCGTCGATGGAGCGCTTCCTGGCCCTCTGCCACCGTCGCCGCTATCCCGGCAAGACGGCGATCATCCGGCCGGGCGACCCGGCCAACACCTTGTATTACATCGTCGACGGCTCGCTGGCGGTCTGCACCGAGGACGAGCAGGGCCGCGAACTGATCCTGGCCTACCTCAGCCGCGGCCAGTTCATCGGCGAAATGGGGCTGTTCGTGGAGCAGGCCCAGCGCGAGTCGATGGTGCGCACCCGCACCCCCTGCGAAATGGCCGAAATCAGCTACGAGCGCCTGTTCCACCTGATGGAAGGCCCGCTGCGCGAGGAATGCCCGAAGATCCTGTTCGCGATCGGTTCCCAGCTCACCCATCGCCTGCTGCGCACCTCCCGCCAGGTCAGCCGCATGGCCTTCATGGACGTGACCAACCGCATCTCCCGCACCCTGCTGGACCTGTGCCAGGAACCGGACGCCATGAGCCACCCGGACGGCACCCAGATCCGCATCTCCCGCCAGGAAGTCAGCCGCATCGTGGGCTGCTCCCGCGAGATGGTGGGCCGCGTGCTCAAGCAGCTGGAGGAGCAGGGCATGATCGACGTGGCCGGCAAGACCATCGTGGTGCGCGGCACCCGCTGAGCGCTCCGCCCCGTCCGATCCCGACGAACCCGGCCCCGGCCGGGTTCGTTCGTTTCAGGGGTGGCTCAACCGGCCAGGCGCTCGGCGGGCGCCCGGTAGACCATGTACACGTCGGCCCGCTCGTAATGCGAACCGGCGCGGGTGGACGGCTGCAGCTCGAAACCGGCCTGCTCGTACATGCGCAGGGCCGTGCGCAGCCTGCTGTTGGATTCCAGGAACAGCTCGCGCCCGCCGCGGCGGTGGAATTCGGCGATGGCCGCACCCAGCAGCTTCCGCCCGGCGCCCAGGCCCTGGAAGCTCTCGTCCACGCTCATCTTCGACAGCTCGTACACGCCAGGCGACTCGTGCAGCAGGGCGCAGGTGCCGATGGCCTGCCCGCCCATGCGGGCGAACAGCAGGGCGCCGCCGGGCGCCAGCACATAGCGCTCGGGGTCGCTGAGCATCTGGCGGTCGATCTCCTCCACCCGGAAATAGCGCTCCAGCCACTGCACGTTGAGGCGGTAGAAATCCGCGGCCAGGGCCGGCTCGTAGGGCACGATCTCCAGCGGCTGGGCCAGCAGGGCCGAGTGCTCGGCCAGGATGGCCGGCACGATCGGGCGCTCCTTCAGCGCCTCCTCGCAAGCCGCCAGCGCCGCCAGCAGCCGCTCGCCCTGCTCGCCCAGCGAGGCGGTGACGCCGCGGCGGATCGCCTGCCAGACCGGCCCCAGCGCGCCCAGCGCCTGGCGCGCCTCGCCAGTCAGCACCAGGATGCTGCGGCGGCCGTCCTGCGGGTCGCGCTCGCGGCGGACCATGCCGGCGGCGTCCAGCTTGTCCACCAATTGGCTGACCGCCGAATGGGTCTGGCCGATCGCCGCCGCCACTTCGCCCACGGTGCCGGGGCCGCTCTCCCACAGATAGCGCAGCACCGGGAACCAGCGCGATTCGATGGAGGCGCCGCAGGCGCGGTAGACCTCGTCGGCCGCGGCATAGAACTGGTCGCTGAGCGCCTTCAGGCGGCTGCCGAGCGCCAGCTCGGCAAGGGTGGACAGGTACATGGGGAACGGGACCGGCGGTGATATGTAAGTACTAACATAATCACCTGGAAGGCCGTCGACAAGGCCTCCGCCGCGGTCTCAGAACCACTCCACCCGCGTCACCGAACGGCCCAGCACCTTCTCCAGCCGCTTGCACACCTTGGGCGTGCCATTGACCAGCACCGCCTCCCCGGCGCCCTTGAGCATGGGGATATCGGCCAGCGAATCGCTGTAGGCCAGCTGCCATTCGCGCACGCCGTGCGCGGTGAGGCGCTCCAGCTTGCGCCGCCCCACGTTGTGGAACTTCACGCGCATGCCGAACGGTCCCGGCTTGAACTCCGAGGCCAGCAGCTCCAGCCCGTCCAGCCCGAGCTGGTCGAGGATGCCGCGCGCCACCGTGCGCTCGCAGCCGGTCACCACGATCACCCGGTCGCCCGCGGCCTGGTGCCGGCGCAGCGCCTGCAGGCCGTCGCGATAGAACTGCCTGGGCCGGCGCACCAGCGCGGCGGCGAAGGCCTGCGCCTCGGCGGTGTAGCGGCGCTCGCCGACGCCGAGCAGGCCGATATGCACCAGGCTGCGCACCACCGTACGCCAGGACAGCGGCCACACCAGCAGCATCCACGGCAGGTTGGCGCAGGCCAGCAGCTTGCGCAGCGGCGCGCGCGCGTAGCGCTCGGTGATGAACACGCGGAAGCTGTCGCCCTGGAACAGCACGCCGTCGAAATCGAACAGCACGGTGCGCGGCGCCACGGCCGCGTCGCCCGCCGTCTCCGGCGAGGTGGAGGTTTCCCCTGTCAACGTCGTCGGCCCTACTGCGCGGCGAACAGCCGCTTGAGTTCGGCGCCCGGGTCCTGCGCGCGCATGAACGCTTCGCCGACCAGGAACGCATGGATGCCGGCATCGCGCAGGCGCTCGACGTCGTCGGGCGTGTGGATGCCCGACTCGGCGACCAGGATGCGGTTGTAGTCCATCAGCTCGCGCAGCTCGATCGAGGTATCCAGCGTGGTCTCGAAGGTGCGCAGGTTGCGGTTGTTCACGCCGATCAGGCGCACCGGCAGCGCCTGGGCGCGCTCCAGTTCCTCGGCGTCGTGCACTTCGCACAGCACGTCCATGTCCAGCTCGGCGGCCTGCATCGAAAGATCCTCCAGCTCGGAATCCTCCAGCGCCGCGACGATCAGCAGGATGCAGTCGGCGCCGATCGCACGGGCCTCGTACACCTGGTAGGGATGGATCACGAAGTCCTTGCGCAGCACCGGCAGCGAGCAGGCCTCGCGCGCCTGGCGCAGGAACTCCTCGCTGCCCTGGAAGAAGTCCTTGTCGGTCAGCACCGACAGGCAGGCCGCGCCGGCGAGCTCGTAGCTGCGCGCGATCGAGGCCGGGTCGAAGTCGGCGCGGATCACGCCCTTGCTGGGGCTGGCCTTCTTCACTTCGGCGATCACCGCCGGCAGGTCGGCTTCGATCTTGGCCTCGACGGCATCGGCGAACGGACGCGTCTCGGTGGCATCGGCCAGGCGCGCCTTGAGCTCGGCCAGCGGCAGCCGTGCGCTGCGCTCGGCGATCTCCTCCGTCTTGCGCGTCAGGATGCGTTGCAGGATGTCGGTCATGGGTCGGCCTGGATGCGTCAGCGTGGGTCGGGGAAACGCGCGGTGCGCGGCCCAAGGTTACACAAGCTTCGGCCGCGCCGCGCGCGGACCGAATGCCTAGGGCGATTGGCCTACCTTGGGCTTACGACGCTGCCGCAAGCCTTCGGGTGGTAGCCACGAAAGCGTCCATTTTTGCACGAGCCGCGCCGCTGGCAATGGTCGCGCGCGCCAATTCGATACCCGCGGCGATCGAAGTCGCGACATCGGCCGCATACAGCGCCGCGCCGGCGTTGAGGCAGACGATGTCGTGCGGCACGCCGCGGCGCCCTTCCAGCGCCTCCAGCAGCATGGCGCGCGACTCGGCCGCGTTCTCCACGCGCAGGTTGCGGCTGGAGGCCATGGCCAGGCCGAAGTCCTCCGGCTCCACCTCGTACTCGCGCACTTCGCCATCGCGCAGCTCGCCGACCAGGGTGGCGGCGCCCAGCGAGATCTCGTCCATGCCGTCGCGGCCCCACACCACCAGCGCGTGCCTGGCGCCCAGCTGCTGCAGCACGCGCACCTGGATGCCGACCAGGTCGGGGTGGAACACCCCCATCAGAATATTCTGCGCACCGGCCGGATTGGTCAGCGGCCCCAGGATATTGAACAGGGTGCGCACGCCCATTTCCTTGCGCACCGGCGCCACCACCTTCATGGCCGGATGATGGTTGGGCGCGAACATGAAGCCGATGTCGGTCTCGCCCATGCACTGCGCCACCTGCGCCGGCGGCAGGTCGATCGCCGCGCCGAGCGCCTCGAGCACGTCCGCGCTGCCCGACTTGGACGACACGCTGCGCCCGCCATGCTTGGCCACGCGCGCACCCGCCGCCGCCGCGACGAACATCGACGCGGTGGAGATATTGAAACTGGAGGCGCCGTCGCCGCCGGTGCCGACGATGTCGACGAAATGCGGATGCGGCGCGGCGTCCACCTTCGCCGCCAGCTCGCGCATCACGCGCGCGGCGCCGGTGATCTCGCCGATGGTTTCCTTCTTCACGCGCAGGCCGGTGATGATCGCCGCGGTCATCAGCGGGCTGACTTCGCCGCGCATGATCTGGCGCATCAGCTCGATCATCTCGTCGTGGAAGATCTCGCGGTGCTCGATGGTTCGCTGCAGCGCTTCCTGCGGGGTGATGGTGATGCTGCGCCCGGCACCGTTCATGCGGCGAGCTTCAGCGGCAGGCCGAGGAAGTTGCGCAGCAGGTCGTGGCCGTGCTGGGTAAGGATGGATTCGGGGTGGAACTGCACGCCCTCGATCGGCAGGGTCTTGTGGCGCAGGCCCATGATCTCGTCGATCGAACCGTCCGCGTGCTCGGTCCAGGCGGTGACTTCCAGGCAGTCCGGCAGCGAGCCCTGCTCCACCACCAGCGAGTGGTAGCGCGTGGCCTCGAACGGGTCCGGCAGCCCGGCGAACACGCCGCGGCCGCGATGGCGCACCGGCGAGGTCTTGCCGTGCATGATCTGCTTGGCGCGGATCACCTTGCCGCCGAAGGCCTGGCCGATGGCCTGGTGCCCAAGGCATACACCGAACACCGGCACTTCCCCCGCCAGCTGCCGCAGCACGTCCAGCGACACGCCCGCGTCGTCCGGCGTGCCCGGGCCGGGCGAGATCATGATGTGCGAGGGCCGCAGCGCGCGGATGCCGGCCACGTCGAGCGCGTCGTTGCGCACCACCTTCACTTCCTGTCCCAGCTCGCCCAGGTACTGGACGAGGTTGAAGGTGAAGCTGTCGTAGTTGTCGATCATCAGCAACATGAGCGCTGCAACCCTATGAATTTAACCGTGTTACGGGCCATGGCCCGGACTTCGCGCCCGCCTGGGCGGGGCGTGGGGAGCGCACAGGATAGCGCGCCTGCCGGGGCATGACGGAACGGATCGGCATGTAGTCCCCGCCATGGCGCTTGGACGTCCATTTCGCCCCTTCGTGACCGCGGAAAGCATCTAACACCCGTCGTCTGTCCCGAATGCAGTGCCCCGGGCGCCATTTCAGCCTGCGCCTAAGAGACGCCTCTACACCCCCGCGCCAAGATGCAGCGGTGGTCCGCCGCATCCGCGGCAGTCGGAGCATCGACGATGAAAGCGCAGCGCAACCGCCCATCCGCAAAAAAGCATGGGCGCGGCCCGAAACAGATCACGCTGCTGCTGAGCGCGCTGGCGCTGATGCTGCTGAGCATCGTCAGCGGCGCCAGCAAGCCCGTGGCGGGAGCGATCCTGGTCGGCGTGGCCGCGGGCATCGCGCTGGCCATCCTGCTGCGCATGGCGCTGAACTTCGATCCGGAGGAATAGATCCGGCGCGAGCATCGGAATACGCCCAAATTGATTGCGGATTCAGACAGCCTTAAGTCTAAAATCCGCGGACGATGCGACCACGGGCGCCCCATGGCGGAACGACACAAGCTTGACTGGATCCAGGCGCTGCGCGGCGTCGCCGCCCTGCTGGTGGTGCTGACGCATGCGCGCCGCTATCTGCTGGAGACCGAATGGCGCCCGTTCGTGGAGCACTACATCATGCCCGCGGCGCAGGGCGTGGACCTGTTCTTCCTGGTCAGCGGCTTCATCATGGTCTACACCACGCGCGGCGCCGACGGCTCGCTGCGCTATGCCAGCGGCTTCCTGATCAAGCGCTTCGCCCGCGTGTGGCCCGTGTATGCGGTGGCGGTGCTGCTGTGGATAGCCTTCCTGGCCGCGACGGCGCAGCCGATCGCGCCGCTGGCGAACATTCTTAAGAGCCTGTGCTTCCTGCCGGTGTCCACCCACCAGCCGCCCTATCTGGGCCTGCCGTATGCGATCGGCTGGACGCTCAACTACGAGTTCTATTTCTATGTGGTATTCGGCCTGGCCATCCTGTTCGGCTCGGCGCGATGGATCGCGTTCGCTGCCTGGCTGGTGCTGACCCTGGTGCTGGCGCCGTGGCTGGCGGCCGGCTACGTGTCGCTGCTGGCCAATAACGACTACCACTTCGGCAGCGCGCTGGCCGGGCAGCTCACCAATCCCATGGTGTGGGAGTTCGCGGCAGGCGTGCTGATCGGCCTGCTGTACCGGTCGAAGCTGAGCCTGCCGCGTTCGAAGCTGACCGATGCCCTGATCGCCGCCTGCGTCCTGCTGATCGTCGCCACCGCCTGGCGCACCGCGCCGGTGTGGGTCCACGGCCCGATCCGCTGGGGCGCGCCGCTGATGCTGATGTTCGCGGTGATGGCGCTCACCTACAAGAACGCCGAGCCGCGCGTGCCGCGCGTCCTGGTCTGGCTGGGCGGCATCTCCTATTCGCTGTACCTGCTGCACTACATCGTGTTCTGCGCGATCACCCAGCTTTTCGTCCTGGCCGGACAGGAAAAGCTCACCGCGACCTGGCCCTACGCCATCCTGATCGTGCCGGTACCGCTGGCCGTGGCCGCGCTTTCCAAGCGCTACGTCGAGGACGGCCTGGCGGTGCGCGTGCGCGACCGCCTGCTGGCGCTGCATGCGCGCATCTTCGCCACGCCCGCATCCGCAGAAGGCCGCGTCAGCACCAAGGAAGCCTAGCGCCATGCGCAATCTCGACTTCACCTCCTGGCAAGGCCTGCTCTCCACCCTGATCGGCCTGGCGGTGATCACCCTGATCGGCGTCGGCATCCGCCTGCTGGCGATGCAGACGGTGCAGCAGCGGCGCGAGCGCGCCAACCGCCAGATCAACGAACGCCTGCGCACCCTGATCGCCGCCTACAAGACCCTGGGCGGCTCCTTCACCGGCAACCTCGCCGTCGACCCCACCCACCTGCGCCAGCTGCGCGAACGCGGCGAAGCGGAAGCGGCGATGGCGGCGGGCGAACGAGCGCGCCGTACGCGCGATGCGGTGGAAGCGGCGCTGTCGGACATCATCCTGCTGGGCACCGAACGGCAGGTGGAACTCGCCGCACATGCCGCCAACGAACTGGTGGCGGGAAAGCCCGTGCATATCGACGAGCTGGTGATCTCCTTGCGCGATTTCATCCGCGAAGTGCTGGACCTCGACCCGATTCCCTCCTCCGTCGGCATTCCGAAGCAGGGACCGGCGCGTGTGGCTGCGCAACGCGGCAAAGGTGAGGGCAACAAGGGTGGAGGTAGCGGCGGCGGAAAAGCTGGCGGCGGCATGGCTGCGGGCGCGGGCGCGAGACCAGGTCTTGGCGTCGGTTTGCCTGCGGATGACGAAACCGGGAGCCACCATTGAGGCAGTCCGCCCTGCCAGCTTAGGCACTGTCTGAAAATGCAGCGCTCATGCTTAGCGATCCCGGCAGGATCGAGGAATCTCACCCGGCCTCCTCATTCGAATCGAGACCGGGAACGAAATGCGCAAGCCCCTTGCAAACCTGATCGCCGCGCTGGTGACCACCTGCGTATCCGCCTGTGCGATGGCGGCCACCGATCCGGGCGACAACCCGGCCTTTCATCGCATCAAGCATATCGATTCCCTCAAGCCGCCCACCGGGCAGCTGAAGGATCATCTGGACACTCTTATCGACCAGGCCAAGGCCGGCGACGATCACGCCGCCACCTTGCTGTACGCGAGTCTTGCCGCCTGCTCGACAGCAAAACTCGCCGATGACAACAGCGCCTATCTCGCCACGTGCAAGGACATCAGCCAGGAGCAACTCGATGGCAGGGCAACGTGGCTAAGGCTCGCCGCGGAGCATGGATATGGCCCGGCCAGGTACATCTACGCTTCCTCCGGCACCACGGAAGCGCTAGGCAGCACCGAATACGCACTCGAACATCCCGCGGCCGTACAGAGCTACCTTTCGACGTCCCGGCATTATCTTGAAGCGCTTGCCGACGAGTGCAATGTCGACGCGATCGGCATGATTGCCTTCAATGCCGGCAAGGCGGATGGCCTTCTGTATGGGGACGATCCGGAGACTGCCTACAAGTACGAAGTCATTACCAACAAGCTGCTGGCTACGTACGATCCAACCGAGCAGATGCGGCTGGAAGCAAGGCTGCCGCCTCAACGCATATTTGCCCTGCAATCCGCGGCGACAGCCTTCGTTGCCGAACACTGCAAGTAGGAGGGCAGCCGATGAAGCTATTTGGCCTGCTTTCCCTTCTCGCCACGGCGCCCGCCCTGGCCGGCACCCCTCATTACCTCGGCATATGCCAGAACTCCTGCAAGGTGTCGTCGCCCATCCCGGACGTTCTGACACTGAGAGTCATAAGAAACTTTGACCATTTCCTGGCATGGGACAACTTCAAGCCGGGCGACACACTGACCATCTGCAATGCACAGTTCTGCACGACCTACGACATCATCAATGGTCTCAACGGTCTCGACTACATCAACGGCAAGACCGAGCGGCGGCAGGATCACCCAGCCACCGGTGGTTCCCATACAGGACATGGAGGAGGCAGCGGCGGCAGGCCCAGCACGGGACCAAGCATCGCTCCGCTGAGGCCCGATTCGGGACTGATCAATCCGACGGTTACGGTTGGCGGCGGCACCATTTACGTCAGGCCGCCTTTTCGACCGCGGTAGTTTCCGGTGGACCTTATTGATCGCGCGGCGCCAGCATCGCCGCGCTCAAGCCGGCATCCTGCAGATAGCCCGGCAGCGCCCTGCCCAGCGCCAGGCTCGCGCAGGCTTCGCCCATCGCCGCGCTGGTCTGGATGCCGTAGCCGCCTTGCGCCGCCACCCAGAAGAACCCCGGCGCATCCGTGGCGAAGCCGCCCACCAGATCGCCGTCGGCAACGAAGGAACGCAATCCCGCCCAGGTGCGTACCGGCCGGCGGATGCTCAGCGTGGTGGCTTCCTCGATGCGGTAGATGCCCAGGGCCACGTCGAGTTCTTCGGGTTGCACGTCGTGCGGCAGTACCGGGTCGGCGTTTGCGCAAGAACCCAGCAGCAATCCAGCGTCGGGTTTGAAGTAGAAGCTTTCGTCGGCATCGATCACGAACGGCCACCGCGCGGTGGCCAGGCCATCCGGCGCTGCGAACAGGAAGGCCGAGCGGCGGCGCGGCTCGATGCCCAGCGGATGGACGCCGGCCAGGTTCGCCACCTGGTCGACCCAGGCGCCCGCCGCGTTGAGCACCAGCGGCGCGCGATACACCGTGTCGCCCGCATCCACATACCAATGCCCGGGGCCGCGTTCGATCGCGCCGATCTCCACGCCGGTGCGCAGCTGTCCGCCGCGTGCACGCAGGCCGCGCAGAAAGCCCTGGTGCAGTTCGTTGACGTCGATGTCCGCGGCGCCCGGCTCGTGCAGGCCGATGCGCGCCGCTTCCGGGCGCAGCACCGGCACCATCGCCAGCAACTCGTCCGGCGACAGCAGTTTCAGATCGGAGGTATGCGACGACATCGCATCGTGCATCGCCACCACCGCATCGACCCTGTCCGCATCGCCGATGATCACGGTGCCGCGCGGCGTGAGGATGGGATGCGCCGCGAAACCTTCCGGCGGATGCTCGAGAAACGGCCGCGTCGCCCGCGTCAGCGCGCGCACCTGCGGCGAGCCGTAGGTTTCGGAGAACAGCGCCGCCGAGCGCCCGGTGGCATGCACGCCCGGATGCGTCTCGCGTTCCAGCACCACCACCCGCGCATGCGGCGCCAGGAAGTACGCCACCGAGGCGCCGGCCATGCCGGCGCCGATCACCACCGCATCGACCTCCACGATCCGGCTCATGCGCTCTCCACCGCGGCGGCATCCGCCGCCGATTGCTTCGCCACCACACTGGTGGCGGTGAGATCGGCCGTGACATTGCCCAGCGTGGCCAGCGCATCCGGCAGCGTGTCCACCGCCAGCATCAGGCCCAGCGGCCCCACCGGCACGCCCATCGCCTGCGCCACCGGCAGGTTGGTCGCCATAAAGCTCACCTGCCCCGGCAGGCCCACCGAACCCAGGCTGATCACCACCGCCAGCAGCGCGCCGAGCACCAGCTGCGCCGCGCCCAGTTCGATGCCGAAGGCCCAGGCGATAAAACAGGCCGAGGTGACGTACTGCACCGGACTGGTCAGGCGGAACAGGCTGACCGCCATCGGCAGCACCAGCGCATTGACGTGCTGCGGATAACCCAATCGCGTGCCGGCGCTTTCCAGCATGGCCGGCATCGAGGCCAGCGAGGACTGCGTGCTCAGCGCCACCACCTGCGGCGGCGCCAGCGCGGCGACGAAGCGGCGTATGCGCTCGCCACCCCACAGCACCGCCACCGGCAGCATCAGCAGGGTCACCGCCAGGTACAGCAGGCATTCGACCAGCACATAGATGCCCAGCGCACCGAGCATATGCAGCCCGGCCCGCGCGCACACGGCCAGGATAAGCGCGAACACGCCCGCCGGCGCCGCCCACAGCACCCAGCGCACCACCACGATCATGGTGTCGGCGATGGCCTGGAAGAAATTCACCACCAAGGTGCGGCGCGCCGCCTCGATCCGCGTCAGCGCAAAGCCGAAGAACAGCGCGAACACCACCGTCGGCAACATCGCGCTCTGCGCGGCGGCCATGATCGCGTTGCTCGGCACGATGCCGTTGAACCAGTCCGCCCAGCCCATCGGCGCCACCGTCGACGCCGGCCCCGCCACCGTCTTGCCCAGCGCCGCGGCCAGCGCCGGGCTGCGCGGAAACAGCGCGAAGACCGAGGGCGCGGCGAACGCCGCCAGCAATGCGCCACCGGCCAGGATCACGATGAACACCCCGATCGCGCGCCGCGCCACGCGCCCGGACGCGGCCGCATCGGTGGCGGTGTTCACGCCCACCACGATCAGCGCCAGCACCAGTGGCACCACCGTCATCTGCAAGGCGTTCAGCCATAGCCGGCCCAGCGGTTGCGCAACGTCGGCGACGCGCACCGCAAGCGCGGGACTCATCGCGTCCAGCGCCAGCCCCAGCGCCGCGCCGGCGGCGAGGCCGGCCAGTACCCGCGCGGTGGGACTCATGGCGCGGCGTCCGCCGCCGGCAGCGCCCAGTCGCGCTGCAGCTTGGTATAGGCCTGGCGCGGCAGCAGCGCGAACACCGGGTGTTCTTCCGGCTTCAGCCAGCCCAGCAGCTGGCGCATCGCCGCTTCGTCCATCGCGGTGCAGCCGGCGGTGCTGTCGGTGGGCGAGCGCCACAGGTGGGCGAAGATGCAGGAGCCGGCGCCGCGCTGCCCGTCCGGGTTGTGCTCGATCACGAAGCCCAGCTTGTAGCGCTGGTCGCCGTGCGCGTGCAGGTCCAGCCGCATCGCCTCGGTCGAACCGGCCACCGCCTTGGGGTCTTCATGGTTGGCGTCGACGATGCGGTTATAGAGCGGCGAGCCGTCCACGTCGACGCAGTAGTCCGACACGGTCAGCGCGCGGTACGCCAGCGCCGTATCCGCATGCCCGGCATAGCCGAAGGCCTCGCCGATACGGAACACGCCCGCGGCACTGCGGCCGTCGCCTTCATGCTTTACCGGGCCATCCGTGCGCGGCGCATGCAGGCCCACGCCCCAGGCGGCGCCCGAGCGGCCGATGGTGACCGGCACCGCATCCGCCACCGGCTGCCACGCATCGCCATGGCGCTCGTACGCACGCATCCGGCCGTGGTCGACATTCCAGTCGCCGGTAACGACCAGCACCAGCTGGCGCGCATCCTTCCATGCGAGGGCATCGGTGCGCGGCGGCGGCGAAGCAGCGCAACCGGCCAAGGCAAGCAGCGCCAGGCCGACGATCGAACGCAGTGTGGACAGACGGAAAGCGTGGATCATGCGGCCCCGGAATCGTCAGGCGGTCAGGGTTCCAGCAGCAGCTGGAGCCGTTCCAGATTGGTGAGCAGCTGCGCGTGGCGGCGTTCGTCGCCCTCGCACAGCTCGATGAACAAGCCGTCCAGCAGATGCTGCAGGGCGGATTGATAGACGATCGACTGCACGTATGGCTGCTCGTCGTGCGCCGACACCAGCAGCGCCAGGTCGGCCAGCGCGCGCAGCGGATTGGACGTATGGCGCGTCACCGTCAGCAAACGGCCGCGCTGCTCGCGGAACAGCCGCCCCATCTTGCACAGCGCCGGATGGTGGCCATGCTCGGAGAAGATCAGCAGCACGTCGCCCGCGCCGCCGGAAGAAATGCTCGCCATCATCCGCGCCACGTCGAAGCTCTGCACCGTGGCGATGCCCAGCATCGACAGCTTCAGCGCGAAGCCGCGCGAGTAGATGTCGTCCTCGCCCACGCCGATCACGAACACCTTGCCGGCCTTGCCCAGCGCCTCCACCGCGCCGCGCAGGGTTTCCGGCGGATTGATCAGCCGCGTCGCCTCTTCCGCCTCCGACTTGCGCCGCCACAGGCTGGTGGCCAGCGACTCGCGCTCGCCGCCGGCCACCGGGTGCGCCGCCACCGCGGCCTCGCCGTTGTCGGCGCGCGCGATCGCCTCGCCGACCGAGTACTTCAGGTCCGGATAGCCCTTGAAACCCAGCTTCTGGGTGAACTTCACCACGCTGGACTGGCTGATCCCCAGCGCGTTCGCCAATTGCTGCGAGGAGTAGTCGCGCAGCAGCTGCGCGTTCTCCAGGATGAAGTCGGCGATGCGCCGCTCCACCGCCGACATCTGGTCGCGCTCGGAGCGGATCTTCACCAGCGGTGACATGGGCGGTGCGGGCAGCGACGAGGCCATGCTTGGGCTCCTAGCCATCGATCGGTTCCAGACCGCGGATCTGGCGGATGCCCAGCCCAGGCGCGTCGCTGATCGAGATCTCCGACTCGTTGAAGTTCACCCCGCCGTCCACCGGGTCGTACTGGCACAGCGAGGGGCCGTCCAGGTCCACCTTGGTGATCACGTCGGCCTTGGCCACCGCCACGTGTACCGCGGCAGCCACGCTGATGCTGGTTTCCAGCATGCAGCCGATCATGCAGTCGATGCCGTGCAGGCCGGCGATGTCGGCGATGCGGATGGCATTGGAAATGCCACCGGTCTTCATCAGCTTGATGTTGATGATGTCGGCCGCGCGCAGGCGGATCAGCTCGATCACCTCCATCGGGCCGAACACGCTCTCGTCCGCCATCACCGGCGTATGCACGCGCTCGGTGACATAGCGCATGCCTTCCAGGTCGCGCGCCTTCACCGGCTGCTCGACCAGTTCCAGCTTCACGCCGGCGTCTTCCAGCGTCTGCAGCGCGTACACCGCCTGCTTGGCGGTCCAGCCCTGGTTGGCGTCCAGGCGCAGCAGCGCGCGGTCTTCCACCGCGGCGTAGATCGCCTTGACGCGCTCGATGTCGACGCCGATGTCCTTGCCCACCTTGATCTTCAGCGACTCGAAGCCGCGCTCCACCGCGCTGATCGAATCGGCCACCATCTTGTCGATGTAGTCCACGCTGATGGTGATGTCGGTGGTGATCACCGGATCGCCGCCGCCCAGCAGCTGGTACAGCGGCGCCTTGTAGAGCTGGCCCCACAGGTCGTACACCGCGATCTCCACCGCCGCCTTGGCGCTGGTGTTCTTTTCCATCGAGGCCTGGATCAGGTGGGTGATCCGGTTGAGGTCCGCCACCTCGTGCCCGATCAGCCGCGGCGCGATGTAATGGCGGATGGCGTCGACGATGGAGCCGTGCGTGTCGCCGGTGATCACCGCGGTGGCCGGCGCCTCGCCGAAGCCGACGTGGCCGGTGTCGGTATGCACCATCACCACGATGTCCTCCACGCGCTCGACCGTGCGCAAGGCCGTCTTGAAGGGCGTCTTCAGCGGCACCCGCAGCATGCCGAACTGGATATCGGTGATTTTCATGAGGTCCGTCTGTGTGGGTCGGGTCGTCGGTCGGTCAGCGGATGCGCACGATGCTGGTCATGCGGTCGATATAGCGCTGCGTGTCGTTGAACATCAGCGGACGCAGCGGCGTCACCGACACTTCATTGAGCCTGACCCGCCGCATCGCTCCGTCCTGGCGGTAGCTGAGGCCGTTGGTGTCGTGGATCACGTAGGGTTCGCCGTCGATGCGGCCGAGCATCATCATCACGTGGCCGGGGATGTAGATCAGGTCGCCGATCTGCAGCTCGTCGACCGCCTTCTCGCGCACCGCGCGGCTGTCCTTGTCGGTGAACAAGGTGTGCTCCAGCCCCGGGCTGACCGCCTGCGCGCTGGTATTGCGCGGCATCTGCACGCCCATGCTGCGGTAGACGTCGGAGACGAAGCCGCTGCAGTCGCGCGCGTCGTAGGCATGGCCCCAGCCATAGCGTTCGCCGAGGAACTTGAAGGCCTGGCGGATCAGGTTGGCATGGGTCAGCGGCAGATAGTCCGCCGCGCTGTCGGTGTTCTTCTGCAGCAGCGCGGGGCTGAAGGCGAGCGAGCCGTCGGCCTGGCGGACCGGCAGCTCCAGCGTCCACGAGCTGTAGGCGTGCTGGCCGTTGACCGGCTGGTCCGCCGCCAGGCCCTGCGCCAGCGGGACGCGCGTGCCCATGTCCAGCTGCAGCTGCGAGACGCCCGGCTGTTCGCGGGTGTAGACGGTGCGCTCGGTGGCGCCGGTGACCACGCGGTACGGCGCTTTGTCGGCATAGCCGAGCACCTGTTCGCGGCTGCCTTCGGCGATCGCGTCGCGTTCCACCCACGCGGCATAGCGCGGACTCACCACGAACAGCCAGCGGCCGTCCTGGCTGGCATGCACGATCGCCACCGGTGTGCCGGGGAATTCGGCGGTTTCCTGGAAGCGGTCGATATCGGTGTCGCCCTTGTGGCTGAACACCCGCAGCGAGGTGGGAAAGGAACGCAGCGCGGCACGCTTCACCACCAGCCCGTAGCGGGTCTTCTGCGTGGCCGGCACCTGGTCCAGCGCCAGCGACGGCAGCAGGGCATCGAGCGTGGCGGCGGGTACGCTGCGGCCGGCTTCGTCGTAGAGCTCGTGCGTGGGGCGCTTCGAAAGATCCTGGATCCACTTCAGCACCTGCGCGCGCTCCAGCGTGGCGGGCAGCGCCTGCAGGTCGTGCATGCTCGGATCGACCTGCAGCAGTTTCGCGTTGCGCGCGGCGATGGCGGCGGCATCCAGCACCACGGCATCGGGCGACGGCGCCTGGCGCAGCCAGAACGCGGGATCCAGCTGCTCGGCGCCCACGCCGATCACGCCCGAGGGCGGCACCGCCATCTCGCGCGCCTGCAGCGCGGCGCCCATCGGCAGCAGCAGGACCAGGCAGGCGGCGGCAAGCGGGTAGCGCATGGTCGGTTTCTTCATTGCCGATTTCCTCATCCCGATTTCCTCAACGCGTTCTCCTCATCGACCGCCGCCGCTCACGACGACAGCATCGACAGCACCTGGGCCACCAGCAGGCCGAAGCCGGTGCCGAGGATATAGCCGAGCAGGGCCAGCAAGACGCCCACCGGCACCAGCGGACGCGCATAGGTGGCGGCCAGCACCGGGGTGGCGGCGACGCCGCCGATATGCGCCAGCGAGGAAATGCCGCACAGGTACAGGTCGAAGCGGAACAGCTTGGCGAACAGCGCCAGCAGCACGCCCTGGATGCCGATGATGCAGACGCCGCACAGCAGGTACAGCGGCGCGCGGCCCATGCCTTCGAAATTGCTTTGCGAGGCCAGCACCGCCACCACCGCCACCAGCAAGGTGCCGGAAATCTTGCCCGCGCCCGGCAGCCGCGCCAGCGGCGTATGCGCCGCGAGCAGGCCCAAGCCGGTGGCCAGCAGGATGGTCCAGGTGGTGGGACTGACCATGCCGGACGCCGGCAGCCGGTCGCCCAGCCACGCCGAACCCGCCGCCACCAGCAGGGCCAGGCCCAGCCACAGCAGCACGCTGTCGGTGGTGGGCGGACTGTCGACGCGCGTTTCCGCCACGATCAGGTCCGCGCTGGAGGTGGCGCGGGTCCAGCGGTTGAAGGCCGGCGCCAGGCGCGCCACCGAGAACAGCACCACCACCCACATCGAGTAGCACAGCGCGTCGGTGAGCAGGCTCATGGCCAGGTGTGTGTCGGACATGCCGATCGCCTGCTTCACCGCGATCATGTTCGCCGTGCCGCCCATCCAGCTGCCGCTGAGCGCAGCCAGCGGATGCCAGGCGTCGCCCGGCAGCCAGTGGCGGAACATCAGGTAGGTGACCACGAAGGCGGTGAACAGGCTCACCGAGGTGCAGGCGAACACCGCCAGCACGCGCGGACCCAGCGCGAAGATCGCGCGCAGGTCGCAGTTGATCATCAGCAGGAACACCAGCGCCGGCACCATGCGCTCCACCAGCATGCCCTGCGCGGCCTGGATCTCGGCGGTGTTCTTCCACAGCCCCGACACGGCCAGGGCGGTGACCAGCAGATAGGTAAGCACGATAGGCGGCAGCACGTTGAAGATCCGCCAGCCGAACTGCCTTTCCAGCGCGGGGAATGCCCCGGCCGCCAACAGCATCAGCGCCAGATAAGGCCAGACCGTCTGGATCATCGAACCCCCTTCGTCAGTGGCTGCCGGGCGGCTGGCCCATGGCAATTCGGCAGGCTTGGAATAGCTAATTCCTGTCAATTTCTATCGAAGCATAAATTATTGACCAGGGATTGCAAGCATGCTACACAGCGTTTTCAACAACTTCTTGCGGGGGAGTTCTGGTGTTGAAAACGGCAGGCTCGGCACCGGGTTCCGCGGCCGCGCGCGCACTGCGCCGCACCGCTTTTGCGCTGGCCCTGGGCTGCGCCATGTCCCCCGTTTTCGCCGCGGCCGGCGACACGCCCGCGGGCTTGAACGCCACCATCGCGCAGATCGACGCCGGCCACTTCAAGCAGGCCGAAGCCGCGATCGGCCAGGCGCTGGCCCAGCCGGGACTCTCCGCCCAGGCGCGCCAGGACTGGCTGTTCCAGCGCGAGCGCATGCGCCGCATCCTGCTCGACTTCACCCTCGACGCCGACGCGGTGAAGGCGCGGGTGCGCAAGCAGATGCCGGACCTGAGCGACGCCGACTTCGCGCGCTGGGACGCCGCCGGCCTGTTCGAGCACCAGACCATCGACGGCCGCACGCTGTACTTCAAGCGCTCGCCCGGCAACCTGTTCCGCCTGAGCGCCGAGGCACGCGGGCGCCGCACGGACAAGACACCGCTCACCGACGGCCCGATGGAGTCGCTCAACGACTACCACCGCCAGGTGCGCGCCGCCGCGCTGGCCGCACACGCAACCCACGTGCTGCCGCACCGCGTGCGCATGACGCAGACGCTGACCGTCGACGCCAATGCCGTGCCCGCGGGCGAGACGGTGCGTGCGTGGATTCCCTATCCGCAGGAACTGCCCGGCCAGCAGGACGACATCCGCTACGTGACCAGCGTGCCGGCGAAGCACGACATCGCGCCGGCCAGCGCGCCGATGCGCACGGTGTACCTGGAGCAGCTCGCGAAGGCCGGCGAGAAGACCGTGTTCTCGGTGACCTATGAAGTGAGCTTGTCCGCGCAGTACCGCGAGATCGACCCGGACCAGGTCACCGCCACGCGCATCACGCCAGAACTTGCACCCTACGTGGCCGAGCGCGCGCCGCACGTGGTGTTCACCGACGACCTGCGCAAGTTCTCCAAGGATGTGGTGGGCGAGGAGAAGAACCCCTACCGCATCGTGCAGAAGCTGTTCGCCGCGGTGGACCGCATCCCCTGGGCCGGTGCGCGCGAGTATTCGACCATCAGCAACATCAGCGACTACACCCTGCACGCCGGGCACGGCGACTGCGGGCAGCAGACGCTGCTGCTGATCGCCCTGCTGCGGCTCAACGGCATTCCGGCGCGCTGGCAGTCCGGCATGGTGTTCGCCGAAAACGGCTACGACAACATCCACGACTGGGGCCAGGTGTATCTGGCGCCCTACGGCTGGGTGCCGATGGACGTGACCACCGGCCAGCTGCATCCGGCCACGCCGGCCGACGCGCCGCTGCAATGGTTCTACCTCGGCGGCCTGGACGCCTGGCGCATCGCCTTCAACCGCGATTTTGGCCAGCCCTTTACGCCGCCCAAGCAGCAGTTCCGCTCCGACAACGTCGATTCGCAACGCGGCGAGGTCGAGTGGAAGGGCGGGAATCTGTACTTCGACCAGTGGGACTACCACTTCCAGTGGCAGCTGCTGCCGGACGCGCGGGGGCGTGCCGGCGGCGCCTGAGTTCTTTTCGCTAACGCATCGACATCACGTTGGGAGACGGGGAGATGGGGGAGATGAGCAGTCGGTATCTGCGCAAGACCGCGCTATGTCTGGGGCTGGGCCTGGCCTTCGGCCTGCCCGCCTGGCAGGCGCATGCCGCCAACAACGACGGCACCATCGTGGGCCGCACGCAGCCCGGCGCGGTGGTGACCGTGCGCGACCCGGCCACCGGCCTGTCGCGCAGCACCACGGCGGACGAGAAAGGCAATTACCGCATTCCGTTCCTGCCGGTGGGCAGGTACGTGCTGGAAAGCCGCAAGGACGGCAACCTCACCACCCAGCCGGCCGACGTGACGGTGACCCTGGGCAATGCCACCACGGTGAACCTGGGCGTGAAGGAACTGGAAGGCGTGAGCGTCAGCGCCACCAGCGTGATCACCAAGGTGGACGTCACTTCCACCGAGTCGGCGGTCAATATCAGCCGCGAGGAACTGCGCCGCCTGCCGGTGGATCAGAACATCGCCTCGGTCGCCCTGCTCGCGCCGGGCGTCAACAAAGGCAATTCCAGCTTCGGCGGCATCAGCTTCGGCGGTTCGTCGATCGCGGAGAACGCGATCTACGTCAACGGCCTCAACGTCACCGATTTCTACAACCGCAACGGCTTCTCCGAAGCGCCGTTCGCGTTCTACCAGGAGTTCCAGGTCAAGACCGGCGGCTACTCGGTGGAGTTCGGCCGCACCACCGGCGGCGTGATCAACGCGGTGGCACGCTCGGGCAGCAACCAGTTCAAGTGGGGCACCGAGCTGACCATGGAACCGGGCGCCTGGCACGACAAGCCCAAGAACCGCTACGACGCGCAAGGCAACCGCTACCTCGCCTCCAGCGAGGACCGCGACTCGCTGATGAAGACCAATGTCTACGCGTCCGGCCCCATCGTGAAGGACAAGCTGTTCTTCTTCGCCATGTACGAGGCGCGCGGCAGCTCGCCGCGCAATACCAGCGACGACGGCACCACCTTCACCAGCAACGGCGCCCACAACGGTTTCTGGGGCGCCACCATCGACTGGCACATCAACGACAACAACCTGCTGTCGCTGATGGCGTTCTCCGACAAGAGCAAGAACACCGGCGACGTCTACGACTACACCTTCGACACGCGCACGCTCGGCGCCAAGACCAACGAGATCTACACCGACTCCGGCGGCAAGAACTGGGCGCTGACCTACACCAACTACCTCACCGACGACCTGTCGATGAAGCTGCTGTACGGCAGCAACAAGCGCAACGCCTATACCCGCTCGCTCAGCGATATCGAATGCAACCGCGTGGTGGCCGAAACCAAGGTCACCAATGCCGTGCCGGTACCGGGCGGCGTGCCGCTGGGCTGCACCACCAATTCCACGGTGGAGAAGCGCGACGACACCCGCAAGGAGATCCGCGCCGATTTCGAATGGAAGCTCGGCGACCACCTGGTGCGCTTCGGCTACGACCACGAGAAGGACACCTCGATCTACCAGCGCCACTACACCGGCCCCGGCGCGGTCTACTACAACCTCTACTACGCCACCCCGGGCTCCACCATCAACAACACCGGCGGCGTGCTGCCGGCCGGGTATACGGCGTACGTGCGTGCGCGCCGCTACGAGATCGCCGGCACCTTCGAGACCACCAACTCGGCGTATTACCTGGAAGACAACTGGCAGATCACGCCGACCTTCCTGTTGAACGCGGGCATCCGCAACGACGGCTTCGACAACAAGGCCGCCAACGGCAGCAGCTACATCAAGATGAAGAACATGTGGGCGCCGCGCTTCGGCTTCTCCTGGGACATCAAGGGCGACGGCACCACCAAGCTGTTCGGCAACCTGGGCCGCTACTTTTTGCCGGTGGCCAACGTGATCAACATCAAGCAGGCCGGCGGCCTGCTCGATGAGCGCACCTACTACGCCTTCAGCGGCTGGCAGATCGTCGACCGCAACGGCAACAAGTACGCCATGCCGGTACTGGGCCCGCAGCTGGGCGGCGTGGACACCTCGCAGGGCGACGGCAAGGTCGGCGACCTGCGCTCGCAGGTGAACAAGGACATGGACCAGGTGTTCCAGGACGAAGCCATCCTCGGCTTCCAGCAGATGCTGGACAAGAGCTGGTCCTGGGGCGTGAGCGCCACCTACCGCCGCCTGCACAACGCGATCGACGACATGGAGATCAGCGCCACCGGCAAGTGCGGCGCCAACGGCTATATCGGCTGGGTGATGGGCAACCCGGGCAAGAAGAACACGGTGTGGGGCGATACCAACTGCGACGGCGTGGCCGATGGCTGGGTCACGGTGGACACCGCGAAGGAAGGCTGGGCGATGTACGACGCCGACGGCAATTACCTGGGCCAGCGCGGCTGGGTGAAGCCCAAGCGCACCTTCACCTCGGTGGAGTTCCAGCTGGACCGCGCCTGGGACAACCAGTGGGCGTTCAATGCCTCGTATACCTTGTCGTGGAACCGCGGCAACGCGGAAGGCCCGGTCAACTCCGACACCAACTTCGACGACACCGGCCGCACCGAGAACTTCGACAACCCCTGGGTGAACTTCGGCGGCGACGGCTATCTGCCGAACGACCACCGCCACCAGCTGAAGCTGCGCGGCACCTATGCGCTCACCCCGCACTGGCAGTTCGGCGGCGACCTCACCGTGCTGTCCGGCGGCCCGATCACCGGCTTCGGCGTGGGCAACCCGTACGACGCGACCAACTACCACAGCTATTACATCTGCGTGGCCAACTGCTCGTCCGACCGTTCGGAAGACCGCGTGTACGAGCGTTCCCCGCGCGGCAAGTACGGCACCATGCCGTGGACCTACAACCTCGGCGCCAGCGTCACCTACCTGCGCTCGCTGGGCGAGACCGGCCAGCTGCGCGTGAAGTTCGCCATCTACAACCTGCTCAACCAGCAGCGCACGGTGGCGGTGGATCAGGACCTGCAGACTTCGATCAGCGACGGTACCAATTCCACGTTCCGCCAGGCGCTGCGCTTCCAGGATCCGCGTTTTGCCCAGCTCACCGTGTCGCTGGATTTCTGAGCATGCATCACTGAAGGTGTACTCCCCAAGGCGGCCCGCGCGAGTTCGGGCCGCCTTTTTTTATTGACGCAAACTCCGGGGCTGAATCCTTCTCCCGCCGGCGACCCGCAGGTAGTCCCCGTGGGAGAGAAGGTGGCGGCAGCCGGATGAGGGTACGGCCGGAGCGGTGCACATCACTCTTGCGCTTCGCCCGTACCCTCACCCCAACCCCTCTCCCGGTGGGAGAGGGGCTTCATGTTGAGGCACCCATGCAGCACAACGCACAACCTACGACAGACGACACAGCTCACCCCGACACCCTGTTCGACGGCGTCGACCTGCGCCGCCTCGCCGAACGCATCCCCACCCCGTTCCACGCCTATTCCGCCAGTGCGATCCGCGCCCGCATCGCCGGCCTGCAGCAGGCCCTGCAAGGCCTGGACGCCACGCTGTGCTACGCGGTCAAAGCCAACAGCAACCTCGCCATCCTGCAGCTGATGGCGCAAGCGGGCGTGGGTGCGGACATCGTGTCTTCCGGCGAGCTGTGGCGCGCGCTGCATGCGGGCATTCCGGCGCAGCGCATCGTGTTCTCCGGCGTAGGCAAGACCGCCGCCGAGATCGCCGAGGCATTGGCTGCCGGCATCCAGCGCTTCAACGTCGAATCGGCGGACGAGCTGGAGCTGCTGCAGCAGATGGCCGCCGAACTGCACGTCACCGCGCATGCGGCGGTGCGCATCAATCCCGACGTCGACGCGCAGACCCACGCCAAGATTTCCACCGGCAAGGCGGAAAACAAATTCGGCGTCAGCATCGACGAGGCGCGCCGCTGGTTCGACCAGGCGGCGCGCCACCCGAACGTACGGCTGGACGGCCTGCACGTGCATATCGGCTCGCAGATCCTCAGCGTCGAACCGTTCCGCCTCGCCTTCGCGCGCGTGGCGGCGTTCTGGCGCGAGCTGGAAGACGCCGGCCACGCCATCGCCAGCATCGACGTAGGCGGCGGCCTGGGCGTGCGCTATCGGGACGGCCAGGTGCCGATCGCGCCGGCGGACTACGCCGCGGCCATCCGCGAAGCCCTGGGAGCGTTCAAAGGGCGCCTGCTGCTGGAACCCGGCCGCTACCTGGTCGCCGAGGCCGGCGTGCTGCTCACCCGCGTGATCCGCGTGAAGCAGGGCGACCGGCGCCGCTTCCTGGTGCTCGACGCGGCCATGAACGACTTGCTGCGCCCCAGCCTCTACGAGGCCTGGCACGACATCGTCCCCCTGCTCGACGAACCGCGTCCGCACTGCCGCTACGACGTGGTCGGCCCGGTCTGCGAAACCGGCGACACCTTCGCGGTGGAACGCGAGCTGCCCGAGCTGCGCAGCGGCGACCTGGTGCTGATCCGCACCACCGGCGCCTACGGCGCCTCGATGGCGTCCACCTACAACTCGCGCCCGCTCGCGGCCGAGGTGCTGCTCGAGCGCGGCCGCCATGCCATAGTGCGGCGGCGGCAGAGTCTCGAAGACATGGTCGCCGGCGAACAGCCGGCCTCGCATTGGGAAAGCGCATGAAGCTATGGCCTTATCTCGGCGCGCTGGCGCCGCTGCTGCTGTGGACCGGCCCCGCCGCGGCGGGCGATGACCCGCCCGTCACCATCGACACCCACGTCGATATCCCGCTGGCCTACATGCACGAGCCGCGTTTCGACGCGGGTCACGACACCCCGCTGCAGGTGGACCTGGGCAAGATGGAACGCGGCGGATTGAACGCCGCGTTCTTCGTCATCTACGTCGAGCAGGGCCCGCTCAATGCCAAGGGCTATGCCAAGGCGGTAGCGCAGGCCAGGCGCAAGTACGAGGACATCCACCTGCTGGTGCAGCGCTATCCGCGGCGCATCAAGCTGGCCACCACGCCGGAACAGGTCCTCGCCAACCGCAAGGCCGGCGTGCTGTCGGCGATGATCGGCATCGAGAACGGCTATTCGCTCGGCCACGACCTGAAGAACATGGACTGGGTGTTCGCCCAGGGCGCGCGCTATATCGGCCTCACCCACGTCGGCCACAACGATCTTTGCACCAGCTCGATGCCCACCGCCGAGCTGGGCGATCCGCCGCTGAGCGACGCAGGGCTGAGTGCGTTCGGCAAGCAGGTGGTGGAGCGCGCCAACCGGCTGGGCATCATGGTCGATGTCTCGCACAGCTCGGATGCCTGCGTGCGCGACGTGCTGGCGCTGTCGAAGGCGCCGGTCATCGCCTCGCATTCCGGCGCGCACGCGCTGGTGAACCACCCGCGCAACCTTCCGGACGATCTGCTGCGTGCGATCGCGGCAAAGGGCGGCGTGGTGCAGGCGGTGGCTTACAAGGGCTTCCTGAAGCTGGATCCGGGCCGCGAACTCGCCGAGAAGGCCTTGCAGGCGCAGGTGGCCAAGCAGGCGGGCGACAAGCAGTACGACAGCGAGAAGCACGATTTCCTGCCGGCGTATGTCCAAGGCATGGCGCGCATCGACAAGGCCTTTCCCTTGCCGACGCTCGACGATTACCTGGCGCAGATCCGCCATATGGTCGACGTCGCCGGCATCGACCACGTCGGCATCGCCTCGGACTTCGACGGCGGCGGCGGCATCGACGGCTGGCGCGACGCCAGCCAGACCCGCAACGTGACCGCGGCGCTGCGCAAGGCCGGTTTCAGCGATGCGGACATCGCCAAGCTGTGGGGCGGCAATCTGCTGCGCGTGTGGCGGGCGGTGGAGCAGACGGCCGATGCGCCGGCTCGCTGAAGTCCTGTCGATCGCACTGCTGCTCGCCGCCGGTGCGGCGCAGGCGCAGACGCCGAAGGAACGCTTCGATCCGCTGGTCGATGCCGTGGTGGCGCGCTATCGCCTGCCCGGCATCGCCGTCGGCGTGATCGAGAACGGCGAAGTCGTGTACCGGCATACCGCGGGCGAACTGGCGCTGGGATCCGGCCAGCCGGTCACCCCCGATGCGCTGTTCAAGATCGCCTCCAACAGCAAGGCGATGACCTCCGCCCTGCTCGCGCGCCTGGTGCAGCAGGGCAAGCTGCGCTGGGACGATCCGGTGAAGCGCTGGATTCCCGCGTTCCGCATGGTCGACCCATGGGTGACCGAGCATATGCAGGTCGGCGACCTGCTGACGCATCGCAGCGGGCTGGGCGAAGGCGCGGGCGATCTGATGCTGTGGCCGGAGCCGAACGGCTTCACCCGCCAGGACATCGTCGCCGCGCTGGCCTATCTGAAGCCGCGCTACAGCTTCCGTGCCGGCTATGCGTACGACAACCTGCTCTACGTGGTGGCGGGCGAAGTCGCTGCCGCCGCGGGTGGCGCGCCGTATGAAACGCTGCTGCGCCGCGAAGTGTTCGAACCGCTCGGGCTGGCACGCTGCCAGGTCGGTACGTGGCGCCGCGATGCGCTGGCGCCGGTCGCGGTGCCGCATGCAAGCCGCGGTGGCGGCTTCGTACCGCTTGCGCCCACCGACCCCGTGGTGCACCCCACCACCATGGAAGCGGCCGGCGGCGTGCAGTGCAGCCTCGATGACATGCTGATCTGGGCGCGCCAATGGCTGGCGCCGACGCCGCGGCAGCTGGCCTGGCTGCCGCAGGCGCAGCGCGACCCGCTGTGGACGCCGTACACGCCGATGCCGATCTCCGCGCAGCGCCGCGCCTGGGATGGCACCAAGCTGTATGCCTACGGCTATGGCTGGCGCATCGCCGATGTGGATGGCGTGCAGACCGTATCGCATACCGGCACGCTGTCGGGCATGTATTCGGCGCTGTACCTGGTGCCGGGCCGGCGCGACGGTTTCGTGGTGCTGATCAACGGCGATGCGGAAGACGCACGCACCGTGCTGGTCGAAGTGCTGCTGAAGCAGTTCACCGCGCCGGAGAAAGCACGCAGCGTCGCCGCCTATGCGGACGAACTCGCCGCGAAGGAAAGCCACCGCCACGCGTCGCGCGTGCCGGATACGTCCAGACGCCAAGCCGCCACGCGCAAGGAACTGGCCGGCCTGCTTGGCGTATGGCGCGATCCCTGGTTCGGCGAAGCGCGCCTGTGCCCGAGCGGCGACGGCGTGGCATTCGAAGCGGTCAAATCCCCTCGCCTGCGCGGCCCGGTGATGCGCGTGGGCCACGGCTACCTGGTGCAGTGGGAGCACGGCGACGCCGAGGCCTGGCTGCATGCACCCACCGGCAAGTCCGGCAACCTGCAGATGAGCAAGGTCGATCCCGATGCCGATTTCAGCTACGACTTCGAAGATCTCGCGTTCAAGCACGTACGCGGCTGCGACTAGGCGGCTGGCGCTGCTGGCCGCCGCGCTGCTGTGCGGCTGCGCCGCGCCGGCCGCGAAGCCGCCCGTCGCCACCGGCACGCTGGCGCAGGCGAACCTGGTGGATATCCGCACGCTGGCGCCGGATATCGCCGAGGACATCAAGTACGCCGGCAGCGACAACTTCGTCGGCACGCCGGTCGACGGCTACGCGGCGGCGAAGTGCTATCTGCTGCGCCCCGCGGCCGCGGCGCTGGCCAAGGTCGAACGCGACCTGCACGCCAAGCACCAGCGCCTGCTGCTGTGGGACTGCTACCGTCCGGCCCGCGCCGTCAGCCATTTCGTGCGCTGGGGCGGCGACCTGGCCGACCAGCGCACCAAGGCCGCGCACTATCCCCATCTCGACAAGCGCGTGCTGCTCGGCGACTACATCGCGCCGCGCTCGGGCCACAGCCGCGGCGCCACCATGGACCTCACCCTGATGCAATGCGATGCGCGCGACGAACACTGCGCGCCGCTCGACATGGGCACGCCGTTCGACTACTTCGACCCGCTGGCCAATACCGACAACCCGGACGTCACGCCCGCACAACGCGCCCATCGCGACCTGCTGCGCGAGGCGATGCGCCGCGGCGGCTTCCGCAACTACGCGTTCGAGTGGTGGCATTACACGCTCGAGCCGGAACCGGCGCCCGACACCTACTACGACCTGCCGATCCGCTGACCGGGACCCGCCATGCGCCACTTCGCGTTCCTTGCCGCGCTGCTGCTGTTTTCCGCCCGCGCCCCCGCCGCCGCCGCCGACACCTCGATGCAGCCCTACACCGGCAAAGTCCCCGGCGCCTCGCTGCTGGTGCTGAAGGACGGCAAGCCGGTGCTGCGCAAGGCCTACGGCTACGCCGACCTGGAACACGGCGTGGCCGCCACGCCCGCCACCAACTACCGGCTGGCCTCGGTGAGCAAGCAGTTCACCGCCGCCGCCATCCTGCTGCTGGCGGAAGACGGCAAGCTGAAACTCGGCGATTCGGTACGCCGTTGGCTGCCCTCGCTGCCGGCGAGCGACCAGGGCATCACCATCCACCACCTGCTCTCGCATGCGTCCGGCCTGATCGACTACGAAGACCTGATGCCGCCCGGCACCACCAGGCAGCTCAACGACGGCGACGTGCTGCGCATGCTGTCGGCCGAGACGCGCGGCTATTTCGCGCCCGGCACCGGCTACCGCTACAGCAACAGCGGCTACGTGCTGCTGGGGCTGATCGTCGAACGCGCCTCCGGCCAGCGCCTGCCCGAGTTCCTGCGCCAGCGCATCTTCAAGCCGCTGCACATGGATCACACCCTGCTGCGCGAAGCGGACGGCCCGCAGCCCGCGCACCGCGCCTACGGCTACAGCCAGCAGGATGGCTGCTGGGTGCGCACCGACCAGGACCTCACCAGCGCCACCCGCGGCGACGGCGGTATCTATTCCTCCATCGACGACCTGGCGCGCTGGGACGCGGCGCTGTACGACGGCCGCCTGCTCAAGGACAGCTCGCGCGCCCTGGCCTTCGCCGCGCAGAACCAGGTCACGGGTGAAGAAGACGTCGACGCCTATGGCTATGGCTGGCGCATCCATGGCGACGTGCGCTGGCATTCCGGCGAAAGCATCGGCTTCCGCAACGTGATCGTGCGCTGGCCGAAGCAGCATCTGACGGTGATCCTGCTGAGCAACCGCAACGATCCGGAGCCGTACCGGACGGCCATGGCGATCGCCCGGCCGTACCTCACACCCTGACGTCACCCTCCCCCCTCGTCATCCCGGCGCAGGCCGGGATCCAGTCGCGACGCGCTGGCTTGTGCGTGAAGGCCGTAAGGTTCAGCTTTTGGGCTTTCGCGACAACCAGCCGGTATCGTCACTGGATCCCGGCCTGCGCCGGGATGACGAATGTGCGGTACTTCGCTGACTGGCCGGTCGAAACTGGCCACGCTGGCGCAGCGAGGTAAGATGGCCGGGGCCATCGGACTCCGCATGGCCGACACGAAGACAAGGGATTGCTCGCATGCGCACTTCAGCCCTCCGGCTTCAGGCCTCGCTCGTACTGGGCCTCACGGTTTCTCTCTCTACAGGATGTGTTTTCGCCATGTCACTCGACGACACGCAGGGAACTGCGGCACCGGCGCCGGCTCTGACCCGCCAGGTACCGCTCCATTTCAAGCGCCATAACTTCGAGGCGTTCTGCTACGACACCATCGGCTGCAGCGTGATGTACAACGGCCGCTACCAGGTGCAGAAGGCCGCGGACGAAGCTTCGCCGCCCAAGCCCGCCGGCGATTACCGCGAAGGCTGGGGCTCGGCGGAACTGGGCATCAGCAACTTCCCGGCGCCGGCCGAAGTCCGCTGGAAATCCAAGGACGGCACGGCGCACGAGGCCAAGGTCGACATCGCGCAGATCTTCAAGGACGAGCTGATCTGGCACAACGTGCCCAAGGAAGCGATGACCGACTTCTATTCCGGCCCCGTGGCCGGCGCGCCGGACATCTACCTGGAAGTGGACGACCGCACCATCAACGTCTACACCGCGATGTTCATTCCCACCCGGCAGCCGCAGGTCCCGGGCAACAAGGACAGCGACTTCAGGAAAGACATCTTCCTGGTCTGGAGCAGGACTTACTAAAGGAGCTGCACCATGCCCAAGGAAACCCACAAGCCCGACGCGGACGGGATACTCAACGACGGCGTAGGCACTTACCCCGCCGACGCCGCCCGCCTGCAGAGCTACGACACCGCGCGCGACCAGCTGGCGAAGTTCGAGGCGCCCGTGCTGATCCACGCCAACAACCCGCACGAGCGCGTGTTCGTGGCGGCGTTCGACGGCACCGGCAACGACGTGGCGCACGATCCGGAGCACGCCACCAACGTGGCCAAGATCCATGCGCAGATCCAGGAGCGCAACCGCGGTGGCGACCGCAGCATCGTGTCCGGCTACCTGGCCGGCCCGGGCACCCAGGACAACGGCGTCACCAAGACCCTGGACGGCATGCGCGGATACACCTACGAGCGCCGCACCGAGGAGATGTACAAGCAGTTCATCGAGCAGTCCAAGCAGTGGCGGCGCGAGGACCCCGAGGCCAAGATCAGCGTGGTCAGCATCGGCTTCAGCCGCGGCGCCGAACAGGCGGCCGGCTTCACCCGGCTGGTGGAAGAGCGCGGCATCGAGGATCCGAGCGGCGCCAAGTACACGTACGAGCGCGACGGCATGATCAAGAACGCGCAGTACTCCAAGCCGCGGCTGGAAGAAGCGGGCAAGGTCGCCCAGGTCGAGGGCCTGTTCGATCCGGTCGGCACCGGCGTGCCGCAGAAGCACGACCGCCGGCCGCCGCCTTCGGTGATTTCCGGCTTCCAGATCATCGCCGCGGACGAGCGCCGCGGGCTGTTCAAGGTCGACCACATCATCCCGCCGGGCGAAAGCAAGGACGGCCGTTTCCTCGGCGTCACCGTGGCGGGCGCGCATTCGGACATCGGCGGCAGCTACCACCGCGACGGCCTGGCGGTGCGCAGCAACAACCTGATGGTCGATTACCTCAACACGGTGAGCGACAAGCCGTTCCTGCAGAAGGCGCAGGTGCCGACCGATCCGGGCATGAACGTGGTGCACCGCTCGGAACAGGGCATGCTGCTGTACCGCTTCAACCAGGTGGACCGCAACACGCCGGCCGGCTACAACACCGTGCTGGTGCCGAAGAAGGAATGGAACGGCGTCGGCACGCGCACCAGTGCGGAGCCGGTCAACGAAGAGCTGAGCAAGGCCTATCCGCGCCAGCCGGTCACGATCGGTCCGGTGCCGCAGGGGCAGGGGCAATCCGTACAGGGGCAGCAGGCGCCGACGCCGTCGTCGCCGCAGCAGCCGGTCGCGGCGCCCTCGGTCAACGACCAGTTCGAGGCGCTGACCCGCGCCGCGGCCACGCAGAACGATGCGGCTTCGCGGCAGATCGCGCAGTCGTACGCGCAATCGGGCGAAGGCCAGGCCCTGCTTGCGCAAGGCCAGCAGGCCAACCGGCAGCTGCAGGCGCAGCAACAACAGCAGCAGCAACAGCAGCAGGCCACGCCCGCGCCGACGCAGCAGCAGCCGCCGAACCCGCAGCAGCAACAGCAGGGGCCCACGCTCCGGCAATGAACGCGAGTAGACGCGCATGACCCAGGACGACATCAAGGCCATGGCGGTGAAGCTGTCGATGCTGGTCGACAGCTTCGAAACCCGCGGCGACAAGGTGGTGCAGCAGAACGCGCAGGCGGCGGAGACCATCCGCATGGCGGCGCAGAGCGTCAGCCAGGTGGCGCAGCAGGTGTCGGCCAGCGCGGTGGAGGAATTCCGCCAGGCGGCCGGCGCCACGCTCAGCCACGGCCTGCGCGAGCCGTTCGCGCAGGCGGAGAAGCATCTGGAAAGCGCCATGCTGGACGTGCGCAACGCCGCGGCGGACCTGCAGCAGCGCATCAGCAGCGCCGGCCGGGTGCATACGGCGACGGCGTGGAAGGCCTTCATCGCCTGCGCCGTCGGCGGGCTGCTGGTGATCGGCGCGGCGGCTTATACGGTGATGCACGCGCATACCGAGCTGTCGAATGCGGCGTGGACGTCGCAGATCAATGCGGCGATCGCGGCGGGGAATCTGGCGCCATGCGCGGATGGCGGGATTTGCGCGCGGGTGGATGGGAAGCGGTGGGTGCGGCTGGATCCGCCGCAGGATCCCCGCCACTAAGCCATCAACGACGGCGTAGGTTGGGGTGAGCCAAAGGCGAACCCCAACGGACCTTGCACGGTCGCCGGCACGTTGGGGTTCGCTGCGCTCACCCCAACCTACGCCATGTGCGTCAGTCCTTGTGCACGGCCACGCACTTGTCGCCATCGCACTCGATATGCACCGGCTCGGCGCCCGGGCAGTTCGCTTCCAGCAGCGAGCGTGCGCCATCGGCCATCACCACGTGCAGCGCACGGTCGCACTGCCTGGCGGCGGCCACGTTCTGCGCGGCATTGAAGGTGGCCGGCGCGATGCGGCGATCCAGGCTGGCCAGGTCGCCGGCGGCGGCCGGCACCGAGGCGGCGGCGCTGCCGCTGCCCATGGTGGCGGGTGCGCCACCGGCCATCGCGGCCGCGTCGTAGTGCTTGTTGTACGAGGTCACGCTCAGGTGATCCGGATAGTGGTGCGCGGCGCCGTTGGTGAAGTCCACCACGATGCCGATCAGGCCGCCGAACAGGATGTTGCCCCACACCATGCCGCGGGTGCTGGCGTGGTAGGTCTGCTGGCCGATCTGGGCGCCGTCCTTCTGGCAGCTCACGTCCAGCGCGCCGTCGGAGCGGCGCACGCGGGCGGTGCCCGGCGTGGTGACGCTGACGGTGCCGCGGTCGTTGCTGAGCGTGCACTGGGCGGCGATGCTGCTCTGGTCGGACGCCTTGGTGTCGACGCTGACGTTCTGGTACTTGCCGCCGACGATCGTCGCGCACGACGACAGCAGCAGCGCGCATGCGGCGACGCATGCGGTCCTGGCGATGAGTTTCATGTTTTCCCCTGTTGCTTTGCTGCGGCCCGCGCGCTCCCCCGGAAGCCACCATGGCGTCCGCGTCGCGGGGGTATTACCGGAAGAGGTTTTGCGGCATCGGGCCCCGTTTCCCTGGGAGCGTGCCTGGACGGCACGCGGCGCAATGGCGACCGCCCTTCCCTGCGATCGCCGTCACATTCTGGCAGATTTTGTGACGCGGTTCTTACGCCGGGCTTGCGCTAGGGCGTCGGCGCCAGCAGCGACGAGGGCATCGCCAGCACGTTCGCCGTATAGCTCTCCACCACCAGGCTGAAGGGCTGGTTGTCGCCGCTCACCAGCACCGCGCGGTGCTGCAGCACGTGGGCGGGAATATCCAGCGGATGGCGGGTGGCCGGCGGCAGCGGCGCGCCGGCGTCCCAGCCGGCCGGCAGCGGCGACCACAGGAGCTCCGCGGCCAGGGTCTGGCGGCGGAAGTGCAGCGGCTGCACCACCTTGCCGAACGGGGTGTCGCTCTCGTCCAGCTCGCGGTTCATCGCCTCGCTCAGGCGCGACGGCACGTACCAGTTGTCGGCTTCCGACAGCACCAGGCCGCCGCAGACCAGCTGTACCTGGCGGTAGCGCACCGGTTCTTCGGCGCCGATGCCCAGCTGCTCGCGGGCGCCGTCCGGCAGCGGCTTGTCCGCGCCCTTCACCACGCGCGCCACCACCTTGGCGTCGTGGGCCAGATGATGCGTGCCGCACCAGCGCTCCAGGGTGAGCGTGGCGCTGGGGTGGCTGAGCAGGTCGGCGTTGAGCGACTGCAGCATCGCCATCGCCTTCATGCGGCTGTACGGGTCGTCGACCCAGCGCGTTTGCGCCGGCTCGCGCGCGGTGGCGGTGAGCGAATACAGCAGCGGCAAGGCGACGATGCCGGCGCGCGTGATCGAAAGACTGAGCTGGCGTTTCCTGTGCATGTCCATCGCCGCCTTACAGGCCCTTAGCCGCCTGCGCCACGGCGCGGAACAGCGCGCGGCCCTTGTTCATGGTCTCCTCCCACTCGGCGGTGGGGTCGGAGTCGTAGACGATGCCGGCGCCGGCCTGCACGTGCAGGCGGCCGTCCTGGATCACCGCGGTACGGATGGCGATGGCGGTGTCCGCGTCGCCCCACCAGCCGATCCAGCCGATCGCGCCGGCGTAGATGTTGCGCTTGTAGGGTTCCAGCTCCTGGATGATCTCCAGCGCGCGGATCTTCGGCGCGCCGCTGAGCGTGCCGGCCGGAAAGGTGGCCTTGAGCACGTCCATGTAGCCGACATCCGGACGCACCTGGCCCTGCACCTGCGACACGATGTGCATCACGTGCGAGTAGCGCTCGACCACGAAGGACTCGCTCACCTCCACGCTGCCGGTCTCGCTGATGCGGCCGATGTCGTTGCGGCCCAGGTCGATCAGCATCACGTGCTCGGCGCGCTCCTTGGGGTCGGCCAGCAGTTCCGCTTCCAGCGCCTGGTCTTCCTCCTCGGTGGCGCCGCGCTTGCGCGTGCCGGCCAGCGGGCGCACCACCACCTTGCCGTCCTTCAGGCGCGCCAGGATCTCCGGCGAGGAGCCGACGATCTGCGTGCCGCCCAGATCGACGAAGTACATGTAGGGCGACGGGTTCAAGGCGCGCAGCGCGCGGTACACGTCCACCGGGCGCGCGTTGAAGCCGACGCTCAGGCGCTGCGAAGGCACGACCTGGAAGATGTCGCCGGCGCGGATGTATTCCTTCGCGCGCTCGACCATCGCCTCGAATTCCTCCTTGGTGAAGGAGGATTTGAAATCGCCCTCGTCCAGCGCCACCGACTGGGTGAGCTGCGGATACGAGGCGCCGCCCTGGCGCAGGCGATGCACCAGCGCGTCGAGCCGGCGCTGCGCCTCGGCGTAGGCGTGCGGCCGGGCGGGGTCGGCATGCACGATCAGGTACAGGCGGCCCTTGAGGTTGTCGAAGACGGCGACTTCCTCGGCCAGCATCAGCAGCACGTCGGGCGTGCCCAGTTCGTCGGCGCGGTCCCAGCGCGCCAGACGCGGCTCGATATAGCCGATGGTCTCGAAGCCGAAATAGCCGACCAGGCCGCCGCTGAAAGCCGGCAGCTGCGGCAGGCGCGGCACGTCGTACTGCAGGCGCAGTTTTTCGATCTCGGCCAGCGGGTCGTCCAGGTGGCGGCGCTCGGTGACTTCGCCGCTGTCTTCCACTTCCAGCTCGTGGCCGCGCAGGCGGTACACGCGCCGGGCCGGCAGGCCGATGATCGAATAGCGTCCCCAGGTGGCGCCGCCCTCGACCGATTCGAACAGGAAGGTGTACGGGCCGTCGGCCAGTTTCAGGTACACCGACAGTGGCGTGTCGAGGTCGGAAAACACCTCGCGCACCAGCGGGATGCGCGTGTGGCCTTGGGCGGCCAGCGCGTCGAATTGCTCGCGGCCGATCTTCTCTGGTGAGCTCACGTCGTGGGAATCCGGGAAGCCATGCGGGGAACACTCAAGGCGGCCATTGTAGGCATAACCGCGGCGGCGGCGGCGCTCGTGCTTGTCCGCTCCGGGCGCCGCGCCTACCCTTGGGCGGATGGGCGCGGCACCCGCGCCTCCCGGTGGGAACCGATATGGATCAGTACTGCCTCGTGCTCACCGGCCGCCTGCTGCCCGGCCACGACCCGGACAGCGCGCACGCCCGCATGGCCGAAGCGTTCGGCATGCAGGACGCGGATTTCCGCAAGCGCGTGTTCGGGCGCGCGCCGCTGCTGATCCGCCGCGGGCTGGAGCTGTCCGCCGCCCAGGCCCAGGCCGCGCAGCTGGAAGACATGGGCGTGGAAGCGCGGCCGGAACCCGACGACGCGCCGCTGGTATGGCTGCTGCGCGCCGGCCAGGTACGCGGCCCGCTGCCGGAGTCCGCGCTGGCGCGCTATGCCGAAGGCGGCGACCAGTGGTGCCATGACGGCGGGCAGCAGTGGTTCCCGTGGTCGCCCACCGGCGCGGGCGAGCCGTTGCCGCCGCCACTGCCCACCGACGCAACGCACGCCATGCCGCCGCCGATCCCGGCCGCCGCCGCGCCTCGCCGGACCTGGCGCGTCCCCGGCTGGGCCATCGCCGTGCTGGTGATCGCCGCCGCCGGACTGGCGCTGTGGCTGCACAAGCCCGCGCCGGCCAGCGCGCCCGAAGCCGCGCAGCGCTATGTGCCGCGGCCGCTGCAGCCGCTGGAATTCGAGGACGACGACGCTGGCGACGACGCCTCCGTCACCAGCGCCAACGCCGGCCAGTGCGCCGCCGCCGCACCCTCGGCACGCAGCGACGAGGACCGCTTCCTGCTCACCGGCGGCCAGCGCCTGCTCACCGGCCGCGCGCAGCGCAAGGGCGATACCTATGTCGCCGAGGCCGCCGCGAGCTTCGACCGCGCCTGCCATCCATCGAGCCTGCAGCTGTATGTGTTCCGCAGCGGCGTATTCATCGGCACCGCGCTGGAGAATGCGGCAGGCGCGGCCAGCGAGAAGCTGGCGGATTTCAAGCTGGATGACGACCAGCACCTGAGCGTGACGCTGGTGCCGTGCAAAGGGGAGACCTGCGGCGCACCGGCCGTGCAGCAAGTGCAGGTGCTGCACAGCGCGGGCGGATGGATGGTGAGGCGCTAGCCCCGGTAGCGTGACGTAGGTTGGGGTGAGCCGAAGGCGAACCCCAACACCGCACCGTCCAAACGCACCGCATTGTTGGGGTTCGCCTCCGGCTCACCCCAACCTAAGTTACAGGCGCTGGCGCGGCATGCCTTGCAGGCTGAGGGTGAAAGCGACGCCGCTGCCGTCCTCCAGGTTCCGTGCCGACGCCACCCCATGGTGCCGCTCGGCTACCAGCCGCACCACGTACAACCCCAGCCCCAGATGCGGCACGTCGCCCGGCGTGGCCTTGTCGCGCAGGCTCACCAGGGAATCGAACAAGCGTCCCTGCATCGCCGCCGGCAAAGGCTCGCCCTGGTTGGCCAGCTCGATCTCGGCGCCGTCGCCGGCCGCGCGCAGGCTCAGCCGCATCCAGCCGCCATCGGGAGTGAACGAGAGCGCGTTGTCGAACAGCTTGTCCAGCGCCTGGGCGATCAGCTCGGGCGCGCAGTGCAGGCGCAGCGGACCATCCGGCAGCACGCAATCCAAGCGGCGCGTGCCGGCCAGCGGCCGGTAGGCATCGGCGCAGCCGCGCACCACTTCGGCCAGGTCCACGTCTTCCGGTTCCGCCGCGGCGATGGCGCGCTCCATCCGGCTGGCTTCGCTCATGGCGCGCACCAGGGTGCCCAGGCGCGCCACGCCGTCGCGGGCGCGGGCCAGGTAGGGCGCGGCTTCGGGCGGCAGGGCGTTGCGGTCGGTGAGCGAGTGTTCGAGGTTGTCCAGCGAGGACTTCACGATCGCCAGCGGCGTATTCAGTTCATGCGACAGCTTGGAGGCCAGCGTGCGCAGGTAGTCGGTATAGCCGCCGACCACTTCGAACAGGCGCTCGAAGCTGCGCGCCAGGTCGCCGATCTCGTCCTGCGCGTCGGTCATCGGGAAGCGCGCCAGCATCTGGCCGTCCAGACGTCCATCGTTGGCCTGCGCGCGCTCGGCGGCGTTGCGCAGGCGCGACAGCCGCAGGCTCAGGCGCGTGGCGAAGGCCAGCAGGATGCCGCCGGCCACCAGCAGCACGCCGAAACTCGTGGCCAGCAGGCCGAGCAGGGCGCGGTTCGCCAGCAGCGGCACGGCGCGGCTGGACTGTTCCAGCAGCAGCACGCCCTGCACCTTGCCGCCCTGCTCCACCGGCACCGCCGCGGCCAGCACCACACTGCCGCGCGCCTCGCCCTGGCGCCACAGCGTGGACGGCGCGCCGCCGGCGGCGGCGTTCACTTCGCGCACGTCCAGGCGCGGGGCGTCGTCGGTCCAGGGCTCGGCGTCTTCCAGTTGATTGGCCAGCAGCGAGCGGTACACCAGCGAGGCGAACCAGCCCGGCTGCTCGCCGGCCGGCACCGCCGTGCTGCCCAGGCGCCCGCTGCGCGCCAGCAGCCAGCCCTGCGGCGCCAGCACGCGGGCGCGCACGTTCTCGGGCGCGAGCTGGGCCAGTTCGTGCGAAAGCTCGGCGGAATAGCCCAGCAGCGGGCGCACGTCGGCCGCCTGCGGATCGCTGTCCGGCGCCGCGGCGTCGTAGATGCCCACGCCCAGGCCGTCCAGGCCCAGCGCGCGCGGCAGGCGCAGTTCCACGCGGTAGCCGCTGCCGTCTTCCTGCCACTGCGCGGCGATCCACTCCGGGAAGCGTTCCACCGCCGGATCCAGCGGCCGCGCCGTAGCCGGCCCCGGCGCGGCGCTGGCGATCAGATAGCGGCGCAGCTGGCCGCCCTTGCGCAGGCCCAGGATCAGGTGATCCGCCGCCAGCGCATTGGCGTCGGCCGCGTCGGCGCGGGTGCGGTGCGTGCTGCGCACGTCCACATAGAGGTACAGCCAGTCGCGGTCCTCGGCGAGCAGCAGCTTGCCGCGCTTGTCCAGCGACTGGCTCCACGGCGTGAGCGGCGCCCAGTCGTCGCCATAGCCATCGACGGTGATGGGATTGACCGCCTGCTGCACGTACCACCCGTTGCCCCCCGGCGGCAGCGGCGCATGCGTCACCACCAGGCTGCGCGCCACCGCGCGCGCCGACGCCACCAGCGCCTGCGCCTGGCCTTCGCGCAGCAGGGTTTCCATCTGGCGCACATACAGCCAGCCCGCCACGGGCAGGGCCAGGGTGCACAGCGCGACGAGGAGGAGCTTGCGGCGGAGGGTCATGGAGTTGCTGGGGAACGGGGATCAGGGAATGGGGAACGGGACGTCGCAGCCATGGCATCAGTTCTTCGGGGACGCGCGCCGTTCCCTGTTCCCCGATCCCCGTTCCCCGCCACTATCAAGGACGCCAGCGATAGCCGACGCCGTGCACCGTCTCGATCGCATCGAACTCCGGCGCCACCGCGATGAACTTCTTGCGGATGCGCTTGATGTGCGAGGTGATGGTGGCGTCGTCCACTACAAGCTCGGCCTCGCGCATCAGCTGGTCGCGGTTCTTCACGTGGCCGGGGAAGCGCACCAGGGTGTGCACCATCCAGAACTCGGTGACGGTGAGCGGGATCTCTTCGTTGTTCCAGGTGATGCGCATGCGCTCGGATTCGAGCTTGAGCGGGCCGTGCTCGATCACCGTCTCGCTCGACGCCGGCGCCTTCATCGACTCGATGCGGCGGAACAGCGCCGCGATGCGCGCGGCCAGCTGGTGCAGGCTGGTGTCCTTGCTCAGGTAATCGTCGGCGCCCAGGCGCAGGCCGGAGATCACGTCGAAATCGGAATCGCGCGCGGTGAGGAAGATGATCGGCAGCGTCGGCGATTTCGCGCGCAGCTCGCGGCACAGGTCGAAGCCGCCTTCCGGTTCGTCGCCCAGGCCGATGTCGATGATCACCAGCTCCGGCAGGCGCATGGCGAAGGCGGTCGAGGCCTCCTGGCGCGAGCCGTAGCCGCGCGTGTCGTAGCCGAAGCGGTTGAGCGCCTCGACGTAGTTGGCGCGGATCAACGGTTCGTCTTCGACGATGGCAATGCTGCGGCCCATGGAGCGTTCCCTCTCGGTGCGGATGGCGCGCAGGGTGCTATGCCGACTCGCGCGGCGCAAGGCGGAGGCTGGCGCTGCCCGCGTTTTGCCAGACGCCATCGCGCCTTCGCCCGCACCGTGCCGGGCCGCGCGCCCGCCGCCGGCGCCTCATAGGCAGCACTTCGACGCACCCCGGATGCCGCCATGAACAAGCCCGAACCCACCGACCCCAATGCCGAACTGCGCAGCTTCGAACCCCTGCGCGTGGTGCTGGCCCTGGGCGCCCTGCTGCTGGGCCTGGTGATGAGCATCCACTGACCCCGACTCTGTAGTGAGCTGCCGTGGAAGGCATGGGCGGCCGGTGCGCAAGGAGGCGTGCCGGGCCGCCGGGGCAAGGAGCCCGCCGCGATACCGTCAACCGAGTGCCCCTTCCCGTCCTCCTCCGGACGGTGAGTTCCGCCCCGCTCCCTCGCGGGGCTTTTTTCTTGCGGCGGAAATATTTTCGTCCTGCAAGGAACCATCCGGGGAATGCCCTGTCAGAACTTGCGGTGGCGCCCGAGTCCATTGCCGTGGAACCCGCAGGAGCGTAGGGCGCAACCAGCGTGGTCTCCTCTGGCGTCGTTCCGACGTCTTATCCCGGCGCTTCCCCGCGCCGGGATTTTTATTGCCCGCGGTTCAGGCTCAGGTGCCCAGCTGGGTGTGCATGGCCTTGATCACCGCCTGGTAATCCGGCGCATTGAAGATGGCCGAGCCCGCCACGAAGGTGTCCGCGCCGGCGGCGCCGATCGCGCCGATATTGTCGGCGGTGACGCCGCCGTCCACTTCCAGGCGGATCGCGCGGCCGCTCTCGTCGATGCGGCGGCGCACTTCGCGCAGCTTGTCCAGCGCATGCGGGATGAACTTCTGGCCGCCGAAGCCGGGATTGACCGACATGATCAGCACCAGGTCGAGCTTGTCCAGCACGTGGTCCAGCCAGTTCAGCGGCGTGGCCGGGTTGAACACCAGGCCGGCCTGGCAGCCGGAATCCTTGATCAGGCCGATGGTGCGGTCGACGTGCTCGCTGGCTTCCGGATGGAAGCTGATCACGCTGGCGCCCGCCTTGGCGAAGTCCGGCACGATGCGGTCCACCGGCTTGACCATCAGGTGCACGTCGATCGGCGCGGTGACGCCGTAGTCGCGCAGCGCCTTGAGCACCATCGGGCCGATGGTCAGGTTGGGCACGTAATGGTTGTCCATCACGTCGAAGTGCACCCAGTCCGCGCCGGCGGCCAGCGCCTTGGCGGTGTCCTCGCCCAGGCGGGCGAAGTCGGCGGAGAGGATCGAGGGGGCGATGACGTTGGGCTGTTTCATGGGGGCCGGGAATAGGGAATAGGGAATAGGGAATAGGAAGAGCCTAACACCCGACCTGCTTGCAGCTCGCCGGAATAGCGGATGTCAACCAGGAATCCAGGTAAGGCATGGAGGCGAGCTCCTCCTATTCCCTATTCCCTATTCCCTATTCCCCATTCCCTCACTTAAACCCGCGCTCGGCCTTGATCCGCTCGTACGCCGCGTTGATCTCGCTGGCGCGCGCTTCGGCCCGCTTGCGCATGTCCTCGGGCAGGTCGCCCAGGCGGTCGGGGTGGTGTTCGGAAATCAGCTTGCGGTAGGCGCGCTTCACGGCGCGATCGTCGACGTCGCGGCCGATGCCCAGCACGGTGTAGGGATCCGGGCCGCTGGTATTGCGCTGCGGCGGCGCGTAGCCGTTGCCGTTGCCATAGGCCTGGCCGCGGTAGTTGGCGCCGGCGTTCCAGGCATAGCCCTTCATCGCCATCAGCGCCATCAGCTCCATGTCGCTGACCCTCAGGGCGAAGGCGAGCTGGCGCAGGATGGCCATTTTCTCCGGGGGCGGATTGCCCTCGGCCAGCACGGTGTCGATCACCACGTCCAGCACCGGGAAGGCATGGTCGCGGCGCACGCCCACCCACTGGCGCAGCTCGTCGATGGCCGGGGTCACGTCGAACTCCGGCGCCTTGCCGGCATTGAAGGCGGCCACCGCCTGCTGGCGCTGCTCGGCCGGCAGGCCCATGCGCGACATCAGGCGCTCGGCGACGGCGATCTCCGCTTCCGACACGCGGCCATCCGACTTGGCCACCGCGCCCAGCAGGGCGAACAGCGGGCCGATGTAGCCGCCCTCGGACGGGGTACGGCGGCGCCGGGTCTGGCGCATGCTGTCGATGACGAAGCCGACCACGCCGCCGGCGATCATGGTCGACAGGCTGTGGCCGAAGACCAGGCCCAGGAAGGCCAGCACCAGGGTCCAGGACATGCTCATGGCTGCGCCTTCACCGGCGCCTGCTGGCTGTACCAGCGGGCCAGTTCGTCCAGGTCCGCCTCGCTCACCGGGCCGATCGCCGCCTGCATGATCGGCGCCTTGCGGCGGCCGTCGCGGTACTGGCGCAGGGCCTCGCGCAGGTACTCGGCCTTCTGCGCGGCCAGGTGCGGCGCGCCGGGAATCTGCGCGATGCCGGTTTCGCCATGGCAGGCCGCGCACAGGCCCAGCCGCGCCGGCTTCGGCGGCGTGGCGGCAACGGCAGGAAGGCTGGCGGCGAGAACGAGTACCGCAGTCAGGGCGAGGCGCATCGGCGACACAGGTGAGGGGCTAAAGACTCCCATACTAGCAGCCCTGCCACGGCGATCCGCGGCCCACCCGCCGCTACAATAGCGGGCTTGCCCGCCTTGACCGCCCAGGAGTCCGCCGTGCCCACCACCCTGCTGCAATCCGATCTGCCCGGCCTGGAACTGCTCCACCGCGGCAAGGTGCGCGACGTCTACGCGCTGCCCGGCAACCGCCTGCTGATCGTGGCCAGCGACCGCCTGTCCGCCTTCGACGTGGTGCTGCCCGACCCGATTCCCGGCAAGGGCGAGATGCTCACCCAGATCTCCAACTTCTGGTTTGCCAAGACCGGACACCTGGTGCCGAACCACCTGCTGCACACGCCGCTGAGCGAGGTGCTTCCCGCCGGCACCGACCTGGCCTTGTACGAGAAGCGCGCCGTGGTCACCCGCCGCCTGAAGCCGGTGCCGGTGGAGGCGATCGCGCGCGGCTATCTGATCGGCTCGGGCTGGAAGGACTACCAGGCCACCGGCGCGGTCTGCGGCATCGCGCTGCCGGCGGGCCTGAAGCAGGCGCAGCAGCTGCCGGAACCGATCTTCACCCCGTCGACCAAGGCCGCCGTCGGCGACCACGACGAGAACGTCAGCTTCGACGCGGTGGTCGCCGCGGTGGGCGCGGAGCTCGCCGAACAGGTGCGCGAGGCCACCCTCGCCATCTACAAGTGGGCCGCCGCCTATGCCGCCGGGCGCGGCATCATCCTGGCCGACACCAAGCTGGAATTCGGCACCGACGAAGACGGCAAGCTCTACGTGATGGACGAGATGCTCACGCCCGACTCCTCGCGCTACTGGCCGGCCGACGAATACCAGGTGGGCATCAGCCCGCCCAGCTACGACAAGCAGTTCGTGCGCGACTACCTGGAAACGCTGGACTGGAACAAGACCGCGCCCGGCCCGCGCGTGCCGGCCGAGGTGATCGGCCGCACCGAAGCCAAGTACGCCGAGGCGCTGCGCCGCCTGGCCGATATCGAGCTGGGCTGAGCGCCGCCATGCGCACCGCGGAACCGCGCACCGGCCTGGGTCCCTGGCTGGACAGCTACGCCGGCGACCATCGCCACCCCGTCAACCAGCGGCTGCACGAGGTGTGCGTGCCGCTGATCCTGTGGAGCGCCATCGCGCTGATGTGGACCATCCCGGTGCCGGCCCTGCTCGGCCGCCCGGGTTTCTGGTCCGTCGCCGCGCAGGTGCTGGCCTTCGCCTGGTACTGGAAGCATTCGCGGCGCATGGGCGGCGCCATGTTCGTGGTGTTCGTGCTGCTGGACCTGCCCACCGCATGGATCCACGCGCAGTACGGCGCCAGCGTGCTGCGCTGGAGCGCGGTGGCGGTGTTCGCGGTGGCCTGGGTCGGCCAGTTCGTCGGCCATGCGATCGAAGGCCGCCGCCCCAGCTTCCTCACCGACCTTTCCTACCTGCTGGTCGGTCCCGCCTGGCTGCTGGACAAGCTGATGCGCCGCCTGGGCCTGGGCGGGGAGCAGGCATGAACACCTTCCTGGTGCTGCTCAGCAGCCTGCTGTGGTGGGTGCTCTACAGCAGCATCGGCGCGCTGTTCCTGGCGATCATCGCGTGGGCGGTGCTGCGCTGGATCGAACGCAGCCCGGTGGTGTTCAACCGCACCTACCTGGCCTGCCTGCTGTGGATGCTGCTGGACGTGATCGTGGGCGGCGCCGTGCTGATGAAGCACGGCGCGCAGGTCGACCCATTGGCCCTGCTGCGCACCGCCGGCTGGCGCGCCGCCATCGTGCTGAACATGCTGATCGGCGCCGCGCTGCTGTGGCGGCTGGTGCCGCGCATCGATGCGCGGCGCATCAAGCCGACCAGCGCCTGCCTGGCGGTGGCGGTGATCATGCTGGTGGTGTTCGGCGCGGTGACCAGCCTCGTCGGCTGAACACTCTCTCGGCTGATCAGCCTCGACTGATCAGCGCGCGCCGGCCTGCTCGTTGGCCTTGCGCACCGCGTCGACGAAGCTGCCGAACGGGATATCGGTAATGCCGACCAGGCCGACGTGCGAGTTCTCGCCGTCCAGCGTGCGGCCGCTTACCGGCTGGTCGGTGTACTCGAACCAGTGCGCGCCGACCACGTTCGGGTCCTGCGCCGCGGCCTGCACGTAGCGCGCATACGCCTCGCCGCGCTGCGCCTCGTTCCACACCGGCACCACGCCGCGGCCGAACGGTCCGCGGTCGTCCGAGCCGAAATGGAATTCGGTGAGCATCACGGGCTTGCCGAGCTTGGCGATGGCCGCCATGTCGACGCCGTGCTGCGGCACGTCGGTGTAGGCGTTGAAGCTGAGCACGTCGCAGTAGCGCGCGCAGGCGGCGACGGCTTCCGGCGTATTCACCGCGAAGCGGCCGCCGAGGAACAGATGGTGCGGGTCGTGCCTGTGCAGCGCCTCGCTCACCACGCGGAAATATTGCTCGGCGTATTGCCGCAGCCAGGCGCTGTAGTCGGCGGCGACCGCCGGATGCGCTTCGCTGGGCAGCGGCGCGTTGTAGCCCGTGGCGTTGAGCGCATCCCACGTATCCAACGCGATGCCCCATGCCGCCGCCAGCTTCGCCGGTTCGCCGTACTTGCGCTTGAGCGCCGCGATAAAGGCCTGCTTCGCATCGCTGCGCGCCTCGCCGCGCAGCGTGCCCAGCGCAAGGCCCCAGCGCCCCTGCGGCCCCTGGCCGGCCCACGGCAGTTCGTTGTCGGCGAAGTAGCCCAGCAGCCAGGGATCGTCGGCCACGCCCTTGCTGGCCTTCACCGCCGCTGCTTCCGCCGCCTGCGCGAAGCGCGGGTCGAACGGATCCGGCATGCGGCCCCAATAGTCGTAGCCGCTGGAGACATTGCCGAATACGCCGGCGACTTCGATCGAACGCGTGTAAGCCACGCGGTTCGTGCGTTCGCCCGCCAGCGCCTCGTCGCTCCAGTTGCCCAGCGTGTTGAAGCCCCACGCATGCAGGCGCGCCAGCGTGCGCTGGCGCCAGGCCTGCGGCCAGTCCGCGCCGTCGAGGCGATACAGGTTGGCCGCATAGAAATCGAACCAGCGACCGTGGTTGTAGCCGATGCCCGCGGCGGCCTGCGCATCGGGCGAGCGGTTGTCGCCGCTGCCGTAGAAGGCATGCCAGGCGCCGCTGTCGGGCGGCAGGCCGGTGAACATCCACTCGCGGCCCTGCACGTAGCTGCGCTGCTCCGTGGTCACCGCATTGACGCCGAGCGAGAAGAACGCATGGCCATCCGGCGTCACCAGCGACCAGCGGCCGTCGCGGCGCTCGGTGTGGAACCAGCCGGTGGCTTTGAACGCGGGCAGGTCGGTGCGGCCGCCGTAGGGATCGCGCTTCGCCGGCGACGGCGCCGCAACGGACTTGGCCTGCGCGGCGCGCAGCGCGGCATCGCTGTCGATCTTCTCCGGCCATTGGCCGCGCGTGTACTGGCCGTAGGCGTCGACGATGGCGGTATACGCGCCGCGCAGCGCAGCGTCGCCAGACATCGTCTCCAGCTTGCCGAACAGCAACGTCTGCGCGGCTTGCGGCGCAGGCATGCTCAGGCGCACTGCAGCGACCTTGTGCAGATCGAGCTGCCCTTCGACCACGGTGGCGACCAGCACGCGCTGGCCCTTGCGCTCGTACGGCATCGGCGGCCCCGCCTGCATGCCCTGCGCGCGTGGCGAGACGGCATGCAGCGGCACCACTACGGTCTGCGGAGGGCCGGCAGGAATGCCAACCGTGGCGTGCAGCGCCTGATCCTTGCCGGCGCCATCGATATCGATGCGCAACGTTACCGCCCAGGCCATGCCGCTCTGCACGCGCAGGTGCAGTTCGCCCTGGGCGCTCCAGTCCCAGCTGCCTTGAGCGGGTGCGAGCGTGAGATGCGGAGCGGCAGCGGGCTGAAACACGAAGGGCTGCAGCACCGCGGCGCCATCGCGCACTTCATGGGCGCCACGCTGCACCTGTTCGAGTGCGGCCTTGGCGGAGGGCTGGCCGAGATCGACCACCTGCACGGCCATGGCGGACCCGCCGCACAGGGATGCCAGCATCAAGCAGCCGAATGTATGCCATCGCTTCACGTGCCACTCCTCCACCCCGACTGGAGCGCCGTAGGTTGGGGTGAACGCAGTGAACCCCAACAACACGGCACCCGGCAGCGCTTGTTGGGGTTCGCTGCGCTCACTCCAACCTACGGCGTCACGCCGGACCTTGCCGCCGCTGCCACGCACGCCACACCAGATAAACCGGCACGCCGACCAGCACCAGCAGCAGGCTCATGCCGGCGTCTCCCGGCGAATCGAACACCGTCGCCGCGATCACACCCAGCACGGTCAGCACGAACAGGAACGGCAGCACCGGATAGAACGGCACCCGGTACGGCGCCGGCTCCGTCGCGAAGCGGCGGCGATACCAGAACAGCGTGGCGATGCCGAAGGCGTGGAACAGCCACTCGCCCACCGTGGTGTAGTTGAGCAGCTGGCCGAAGCTGCCGGACAGCACCAGCACGATGGCCCAGCCGCCGAGCACCGCCAGCGCCACCTGCGGCGCGCGCGACCGCGCGTCGATGCGGCCCACCGCGCGGAAGAACATGCCGTCCGCGCCCATGGTCTGCAGCACGCGCGCGCCGCCGGCAATGGCGATGCTGCAATAGCCGAAGGTGGAACAGGCGATGCCGATCGCCATCACCCGCGCGCCGGCTTCGCCGAACAGCTTGTGCATCAGGTCCGCGGCCGGCGCATGGCTGGCGGCCAGGCCCGCATGGCCGAGCCCGGCCAGATAAGCGAAGTTGACCAGCAGATAGCACAGCACCACCGCCGCCAGCCCCAGGCCCAGTGCGCGCGGCAGCGTGCGCTGCGGTTCGCGCACTTCGCCGGCCAGGTCGTTGAGGTAGTGGAAGCCGCCGTAGGTGAACAGCACCGGCAACAAGGCGCCGAGGAAATCCCAGGGCCGCGCCTGGTGCACCGGATCCGGCGCCAGCGCCATGCCCAGATGCCCGCGCGCCAGCACCAGCGCCGCCGCCACCAGCATGGCGATGGCGGCCAGCTTCAGCACGGTGAACAGGTTGAGCATGCGCGAGCCGGCACGGATGCCGAAGAAATTCACGCCGACGATGAACAGGATCGCCGCCGCCGCCACCGGCTTCACCCACGGCAGCGGCAGGCCGACCGCGGCGCAGAAGTAATCGGCGAAGGTGGTCGCCACCGCCGCCACGCTGCCGGGATAGTTGATCAGCGCCATGGTCCAGCCGAACAGGAACGCCGGCAGCTGGCCGAAGGCCTCGCGCAGATAGATGTAGATGCCGCCCGCCTGCGGCCTCCGCGCGCCCAGCTCGGCGTAGCACAGCACGCCGGCCAGGGTCAGCGCGCCGCCGATCGCCCACAGCAGCAGCAGTTCCGCGCCGGAAGAGGTGCGCTCGGCCACGGTGGAGGTGCTGCGGAAGATGCCGCCGCCGATCACGCCGCCGATCACGATGGCGGCGGCGTCCCAGGTGCCGAGGCGGCGGAGGTACGAAGGTGAGGTATCGGTCATAAGCGTCGACGATAACCCGGGACGCCCCCGCATGACTGATGACCTATGCCCTATGCGCGGCAGCATGGAGACGGGCAGGCCGCCCTGCCCGTCTCCGCGCGCGGCTCAGTCCTCGTTGCGCAGCAGCGCCAGCACGGCCTTGGCCGCATCCACCGACGAGGCCGGGTTCTGTCCCGTCACCAGGTTGCCATCGGTGACGGCGTAGGGGTGGAAGTCGGCCTTCTTCGAATACTCCGCGCCATGCGCCTTGAGCATGTCCTCGACCAGGAACGGCACCACGTCGGTGAGCCCGACCGCGGCTTCCTCGCCGTTGGTGAAGCCGGTGACGCGCTTGCCGCGCACCAGCGGCTCGCCCTTGAAACGGGTGTGGCGGAACACCGCCGGCCCGTGGCACACCGCGCCCACCGGCTTGCCGGCGGCGTAGGTGCGCTCGATCAGCGCGGCGGAGTCGGCATCTTCCGCCAGGTCCCACAGCGGGCCGTGCCCGCCGGGATAGAACACGGCGTCGTACTGCGCCTTGGCCGCCTCGGCCAGCGGCTGGGTATGGGCCAGCGCCTCCACCGCCTTGGCGTCGGCGCGGAAGCGGCGGGTGGCCTCGGTCTGCGCGTCGGGCTCGTCGCTCTTGGGATCGAGCGGCGGCTGGCCGCCCTTGGGCGAGGCGAGCACGATCTGCGCGCCGGCGTCCTTGAACACGTAGTACGGCGCGGCGAATTCTTCCAGCCAGAAGCCGGTCTTGCGGCCGGTATCGCCGAGCTGGTCGTGCGACGTCAGCACCATCAGGATCTTCATCGGTTTTTCCTCGCGTGATTGCCGCCCATCCTGGCAGGCGGGGCGGTAAGTGCACGTGATCTGCGGGCCGGCGCGGTGCCTTCAAGCGTCGCGCCAGCGGATCGGCAGAAATGGGCAAGCCCGGCAGCGGATCGGGCAGGCGCGGCGGTTCCGTGCTTAACTCTCGCCGCCATCCACGCTTGCGATCCCTGCCGCTCCGCTCGTGCCACCGCCTCCGCGCAAGATCATCCACATCGACATGGACGCGTTCTACGCGTCGGTGGAGCAGCGCGACGACCCCGAGCTGCGCGGCAAGCCGGTGGTGGTGGCCTGGCGCGGCGCGCGTTCGGTGGTGTGCGCGGCCAGCTACGAGGCGCGCAAGTTCGGCGTGCGTTCGGCGATGCCGGCGGTGCGCGCGGAGCGGCTGTGCCCGCAGGCGATCTTCGTGCCGCCGGATTTCAGCCGCTACAAGGCGGTGTCGCGGCAGGTGCGCGAGATCTTCGCGCGGCATACCGAGCTGATCGAACCGCTGTCGCTGGACGAGGCCTACCTGGACGTCACCTCGTCGATCACCGCGCTGCCTTCGGCCACCGCCACCGCCGAGGCGATCCGCGCGGCGATCCGCGAGGAAACGCAGCTCACCGCCTCGGCCGGCGTGGCGCCGAACAAGTTCCTGGCCAAGATCGCGTCGGACTGGAAGAAACCGGACGGCCTGTTCGTGATCCGCCCGCACCAGGTGCTGGACTTCCTCGCCCCGCTGCCGGTGGGCCGCCTGCCCGGCGTGGGCAAGGTGATGGAAGCCAAGCTCACCGCCATGCATATCGCCACCGTGGGCGAGCTGCGTAACGTCGCGGCGGAAGAACTGGAACAGCGCTTCGGCCGCTGGGGCCGGCGCCTGCACGAGCTGTCGCTGGGCATCGATGAGCACGCGGTGGAACCGGACCGCCCCACCCTGCAGGTCTCCGCCGAGGACACCTTCGAGAGCGACCTCACGCTGGACGAACTCGAACCGCATATCCGCCGCCTGGCCGGGAAGACCTGGGCCGCGCATGAGCGCGAGGCCGCGGGCGCGCACGGGCGCATCGCGCGCACCGTGGTGCTGAAGCTCAAGACCAGCGACTTCCACACGCTGACGCGCAGCCTCACGCCGTCGACGCGCCCTACGTCAGCCGAAGAACTGGCCGACCTGGCCTGCGCCCTGCGCGCCCGCGTGGAGCGGCCGGCGGAAAGCCGCTACCGGCTGGTCGGGGTGGGGCTCTCCGGCTTCGTCGAGCAGGACAGCTTCGTCGCCCAGGGCGACCTGTTCGAGCACGGCTAGGCGCACTGCTGCGCCGCGCCGGGATCGGCTACGCTGCGCCTCCTCCAGCCTCGCCGAGACGTATGACATGCATCTCGAACTGCCGAAAATGCGCTTGCATTCGCTGACCGATTTCACCAAGCACTATCTGATGATCGTGCTCAGCATTCTTACCGCGCTGGGGCTGGAGGCGTGGATCGAGCGCTCGCATCATGCGCATGCGGCGGAGACGGCGAACCGGCATATCCGCGCGGAGATCGAGGCCAACCTCAGCGACGTGCGCCTGTCGATCAAGACCAACGAGGCCTTGATCAAGCCGCTGATCGAACTGGACGAGACGGTGAGCGCGGATATCCGCGCGGGCGCCACCGCGGCGGCGATCAACCAGCATATCCAGGCGCGCCACGCCTCGTTCAAGCTGAGCGTGAACTGGCCCACCGTGGCCTCGCAGGCCTGGGACGTGGCCGTGGCCAACCAGTCGGCCAGCTGGATGGACGATGCTGACCTGCGCCGTTTTTCCGCGGCCTATGCGGACCTGCACGACGCCTCCAACTGGCTGACCCACGACAGCATCATCCTGCTCAATGCGCCGAGCATGGCGGCGCTGCGCACGCGGATCGAACTCCATGCGGCGGTCGATCCGCTGGAATTCGCCACCGTGCTGCGGCAGATGATCAGCACCTCGCAGGAAATCCAGTCGCATCTGCACCAGCTGGAAGGCCATCTGGTGCATGCGCTGGAACGCGACGACACCGGCGCCGCGCACGGCTGAAGGCTTCAGATCTCCAGCACCTTGTCCAGGCCGCGGTGCAGGCCGGGCGCCAAACCCGGCACCTTGCGCAGCGCCAGCAGCGCGCCGTCGACGTAAGGCTTCGCGCTGCTGCCGGCGTTATGGCGCAGGGTGAGCGTCTGGTCCGGCATGCCGAAGATCACCTCGGCGCCGAGCACGAAGCCCGGCAGGCGCACCGCGTGCACCTGTGCGCCGCCCAGGGTGCCGCCGCGCGTCTCGCGTACGCCGCGGGTCTGCTCCAGCGGCAGCCCGAGTTCCGGCTGGCGCACCTGGCCCAGGCGTCCGGCCAGTTCGCGCACGGTGCCGCTGGGAGCGTCCGGCTTGCCTTCGTAGGCGTAGTCGATGATTTCCCAGCTCGGGATGTACTGCGCCGCCTGCTCGGCGAATTTCTGCAGCAGCACCATGGTCAGCGCGAAGTTGCCGCAGGCGAGCACGGCGCGGCCCCTGGCGCGCGCGGCCTGGTCTATCTGCGCGTAGTCCTCATCGCTCAGTCCCGAGGTGCCCACCACCACGTGCGCACCGTGTTCCAGCGCGGCGAGGATGTTGGCCTTGGCGCTGTCCGGCCTGGTGTATTCCATGAACACGTCGACCGGCCGGGCCAGGGCCTCGGCGGCGGTGGCGAACACCGGCGCATCCAGGCGCGCATCGCCCAGCGCCTGCCCCAGCGTGCCACCGGCATGCTTGCGCGATACCGCGCTCACCAGCTTCAGGCCATCGGTGGCGGCCAGGCCGCGCGCCAGTTCCGAACCGGCCCAGCCGGTGGCTCCTGCCAGACAGACGTTCAAGCTCATGGGTCACCTCGCCAGTCAAAGAAAACCAGATGCCGCCGTGCCGGGCGCTTTGCAAGCCCTTGCGCACTGCCGGCCCGCGGCGCCTTCGGTTAGGCTCGGCAGTTTCCCGCATATCGCCGCCCGGACGCTGCCATGCACCTCGAATTGCCCAGAACGCGCCTGCAATCGCTCAAGGATTTCATCAAGCATTATCTGATGATCGTGCTCAGCATCCTCACCGCGCTGGGGCTGGAGGCGTGGATCGAGCATGCCCATCACAAGCATGCGGCCGAGGAGGCCAGCGTGCGCATCGATGCGGAGATCCAGCAGAACCTGGCCGAGATCGAGCGCGTGCTCGAACACGACCGGGCGCGCATGGAAGCACTGGCCCACCTGCGCGACGTGCTCGCCGCCGACATCAAGGCGCATGCCTCGGACGAAACGATCCGCCAGCACGCCCATGCGAACGCACCCGACGGCCTGTACCTGGACTATCGCTGGCCGGTGCTGCGGCGCGAAGCCTGGGACCTGGCCGTGGCCAACCAGTCCGCCAGCTGGATCGACAACGAGCGCCTGCGCGCCTACTCGTCCATCTACGCGTCCCAGACCGCCAGCCTCAACAATCTGGCGGCCGACATTCCGCTGGTGTTGAACGGCCCGCATGCGATGGACATGGGGCTGGACTTCGACAACGACGATTACCAGCCGCGCGAACTGCTGCACGTGGCCAGCCAGATGGCGGGCACGGTGCACGAGGTGGTCAGCATGCTGGACGGGCTGCACAAGCGGATCGAGGCGGCGATCGCGGCGGACAAGCAGCACGGGCACTCGTAGCAGCACCTCGTCATTCCGGCGCAGGCCGGAATGACGAGCGTTCGCTCTTCACACCTTGCACACGTATTCGCATCGCGCGTTTTTTCGAATGCACGAATCGTTGAACATCATTAACGGCGCGCGCTCTCTTTCACCCGGAAGCTATTTTCAAGGCATGTGCGAAGCGCCTTCGCGCGCGCATCGGGCGATTTGCATCGCAGGTGTTTGACGCAGTCTCTTTCGATTTGCAAAGCGCACCGAAGATGCATTACCAAAGCCGCCGGAACGTTTGTGGCCCGGATGGCCGGACGCTCTTTCAGGGGATGCGTCATCGCTCGACTCTCCGCCGTGGGATGCAGCGGAGCACAGGTAGTCGCATGAATCGTCGCCACCGCGATGCGGTCGGCGCGCAGGTGAGTTGTTGCCCGAAACCGGCGGCTGGAATCCTCCAGCGCCGGAACCGAAAACTTATTTTTCGCATCAGGGAGAATTCAATGCTTGCGAAGTTGACGTTTGTCGTAGCCGCCGGCGTGCTCAGCGCCGCCTGTGTTTCCGCGGCCTATGCCGCGCAGCCCACCACCGACCTGGTCGGTGCGCTGGAAGCGCAGGCCCATGCGCAGTGGCGCGAGGACATCTCGCATATCGCCACGCCCGCCGAAGGCTGCTTCCATGCCACCTATCCCAGCGTCGTGTGGGAGCGCGCCGCATGCACGGCGGCGATCCCGCGCGTGACGCCGACGCCGCGCTGGCGCAGCTTCGGCCCCGCGCAGAACGCCGGCAACGGCAACGACTACACGCTGCATTCGTCCACGCTGATCACCAAGGCGGTGGGCAGCTTCCCGAGCGTGACCGGCGTGACTTCGGAATCCGGCGTGGGCGTGGCCGCCTACGGCGGCGGCGGCATCCTCGGCCCGAACGAGTATTCGCTGCAGATCAACTCCAGCTTCGACGACACCACCTCGGCCTGCAAAGGCCACTCCGGCTGTACCGTGTGGCAGCAGTACGTGTACGCGCCGGACTACGAAGTGGACGGCCAGGCGGCCGTGTTCATGCAGTACTGGCTGATCGGCTACGGCGGCAGCAGCTGCCCCAGCGGCTTCGGCAGCGACGGCGCCGGCGACTGCTACAAGAACAGCGCCGCGGCCACCGCGCCGGACGTGCCGGCCACCCAGCTGGCCAACGTGAAGCTGACCGGCACGGTGAGCTCGGGCGGCAACGACACCGTGGTGTTCACCAACGGCACCCAGGCCTACAGCTCCAGCGGCAAGGACAGCGTGCTGTACCTGGCGACGGTGTGGAAGGTGGGCGAGTGGAACGTGGTCGGCAATGCCGGCGGCTCGATGGCCAAGTTCAACACCGGCTCGTCGATCACCGCGAAGCTGGCGGTGACCAACGGCTCCACCTCGGCGCCGTCGTGCGTGGCCAACTCCGGCAGCACGGGCGAGAGCAACAACCTCAACCTGGGCAGCTGCTCGACGGGTGGCGGTTCGACGCCGTACATCCAGTTCACCGAGTCGAACTGAGCTCGGCGCAAGGCAACGGAAAAAGCCCGGGCATGCCCGGGCTTTTTCCGGCGCCGCATTTCAGTGTGCGGGAACGGGATCGAGCCCCGTCGCCTTTACCTCCGGCTGCGCCTCGGGCGACGCGAGATAGTCGAGCAGCGCCTTGGCTTCCTCCGGATGCCGGGCGCCCGCGGGGATGCCGCCGGCGAAGCGCGTGACCGATTGCAGCGACTCGGGAATCTTGCCGACGAAAGTTGCCCCCCGCACGGGAAGCAGTTCGCTTACCTGCTGGAGGCCGATGTCGTAGTTACCGTTGGCCACGACCGACGCCACCGGAACCCGCGGAACCATCTTCGCCTTCGACTTGACCTGGTCCTCGATGCCAAGCTTCTTGAACAGCTCCCGCTCGACATAGACACCGCTTGCGCTGTCCGAATAGGCGATCGATTTCGCCTGCAGCAGTGCCTGCCTGAAGCCTTCGACCGACCGGATGTCCGGCTTCGCCGTACCTTCGCGCACTACCATGCCGATACGCGAATCGGCCAGCTCGACGCGTGACCCCGGCAGGACCCGGCCTTGCCTGATCAACTCGTCAAGCGCGTAACCGACCATGATGACGACGTCCGCGGGCTCGCCACGCGCAAGCCGGTTCGGTATCGCCTCGGGCGATTTGCCCATCGACGGCCCCAAGGTGGTCTCGAGCGTATGGCCCGTATGCGCGGCGAACCGCGGGCCCAGCAGCTTGTAGGCGGCGGTGAATCCGCCGGAGGTCATCACTTGCAACTGGGCGGCCTGCACGTTCGCGAAGCAGGCGGAGGCCGCGACGATCGAGGCCGCGCATAGTTTCAGGATGGGATTTTTCATGGCGGTGCCCGTACGGATCTGGCGGTGTTCGTGAGGCGGGACGAGCACTGGCGTCAGTGCGCCGGCGCCAACGCAGATGCGCCGCGGCGGTAGAGCACGAACGTCGCGATGAGCGCGCATGCCGCGGCGAAGCTCATCCAATAGCCGGGAGCGGCCTTGTCGCCCGTCATGTGAATCAGCGCCATGGAAACCGCTGGCGTGAAACCGCCGAACACAGCCGTCGCGAGGCTGTACGCCAGCGAGAATCCGGCGACGCGCACCTGCACTGGCATCACCTCCGTGAGCGCGGCGACCATCGCGCCGTTATAGATGCCGTAGATGAAGGAGAGCCACAGCAGGACGAGCAGCATGCTGACGAACGAAGGCGCATGGGCAAGCAGGGACAACGCCGGATACACGGTCGCGATGGCGAGCACGGTCATGCCGACGAGAAGCGGCCGGCGGCCGATGCGGTCGGAGAGCGCGCCGCCGATCGGCAGCCATACGAAGTTGGACACTCCAACGCACAGCGTCACGAGCAGGCTGTCGGCGGTACTCAGGTGCAGAACCGTCTTGCCGAAGGTCGGCGCGTAGACGGTGATCAGATAGAAGCTCGCGGTGGTCATGGCCACCAGCATCATCCCGGCGATCACCACGACCCAGTTCCGCGCCAGCGTGCCGAGCAGTTCTTTCATGTCCGGTCGATGCTGGCGTGCCTTGAATTCCTGCGTCTCCTCCAGGCGGCGGCGCAGGATGAAGATGAACGGCACGATCATGCAGCCGACGAGGAACGGTATGCGCCATCCCCACGAGGCGATGACCGGCGCGCTCAGCCATCGATCGAGCGCGAAACCCAGGCCGGCCGCCACGACAATCGCGACCTGCTGGCTCGCCGATTGCCAGCTAGTGAAAAAGCCCTTGCGGCCCGGCGTGGCCATCTCGGCCAGATACACCGACACACCGCCCAGCTCGGCACCGGCCGAAAAGCCCTGCAGCAAGCGTCCGAGCAGCACGAGCGCGGGAGCCAGAAGGCCGATCGTCGCGTAGCCCGGTACGAAGGCGATCAGGATCGTGCCGCTGGCCATGATCGACAGCGTGACGATGAGACCTTTGCGGCGGCCGACGTTGTCGATATAGGCGCCAAGCACGATCGCTCCGAGCGGCCGCATCAGGAATCCGGCGCCGAAGGCGGCGAAAGTCATCATCAACGAGGCGAATTCGCTTTGCGCCGGGAAAAAGACCTGGGCGATCTGCGTCGCGTAGAACCCGAACAGGAAGAAGTCGAATTGCTCAAGGAAGTTCCCCGCCGTCACGCGCAGGACCGCAACGGCTTTCGAAAGGCCGGCCGGAAGGCTGGGCGAAGGATCCATCGACGTGTCTCCTGGTCTCTTGAACATGCGCAAGCGGGCGAGCAATGACTTCCCGGCGGTGTGGGCCCCCGGCGGTGTCGGCCCCGGCGGTATCGGCAATGGAAAGCACGATGGGCCAAGGCGGGATTGGATCGGCGATTTCGAGCAGCCATGGAAAATATCAGAACGCGCGAACGCGTCAGCACGGACCAGCTCTTGAAATGACTTTCATAGCGCGTTTTGCCGTGCAGGCGGCAGAACGAAAACTTTCTGATTTATCGCCATGGCGAGCCGGCGTAAGGAAATGACATGATGCGCGGCTTTGCCTGCCAAGAGAAAAAGCCTGGGCATGCCCAGGCTTTTCAATGACGGCGGCACTTACTTCCGCTTGGGGATATACAGGTCGGTGATGGTGCCTTCGTACACCTCCGCCGCCATGCCCACCGACTCGCTCAACGTCGGGTGCGGATGGATGGTGAGGCCGATATCGGCCGCCTCGCTGCCCATCTCGATGGCGTGGGTGATCTCGGCGATCAGGTCGCCCGCATGCGGGCCGACGATGGCGCCGCCGACCACGCGGTGGGTTTCCTCGTCGAAGATCAGCTTGGTGAAGCCTTCGGTGCGGTCGATGCCGATGGCGCGGCCGCTGGCCACCCACGGGAACTTGCCCACGCCGATCTTCAGGCCCTTCTCCTTGGCCTCGCGCTCGGTCACGCCGACCCATGCCACTTCCGGATCGGTATAGGCCACGGACGGGATCACGCGCGCATCGAAGTAGCTCTTCATGCCGGCGACCACCTCGGCGGCGACGCGCGCCTCGTGGGTGGCCTTGTGCGCCAGCATCGGCTGGCCGACCAGGTCGCCGATGGCGAAGATGTGCGGCACGTTGGTGCGCATCTGCGTGTCGACGTTGATGAAGCCGCGCTCGGTCACCGCCACGCCGGCCTTGTCCGCGCCGATCTTGTTGCCGTTGGGCGAGCGGCCCACGGCGACCAGCACGCGGTCGAACAGCCTGGTCTCGGGGATGCTGTCGCCTTCGTAGGCGACCTCGATGCCCTTCTTGGTGGCCTTGGCCTCGGTGACTTTCGTCTTCAGGTGCACGCCCTTGAGCTTGCCGCCCAGGCGCTTGGCCAGCGGCTTGATCAGGTCGGTGTCGGCGCCGGGGATCAGCTGGTCCATGAATTCGACCACGGTCACTTCGCTGCCCAGCGCGCCATACACCGTGGCCATTTCCAGGCCGATGATGCCGCCGCCGACGACCAGCAGCTTGCCCGGCACGTCCTTCAATTCCAGCGCGCCGGTGGAATCCATCACGCGCTCGTCGTCCCAGGGGAAGGCCGGCAGCTTCACCGACTGCGAGCCGGCGGCGATGATGGCCTGCTCGAAGCGGACCAGCTTCTTGCCTTCGGCCGTCTCCACTTCCAGTTCGTGCGGCGACACGAACGTGCCCACGCCCTGCACGGTGCGCACCTTGCGCTGCCTGGACATGCCGGCCAGGCCGCCGGTGAGCTGGGCCACGACCTTGTTCTTGAACGAGCGCAGCTTGTCCAGGTCGAGCTTCGGCTTGCCGAAGCTGACGCCGTGCGCGGCCATCGCCTCGGCCTCGTCGATCACGGCGGCGGCGTGCAGCAGCGCCTTGGACGGGATGCAGCCCACGTTGAGGCAGACGCCGCCCAGGGTGGCGTAGCGCTCGACCAGCACGGTGTCCACGCCAAGGTCCGCGGCGCGGAACGCGGCGGTGTAGCCGCCGGGGCCGGAGCCGAGCACCACCAGCTTGCATTCGATGTCGGCGCTGCGGCCGGAGGCGCCGGCCGCCTGCGGGGCGGGTGCCGGAGCCTTGGCGGCGGCAGCCGGCGCAGGCGCCGGTGCCGGAGCGGGCGCCGCGGCCTTCGGCGCTTCGGCCGCGGGCGCTGCGGCGTCGCCGGCGACTTCGAGGATGGCGATGACGGCGCCTTCGGACAGCTCGTCACCCACCTTCACTTTCAATTCCTTGATGGTGCCGGCCGCGCTCGAGGGGATTTCCATCGTCGCCTTGTCGGACTCCAGCGTGATCAGGCTCTGGTCCTTGGTCACGCTGTCGCCGGCCTTCACCAGCACTTCGATCACCGGCACGTTCTCGTTGCCGCCGATATCGGGGACTTTCAGTTCGATCGTATTCGCCATGTCGTCGGTCTCCGCGTCAGAGCAGCAGGCGGCGGATGTCGCCGAGCTGGGTGGCGAGGAAGGAGGCGAAGCGGGCGGCCAGGGCGCCGTCGATCACGCGGTGGTCGTAGCTCAGCGACAGCGGCAGGATCAGGCGCGGGGCGAATTCCTTGCCGTTCCACACCGGCTTGGTCTGCGCCTTGGACACGCCCAGGATGGCCACTTCCGGCGCATTGACGATGGGCGTGAACGCGGTGCCGCCGATGCCGCCCAGCGAGGAGATCGAGAAGCAGCCGCCGGACATGTCGTTCGGGCCGAGCTTCTTGTCACGCGCCTTCTTGGAGATTTCGCCCAGTTCCACGGCGAGGTCCAGCAGGCCCTTCTTGTCGCAGTCGCGGATCACCGGCACGACCAGGCCGTCCGGCGTGTCGACCGCGATGCCGACGTGGAAATACTTCTTGAGGATCAGCTTTTCGCCGGTCTCGTCCAGCGAGGCGTTGAACTGCGGGAACTTCTTCAGCGCCGCGACCACCGCCTTGATCTGGAACACCAGCGGGGTGATCTTCAGGTCCTTGTTCTCTTCGCCGAGCTTCTTGCGGAAGGCTTCCAGCTCGGTGATGTCCGCGTCCTCGTGCTGCGTGACGTGCGGAATCATCGCCCAGTTGCGCGCCAGGTTGGCGCCGGAAATCTTCTGGATGCGGCTGAGCGGCTTCTCCTCGATCGCGCCGAACTTGGCGAAATCCACCTTCGGCCACGGCAGCAGGTTGAGGCCGCCGCCGGCCGGCTGGGCCGGACCGCTGGGACGCGCGCCGGAGGCCAGCGCGTGCTTGACGTAGGAGGCCACGTCCTCGCGCACGATGCGGCCGCCGCGGCCGCTGCCCTTGACCTGGCGGATGTCAACGCCCAGCTCGCGCGCGAAGGCGCGGATGGCGGGGCTGGCGTAGGGGGCGTCGCCCGGCATCACGATGCGCGAGTCGAACGGCGGGCGGGCCGCCGGCGCCACGTCGCCTTCCGGCGCGTTGCCGGGCAGGACGCCGCGGCCGCCGAGCGGGGCGGGCTTTTCTTCCACCTGGGGCACGGCGGCCTTGGCCGGGGCCGGGGCCGGGGCCGGCGCGGCGGCCGGGGCGCCTTCGCTGCTCTCGATCAGGGCGATCACGGCGCCTTCGGACAGCTCGTCGCCGACCTTGACCTTCAGCTCCTTCACCACGCCGCCGAACGCGGCGGGCACTTCCATGGTGGCCTTGTCCGATTCCAGCGTGATCAGGCTCTGGTCCTTGGCCACGGTGTCGCCGACCTTGACAAGCACCTCGATCACCGGCACGCCTTCATGGCCGCCGATATCCGGCACCAGGGCTTCGCGCACGCCGCCGGCGGCCGGCGCGGGAGCGGCGCGGCTGGGCTCGGCGGCCTTGGCCGGTGCGGGAGCGGGAGCCGGCGCGGGGGCCGGGGCGGCGGCCGGGGCGGCCGGCGCGGGTGCAGGCGCAGGGGCGGAGGCCTCCTCGGCCTCGATGATGGCGATCACGGCGCCCTCGGACACCTCGTCGCCCACCTTGAGCTTGACTTCCTTGACCGTGCCGGCGAACGGCGCGGGCACTTCCATGGTGGCCTTGTCCGATTCCAGGGTGACCAGGCCTTGTTCCTTCGCGACCTTGTCCCCGGGCTTCACCAGTACTTCGATCACCGGGACGTTGTCGTGCCCGATATCCGGCACGCGGGCTTCTTTCAGGTCGGCCATGGTTACTCCTGCGATGTCGATGGCGCCGCGCGTGGGGGATGGCGGCACGCAAGAGCCTAATCATAGCGAAGGCGCCCGGTCCCGTCTGGATCGATCTTCGTCGCGGGGGGCCATGCGCATACGTATGCACAGGAACTCTTCTCCCCTCCGGGGAGAAGATGCCGGCAGGCAGATGAGGGGTGGGTGCTCGCCAAAACGGATCGACAGGGCGGGGCTTGCTTGCTGCTCCCGCTTCCACGCTCCGCCCGCCCCCTCACCCCAGCCCTCTCCCCGGCGGGGAGAGGGGGCAGAAGCGTCAGTCCGGCAGCTTGCCCTGCACCACCCGCAGCTCACGCTGCGGGAACGGAATGCTGATGCCCGCGGCCTCGAAGCGCTCCTTGATCCGCCGCAGCAGGTCGGTCTGGGCGCCCCAGATATCCCCGCTGCGGGTGTAGGCGCGGATCACCAGGTTCACCGCGCTGTCGCCCAGGGATTCGGTCCAGATGCCCGGCGCAGGGTCGCGCAGGATGCGCTCGTCGGCGTCGAACAGCTCGCGCACCACGTCCATGGCCTTGCCGATGTCGTCGCCGTAGCCGATGCCCACCTTCAGCTCGAAGCGGCGGGTGCCGCGGCGGTTGAAATTGACGATGGCGTCGGCGCCGATCTTGCCGTTGGGCACGATCGCCTCGCGGTTGTCCGGCAGCACCAGCAAGGTGTGCATCAGGTTGATCGAATCCACCGTGCCGTCGATGCCGCCGGCGGTGATGTAGTCGCCCACGCGGAACGGCCGGAACACGATCAGCAGCACGCCCCAGGCCAGGTTGCTGAGCGACCCCTGCAAGGCCAGGCCGATGGCCAGGCCCGCGGTGCTGAGCGCGGCGATCAGCGGCGCCGACGGCACGCCGGCCTGCTGCAGCGCCATCACCACCAGCAGCACGATCAGCACGCCGTTGATCAGGTTGCGCAGGAAGCCGCTCAGGGTCGGGTCGAATTTCGCGCGCTGCATGGCGCGCAGCGCGAAGTTGGCGACGCGCGCGGCCAGCCACAGGCCCAGCAGCAGGATCAGCAGCGCGGCGCCGAGATTGATCAGGTGGTCGATCGCATTTTCGGAAAAATGCAGGCGCACCAGGAAATCGTGCATGGCGGGGAGTCCATCCGGGGAAGGCGGACTTCAAGCCTAGCAGCCATGCGCGCGCAGCCGGAACCCGGCAACGGCGCGCATAAAAAGGCCGCGCCATGGGGATGAACGCGGCATGGAGTGGAGCGTCCGTGGGGGGAAAAGCGCGGGAGCGCTCGTTTCGCCTCGCCTCAGCGCGAGGCGACGTCCGGTTCCTGCTTGGCCGGCGTCTTGTCGTTGTGCTTCTCGTAGGTGACCAGCTGCAGGCGCGAGCCGTCGGCCAGGCGGAACTGGAACTGCTGCTGCAACTGATCCAGCGCCTGCAGCCGCGGGCACAGCGCCTTGGCGCGTTCGCCCAGGCGCTCACCCTGCGCGTCCATTTCCTTGTCGATGCTCTTGTCCAGCGATTGCGCACGCGCTTCCAGCGCGGCGACCTTGGCCTGGTCGCCGCTGAGCGCGGCCGTCACCGCGCTGGCGGTGACCTTGCCCACCAGGTCGCCGACCGTCTCGCCGACGCTGTCGGTCAGCGCTTCGCTCACCGCGCCGTGCTTCCAGATGCCGCGGCCCAGCGTGCTGTCGATATCGGCCCGCGCCTGCGCATGGCGGCGGTCGAGGCGCTCGACCAGCTTGCGGCGCTCGCCCTCGCCTTCGGCGAAGGTCATCAGCACCGTGCGCATCGCGGCGAAGCCGACGTCGACGCCGTCGCGCGCGATGCCGGCCACTTCCGGCAGCAGCGCGCGCACCTTGTCCTCGTACTGGCGCAGCCGCGCGGCGTCGGCGGCGGAGACGGCGAGCGCGCGGTCGTCCACGCGCAGCTGGCCGTCGTGCATGAACACGTCGCCGGGCTTGCCGTCCTCGCGCTGGAAACGAATGCCGGAGGCATCGACGCGCACGTCGTACGGCGTGTGGTAGCCGCAGCTGTCGTCGTCGATCTGAATGGTGCGGGCCTGCGCCGGCAAGGCCATGGCCAGGCCCAGAGCGAGGGCGAGGCCGAGGCCAAGCAAGGTGGTGACGGAAGTCTTGCGCATGGTCGATCCCCTCGTGGCATGGCCCGGCCCTCCGCCAGCCCATGTTGCAGACGATGCGTCGGCGCCCGGCGCAGCGGCATGGGCCAGCCGTCATGCCCTGCCATCGGTCACATGCGGCGTCGCGCATAGGCAGGCGCGCCGCCAGCCGCTAAGTTGGCCGGACTATCGGCCTGGGGAAGCACGCATATGCGGGACGGCTGGGATGTGATCGTGATCGGAGCCGGCCTGGCCGGACTGGCGGCGGCGACCGAACTGGCGGATGCCGGGCGGCGCGTGCTGGTGCTGGAACAGGAGCCGGAACAGAGCCTGGGCGGCCAGGCGTTCTGGTCGTTCGGCGGGCTGTTCTTCGTCGACTCGCCCGAGCAGCGCCGCATGGGCGTGCGCGATTCGCACGCGCTGGCCCTGGCCGACTGGATGGGCACGGCCGCGTTCGACCGGCCGGAAGACTACTGGCCGCGGCGCTGGGCCGAGGCCTATGTCGATTTCGCCGCCGGCGAAAAGCGCGCCTGGCTGCACGGCATGGGCATGCGCTGGTTTCCGGTGGTGGGCTGGGCCGAACGCGGCGGGCATGGCGCGTATGGGCATGGCAATTCGGTGCCGCGTTTCCATGTGACCTGGGGCACCGGCCCCGGCGTGCTCGAGCCGTTCGTGCGGCGCGCGCGTGCGGCGCAGGCGAAAGGGCTGATCGAATTCGCGTTCCGCCATCGGGTGGATGAGCTGCTGGTGGAAGGCGGCGCGGTGGTCGGCGCGCGCGGCGCGGTGCTGGCGGCGGATGCGATCGAGCGCGGACGGCCGAGCACACGCGAGGTGGCCGGCGATTTCGAAAAGCGCGCGCAGGCGGTGATCGTCGCTTCCGGCGGCATCGGCGCCAACCATGAGCTGGTGCGCCAGCATTGGCCCAGCCGGCTCGGCCCCGCGCCCGCGCACATGCTGTGCGGCGTGCCGGCGCACGTGGACGGCCGCATGCTGGCGATCAGCGAAGCGGCCGGCGCCCAGCTGATCAACCGCGACCGCATGTGGCATTACGTGGAAGGCATCGAGAACTGGAATCCGATCTGGCCCGCCCACGCCATCCGCATCCTGCCCGGCCCGTCCTCGCTGTGGTTCGACGCCACCGGCCGGCGCCTGCCCGGCCCGCTGTGGCCGGGCTTCGACACCATGGGCACGCTGGCCTGGCTGCGCCAGACCGGCTACGACTACAGCTGGTTCGTGCTGGACCAGCAGATCATCCGGCGCGAGTTCGCGCTGTCCGGTTCCGAGCAGAATCCCGACCTCACCGGCAAGAGCTGGCGGCAGGTGGCCAAGCGCGCCGTCGGCAAGGGCGCGCCGGCGCCGGTGGAAGCGTTCAAGCAGCACGGCCGCGACTTCATCGTGCGCGACACGCTGGAAGAACTGGTAGCCGGCATGAATGCGCTCACCGGCGAGGGCCTGATCGATGCCGCCGCGCTGCGGCGCGAAATCGAGACCCGCGACCTGCAGTTCGACAACCCTTACGCGAAGGATGCGCAGGTAATGGCCATCCATAACGCGCGGCGCTATCGCGGCGACAAGCTGGTGCGCGTGGCCAAGCCGCATCGATTGCTGGATCCGGCCAATGGCCCGCTGATCGCCGTGCGCCTGCACGTGCTGACGCGCAAGACGCTGGGCGGGCTGGAGACCGATCTGCAGGCGCGGGTGCTGGCGCCGGACGGGCAGCCCTTGCCGGGCTTGTATGCGGTGGGCGAGGCGGCGGGGTTTGGCGGTGGCGGCTTGCATGGCTATCGCGCGCTGGAAGGGAGCTTCCTCGGCGGCTGCCTGTTCTCCGGGCGGGTCGCGGGGCGTGCCGCGGCGGCGGCGGTGGCTTGAGCGCGGCAGCGGACATCGCCGTCTATGGCACCGGCAGTGTCGGTGGCTACCTCGGCGGGCGCTTGCACGGGCATGCGGCGGTGCGTTTTATCGTGCGCGAGCGGATGCGGGCGACGTTGCGCGAACGCGGGATGACGCTGACCGATCTGCATGGGTTTCATCGGACGATCGATGGCGCGTCGCTCGACCTGTGCACGGCGCCGGCGGATGCGGCCGCGCCGCTGGTGCTGGTGACGGTGAAATCCGGCGATACGGCGCAGGCGGGGCAGGAGCTGGCCGCGGTGCTGCCGCCGGATGCGCTGGTGATCAGTTTCCAGAACGGCCTGCACAACGCCGACACGCTGCGCGCCGCCCTGCCCGGCCGCACGGTGCTGGCGGGCATGGTGCCGTTCAATGTGCTGCAGCGGGAACCGGGTGTGTTCCATCAGGGTTCCAGCGGGGAGCTGATGGTGGAGGAGCATCCGGCGCTGCAGCCTTATCTGCCGGTGTTCGCCGCCGCCGGGCTGCCGGTCGAGCCGCGCCGCGACATGGCGGCGGTGCAGCGGGCGAAGCTGCTGTTCAATCTCAACAATGCGATCAATGCGCTGTCGGGCTTGCCGCTGCGCGACGAGCTGGCGCAGCGGGGATGGCGGCGTTGCCTGGCGCTGGCGCAGGCGGAAGCGCTGGGGATCTTCGCTCGCTTGCATCTTCCGGTCGCGAAGCTCACGCCATTGCCGCCGCGCTGGCTGCCCGCGCTGCTGAAGCTGCCCGATGCGCTGTTCGCGCGCCTGGCCTCGCGGATGCTGGCGATCGATCCGCTGGCGCGTTCGTCCACCTGGGAAGATCTGCGAGCGGGGCGGCGCACCGAGGTCGATGCGCTGCATGGCGCGGTGGTGGAACTGGCGGAGCGTGCGGGGCGTGAGGCGCCGGTCAACCGGCGCATCGTCGAGCTGGTGCGCGAGGCGGAAGCAAAGCCGGTAGCGTGGACGGCCGAACGCCTGCTGGGCGAATTGCGCGAAACCGCGCGCCGCTAGCAATGTAGGTTGGGGTGAGCGCAGCGAACCCCAACAGGTGCATCGCCGGATGCGGCCCACGTTGGGGTTCGCTGCGCTCACCCCAACCTACGCCGGTCCGTGACGCTTATCCGTGCCCCGCGTGCGTTGCCAGGCGCCGCCGCACGCCGCGCAGCGACAAGGTCTCCCACACCGCCACCACCAGCAGCACCACCGTGGTGAGCGTGGCCAGCCAGAACACCGACAGCTGCAAAGCAGGCACCGCCAGCAGGGCCAGCAGTACCAGCCCCACCAGATGCGACAGCGGGAAAGGACAGCGCCCCGCCGTCATCTTGAACAGCGCATTGCCCAGCAGATAAAGCAGCGGCCCGCCGATCAGCACGATGGCCGCCGGCAGTTCGCAGCGTGCGTGCGGATGGCTGAGGCTCAGTTCATCGCCCACCGCACTCACCACGATGCCGGCCACGATAGGCAGGTGCAGATAGGTATAGGCCAGCCGCGCCGTGCGCCCCGGATCGGCCGCATGGCGGATCGCGCGGCTGCCGCGCTCCGCGCCCAGGTCGAAATAGATCCACCACATCGCCACGCAGCCCAGGAAAGCCGCCACGAAGGCGGGCGCCGCATCGGCCATGGCGCTGGATTCGGCGAAGCTCGACCCGGTGACCACCAGCGACTCGCCCAGCGCGATGATCACGAACAGGCTGCAGCGCTCGGCGAAGTGGCCGCCTTCCACGTCCCAGTCCGCGGTGGTCGAACGGCCCAGGCCCGGCACGAAGAAATACGCGGCCGGGCCGAGGTATTCGATGCCTAGCGCGGCGATCCACCACAGGAAACGCGGCGCGCCGTCGTGCCACGCCCCGATCAGCCAGCAGGCGCCGGCCACGCACAGCCACAGCAGGATGCGTACGAAGTTGGTGCGCTGGGATGCAGTGCCGCCGCGATGCAGCGCCCACACCATGAACAGCGAACGCCCCACCTGCATCGTCACGTAGGCGCCGGCGAACAGCGGGCCGCGCTCGCCGAACGCTTGCGGCAGCGAGGCCGACAGCAGCAGGCCGGCGAAGGTCAGCGCCAGCATCATGGCGCGCACCGCGATGCGGTCCGGGTCCAGCCAGTTGGTGACCCAGCCGGTGAAGATCCACACCCACCACACTGCCAGGAACAGCAGCAGCACGTGTGCCGCGCCGATCAGGCTGAGGTCGTGCAGCAGGGTGTGCGACAGCTGGGTCACGCCGTAGACGAACACCAGGTCGAAGAACAGCTCGATATTCGTCACCTTGCCGTGCCCGCCGGCGGTGCGTTCGCGCAGCAGGCCGGACGGAGCGTGGTGCGAAGAAGATTTGGGCGTGGACATGGCGGGCTTCCCTGGCATCGGCGCCTTTATGGCACGGCATCCGTGCGCCGGCTACGGCGCCGCCGCTATTCGATACGCGCCACCTTGCCCTGCACCAGCACGACGGTGACGGTGCGGCGGCCCTGGCGGTATTGCCAGCGCTCGCCTTCCGTGGCCTTGCCTGCCGCCTGTTTCGCGCGGCTGCCGCCTTTGGAGCTGCGTTTGTTCGTTGCCTTCCCGGCCTTGCCGCCGCTGGCATTGTGGGCCGGCTGACCCAGCAACTCGACTACGCGCGCCGCGCTGTCGCCGGTGACCAGCACCTGCTGCCCGACCCGCAAGCTGTCCGCCCATGCCGGCGCTGCCGCGCAGAGGCAAAGGATCGCCCATATCCAGCAACGCATGATTCACTCCCATGGCGCCACCAGCGCCGTGAGAGTGAATTTAGGCTTGCGCGGCGAGATGCATCAGCGGCGCATGCCGCCGCGGCATGTAAGGCAACGCCGCGCCAACAGGCAGGCTCAGTTGCTGAGTTCCTCGATCTTGGTCACCTTGCCGCCGATCACGGTGAGGGTGGTGACCTGGCTGTTCTCGCGCTGGTACTGCCAGCGCTGGCCGACATAGCCGCCGTGCCTGGTCTCGATCGGTTCCTTGAAGCTCGGCTCGCCAAGCAGCTGGATCGCGCGCGAGGCGCTTTCCCCCACGGTCAGCACCTGGCTGCCGATGCGCAGCGTGCTGGCGGCATGTGCGGCAACGCTGGCCAGCGCCAGCACGGACATCAGAACGAGACGGCGCATGGTGGAACTCCTTTCCAGGCAGGGGGAGGGAACTTAGAACCCGGCGCCAGGCTGCGCCAGGTACTGCAACTCTTCGGGTGTGCAAGTGCGGCCGAGCACGGCGTTGCGGTGGGGAAAGCGGCCGAAGCGCTCGATCACCTCGCGGTGGCGCTGCGCATAGCTCAGATAGTTGGCGTACACGGCCTCGCCGGGAAACGCCGCGCACAGGCCTTCGACCAGGGCCACGCTGCGGTCCTGCAGGGCGCGGTCCTCGGCATGTTCCAGCGGCATGTAGGCGAACACGCGCCAGGCCGGCGGCAGCCGTTCGTCGAAGCCCTGCGCGATGCCTTCCAGCGCCAGCCGCTGCGCCTTGGCATCGCAGGCGAAGGTGCGCGCATCGCCGCGATGGAGGTTGCGGCTGAACTGGTCGAGCACCAGCAGCAGCGCCATCCAGCCTTCGGGCAAGGTGATCCAGCTGTCGAGCTCTCCGCGCGCGGCCGCCTCGTGCAGCGCGCCGAAGCGGCTGCGGATGGCCTCGTCGAAGGCGTCGTTACGCTCGAACCAGAGCGCCTCGTGATCGGGGTCGAACCAGAAGGCCAGCACATCCTGCGCGTCGGTCATGAGGTTCTCAGCCATGGGCGGCATCAGCCATGCGTGGTGCCGGCCAGGCAGTGCATGTCGCGGTGCATGCCGTACAGGCGGTCGAGCTGGCGGCTCAGGCCGGCTTCGGGACGGCCCGCGCGCTGCAGCTGGCGTTCGAAGCTGTGCAGCAGCCAGCATTCGTGCCGGGCCAGGCACTGCACCCACGCGGTATCGCGCTGCGCGGCGAAGCGGGTGGAAAGATCGGCCAGCAGGATACGCAACGCACCGGCCGCCGTACCCCGCTGTGCGGCGTCGCCACCATTGGCGCTCACCTGCGACTGCAGGTCGGCGATCAGCGAGTCCAGCGTCTGCAGATTTTCGAACAGCAGGATCTGCAGCGCCGGATCGCGCACCCGCTCCAGGGCCCGCCGATGCAGGTCGCGGTCGTCGATACCGCGGCGGATCAGGGCGTTGAACAGAGTCTGGTCGAGATGCGACACGGCGACCGCCTCCGGGCGGTTCGGTGCTTGGGATAGTGGACGATGCGGCTATGCTCGGACTCGCCCGCTTAGCGGGGCATTAATCCCCGGGTGTCCAAAAAAGCCGCGCTCAGCAGCGGTTTGCCGACGTCATTGGGCGATCTGCAAAAGGTTCAGAGCTTGTCCGTTGGCGCCCGACACGCCCTGCTGCAATTCGGCCAGGCGGCGGATCGACGGGCACAGCGCCTGCAGCTGCGGACGCAGCGCCTGCATGCGCTGCTCCAGCCGCGGGCGCAGCTGGGTGGCCAGGTCGCCGGCGCGGTCGCGCAGGCTGGCGGCGGCCTGCATGTCGCCGCTCATGGCGGCCTGCACGGCCTGCTGGCCCAGGTCGCCGGCGATTACCGGCAGCAGGTCGCTGGCGATCTGGTTCGCATACTGGTCGGCCAGGTCGCCCTGCCAGTCGTGGGTGCTCTGGCTGGCGTCGATGCGTTGCTTCAGCTGCGCCACGCGGGCGTCCAGGCGCTGGTTCAAGTCGGCCATGGAGCCGGCGCTCAGGCCCAGGTTGGCCGCTTCTTCGCGCACCGACTGCGCCAGCAGGTCCACGCCGTTGCGCGCCACGCTCTTGGCGCGCGGCGCCAGCGCGCGCAGTTCGCGTTCGAACAGGGCGATGCGGTCCTGGTCCTCCGGCCGCAGCGATACCGGCTGGCCGTCGGTGCGCAGGCTGCCGTCATGCAGCTCGACGTGGAAGGGCGCCGGCTGCGGCCGGTCGAACGACAGCTCGGCCGGTTTCAAGGTGACGTCGTAGCTGCTGCTGGCCTGGCAGGTGGTGGCCAGGTCCTGCGCGTGCAGGCCCAGGCTGGCCAGGGCCAGGAAGGTGGACGGGATCAGGCGGCGCATGCGGCGTCCTCGGGCGGAAGGCATGCAGCGATAGCCCGCCGCCGGACAACCCGGGCTGAACTTGCCGGCTCAGCGCCGCCGCGTATGGAACTGCGCGGCGACCTTGGGGCGGCCCATGGTCCAGGCCAGCCACAGCAGCAGGGGCACGCCGATGGCCTTGATCGCGAGCATCACCTGAAAGGCGCGGCGTGCGCGTTCGACCATCATCAAGCCCGCATCGCCCAGTTGCGGATTGTCCAGCGCCATCTGCCGCGCCACCTCGAACTTCTCGCGCCCCAGCCACATCAGCACGCCGGAATAGACCGCCCAGCACGCCAGCAGCACGGCGGTCGCGCGCATCGCCAGCCGCGCCCATTCCTGCCGCAGCACGCAGCCAGCGCAGACCACGATCACGCCCAGCGCCCCGGCCAGGTAATCGTAGAAACCGAAGCGCAGGTACTGCACGCCGCCATAGGCGGCGAGCAGCAGCAGCAACCAGACGGCGACCGGCCACGCGGCGAACTCGCGCGAGCCCGCCGCGTCCTTGCGCACCTTCAACAGCATCAGGACGAAGCCTTGTCCGAAGACTTCAGCGTGGTCAGGTCCGACTGCACCTGGGCGGAGTTCTTCTCCGGATCCACATCCTGGTAGACCTTGGCCACCTTGCCTTCCGGATCGATCAGGAAGGTGGTGCGCCTGGCGTAGTTCATGCCCATCTTGGAGGTCAGCACGCCGTAGGCGCTGGCCACCTTCTTGTCGCTGTCGGCCAGCAGCGGGAACGGCACGTGGTACTTGGCGGCGAAATCGGCATGCGACTTGACGTCGTCCAGGCTCACGCCCACCACCATCGCGCCGGCCTTGCGCAGCTTGGCGACGTCGTCGCGAAAGGTGCAGACCTGGGTGGTGCAGCCCGGGGTGAAGTCCTTCGGATAGAAATACAGCACCAGCCAATGGCCATGGAAATCAGCCGGCGTGTGCCACTTGCCGTTCTGGTCCTGCAGGCGGAAATCCGGCGCGGCCTGGCCCACCTGCGGCAGTGCGGAAGCCGGCGCGTCGTCGGCGAAAGCCGGGGCGACCATTCCGACCAGGAGAATCAAGGCGAACAACAGGAAGTTACGACGCATGAGAGCACTCCACGGGGAAAAGGGAACTCCGGAAGTGTACGCCTGCGCCCAAAAAGAAGGGCGCCCTCGGGCGCCCTTCCCATGCGTCAAACCGGCAAAGCTTACGGACGCTTGATGCTGAACTTGCCGATCGACACGCCGAGGTTCACGCCCTCGCCGGTGCCAGCCAGCGCCAGCGAGGTGGTGCCCTTGGTCAGCACCTGCGCCTGGCCGCTCTTGACCACGCCGGCCTCGGCGCCGGCCTGGGCGTAGTCGCCGAACACGTCGTCGATCGAACGCACGTGGCTGATCTCGCCCTTGCCGTTGTCGATGCGGTACTTGCCCGCCGTCAGGCCGCCGCCGACCACTTCGATCTTGACCGTGGCCTGCTGGCCGTTGTCGCAAGTGATGGTGCCGTTGCCCTCGGCGTGCTTGTAGATGATCGACCAGCCCGAGAGATTGAACCGCAGCTTGCAATCCACGTTCGCGTCGGCAGCCCGTGCGCTTCCCGTCGCGGCCATGCCGCCCGCCATCGCCAGCACCAGAGCCATCATTCCCATCGAACGCTTGATCATGTCGCTCTCCTTTAACTCGGTTGGGTCAGTACCCGGTCGCCATGGTAGGCGCGCTGGCTGAACAGACGGCGAAGCCGGGCGGTGGCGTTCAGCCTTCGCCAATAGCCGTGAGAGCCGCGTGCAAAACGTGTGTTCTTGATCTACCGCTAACGGAAGTCCGCGCAAACTCTTGCTCCACCGGAACCGATAAGGACTCGCCATGAACACGCGGACCGCTCTCGCCTTCGGCCTTTCCTGCCTGCTGTGCGCCGGCAACGCGGTGCATGCGCAGAACTCCACCAGCAAGCCGCGCACGCGCACCGTGTGCGAGAACGTCACCGTGCAGGACCAGCCCAAGGACCAGCACCAGATCGCCGGCATGGCCATCGGCGCCGTGGCCGGCGGCGTATTGGGCAACCAGGTTGGCGGCGGCAAGGGCAAGACGCTTGCGACCGTGGCCGGCGCCGTCGGCGGCGGCTATGCGGGCAAGAAGATCCAGGAAAACCAGCAGACCAAGAGGACGCATGTCGAACGGCGCTGCCGGCAGGTCGCCTACTGAGTTCCAGGCTCCATCCGCCTGAGGAGGCGGCCCATGAAGTACACGCTGGTCGGCTATGACGGCTCGCCTTCCTCGCAGCGCGCGCTGCGCTTCGCGGTGGCCCTGGCCCAGGCCTGCGGCGGCCGCGTGCGGGTGGTCAACGCGGTGAAGCTGATGGAAGGCGCGGCCGATACCTGCGCCCTGCTGATGGCCGATTCCGGCGCGCAACGCGCCGGCGAACTGCTGGCCGAAGTGCGCGCCCTGCTGCCCGACGCGGCCGGACTGATCGACGTGGAAGTGATGTCCGGCTGCCCCGGCGAGGTGCTGCTGGAGCAGGTGCGCCGGCACGGCATCGACCACATCGTGATCGGCCACACCGAGCGCGGCGCACTGGGGCGCTGGCTGCTCGGCTCGGTCTCCGACGATATGCTCGCGCGGGCCCACGTGCCGGTGACGGTGGTGCGCTGAGGCCGCCAGGAGCGGAGCGCGCAACTTCTTGCCGTGCCCCATGCCGCGTCCAGGTCGGCAGTCATTAATCCCGGACCCCGCTCTCGTCGTATGCTTTGTCATATAACAGTCATGCCAGGCCGGCGCGCGCCCCGCTGCGAACGGCCCGGGCCCGCACAGGAAATGCCGCGTGAGCTACAACACCACCCTGCCCTGGACTCTGGACAGCCTGGATCTGGACCGCATCGAATTCGAGCGCGTCCGCCACAACGAAGACCTTTTCTTCCTGCTGTGCAGCGCGTCCTTCGTGGAAAGCGGCTCGGACCTGTACACGCATAACCTGATCGACCACTTCGCCGGCGACGAAGCCCTGCAGACCTGGCTGAGCCAGCACTGGGAACACGAGGAACTGCAGCACGGCCGCGCGCTCGCCGCCTATGTGCGCAAGGTGTGGCCGGAGTTCGACTGGGAGCGCGGCTTCCAGTCGTTCTGGGACGAATACGGCAAGGTCTGCACCGCCGACGAACTCGAACCCAGCCGCGGCCTGGAGCTGGCCGCGCGCTGCGTGGTGGAAACCGGCACCGCCAGCCTGTACCGCGCGCTCAACGACATCACCGACGAGCCCGTGCTCAAGCAGCTCACCAACCACATCAAGAGCGACGAAGTGCGCCACTACAAGCACTTCTACCAGCACTACCGGCTATACCGCGAACGCGAAGGCTTCGGCCGCTACAAGGTGTTCCGCACCCTGCTGCGCCGGGTCAACGAGATCAAGAGCGAGGACAGCGACATCGCGCTGCGCCACGTGTTCAACCAGTGCTATCCGCAGCACGTGGACAACCAGGCGGAGTTCAAGCGCATCACCGGCCGCGCCCAGGCCCTGCTCCGCCGCAACATCCCCGCCGAGATGACGGTGAAGATGCTGCTCAAGCCGCTGGACCTGCCGCCGCGCGTGCAGGGCATGGTGGAGAAGCCGCTGGCGAAGATTGCGGAGAAGCTGTTTCTCAACTGACGCCGTCCAGGCGTCATCCCGGCGCAGGCCGGGATCCAGTGGCGCCGCCGTTGAGTTATCGCGACAACATCCAGATCAGCCTTTGGACGTCCAAGCCACTTTGCAGTCTTCCGCTACTGGATCCCGGCCTGCGCCGGGATGACGGCGGGCGTGCTCAGTCGCGCCCGACTTCCAGCTCCCGCTCGCGCTCCCGCGCACTACCCTCCGGCCAGTGATACCACTCCTCATGCGGCGAGAACTGCCGGCACGACGGGCAGAACGTGATCTGCCAGCGATAGCTGCAGCCGGGGCAGACGCCGGCGGTCCAGAAGGTGTTCCACACCGTGCCGCAGCCGCCCATGCGCGGCGAGCATTGCCAGCGGTCCTCGCCCTGCGGGCGCCAGGCGCAGCGCGGGCAGAAGATCTGCGGCTCGTTCATGGCGAAGGCTGGTCCGCCGCGGCGGCAGCGCGCTGCGCGGACTGGATCTTGCGCTGCTCGTGCTCCACCGACTTGAGCCTGGCCAGGTCCACCGGGCGGATCTCGCCGATGGTGCAGGGGATGTCGCGCCGCCCGGTCAGCACCTTGTCGAAGCGCACCTGCACTTCGTTCAAGTTGGAGGTGAGGCCGATGGCGTCGGTGAATTCCAGATCGGGGCACGGCCCCATCACGCTCACCAGGTACGCCTCGTTCGGCCGCGTATAGATGGCCAGCTGGCTGTCGCCCAGCGGCTCCCACGAATACAGCTCGAAGAAGCGGAAGCTGCGCACCGGATCGCGCGCGGCTTCCCTGTAGGCGGCCTGGCGCGCGCCGATGCGCTGCGCATACGGCACGCTGGAACATGCCGCCATGCCGAGCACGGCGATGGCGGCGAACAGAACACGGTGGGCGAACATGGCATGTCCTCCAGTGGAAGGAGACCCGCATCGGAACGCGCGGCGCCTTCCGCGGTGCACCTCGCGTTATTTCTTCCTGGCGCCGCCCTTGCCCACCGGCTGCCACTTGTCCGCGTCGAAGCCGCCGACTTCGTACACCAGGGTGAGCTTCTTCTCGCCGTCCTGCATGGTGACGTCGATCGACATCTTCTTCGACTTCTCCAGCAGGGCGATGAAGGCCTTGTCGTCGCGGATCATCAGCGCAGGCTCGCCGGTGCTGGGCGCGAAGGCCTTGATGCCGGTGTCCTTGCCGTCGACCACGGCCTTGAGCGTGCAGTTGCCCTTGCACACGAAGCCATGCTCGCCGCCGGCATACAGGAACGCGTTCTGCCCCCACTCGGTGTGCCGGCGCAGCACCAGCCGCACGCGGTCGTTGCCGGAAGGCTGGCTGCTGTAGATGGTGGCGGTGGACTGCGTGCCGCCGGCCATCGGCGACACCTGGTACAGCCACAGGCCCTGCAGGCGGTTCTTCTCGCTGTTTTCCTTCCAGCGCTTTTCCACTTCCGGCAGGGTCTGCTGCACTTCCTTGGCGGCCTCGCTGCTGGGGTAGCGGCTGACGATCTCCTTGCCCATCGAGGTGGCCATCTCGTCGTTATGGATGCGCAGCAGCTGGCGGTAGGTCTCCAGCTTCTGCGCCGACTCGTCGGCCTGCGGCGCCTGCGCCGGGGTGGCGGCCTGGTCGCCGCCGGACGGCGAGCAGCCGGCCAGCACGCCGGCGAAAACGAACGAAGCGGCCAGGACGGCGGGACGAAGGCGCGGCAGGTTCATCGGCGGTACCCGTGAATTGGAAAGAAGCCAAGAGTGAAACGGCGCGCCCCCAGGCGCAACCGCTCAGGCGCCGGCCGGTGCGTCGCCGAAGCGCTCGCGCAGCTGGCTGCGGTAGCGCCGGCTGCACGGCACCACGGCGCCGTCGCGCATGCGCAGGCGCGCCTCGCCGGCGTCCAGCGGCTCGATCTCGGCCAGGTAGTCCAGGTTGATCGCAAAGCTGCGGTGCACGCGCAGGAAGCGGCGCGCGTCCAGGCGCTCCTCGATGCCGGCCATGGTGCTGCGCAGCGGATAGTCGCGGCCGCGCACGTGCAGGTTCACGTAGTTGCCGGAGGCCTGCAGCCATTCGATCTCGCTGGCGTTGACCAGGAACTCCTTGCCCAGCTTCCGCACCAGGAAGCGCTCCGGCCGCTCCACCGGTTCCACCGGCGGGCCTTCGTCGGGCTCGGCCAGCAGGCGCGCCTCGCCCTGCCAGCGCATCAGCCACAGCCGGGCCAGGCTGACCAGGGCGATGATCAGGAAATAGGTGCGGACGTCCTTGAGGTATTCGTAGCCGAAGTTCGGCCACCAGCTGCCGAAGTCGTAGTGCCGGCCCATTGCCGCATAGACCACGCCCCGCAGCGCCACCATGCCGGCCACGTGGAGCAGGCTGAACGGCACGCTGGCCAGCAGGTGCCAGGGCAGGCTGGCGCGCCAGCTGTCCAGGCGGAACGGCCAGCGCCGCTCCACCGCCAGCACGGCGGGGATCAGGGCCAGGATCAGCAGGCCGCTGCTCCACTCCCAGGTCCAGGGTTCCCAGGCCGGCAGGCGCGGGTTGTCCATCCGCGCGACGATGGCGTTGAACGTCGTATTGAGCAGGGTGACCAGCACCCAGAACGCGCGCACCACCGGCCGGCGCCAGCGCTGGAAATCCCGGTAGTCGAAGCCGGCGTCGAAGCTCGGTCGGTTTTGCATGGCCGGCATTCTACGGGCGGGGCGGCTCGTCACCACGGTCCGCCATTCGTCCCTTGCAGCCCGCGATCAATCACCTGGCGCTGGGTTGCCTGGCGCCCGCCGCACAGCATGGGTGGCATCCGGCGCCGCCGCGCCTTCCACGAGCCAGCCACTCCCATGAACCGCCGCGACCTGCTCAAAGCTTCCCTCGCCCTTCCGCTGCTGCCGCTGGCGCTGCGCGCCGGGGCGCTCCCGTCCGCCAGGGCGGCCCATGTGCTGGCCGGCCCGCTCGCCTTCCAGCGCGTCCGCCCCGGCCAGCCCGGCTGGCCGGCTCCAGCTCAATGGGACGAACTGCGCCGCCAGGTCGGCGGCCGCCTGCTGCAGCCGCGCTCGCCGTTCGCCGAATGTCCGTCCGCCGCCTGCACGCAGGCGCTGAAGCAGCTGGACAACCCGTTCGCCCTCGGCGACGACCCCGCCCTGACCCAGACCAGCGGCTGGGCCGACGCCTGGACCTCCCAGCCCAGTGCCTATGCCGTGGCGGCCGAGAGCGCGGCCGACGTCGCCGCCGCGGTGAACTTCGCCCGCCAGCACCGCCTGCGCCTGGTGGTGAAGGGTGGCGGCCACAGCTACCAGGGCACCTCCGAGGCGCCGGATTCGCTGCTGGTGTGGACCCGCCGCATGAACCGCATCGAGCTGCACGACGCCTTCGTGCCGCAGGGCGCCGCCGGCCGCGCCGCGCCGCTGCCGGCGGTGAGCGTGCAGTCCGGCGCGCTGTGGATCGACGCCTACGACGCGGTCACCACCCAGGCCCGCCGCTACGTGCAGGGCGGCGGCTGCGCCACGGTGGGCGTGGCGGGGCTGGTCCAGAGCGGCGGCTTCGGCAGCTTCTCCAAGGGCTTCGGCAGCGCGGCCGGCAACCTGCTGGAGGCGGAGATCGTCACCGCCGACGGCAAGCTGCGGGTGGTCAATGCCTATAACGATCCGGAACTGTTCTGGGGCATCAGGGGCGGTGGCGGCGGCAGCCTGGGCGTGGTGACGCGGCTGACCCTGCGCACCTTCGACCTGCCGGAGTTCTTCGGCGCCGTGATGGGGCGCATCAAGGCCTCTTCGCGCGAAGCGTTCCACGCGCTGATCCGCCGCTTCGTGGCGTTCTACCGCGAGGCGCTGTTCAACCCGCACTGGGGCGAGCAGGTGGCCTTCCGCGACGGCGACTCGCTGAAGATCTCGATGGTGTTCCAGGGCCTGACCCAGGAACAGGCGCAGCAGACCTGGGAGCCCTTCCTGGCCTGGCTGAAGGAGCATCCGGAATACACCGTGGCCGAACCGGTCCACGCCATCGCCCTGCCCGCCCGGCACTTCTGGGATGCGGTGTTCTTCCGCAAGCACGCGCCGGAATACATCGTGCCGGACGACCGCCCCGGCGCGCCGGCGCACCACATGATCTGGCGCGGCGACCGCGACCAGGTGGGCTGGTTCATCCACTCCTACCAGTCGGCCTGGATGCCCGCCGCGCTGCTGCAGCCCGGGCGGCAGGACGCGCTGGCCGATGCGCTGTTCGCCGCCTCGCAGCACTTCGACTACGCGCTGCACTTCAACAAGGGACTGGCCGGCGCGCCGGCCGACGCGATCGAACGCGCCCGCGACACCGCGACCAACCCCGGCATGCTGGAAGCCTTCGCGCTGGCCATCTGCGCCAGCGGCGGCGAACCGGCCTTCGCCGGCATGCCCGGCGGCGCGCCCGAGCTGGCCCAGGCGCGCCAGCAGTCGCGGAAGATCGACCAGGCCATGCAGGCCTTGCTGAAGGTGGCGCCGGAGGCGGGCTCCTACGTGTCGGAGAGCGATTACTTCCTGCGCGACTGGCAGCAGCGCTTCTGGGGCTCCAACTATCCGCGGCTGGCGGCGGCGAAGCGTCGCTACGATCCGGATGGATTGTTCTTCGTGCACCACGGCGTGGGCAGCGAAGCCTGGAGCGCGGACGGATTCACCCGCCACGCGTAGGTTGGGGTGAGCGCAGCGAACCCCAACAAACCCGCACGATCCCGCCATGTTGGGGTTCGCCTGTGGCTCACCCCAACCTACGCCAGCGGCGAGGCGTGGTCAGCATTCGCTGCCCATCGTCGAATCCAGATGCTCCACCCGCGCAATCTCGTCCAGCCAGACCCGGCGCTGCCAGTCCGGCGCCTCCGGGCGCTCCAGGCGCAGCTCGCCGTTGATGCCTTCGCGCCGGTCGCTGGGGTCGAGATAGAGCTGCACGTTGGGGCGTTCGACGATCACGCCCTCGCAGCGGTCGCCATTGGTCAGCTCCAGGCGTACGCGGCCGTTGGTCGGCAGTTCGCGCACCAGCGCTTCCAGAGCCAGGATGGTGGGTTCATCGGTGTAGACATGTTCGGCGGACCGGGCCATGCGTGCTCTCCACGTTGGAACTTGCGCCCACCGTAGCGGCGCGCGGGGCAATCGCGGATCAAATCGGCGGCACGATGGCGTCAAGCGGGCCGGGCAGCGCGACTACAATGCGCGATCCCCGGCAAGGACTCCCATGTCGAACTCGACCTCCGCCGCCTCCCTGCGGCAACACCCCGCCTTCGTGCAGTTCTGGTTCGCGCGCATCGCCTCCGGCTTCGGTTTCCAGATGCTCTCGGTGGCGGTGGGTTGGCAGATCTACGAGATCACCGGACGCGCGCTCGACCTCGGCCTGATCGGCCTGGTGCAATTCATTCCCTCCGTGGTCCTGGCGCTGCCGGCGGGCCACGTGGCCGACCAGTTCGAGCGGCGGCGCATCGTGCTGCTGGGGCAGATCGTCGACCTGCTCGCCATCGCCGTGCTCGCCGCGCTCAGCCTGCTGCATGCGGCGCACGAGGCCGGCATCCTGGCCCTGGTGTTCGTGATCGGCGTGGCCAAGGCCTTCGAGTTTCCGGCGATGCAGTCGATGCTGCCGGCGCTGGTGCCGCCCGCGCTGCTGGGCCGCGCGATGGCGGTGAACGGTTCGGCCGGCCAGGCGGCGATGATCATGGGCCCGGCACTGGGCGGCCTGCTGTATGTGGCCGGCCCCGGCGTGGTGTACGTGGTGTGCGCGCTGCTGTATCTGGCCGCGGTGCTGCTGATGAGCCGTCTGCGCTACGAGCAGGCGCAGCCGAAGCGCGAACCGGCCACCTTGAAGACCTTGTTCGCCGGCGTGCATTTCATCCGCGCGCGGCCGGACGTGCTCGGCGTGATCTCGCTGGACCTGTTCGCCGTGCTGCTCGGCGGCGCCACCGCGCTGCTGCCGATCTTCGCCAAGGACGTGCTGCACACCGGCCCCTGGGGCTTAGGCCTGCTGCGCGCGGCGCCGGCGGTGGGCGCGCTGCTGATGTCGGTATGGCTGGCGCGGCACAACCTGGAGCGGCGCGTGGGCACGCTGATGTTCGCCTCGGTGGCGGGCTTCGGCGTGGCGACGCTGGTGTTCGCGGTATCCACCTGGCTGTGGCTTTCGCTGGTGGCGCTGTTCGCGCTGGGCGCGTTCGACATGGTCAGCATGGTGATCCGCGGCGCGCTGGTGCAGCTGGACACGCCGGACGACATGCGCGGGCGGGTGAGCGCGGTCAATGCGATCTTCATCAATACCTCCAACCAGCTGGGCGAGTTCGAATCCGGCCTGCTCGCCGCCTGGCTGGGCGCGGTCAACGCCACGCTGATCGGCGGCATCGGCACCCTGGTGGTGGTGGGCCTGTGGATGTGGATGTTCCCCTCCCTGCGCCGGCGCCAGAAGCTGCATGCGGAACCGGACCCCGCCGAGGCGGGCGAACATGCGGCCAATACGCTGTAATGCCACGTCGCCGGCCATGAAGGGAATCCGATGATCACCGTCCACCATCTCAACAACTCCCGCTCGCAGCGCATCCTGTGGCTGCTGGAAGAGCTGGAGCTGCCGTACGAGATCAAGCATTACCAGCGCGATCCCAAGACCCTGCTGGCGCCGCCGGAACTGCGCCGCATCCATCCGCTGGGCAAGTCGCCGGTGATCACCGACGGCGAGCTGACCCTGGCCGAGTCCGGCGCCATCATCGAATACCTCGCCGACCGCTACGGCAACGGCCGCCTGCTGCCGGCGCCGGGCACGCCGGAGCGCCTGCGCAGCACGTACTGGCTGCACTACGCCGAAGGTTCGGCGATGCCGCCGCTGCTGCTGAAGCTGGTGTTCCAGCGCCTGCCCAGGAACCCGGTGCCGTTCTTCGTCAAGCCGCTGCTGCGCGGCATCGCCGGCAAGGTGCAGCGGGTGTTCGTCGATCCGCAGCTCAAGAACCACCTGGCCTATCTGGAAGGCGAGCTGGCCAAGGCGCCCTGGTTCGGCGGCGAGCAGTTCGGCGCGGCCGATATCCAGCTGAGTTTCCCGGTGGAGGCCGCCGCCTCGCGCGCGGGACTCACCGCGGCCAGCCATCCGCGCCTGTGGGATTTCCTCCAGCGCATCCATGCGCGGCCGGCGTATCGCCGCGCGCTGGAGCGCGGCGGCCCTTATTCGATGGTGGATTGAAGGCGAATCAAGCACTTTGCTGAACCTTGCCGGCGCTGTTTACACACCGCTCACGATGGCGCTGGCATGGTCTTTAACCCTGCATCGGAGGAGAACTGCCATGGGCCGTCAACGCGATATCGAGAGCACCATCAACGGCATCGGCGACCAGATGCGCGACCGCGCACGCCATTACGCGGACGTCGCGGGCAGCCACGCCGACGACCTGGTCGAGCGCGGCCGCAACCTGCGCCGCCGCTTCGGCCGCGACAAGGTCGACTACGCCCGCCGCCTCTCGCACGCCGCCGAGGACATCGCCGACGAGGCGAACTACCAGTACCGCCGCCTGCGCCGCCAGGTGAGCCGCCATCCGGTGGCGACCGCGGCGATCGTGGCCGGCACCATCGGCGCCTTCCTGCTGCTGCGCCGGGCGCTCCGCGACGACGATTGATCCCGGCGTTCAGACGGCTAAACAAAAAACCCGCCTTCCGGCGGGTGACGCGACAGAATAAAAAAAACCCGCCTTCCGGCGGGTGACGCGACAGAATAAAAAAACCCGCCTTCCGGCGGGTTTTTTGTTACTTCTCTCAACGCCTGCGCATCAGACGTACAGCGGATTCGGCTTCTCCGGATCCAGCTTGTACTCCTTCATCGCACGCGCCACGTCCTTCGGATTGACCTTGCCTTCCTTCGCCAGCGCCGACAGCGCGGCCTGGGCGATCCAGTAGCGGTCCACCTCGAAGAAGCCGCGCAGGTGCTCGCGCGTGTCCGAGCGGCCGAAGCCGTCGGTGCCCAGCACGGTGTAGCGCATGCCGTCCGGCACGAAGGCGCGGATCTGGTCGGCGAACTCGCGCACGTAGTCGGTGGCGGCGATGGCCGGGCCCTGGCGGCCCTGCAGCAGGGCGGTGACGTGCGGCACGCGCTGTTCGGCTTCCGGATGCAGGCGGTTCCAGCGCTCGGCGTCGAAACCGTCGCGGCGCACTTCGCTGAAGCTGGGCACGGACCAGATGTCGGCGGTGACGCCGAAATCCTTCTCCAGCAGTTCGGCCGCGGCGATCACCTCGCGCAGGATGGTGCCGGAACCGAGCAACTGCACGCGCGGTTCGCCCTTCTTCGGCTTGCCGGCGTCCTTGAACAGGTACATGCCCTTGATGATGTGCTCTTCCACGCCGGCCGGCAGGTCCGGATGGCTGTAGTTCTCGTTCATCACGGTGATGTAGTAGTACACGTCCTCCTGCTCCTGGAGCATGCGGCGCGTACCGTCCTGCATGATCACCGCCACTTCGTAGGAGAAGGTCGGGTCGTACGACTTCACGTTCGGGATCGCGCCGGACAGCAGGTGCGAATGGCCGTCCTCGTGCTGCAGGCCCTCGCCGTTGAGCGTGGTGCGGCCGGAGGTGCCGCCGATCAGGAAGCCGCGCGCGCGCATGTCGCCGGCCGCCCAGGCCAGGTCGCCGATGCGCTGGAAACCGAACATGGAGTAGTAGATGAAGAACGGCAGCATCGGCTGGTTGCTGATGCTGTAGCTGGTGGCCGCGGCCATCCAGGCGGCCATGCCGCCGGCCTCGGAGATGCCTTCCTGCAGCACCTGGCCCTTCTGGTCTTCGCGGTAGTACAGCAGCTGGTCGGCGTCCTGCGGGCGGTACTTCTGGCCGAACGGCGCGTAGATGCCGATCTGGCGGAACATGCCTTCCATGCCGAAGGTGCGCGCCTCGTCGGCCACGATCGGCACGATGCGCTCGCCGATCTGCTTGTCGCGCAGCAGCAGGTTCATGCCGCGCACCAGGGCCATGGTGGTGGAGATCTCGCGCTCGCCGGTGCCCTTGGTGATCTGCTCGAACGCCGACAGCTCCGGCGCCTTCAGCTTCACGTCGGAGGTGCGGCGGCGCTGCGGCAGCGAGCCGCCCAGCGCGCGGCGGCGCTCCAGCATGTACTGCACTTCCGGCGAGTCCTTGCCGGGGTGGTAGTACGGCACGTCCTTGAGCTTGTCGTCGGTGACCGGGATGTTGAAGCGGTCGCGGAAGTGGCGCACGGCTTCGTCGTCCAGCTTCTTCTGCTGGTGCGTGGGGTTCTGCGACTCGCCGGCCGCGCCCATGCCGTAGCCCTTCACCGTCTTGGCCAGGATCACCGTGGGCATGCCCTTGGTGTTCACCGCCTGGTGGTAGGCCGCATAGACCTTGTGCGGATCGTGGCCGCCGCGGTTGAGGCGCCAGATGTCGTCGTCGCTGAGGTTGGCGACCATCTCGCGCGTCTGCGGATACTTGCCGAAGAAATGCTCGCGCGTGTACGCGCCGCCGAAGGCCTTGCAGGCCTGGTATTCGCCGTCGATGGTTTCCATCATCAGCTTCTGCAGCACGCCGTCCTTGTCGCGCGCCAGGAGCGGATCCCAGTAGCTGCCCCAGATCACCTTGATGGCGTTCCAGCCGGCGCCGCGGAACACGCCTTCCAGCTCCTGGATGATCTTGCCGTTGCCGCGCACCGGGCCGTCCAGGCGCTGCAGGTTGCAGTTGATCACGAACACCAGGTTGTCCAGGCCTTCGCGGCCGGCCAGCGAGATGGCGCCGAGCGACTCGGGCTCGTCCGTCTCGCCGTCGCCCATGAAGCACCAGATCTTCCGGTCGGACTTCGGCACCAGGCCGCGGTGCTCCAGGTACTTCCAGAACTGCGCCTGGTAGATGGCCTGGATCGGACCCAGGCCCATCGACACGGTGGGCACCTGCCAGTAATCCGGCATCAGCCACGGATGCGGGTACGAGGACAGGCCACGGCCCTTGCCCGCCACTTCCATGCGGAACAGGTCGAGCTGGTCTTCGCCGATGCGGCCTTCCAGGAAGGAGCGCGCGTAGATGCCCGGGCTGGAATGGCCCTGGTGGAACACCAGGTCGCCCGGGTGGTCGGCGCTGGGTGCGCGCCAGAAATGGTTGAAGCCCACGTCGTACAGCGTGGCCGAGGACGCGAAGCTGGCGATATGCCCGCCCAGTTCGCCCGGCTTGCGGTTGGCGCGCACCACCATCGCCATGGCGTTCCAGCGGACGAGGGTGCGGATGCGCCACTCGATCGCCGCGTCGCCGCTCATCTTCGCCTCGTTGGCCGGGGCGATGGTGTTGACGTATTCGGTGGTGGGATTGAACGGCAGGTAGCCGCCGGCGCGACGGGTCGAGTCGACCATCTTTTCCAGCAGGTAGTGCGCGCGCTCGGTGCCGTCGTGGTTGATGACCGCATTGAGCGAATCGACCCATTCCTGGGTTTCGGTGGGGTCGAGGTCCTGGTGGAGGATGTCGTCGAGCTGATCCATGGGGAGTCTTCTCTCCGCGACGCCGGGAACCGGCGCGGCTGCAGGTGGTGCATCGGGGATGCGGGAACCGTCCGAGTTTAGCTCCGGCGGGGTCGGGCCGCCAATTCGACGGGGGTCGATACGGGGCCGCATGGGGGCTGGGGCTTATTTAGAAATGGCAAAAAAGAACCGGCGTGGTGAGCGCCGGTTCTCGATAAACCTTGAAGCTGGAACCCTTCTCCCTCTGGGAGAAGGTGGCGGCAGCCGGATGAGGGTTCGGCCGGAGCGGTGCACATCACTCTTGCGCTCCGGCCGTACCCTCACCCCAACCCCTCTCCCAGTGGGAGAGGGGCTCACAGCATCAGCGGCTCTTCTGCTGCGCCCGAATCTGCGCATCCACCGCCGCAATCGCCGTCATATTGACCACCCGGCGCGGCGTCGAGGCCGGGGTCAGGATGTGCGCCGGCTTGTCCACGCCCATCAGGATCGGGCCGATCGCCACGCCGTCGGTCATCACCCGCACCATGTTGTAGGTGATGTTGGCGGCGTCCAGGTTCGGCATCACGAACAGGTTGGCGCGGCCGGTCAGCGTGGTGTTGGGGAACATGCGCGTGCGCAGGCCCTCGTCCCAGGCGGTGTCGGCCTGCATCTCGCCGTCCATCTCCAGCTTCGGCAGGCGCGACTTCAGCAGTTCGTAGACCTTGCGCATCTTCGCCGCGCTGGGGTTGTCGTGGCTGCCGTAGTTGGAATGCGACAGCAGCGCCACCTTCGGCTCGATGCCGAACAGCTTCAGGCGGTAGCTGGCCTGCAGGGTGGCCTCGGCGATCTGCTCGGCAGTGGGGTCGACCTGCACGTGGGTGTCCAGGAAGAACCAGGCGCCCTGGTCGTTGATCACGCCGGTCATGGCCGAGGTGCACTGCACGCCCGGGTCCAGCCCGAACACGCTGCGCAGGTAGCCGAGCTTCTTGTGGAAGCGCCCGACCAGGCCGCAGATCATCGCGTCCGCCTCGCCGCGCTCGACCATCAGCGCGGCGATGAGCGTGGGCCGCGAGCGCAGCAGGTTCTTGGCCGCCGCCGGCGACACGCCGCGGCGTTCGGTGAGCGCGTGGTACTGCTGCCAGTACTCGTTGAAGCGCGGATCGTCGTCGATATTGGTCAGCTCGAAATCGACGCCGGCCTTCATGCGCAGGCCGAGGCGCTGGATGCGCGTCTCGATCACGCTGGGGCGGCCGATCAGGATCGGGAAGGCCAGGCGCTCGTCGATCACCGTCTGCACGGCGCGCAGCACGGTCTCTTCCTCGCCCTCGGCATAGACCACGCGCTGGCGGTCGGCGCGGGCGCGCTCGTACACCGGCTTCATCAGCAGGCCGGTGCGGTAGATGAACTGGCCGAGCTTTTCCTTGTAGGCGTCCATGTCGGTGATGGGACGCGTGGCCACGCCCGAATCCATCGCCGCCTGCGCCACCGCCGGGGCCAGCATCACCAGCAGGCGCGGGTCGAACGGGCGCGGGATCAGGTATTCCTCGCCGAAGGTCGGCACGTCGCCGCCGTAGGCGCTGGCCAGGTCGCCGGCTTCCATGCGGGCCAGCTCGGCGATGGCGCGCACGCAGGCGGTCTTCATCGCCTCGTTGATGCCGGTGGCGCCGACGTCCAGCGCGCCGCGGAAGATATAGGGGAAGCACAGCGCGTTGTTGACCTGGTTCGGATAGTCCGAACGGCCCGTCGCGATGATGCAGTCCGGCCGCACGCGCTTGGCGTCCTCCGGCAGGATCTCGGGATTCGGATTGGCCAGCGCCAGGATGATCGGCTGGCGCGCCATGGTGGCGACCATCTCGGGCTTGAGCACGCCGCCGGCGGACAGGCCCAGGAAGATGTCCGCGCCGTCGACGATCTCGGCCAGGGTGCGCGCCTTGGTGTCGCGCGCATAGCGCTGCTTGTCCGGGTCCATCTGATCGCGGCCGGTGTACAGCACGCCTTCGCGGTCGTAGGCGAGGATGTGCTCAGGCTTGAGGCCCAGCGCCACCAGCATGTCCAGGCAGGCGATGCCGGCCGCGCCGGCGCCGGCGGTGGCCAGCTTCACGTCCCCGATCTTCTTGCCCACCACTTCCAGCGCGTTGAGCACGGCGGCGCCCACGATAATCGCGGTGCCGTGCTGGTCGTCGTGGAATACCGGGATCTTCATGCGCTCGCGCAGCTTGCGCTCGACGATGAAGCACTCCGGCGCCTTGATGTCTTCCAGGTTGATGCCGCCGAAGGTGGGCTCGAGGCTGGCGATGATGTCGACCAGCTTGTCCGGGTCGCGCTCGTCGATCTCGATGTCAAACACGTCGATGCCGGCGAACTTCTGGAACAGCACGCCCTTGCCTTCCATCACCGGCTTGCCCGCCAGCGGGCCGATGTCGCCCAGGCCCAGCACCGCGGTGCCGTTGGTGATCACCGCCACCAGGTTGCCGCGCGCGGTCATCTCGCTGGCGGCGTTGGCGTCCTCGACGATGGCTTCGCAGGCGTAGGCCACGCCGGGCGAATAAGCCAGCGACAGATCGCGCTGGGTGACCATGGCCTTGGTGGCCGAAACCTTGATTTTGCCGGGGCGCGGCAGGCGGTGGTATTCGAGGGCGGCGAGTCGAAGTTCTTCGGGGAGTGCCATGGGTGCGCGATTCGCTGGAGATGCGGAGGGATAGGAGTGCCGCTGGCGGCAACATCGCGGGATGTTAGCACCGCGCCGGTGCGATTCCCTTGCGCAATGCGCAAGAACGTACGCGTATGGCGAGCGCGGATGTGCGGCATTAAGCCACGCCGCATGGCGCGTGGCGGACGCTTAGCCCGAATGTGCTAGAGGCTCAATGACAGGCTCTCGGCCTGCACCCGTCCCATATGGATGCGATTGACGAACAGCGAGAACGCCAGCTTGCCGGCCAGTCCGTGCACGTGCTGCATCCATGGCGGCAGCCAGCGCGGCGGCACGATCGCGCCGGATTCGAAATGCGGCTGCAGGCTCAGCACGTCGTGCAGCGCCAGCTTGCCGGCGAACAGGTGGCGCAGCATGTCCATGCGGCGCTGCTTGAGCGCCCAGCGGAAGAAGGTGTGCACGGTGAGCAGGCCGCTCAGGTACACGTTGTCCTTGGCGAAGGCCGAGCCGCCGTCCAGCGGCACGCCGCGGAACACGCGCTGGGCCGAGTGGAAGCTGTCGAACGGGTTCTGCCCGCAGTCGGAAAAGTACTTGTAGACCTCGACGAAGTCGGCGCCGTTGAGCGCCATGTCGATGGCCAGGATGCGCAGGCTGATGCGCTTGAGCCGCGCGATGTCGATCGCGCCGGACATCAGCTCGGCGAACACCGCCAGCCCTTCCTGCGTGGCCGTGACCCGCGGCGAGGTGCGCGCCAGCGAGGCCAGCACCGGCTGGGCGCGGCCGTTGAGCGCGGTCAGCGAATGCACGTAGGCCTCGTGGGCCAGCAGCTGGTGGCGGTCGTACTCGCTGAAGCGCGTGCCGCCGCGCAGGCGGATGCGGGTGGCGCCGGCCGCGGCCTTGGCGGTGAGTTCGTCGTCGACCTCGACGTTGATGACGCCTTCGCCGAAGAAGCGGTCCAGCGTGGCGGCCAGGTCGGCGCGCAGCACGTCGGCCTGCATGGTGGCGCTGTCGTCGTCGCCGAGCAGGTCCGAGCCCAGTTCGTCCGACAGCTCCACGAAGTAGCGCGCCGCATCGAGGTTGCTGCGGTCGCTGCCGGGGATCGGGTCGCCCGGGCGGCCGTACAGCACGATCGACGGCGCGGTGAAGCCGGCCGTGCCCACCGCCTCGAGCATTTCGGCGGCGATGCGCCAGGACTCGGCGGTGCGGCACAGGTATTCGCCCATCGGGTCGTCGTGGCCGGCTTCGCGTTCGATCCTGGCCAGCTCGGCGCGCGCCTCGGACAGGTCCGGGCGCGGGTAGTCGACCTGCGGCAGGCTGAAATCGCCCTTGGTGAAGGCGGCGATCAGGCGGTTTTCCAAAGTGGCCGGCCAGGCCACGGTGGGCAGGATGCGGATGGCCTTGACCGCGGCGAGCAGACGCTGATCGAGCTCGGCGTAGCGTTGCAGGGTGGGCGTGAGCGTGGCGGTGACGGCGTTCATGGCTGGCTCCTGACCCGGGGGTACTTCATTCTTTGTCGCGTCCGCGATGCCCGTGCGGCTTGGTCGGCGGACGTCCGCCGCGCTGCCGGCGCAGGCGCGCCTCCAGCGTGGCGGCCTGTTCTTCGCGCTCGTCGCGCAGCTTGAGGTAATTGCGCCAGCGCTCGGCGGAGAGGTCGCCGTTGTCCAGCGCCGCCTGCACCGCGCAGCCCGGCTCGCTGCCGTGGCCGCAGTCGGCGAAGCGGCAGCGTTCGGCCAGGGCGTCGATGTCGGCGAACAGGTCGAGGTTTTCCTCGCCGGTGAGCTTCAGCTCGCGCATGCCGGGCGTGTCGATCAGGCAGCCGCCGCTGGGCAGCTGCAGCAGGGCGCGGTGCGTGGTGGTGTGGCGGCCGCGGCTGTCGTGCGAGCGCACTTCGCCGGTGGCCATGCGCTCCCTGCCCAGCAAGGTGTTGGTGAGGGTGGATTTGCCCGCGCCGGAGGAACCGACCAGCACCGCGCTGTCGCCCGGCTGCAGGTAGCGCGCCAGCTCGGCCGCGCTGGCCGGGTCCTTGCCGTTGACCGCGTGGATCGGCGTGCCGGCGGGCAGGCGCGCGCGCAGGTTGGCGACCAGGGCCTCGGCGTCCTCGCGGATATCCAGCTTGCTCAGCAGCACCACCGGCTGGGCGCCGGAATCCTCGGTCAGCGACAGATAGCGCTCGATGCGCGCGGGGTTGAAGTCGCCGTCCAGGCCGGTCAGCACCAGCACGTAGTCGATATTGGTGGCGATGATCTGGCGCTCGTAGCGCTCCCCGGCCGCGGCGCGCGACAGCACGGTGCGGCGCGGCAGTACCTTGACGATATGCGGCGGGCTGCCCGGTTCCAGCTCGACGAAATCGCCCACCGACGGGCGTTCGGCGGGATCCAGGCCGCGTTTCAGGAAATGTCCGGCAGGCTGCGCCCCGAACAATGAGGCACCATCGTGCAGCTCGTAGCCGGCGCGGTGCTGCGCCACCACCCGGGCCAGCCGGAGATTGCCTTCCGGGAGGGCATCGCCGCGCCAGCCGACGCTGCGCAGACGTTCGATGGTCTCGGCCTGAGTCATGACGGGCGATTATGCCCTGCCCGCACGTCGCCCGGAATCGGGCCAGCGCACGCCTCGCACGGCCCGACGGCCGCTGCTAGCATGCGGAAGCACCCCCAAAAGCGCCGCACAGCGCTGAGCACTCGAAGGATCCAAGACGTTGGCCCCGATCAAACCCAGTGCGCACCTGGCTGAAGTGCGCTACGAAATCCGCGGCGCCCTTACCCGTCGTTCGCGTGAACTGGAGGCCGCCGGCCTGCCGATCATCAAGCTCAATATCGGCAACCCGGGCCGCTACGGCTTCGAAACCCCGCCCCACCTGCGCGAAGCCATCGCCGCCCACCTGCGCGACAGCGAAGCCTATGGCCACGAGCAGGGCCTGGAAGAAGCCCGCGAGACCATCGCCGCCCAGCAGCGCGCCCGCGGCGCGCGCGGCGTGGAAGTGGAGCGCGTGTTCGTCGGCAACGGCGTCAGCGAACTGATCGACCTGAGCCTGCGCGCCCTGCTGCAGCCGGGCGACGAAGTGCTGCTGCCCAGCCCGGACTATCCGCTGTGGAGCGCCGCCACCATCCTCAACGACGGCCAGCCGCGCTATTACCGCTGCCTGGCCGAGAACGGCCACCTGCCCGATCCGGACGAAATCGAGGCCCTGGTCACCGCGCGCACCCGCGCGATCGTGCTGATCAATCCGAACAACCCCACCGGCGCCGTGTATCCGCGCGAGCTGCTGGAGCGCATCGTGCGCATCGCCGAGCGCCATCACCTGCTGCTGCTCACCGACGAGATCTACGACGAGATCCTCTACGACGGCGCGCAGTTCGAGCCGCTCGCCCGGGTGGCCGGCGACGTGCCCTGCGTCAGTTTCGGGGGCTTGAGCAAGGTGCACCGCGCCTGCGGCTACCGGGTGGGCTGGATGAGCCTTTCCGGCGACCCGTCGCGCACCCACGACTACCGCGACGCCCTGCAGCTGCTGGCCGCGCTGCGCCTGTGCGCGAACGTCACCGCGCAATGGGCGGTGCGCCCGGCGCTGGAGAGCAAGCCGACCATCGGCGCGCTCACTTCGCCCGGCGGGCGGCTGCACGAGGCGCGGCGGATGATCCTGGAAGGCGTGGCGCAGAGCGAATTCCTCGACCTGGTCGCCCCCGGCGGCGCGCTGTACGCATTCCCGCGCGTGCGCGCCGACCGCGTGCCGCATTTCGACGACAACGCCTTCGCCCTGCGCCTGCTGGAAGAAGAATCGGTGCTGGTGGTGCCGGGCAGCAGCTTCAACGTGCCGGCCAGCCGCCATCTGCGCCTGACCCTGCTGCCGCCGCCGGAACAGCTGCGCGAGGTGTTCGTGCGCATCGAGCGCGTGCTCGCGCGCATGGCCGAGGGACAGCAGGCGCGCGCGGTCGCCTGAGCGGGGCATGCTCAGCTATCTCGCGCTCGGCGATTCCTACACCATCGGCGAAGGCGTGCCCGCCGAGGGCCGCTGGCCGATGCGCCTGGCCGCCGCCCTGCGCGCGCAGGGCGTGGCGCTGGCGGACCCCACCATCCTCGCCACCACCGGCTGGACCACCGACGAACTCTCGGCGGCGATGGACGCCGCCGCGTTCGCGCCGCCATACGACCTGGCCAGCCTGCTGATCGGCGTCAACAACCAGTACCGCGGCCGTTCCGCCGACGCGTACCGAGGTGAACTCCGCCGCCTGCTGGAACGCGCGATCGCGCTGGCCGGCGGCCGCCCCGGCCGCGTGCTGGTGCTGTCGATTCCGGACTGGGGCGTCACCCCGTTCGCCCGCGACAGCGGCCGCGACACCGCGCGCATCGCCGCGGAGCTGGACGCCTTCAACGCCGTCGCCGCCGCGGAAACCCGCTCCATGGGCGCGGCCTTCGTGGACATCGCGCCGATCTCGCGCGACTTCCCCGCCCTGCTCGCCGACGACGGCCTGCATCCCTCCGCCGCGCAATACGCGCTATGGGCCGAAGCCGCGCTGCCGGCCGCGCGCGCCCTGCTGGCCTGAGCACCCCTTTCGCATCGCAACAAAGCTGCAACCGCGCCGCCACGAGCCGGTGACCTGCCCCGCGCAGACTGAGCTCCCGGATACCACCGGGAGAGACAGCCATGGCGACCTTCCACTGCCGCAGCGCCTTCATCTCCGACGTGCATCTGGGCACGCCTGACTGCAAGGCTTCCTACCTGCTCGACTTCCTGCGCAAGCTGCGCTGCGAGAAGCTCTATCTCGTCGGCGACATCATCGACATGGAAGCGCTTTCGAAGCGCATCTGGTGGCATGCCGACCACGGCGCGGTGCTGGCCGAAGTGCTGGACATGGCGCGGCGGGGGATCGAGGTGATCTATATCCCCGGCAACCACGACGCCCCGCTGCGCGGCCTGGCCGGGCAGAGCTTCGGCGGTGTGCGCATCGCGCTGGATGCCGTGCACGAAGGCGCCGACGGGCGCCGCTACCGGGTCAGCCACGGCGACGAATTCGATCCGGAACAGATCGGCCGCACCTGGATGCTGCACCTGGGCGAGGTGATGCACCGCTTCATCTGCTGGACCAACCGCCGCGTGCACGCCATGCGGCGCCGGCTGGAGCTGCCCTACCTGCCGCTGTCGATCATCGTCAAGTCGCATATCCGCAAGGCGCTGGCCTATATCCGCGCCTACGAGGAACGCGTCGCCGCCGATGCGCGCGAGCGCGGCTTCGACGGGCATATCTGCGGCCACATCCATTTCGGCCACGTGCGCGACATGGGCGGTGTGCTGTACCTCAACGACGGCGACTGGGTGGAGCACTGCACCGCCCTGGTCGAGGACCACACCGGCGCCATGGAGCTGATCCACTGGAGCGAGCAGCCGGCCGCGCTCGGCCGCGCCAGCCGCGAGCTGGTGCTGCCCTCGCCCGCCTCCGGCCTGGCGCTGGCGCCCCTGGCCCGGCACCGGCGCAATCTCTCGGAGCTGCGCCCGGCGGCCTGAGCGCAGGGGCTTGCGCCAGGGACGAGCGGCGAGGACGCGGGGCGATAAGGACGCGCCGCCGCAGGATGCGGGCCGCGTCCTCGCCGCTCGCCCCTGAACGTAGGTTGGGGTGAGCCAAAGGCGAACCCCAACAAATCTTCCCCGTGATCGCGGCGTTGGGGTTCGCTGCGCTCACCCCAACCTACGCTTGAAGCCGCCCCGGGGCGCCGGCATATGCAGGGGGCGTATCATTGCCCCTCTTTACCGGAGTCCCCCCTGATGTCCCTCGACAGCGCCACCCGCGAACGCATCGAAACCCTGCTCAAGAACCACCGCGTGGTGCTGTTCATGAAGGGCACCCGCCAGCAGCCGATGTGCGGCTTCTCCGCCGCGGCCACCAACACCCTCAACGAGCTGCTGCCCGACTACCACACGGTGAACGTGCTGGAAGACCCGGAAATCCGCGAAGGCATCAAGGCCTACGGCGAATGGCCGACCATCCCGCAGCTGTACGTGGAAGGCGAGCTGGTCGGCGGCGCCGACATCATTCGCCAGATGTACACCAGCGGCGAGCTGCACAGCCTGTTCGGCGCCACCCCGCCGGACCGCAGCGCCCCCGAGATCACCATCACCGACAAGGCCGCCGAAGCGATCCGCCAGGGCACGGCCAATGCGCAGGGCCTGGCCCTGCACCTGGAGATCGGCCCGGACCATAGCGCCGGCTTCCAGCTGGCGCCGGCCGGCGACCACGACATCGTGTCCAGCAGCAACGGCATCGAAGTGCACTTCGACCCGGGCAGCGCCCAGCGCGCCAAGGGCATCGTGATCGACTGGGTGTCCACCGTGCAGGGCGAGGGCCTGAGCCTCAAGTTCCCCGGCGCGCAGGAGATCAAGAGCCTGACCGTGCAGGAGCTGCAGGCGCGCCTGGCCGCCGGCGACCTGGTGCTGGTCGACGTGCGCCCGGCCCACGGCCGCGCCCAGGCCGCTCCGCTGGCCCAGGCCCGCGTGCTGGACGAGGTCGGCTACGACAGCCTGGCCGCCCTGCCCAAGGACACCGCCATCGCCTTCATCTGCCACCACGGCGTATCCAGCCGCGGCGTGGCCGAGCGTTTCGCCGCGCACGGCTTCAGCAACGTCTACAACGTGCAGGGCGGCATGGACGCGTGGGCGGCGGAGATCGATCCGAGCGTGCCGCGCTACTGATTCGATCTAGGAAAAATTCCTAGTAAAAAGCGGGGCCTACGGGCCCCGCTGGCGTTTCCGGCGTACGAAAAAAACCGGTCAAAACACGCCGCTTATTTATGATCCGTTCACTCATTGCGCAAGTTGCTGCGAAATCACAGCCCTGGCGCCACGCAAGGGCGACCCCGCCCACCGCAAGCCCCTTCGTGTTTCTTGCCGCTGGCTTGCGTAAGTCCGCCTTAGCGAAAACTCTTGCGATAGAACTGCGAAAAATTACCCGGCGCATAAAACGGGCCAACGCAGGTTCCGCTCGCTTTTTCCTGCGACGGATAACCATTGCATAACAAATCCGTGGTTCGTAGCTTCGGACTAGGCCACAAGTCACGGCGGGGCACGCCATGAAAGGCCTCCGGATGTGGGGACATCCGGACGAATCGGGGGAGTACGGCTTACCAAGGCAGGCATGACAGGGGCATCCCGCCTCGGGCATGGCTTTGCCGTGGGCGGCATTCCGGTTCGATGAACTCGCTCAAGTCCGCGACCAAAACAATCATCAACCGAGGTTCGACCATGACTTCCAGCAAAGCCAAACGCTACGGTGGTTCCACGCTGCCGCGGCGCCCGCTCGTACTCGCCCTGGCCCTGGGCCTTGGCCTGGCGAGCAGCGGCATCGCGCTTGCCCAGTCCAACGCGACGGGCGTGATCTTCGGCCAGGCCGCGCCGGGAGAAACCATCCACATCGAAAGCACGCAGACCGGCCTCAAGCGCGACCTCACCACCGACGCGCAGGGCCGCTACCGCGCCGCCTCGCTGCCGATCGGCACGTACAACGTGTCGGTGCTGAAGGACGGCAAGGTGCTCGACAGCCGCAACGACGTGCAGACCACGATCAGCAGCGGTACCGAGGTGTCCTTCAACGCCAGCGCCGCCAATGCGCAGACGCTGGGCGCGGTGCAGGTGGTGGGCAACGCGCTGCCGGCGATCGACGTGTCCTCGGTGGACTCGCGCGCCGTGCTCACCGCCGACCAGCTGGCCAAGCTGCCGATCGCGCGCACCTCGATCAGCTCGATCGCGCTGCTGGCGCCCGGCACCACGCCGGCCGCGCGCGGCTACGGCAACGCGCTGTCCTTCGGCGGTTCGTCCGCGTCGGAGAACGCGTACTACATCAACGGTTTCTCGGCCACCAACCCGCTGACCGGCGTGAGCTCGCGCCAGCTGCCGTACGACGCGATCGACCAGGAGCAGGTGCTGATCGGCGGCTACGGCGCCGAATACGGCCGTTCCACCGGCGGCGTGATCAACGTGGTGACCAAGCGCGGCACCAACCAGTGGAAGGGCGACGTGCAGGCGTTCTGGTCGCCCAGCGAACTGGCCCAGCAGCCGCGCAACGTGTATCGCCGCAACGGCACGCTGTACCAGGTCGGCAACGCCTTCTCGCCGCGCGACCGCGACGAAGTGCAGTACTCCGGCTCGATCGGCGGCGCGCTGATCAAGGACAAGCTGTTCTTCTTCGGCGCCGCCGATGCGGTGCGCCAGACCGACGTCGCCTACGGCACGCAGTCGAACAACTCGACCGTGCAGAACGACACCAACAAGATCACCCGCTGGCTGACCAAGTTCGACTGGAACATCACGGACAACCACATCCTGGAGTTCACCGGGATCGGCGACGACGAGCAGACCGACTCGCAGATCTACGGCTACAACTACTCCACGCTGCAGAACACCGGCTACAAGGGCCACCAGTACACCAAGAACTACAACGGCACCCAGACCAACGGCACGCCGGGCGGCAACATCTACATCGGCCACTACACCGGCTACATCACCGACGACCTGACGGTCAACGCGATGTACGGCAAGAGCAACTCCGACCACATGCAGAACATCACGGGCGCCGGCGGCGCGCCGTGCCCGGCGATCACCGACAACCGCGCCATCGCCGCCACCAATCCGGCGCCCAGCTGCCAGTTCGGCGCCGCCACCACGCTACGCGAGGGTTCGAAGGACAAGACCAGCGGCTGGAGCTTCAACATCGAATACCGCCTGGGCAGCCATGACTTCCGCGGCGGCATGGACAACTACGTCCTGCGCGCCACCTGGGGCAGCGCGCCGGTCACCGGCACTGCCTGGCGCTACTTCGACCTCGGCTCCGGCCAGGCCATCACCCAGCGCCTGACCAACCTGGGCCTGAGCCCGAGCCTGTACAACCCGGCCTCGTTCGCCAACGGCTACTACGCCGAAAGCACGGGCCTGAGCACCGGCACCTCGGCGCGCACGGCGCAGCGTTCGGAGTTCATCGAAGACCACTGGCAGCTGACCGACCGCTGGAACATCTACCTGGGCCTGCGCAACGAGCAGTTCACCAACTACAACGGCGTCGGCGACGCCTACGCCAAGGAGCGCAACCAGCTCGATCCGCGCCTGGGCTTCGCCTGGGACGTGTACGGCGACAGCTCGCTGAAGGTCTACGGCAACGCCGGCCGCTACCACCTCGGCCTGCCCACCAGCGTGGCCGTGCGCGGCGCCGGTCCGTCCACCTTCCCGTCCACCTACTACTCGTTCACCAGCATCGACCCGGTCACCGGCGTGCCGCAGGGCCTGAGCGTGGGCGCGCCGTGGTCGCAGACCTTCTACAACAACGGCGCCAATGGCACCCCGCCGGATGCCAAGACGGTGTCGGTGAAGGACCTGAAGACCTACTACCAGGACGAGTACATCCTCGGCTTCGACAAGCAGCTGCCGAACAACTGGACGGTCGGCGCCAAGGCCATGTTCCGCGTGCTGCGCAACCTGATCGACGACGACTGCGACAGCCGTCCGATCCAGGCCTGGGGCGACGCGCACGGCATCAGCGCGCTGGTCGCCGCCGGCATCGCCAACAGCACGCAGTGCTGGCTGTACAACCCGGGCAACGCCAACACCTTCATCCTGTCGCCCGCCGCCGGCCAGTACTTCGAAGTGCCGCTGAGCGCCCGCGAGATCGGCGAGCCGAAGGCCAAGCGCCGCTACTACATGCTCGACATGTACGCCGAGCACCAGTTCAGCGACAAGTGGTACGCCAAGGTCGAGTACACCTTCTCGCGCAGCTACGGCAACTCGGAAGGCCAGCTCGACTCCGACATCGTGCAGGCCGACGTGTCCACCACCGAAAGCTGGGACGCGCCGGAGCTGATGGAGAACACCAACGGCCCGCTGGCCAACGACCAGACGCACCAGCTGCGCATCCTGGGCGTGTACCAGCCGACGCCGGAATGGCGCTTCTCCACGGTCAGCCGCATCACTTCCGGCACGCCGATCAGCTGCATCGGCGCGCGCCCGGAATCGGCCGGCGGCGACCCGGTGGGCTACCAGGCGGCGTACTTCTGGTGCAACGGCAAGCCCGCTCCGCGCGGTTCGTACGGCCGCACGCCGTGGACCTATACGATCAACCTGAGCGCGGCCTGGCAGCCGGCCTTCCTCGATCACAAGCTGACGCTGTCGGCGGACGTGTTCAATCTGCTGGGCAAGCAACGCATCACGCAGCTCAATGAGACGTGCGAGGATCCGTCGGGTAACACGACGATCAACTGCTTCCGCCCGCGTTCGTTCCAGGATCCGCGTTACGTCCGCCTGGGCGCGCGGTACGACTTCTCGCTGTAAGGGTCTGGCATTCCAAAGTGCGCGGGGCTCCATGGATGGGGTCCCGCGCCGACAAACAGCTGGTATCTCCCCATATGGGCCGCCGTGAGGCGGTCCTTTTTTTCGTGCCGCGCGAAGGGAGGAGAGCTTGCGAAAAACCGCAAGTAAATCGCGATCCGAAAATTATCGCCGCAATTATTTATTAATCGCCATTGATTACGATAATTTCGAAAAACATAACGCTTTCCATAATGCGCCACCTGCTGCTACAAAATCCCCGCTCGATCCCCGAGCCATTCGCCACAGATAGTCAAGGACGTTTCCTTCATGAAAGCGATTTCACTGCAGTGCGCTTTATCCGCTCTGGTTTTCCTGGGCCTGGCCGGCGCTGCCCACGCCGCCACGCCGTATTCCACCTCCAACATCTATTTCGACGAAAGCGGGGCGGTGGTGGGGCAGAACATCCTGCTCTGCTCGAACTTGGCCTATCACGCCGGCAATATCCACACGGCATACTCGATCACCCAGACCATCGCCTGCACCAGCTATCCCAACGGCGCCCCGATCACCACGCCGCCACCGGACGTGATCGTGCCGGGCACCCAGGTCACCAGCTACGTGCTGCCCAGCTTCCTCACCATCACCCAGGGCTGCGCCGCTGCCGAATGCGTGCAGGCAGGTAGCCCGGAACTGCCGCGCCTGGTCGACAAGGGCTGGACCTGGCAGACCGGCCTGCAATAAGCCGCTCTTCAGCTGTTCAACGCGCTGAAAACGAAAGAGCCGCCGGTCAGCCGGCGGCTCTTTCGCTATCTGCAGCATAAAAAAAATTACTCGACGTTTTCCTCGAAGCGCAGGTGCTTCACGCTGCGGCCGTTGCGGCGCACCAGCTTGAGCGCCTCGATGCCGATGCGGATATGGCGCTCGACGAACTGCGCCGTCACGCTGCGGTCGCTGGCTTCGGTCTTCACGCCTTCCGGAATCATCGGCTGGTCCGACACCAGCAGCAGCGCGCCGCAGGGGATCTGGTTGTGGAAGCCCGCCGCGAAGATGGTGGCGGTTTCCATGTCCACCGCCATGCAGCGGGTGCGGCGCAGGTAGTCCTTGAACTGCTCGTCGTGCTCCCACACGCGGCGGTTGGTGGTGTACACCGTGCCGGTCCAGTAGTCGTAGCCGAGGTCGCGGATCATGGTGGACACGCCGCGCTGCAGCTGGAACGCCGGCAGCGCCGGCACTTCCGGCGGCAGGTAGTCGTTGGAGGTGCCCTCGCCGCGGATCGCGGCGATCGGCAGCACCAGGTCGCCGATCGCGTTCTTCCTCTTCAGGCCGCCGCACTTGCCCAGGAACAGCGCCGCCTTGGGCGACACCGCGCTGAGCAGGTCCATCACGGTGGCGGCATTGGGGCTGCCCATGCCGAAGTTGATCAGGGTGATGCCGTCGGCGGTGGCATTGGGCATGGGGCGGTCGCGCCCGTGCACTTCCACGCCATGCCATTCGGCGAACAGATCCACGTAATGGCCGAAATTGGTGAGCAGCACGTATTCGCCGAACTGCTCCAGCGGCGTGCCGGTATAGCGCGGCAGCCAGTTGGAGACGATTTCCTGTTTGTCTTTCATGGGACCCTTTGGCAGGTCGATGGGCGCGGGAGCCTCCCGCACCGCGTTACCGGCGACGCCACGCCGGCGATAGGCCGAATGATCCGCGCCATTCTAGCCGGAACGGCGGGCTGGCTTTCGCATGGCGCAGTGCCGCATGGCGGCGATCCGTTCTGTGATGGACTTCACCCATGTTATGTTCCCGCCGCAGCCGGACTAGGGGGTGACAAGATGCGCATGGGCCTGGCCATCGATGCGTCCTGCGACGTTTCGCAGGGCTTCCTGGAGGAACACGGCGTCACGGTGATGCCGATCACCGTGCGGGTCGACGACGAGACCTTCCTGGACAACCGCGACCCCGCCGAGGTGCGCCGCTTCATCGACCGCAAGCTGGGCGACCGCAGCCACTCGGCCGAGACCGAGCCCTGCTCGGTGGAAGAGGTGCAGAAGCTGTTCCTGGAGAAACTGGTGCTGGAGCGGGACTGCGTGTTCTGCCTCACCGTCACCTCCACCCGCAGCCCGATCAACGACCACGTCAACAAGGCCAGCTTCGCGGTGCTCAAGCACTACCGCGCGGCGCGCGAGCAGGGCGGGCTGTCCGGCCAGTTCCTGATGCGCGTGATCGACACCCGCAATCTGTTCGCCGGCACCGCGCCGGCCATCCTGGAAGCCGCCCGCCTGGTCCGCGCCGGCGAGACGCCGCCGGCGATCCGCGAGCGCGCCACCTTCATCGCCAACCACTCCTACGGCTACATGCTGCCGCGCGACCTGTACTACCTGCGCGCGCGCGCCAAGAAGAAGGGCGACCGCAGCGTCGGCCTGTTCAGCGCGGTGCTGGGCTCGGCGCTGGACATCAAGCCGCTGCTGCGCTGCTTCCGCGGCGAGACCGGCCCGGCCGGCAAGGTGCGCGGCTTCGAGCACGGCGCGCAGACCCTGTTCGGCTACGCCGTGCAGCGGGTGCGCGCCGGCCTGCTGGTGCCGGCCATGTGCGTCAGCTACGGCGGCGACCTGGCCGAGCTGGATGGCCTGCCCGGCTATGCCGGCCTGCGCGCGGCCTGCGCCGACCACGGCGTGGCGCTGATGGAGGCGCCGATGAGCATCACCGGCATGGTCAACGTCGGCGAAGGCGCCATCACCCTGGGCTTCGCCGCCGAGGAACATGAGGCGGAGTTCTGAGCCGCCCGCCGCCGGCGCGCATAGAATCCTGCCGATGCGCCGACCTGTCCTGCTCCTGCTCCTGCTGATGCTGTCGCCGCTGGCCGCCCTGCCGGCCGGCGCGGCCACCGTGTACAAGTGCACCGGCGCCGACGGCCGGGTGACCTTCCAGGACCGCCCCTGCCCCCGCGCGCAGCGGCAGGACATCGTGCCGCTGGCCGACCCCACGCCGGCCGCGCCGGCACCGCCGCCGCAGCCCGTAAGCGACGACCGCGACAGCAGCCCGCCACCACCCTCGCCCGCCCCGCCGCCACCGTCCGCGCCCCTGCCCGGCCTGTACGCCTGCACGCGCGCCACCGACGGCAAGTTCTATGTCAGCCGCAACGGCGATCCCCAGCCTTATCTCGCCCCGTTCGGAATGGTCGGCATGGTGCAGACGCCGCTCGCCCGCGGCGGGGCCGGCGGCGCCTCGGCGCCGGAGCTCAACCGCGGCAAGGTCACCGCGGGGCTGGTGTCGGACAACTACGTCTGGGTGCAGGACCAGTGCCGCCCGATGACCTTCAACGAAACCTGCCACGCCCTGCAGGACGACTACGACAACAACGCGCGCAAGCTGCGCCGCGCCTTCAAGAGCGACCGGCCGCCGCTGGAACGGCGCGACGAGGAGCTGCGGGGGCAGCTGGCGAATTGCCGCTGACCCATGTTCGTCATCCCGGCGCAGGCCGGGATCCAGTGGCGAAAGCGCGTGATTTTCGCGACGGCGCTTGAAGGGCTTTCGCGAAAACCGAGCGATACCGCTACTGGATCCCGGCCTGCGCCGGGATGACGAGCAGAAAACTCAAAACCCGTAGTTGAGAAACCCGCCATCCACCGCCAGCACCTGCCCCGTGACGTAGCTGGCGGCCGGCAGGCACAGGAAGGCGATCGCCGCGGCCACTTCCTCCGGCTCGCCGATGCGGCGCAGCGGGGTGTGGTCGAGCACTTCGTCGAGATAATCGTCGTCGGCCAGCGCCGGCTCCGAGCGCTGCGTGCGGATATACCAGGGCGCCACCGCATTGACGCGGATGCCGTCGGTGGCCCATTCGGCGGCGAGGTTGCGGGTGAGCTGGTGCAGCGCGGCCTTGCTCATGCCGTACGCCGCACCGGTGCGCACGTGGGTGATGCCGGAAACCGAACCGACGTTCACGATCGCCGCATTCGCATGCTGCACCAGCTGCGGATGCGCGAGGCGGCACATCTCGAAGGCGGAGAACAGGTTCAGTTCGAAGATCGCGCGGTAATCGCGCTCGCTGTATTCCAGCGCCGCAGCCGGCGCATTGCCGCCGGCGTTGTTGACCAGCAGCGACAGCGGCGCGCCCAGATCCGCGATCCAGTCGAACACCGCCAGCCGCTCCTCCTGCACGCTGAGGTCGGCGGCGAAGGACAGCACCTCGATCTGCTCGAAATCGTCGGCCAGTTCGACGCGCACCTGTTCCAGGTAATCGTCGTCGCGCGCCACCAGCAGCAGGTTGGCGCCCAGCCCGGCCAGCTCGCGCGCGGCGGCGTAGCCGATGCCCTTGCTGGCGCCCGTGATCAATGCGGTATGGCCTTGCAGCTGCCAGGCGTCGATGCGGTTGTTCATGCGGCGAGCTTAAAACCTGGGTCACGCGGGGACCAGCCCGAGGTTGCCGCGCCACGGCATGCGCGGGACACTCGGGGCCGGCCCCCGTGGAGCATCCACCATGAAAGCTCGGCTCATCCTCCCGCTCAGCCTGCTCGCGCTCTGTGCCTGCTCCGGCAAGCCGCCCGCGCCCAAGGCCGAAGCCGCGCCCGCGCCGCGCGTCGCCACGCCGTTCGACGACCTGAAGAAGCAGGAACAGAAGGCCAAGGACGTGCAGAAAGTGGTCGACCAGCAGGCCGAACAGCAGCGCAAGCAAGCCGACGCGGCGGAACAGTAAACGCATGGCGCACGAATCCACTGCAGCCGGATACGCCGCACCCGCGATCGCCGCCGATGCACCCGTGCTGGAACTGGACCGCGCCAGCGTATTGCGCGGCGAGCGGCTGATCCTGGAAGCGCTGAGCCTGCGCGTCGCCGCCGGCGAACACACCGCCATCCTCGGCGCCAACGGTTCGGGCAAGTCCACCCTGGTGAAGCTGGTGACGCGCCAGCTGTATCCGCTGGCACGCGACGACGGCCAGCCCAGCGTGCGCGTGTTCGGCCGCGAGCGCTGGCACGTGGCCGAGCTGCGCAGCCTGCTCGGCATCGTGTCGCCGGCGCTGCAGCTGGACTACACCACCGACACGCCGCTGGAAGTGTTCGACGCGGTGGTGTCGGGCTTCTACGCCGCGCGCGGCCTCGGCCCCGGCCATCGCCCCACGCCGGCCATGCGCGAGCGCGCGCACGCGGCGCTGGCGCAGATGGGCATCGCGCATCTGATCGGCCGCGACATGGCCACGCTGTCCACCGGCGAGGCGCGCCGCGTGCTGATCGCGCGCGCCCTGGTGCACCGTCCACGCGCCCTGCTGCTGGACGAACCCAGCGCCGGCCTGGACCTGGCCACCCGCCGCCACTTCCTGGAAAGCCTGCGCGCGCTGGCGCGCGGCGGCACCACCTTGCTGCTGGTCACCCATCACATCGAAGAGATCGTGCCGGAGATCGGCCGCGTGCTGCTGCTGCGCGAAGGCAAGGCGCTGCGCCACGGCGACAAGGCGCAGGTGCTCACCGATGATGCACTGAGCGATGCCTTCGGCATGCGCGTGCGGGTGGGACGCGACGGCGACTATTACAGCGCCGTGCCGGCATAAAAAAACGGCGGCCCGAGGGCCGCCGTTTCGTTCAAGCTGCTGCGCCCGCTTCAGCGCGGCTCGCAGAAGCAATACGCATACACATTCGGCTTGCCCGACTGCGCGTTCTTCAGCAGCTTCAGTTCCGGCGCCATCGCGGGCAGCTGCGCCACCCACTCCGGCAGATGCACGCCGTAGGCGCGCAGCGCGACGGTGGCCGAGCTGTCGTTGAGGTTGACCATGAACTGCTCGACGGTGCCCAGCGGCGCCTCCACGTAGCGCACCGACGGGTTCTTGCCCAGCTTGGCGCGCTGCGCCGCATCGGCCACCGCTTCGCGCAGGCCGCCGAGCTGGTCGACCAGGCCGCGGTCCAGCGCCTGCTGGCCGGTCCACACGCGGCCTTGCGCGATGGTGTCGATGGCGTCGTACGGCTTGCCGCGCGCCTGCGCCACGCCGCCGACGAAATCGCGGTAGCCCTTGTCGATGATGGCCTGGATCAGGGTGCCCACCTTCGGATCCAGCGGGCGGGTGATGTTGAACGCGCCGGCCAGCGGGCCGGTGCCCACGCCGTCGGTCTTCACGCCGAGCTTGTCCAGCGTGCCGGGCACGGTGAAATACATGCCGAAGATGCCGATCGAACCGGTGATCGTATTGGGCTCGGCGAAGATGCGGTCCGCATTCATCGAGATCCAGTAGCCGCCGCTGGCCGCCACGTTGCCCATCGACACCACCACCGGAATGCCGGCTTCCTTGGTCAGCGCGACTTCGCGGCGGATCAGCTCGGCCGCGTACACCTCGCCGCCCGGCGAGTTCACCCGCAGCACCAGCGCCTTGGTGCGGCGGTCCTCGCGCGCGGCGCGGATCAGCTGCGCGGTGGATTCGCCGCCGATGCTGCCCTGCGGCTGCTTGCCGCCGACGATCTCGCCCTCGGCCACCACCACCGCCACGCCCGGTTCCAGCACGCGGCCCGGCGACACGCCGGCCAGGTAGCGGCGCAGGTCGACCTGGCGGAAGCCCTCGCCCTTGCCGCCGGCCGGCACGCCTTCCTTGCGCATCATGTTTTCCAGGTCGTCGCGGGTGGCGAGGCCGTCGACCAGGTGTTCGTTGAAGGCCAGCTGGCCGAGGTCGCCCTTGGTACCGGCGATCGCGTCGGGCAGGCCGTCGATGGCGGCGCGCAGCGCGGACGGCTCGATCTTGCGCAGCTTGGCCACTTCGTCGATGTAGCGGTCCCACAGGCCGCCCATCCAGAACGCATCGGCTTCCTTCGACTCCGGCGAGGCGTGGTCCAGGATGTACGGCTCGGCCGCGCTCTTGAACTGGCCGACGCGGAACAGGTGCACGTCCACGCCCAGGCGGTCGAGCAGGTCCTTGTAGAACAGGCGGTAGTTGGCCAGCCCCGTCAGCACCACGCCGCCCATCGGGTCGAGCAGCACGCGGTCGGCATGCGCGGCCAGGTAGTACTGGCCCTGGTCCATGCTGGAGGCCCACACGATCACCGGCTTGCCGGCGGCGCGGAAGCGGTCCAGCGCCGCGGCCACCTCGCGCAGCGCGGCGAAGCCGCCGGCGTGCAGTTCCTGCGGCTGCAGCAGGATGCGGGTGATGCGGCTGTCGCTGGACGCCGCGTCGATGGCCGACACCAGGTCGCGCACCTGCACCTGCTTGGGCGCATTGCCGGACAGGCCCTGCAGCGCGCGCTCCAGCGGCTCGATGCTGAACTGTTCGACCAGCTCGCCCTGCGGCTTCAGCACCAGCACGCTGTCGTTCTGCACGCCGCGCTCGCCGTGGCTGCCGGCCCAGAAGCCGAGCATCAGCAGCAGGAAAAAGCCGAGGAAGACGAAGAAGATCAGGTTGATGATGACCAGCCTGACCACGTTGATTCCGCGCCCGAACACGCGCAGGAATGCCCAGAAACCGTTGGTGCCGCGCTCCGCCATGCTTACTTTCCTCGACAAGACGGCGGCAGCGTAACCGCTCGGGCTTTACAGGTCATGTGGGAGAAGTTTGGGTCGTGCGGCGCCAGCGCTCGGTCCGGGAATTGCGCCAGAAGCGGGTGAACAGGAGGATGGCCGCCACGCTCAGCCCGGCCACCAGCCCCATCCACATGCCGCGCGCGCCCAGCCCCTGGCGGAACGCCAGCCACCAGCCGAACGGCATGCCGATCACCCAGTAGGCGAACAGCGTCATCGCCATCGGCCAGCGGGTGTCCTTCAGGCCGCGCAGCGCGCCGTTGGAGGCGACCTGGATGCCGTCGGAGAACTGGAACACGCCGGCCAGCACGATCAGCTGGGTAGCCAGCGCGATCACCGCCGCATCGCGGGTGTACAGCGCGGCGATCAGGTGCGGCAGGCCCAGCATCAGGCTGGCCGAGACCACCTGGGTGAGCACGGCCAGGCCGATGCCGCAGAAGCCGGCGTAGCGCACGCCCTCGGCGTCGCCGCGGCCCACCGCATTGCCCACGCGCACGGTGATCGCCATGGCCAGGCCCAGCGGGATCATGAAGAACACCGAGGCGATGTTCAGCGCCACCTGGTGGCTGGCCACCACGGTTTCGCCCAGCGTGCCCAGGGCCAGCGCCACCGCCACGAACAGGCCGCCCTCGGCCAGCAGGGTGATCGCCATCGGCAGGCCGATCGACAGCAGCTCGCGGATGCGCCTGAGGTCGGGCAGGTCGAAGCGCTCGCCCAGGTTCAGGCCGCGGTAGTTGCCATGGCGCGAGATATACAGCGCGAAACCCAGCATCTCCATCCACAGCACCAGGGCCGTGGCGATGCCGCAGCCGCGCGCGCCCTGCGGCGCCAGGCCGAACTTGCCGAACATCAGCACATAGCCCAGCGGCGCCAGCACGCACAGGCCGGCCAGGGCGAAGAACATCGACGGCAGGGTCATCGACAGGCCTTCGGAAAGGCCGCGCAGCGCGAAGTAGCAGGTGAGCGCGGGCGCACCCCAGCTGATCGCATGCAGGAAGGCCACCACGTCGTTGCGCAGGCCCGGGTCCACGCCGATCAGGTCGATCAGCGGACCGGCATGGCGCACGAAGAACCACAGCAGCACACCCATGCCCAGCGCCAGCCACAGCGCCTGGCGGAACACCGCGCCGACTTCGCCGCGGCGGCCGGCGCCGTCCAGCTGCGACACCGAAGGCGGCACCGCCATCATCATGCCGATGCCGCTGACGATGGCCAGCGCCCAGATGCTGGCGCCGACGGCGACCGCGCCGAGCACGTGCGCGCTGTAATGGCCGGCCAGCATGGCATCGACCACATTGGTGCCCACCGCGGCCAGCTGGGCCAGGATCAGGGGTGCCGCGAGCGAGACAGTGGCGCCGACCTCGTGCGCCACGCGGGCGCGATCGGAAGGGGAAAGAAACATAGGCGGGACTCCAGGGCCGGGCATTCTACAGGCTCTTGGTCCGTCATCCCGGCGCAGGCCGGGATCCAGTGGCGATACCGTCGGGTTTTCGCGGTAACGCTCAAGAGCAATGCCTTTCGACGCCCTCGCCCGTACGTAGCTTGTCGCCACTGGATCCCGGCCTGCGCCGGGATGACGAGCAAAGGCGCGACCGGCATGGGGTGACCGATGTGCGGTGCTATCGGTCAAGCTCTTATGCCAAGATCGCCCGCTTGCAAGGGGAGGGGTCAAGGTGAGCGGGAAAGACATCGTCTCGTACGACGGCGTGCATTGCGCCAATTGCACGGCAGCCATGCAGGGCGAGTTCTGCCACCACTGCGGGCAGTCGATCCACACCGTGCTCAAGCCGGTGCACCACATGTTCGAGGACACGCTGGAGACCTTCCTCCACGTGGACGGCCGCGTGCTGCACACCTTGCCGCCGCTGATGACCAGGCCGGGCTTCCTCACCCTGGAATATTTCTCCGGGCGCCGCCAGCGCTACGTGCCGCCGTTCCGGCTGATGTTCGTGCTGTGCCTGCTGGCGTTTTTCCTGACCCATATCGCGGTCGACTCGCTGGCCGACCATGGCAAGAGCGGCACGCCGTCGGCCCAGGTCGACCGCCACACTTTCGACAAATTCGATACGCCCGAACAGGTGCAGCAGGCGCTGGACAAGCGGCTCGCGGAGCTGAACCAGGCCAAGGCGCAGATCGGGAATGTCGCCGGCGTCGACACCGACACGTCCAAGGCCGAGAAGAAACTGCGCAAGCAGGCCGACGCGCGCATCGCGGAGATCGAGGCGGAGCAGGCAAAAACCCCGGCCGCGGGCGCCTCGGCCGGTGCACCGGCGGCGGCGGCGGCGTCCGCCGCCCGCGCCGACGACGACAACGACTTCAAGGACATGAACGATGCGCTCAGCCCGGCGCGCGTCCACGTGTCGTGGCTGCCGGAATTCATGAACACCCGGCTGGCGCACTCCGCCGCCAACCTGCGCGCCAACCTCAAGGGCATGAGCAGCAGCAACCGGGAGGAACACGACCAGGCGGTCGAGCGCATGAAAGCCGGCATCTTCGGCGTGCTGCCGCAGACCATGTTCGTGCTGATGCCGGCCTTCGCCCTGCTGCTGAAGCTGTTCTACCTGTTCAAGCGCCGGCTCTACATGGAGCACCTGATCGTGGCGCTGCACAGCCACGCCTTCCTGTTCGCGGTGCTGCTGCTGTGGGTGGCGCTGGCCATGGTCAAGGCCTGGGTCGCGCCGCACGCGGCCTGGGCCGGGTCCCTGCTGGGCTGGCTGGAATTCGCCCTGGCGATATGGGCGCCGGTGTACCTGCTGCTGATGCAGAAACGCATCTACCGGCAGGGCTGGCCGATGACGGTGATCAAGTACCTGATGGTTGGCTGGTGCTACTTCTGGCTGCTCGGATTTGCCCTGGGCGGCGCCTTCCTGATGGGTGTGGCGCACTGAACTAGGTGCCCGAATTTTGTGATGGACATCACAGCGAAACCGGGCAGTGGCCGACGCATCGAGCCCTGCCAGAATCGCGCCAGCGAGGGTTTTGCACAGCATCACAGGACTGTCAATAGATTGACCACGGCTATGTCAATTGGATGAACACCAGCCGAGCGGCCACTGTAAGTCATTGAATATAAATCGCATTACAAGTTGGCTAAAAGTTCGACAGCACGTCGCAAAGTCCGATTTTTCTGGCTTTGAGGGCACCCTTCCCCGGCGCATCCACAGACTTATCCACAGCTCTTGTGGATAAGCCAGATTTTCCCCTTCACAGAGCTACTTAGGGGGGACTTCTCGACGGGGGGCCAGCAGGGGGCCGAAAACGAAGGCGCAGGTTGGGGTGAGCCGCAGGCGACCCCGACACCGGCACCTTCATGCGCCGCGCCACGTTGGGGTTCGCCTGCGGCTCACCCCAACCTACGTCGATGGCGCACGGCCGTTACACTGGCCCGCCCTGAGGATCGCCATGCCCTCCGTTCTGCGCGTCGCCCTGCCGGTGCCCCTGCCCACCTTGTTCGACTACCTGCCGCCCGCGGCCGGCGAGGCGCAGGCGGGCAGCCGGGTGCTGGTGCCGTTCGGGCGCGGCAAGGCGGTGGGCGTGGTGGTGGAAACGGATGTCGAATCCACCCTGGGCGGCGCGCGCCTGAAACGCGTGCTGCGGCTGCTGGACGAAGCGCCGCTGCTCGACGCGGAACTGATGAAGACCCTGGCCTGGGCCGCCGACTACTGGCTGGGCGCGCCCGGCGAGGCCTACGCCAACGCCTTGCCGCTGGCGCTGCGCGAAGACAAGCCGCTGCCCGACACGCATGAAGAAGTCTGGGCGCTGACCGTCGCCGGCCGCAGCGCGCTGGATGCCGGCAGCCGCAAGGGCGGCAGCCGGCGCCTGCTGGAAACCCTGGCCGCCGCGCCGCTCGGCGCCGGCGAACTGCACGAGCGCCTGCCGGACTGGCGCGCGGCCGCGCGCCGGCTCGCCACGGCGGGCCTGATCGAACGCGTGCGCCGCGCAGCCGATACCGCGCCGCAGCCCGCCGTCGCGCCGCCGGCGCTCAGTCCCGAACAGCAGGCCGCGGTGGAGGCGGTAAGCGCGGAACTGGGCCGCTTCCAGCCCTTCCTGCTCGACGGCGTCACCGGCAGCGGCAAGACCGAGGTGTACCTGGCGCTGATCGAACAGGTGATCGCGCAGGGCAAGCAGGCCCTGCTGCTGGTACCGGAAATCGGGCTGGCCCCGCAGACCGTGCGCCGCGTGCGCGAACGCCTGGGCGTGCCGGTGGAAGTGCTGCATTCCAACCTCGCCGAGGGCGACCGCGCGCGCGCCTGGCTGCGCGCGCGCGACGGCGAGGCGCGGGTGATCCTGGGCACGCGCTCGGCGGTGTTCACGCCGCTGCCGCGCGCCGGGCTGATCGTGGTCGACGAGGAACACGACGGCGCCTACAAGCAGCAGGAAGGCTTCCGCTACCACGCGCGCGACCTGGCCCTGCTGCGCGGCCGCGCGCTGGGCGTGCCGGTGCTGCTGGGTTCGGCCACGCCTTCGCTGGAATCGCTGGCCAACGTGGACGCCGGCCGCTACCGCGCGCTGCATCTGCGCGCGCGGCCCGGCGCGATCCGCCCGCCGCAGGTGCAGATCGTGGACATGCGCGCGCAGCGGCTGGAACACGGCCTGTCGCCCACCCTGCTGAGCGCGGTGGCCGACACCATCGCGCGCGGCGAGCAGGCGCTGGTGTTCCGCAACCGCCGCGGCTACGCGCCGGTGCTGCTGTGCCATCAGTGCGGCTGGCATGCCGAATGCCCGCGCTGCGAACACCCGCTCACCCTGCACGCGGGCCGGCGCCAGCTGATCTGCCACCACTGCGACTACCACACGCGCCTGCCCGAGCACTGCCCCTCCTGCGGCGCACCGGACCTCAAGCCGCAAGGCCAGGGCACCGAGCGCCTGGAAGAAGCGCTCAGCGCGCGCTTTCCGGATGTGCCCGTACTGCGCATCGACCGCGAGACCACGCGCCGCCGCGACGCCTTCGACGAACTGCTCGAGCGCCTGCGCGGCGACGGCCCGGCGATCCTGGTCGGCACGCAGATGCTGGCCAAGGGCCACGACCTGCCCAATCTCACCCTGGTCGCCATCGTCGGCGTGGACGAAGGCCTGCACAGCGTGGATTTCCGCGCCAGCGAGCGGCTCGCCCAGCTCATCGTGCAGGTGGCCGGCCGCGCCGGACGCGCCAGCAAGCCCGGCCGCGTGATCCTGCAGACGCACCACCCGGAACACCCGCTGCTGCGCCAGCTGCTGGCGCAGGGCTACGCCGCCGCCGCGAAGGAACTGCTGGCCGAACGCCAGGCGGTGCAGTTGCCGCCGTACATGCACCAGGTGCTGCTGCGCGCCGATGCGCACCAGCGCGAACACGTGGATGCCTTCCTGCGCGAAGCACGCGGCGCGCTGGAACCGGCCGCGCAGGCGGAACTGGGCATCGCCGGCCCGATGCCCGCGCCGATGCCGCTGCGCGCGGGGCGCCATCGCGGGCAATTGCTGGTCGAGGCGGGCAGCCGCGCGGTCCTGCACGCGGCGCTGCGGCCGTGGGCGCGCGGCTTGTCGGCACTGCCGTCGGCGCGGCGGGTGCGCTGGTCGCTGGATGTGGATCCGGTGGATCTGTACTGAGCGTGCCGGAACCTGAAGCCCCTCTCCCATCGGGAGAGGGGTTGGGGAGAGGGGTTGGGGTTGGGGTGAGGGTGCGGGCGGAGCGCAAGAGTGATGTGCTTCGCTCCGGCCGGACCCTCATCCGGCTGCCGCCACCTTCTCCCGGAGGGAGAAGGCCTTGCTTTCAGAGATTGAGGAAACGGCCAGACGCAATCGAGTACTGAGCGGGAGCTGCCCGCTAAAATACGCGACGCCCTCTCCCAACGAGCTCCCCCGATGTCACAGCCCGATCCCCGGCCGCACATCGTCATCCTCGGCGGCGGTTTCGGCGGCATGGCCGCCGCGCACCGGCTCGACGACGCCTCGCTCCGCGTCACCCTGGTCGACCGGCGCAACCACCATCTGTTCCAGCCCCTGCTCTACCAGGTCGCCACCGCGGGTCTTTCCGCACCGTCGATTGCCGCGCCGCTGCGGCAGATCCTGCGCAAGCAGCAGAACGTCACCGTGCTGCTGGACGAAGCGCAGGGCATCGACCTGGCCCATAAGCGCGTGCTGCTCGCGCAAGGCCCGCTCGACTACGACTATCTGATCGTCGCCACCGGCGCCACGCACGCCTACTTCGGCCACGACGACTGGGCCCGCCACGCGCCGGGCCTGAAGACGCTGGACGACGCCTTCGCCATCCGCCGCCGCGTGCTGCTCGCCTTCGAGCATGCTGAGCGCGAAGACGATCCGGCGCGGCGCCAGGCCTGGCTCAATTTCGTGGTGGTCGGCGGCGGCGCCACCGGCGTGGAGCTGGCCGGCACGCTGGCGGAAATCGCGCGCCACACGCTGCCGCGCGAATTCCGCCGCAGCGATCCGCGCCAGGCGAACATCCTGCTGGTGGAAGCGGGGCCGCGCGTGCTGCCGGCGTTCGCGCCGGAGCTGTCGGCGAAGGCGCGCAAGCAATTGGAGAAACTCGGCGTGCAGGTGCGCACGGATACCGCCGTTACCGCGATCGGCAGCGACAGCGTGCAGCTCGGCAACGAGACGCTGGCCTCGCGCACCGTGCTATGGGCGGCCGGCGTCGCCGCCTCGCCGCTGGGCCAGCACCTCGGCGTGCCGCTGGACCGCGCCGGCCGCGTGCTGGTGACGCCGGAGCTGGCCGTGCCGGGTCACCCGGAGGTGTTCGTCGTCGGCGACCTGGCCAGCGTCACCCAGGCCGACGGCAAGCCGGTGCCCGGCATCGCGCCGGCCGCCAAGCAGATGGGCCGCTACGTGGCGGACGCGATCCTGGCGCGCCTCGGCGGCCACGCCGCACTCGCACCGTTCCGCTACCGCGACGACGGCACGCTGGCCACCATCGGCCGGCTGTCGGCGGTGGCGCAGTTCGGGCGGGTGAAGCTGTCGGGCGTGCTGGCCTGGTGGGTGTGGCTGGTGGCCCACGTGTATTTCCTGATCGGCTTCCGCAACCGCCTGGTGGTGCTGCTGGACTGGGCCTGGTCGTACTGGACCTACCAGCGCCATGCGCGCATCGTCACCGGCTCCGATACCCGCCGATCCGGCGGCACAGACGAAAGCTGAGCGCGCTTTGCCCGGCGCCGCCAGGCGGCGACAATACCTCGTTCCCCCAGACGGATTCCGCTCGTGTCCAACCAACTCGAACAGCTGCGCCAGTACACCACCGTGGTCGCCGATACCGGCGACATCGAGGCGATCGCCCGCTATCGCCCGGTGGACGCCACCACCAATCCCTCCCTGCTGCTGAAGGCGACCGAGCTGCCGGCCTATGCGCCGCTGATCGACGAAGCCGTGCAGTGGGCCAAGGCCCAGAGCGGCTCACGCGAACGCCAGCTGGTGGACGCCGGCGATTACCTCTCCGTCGCCGCCGGCCGCAAGATTTCCGAGCTGGTGCCGGGCCGCGTGTCCACCGAGGTGGATGCGCGCCTTTCCTTCAACACCGACGCCACCATCGCCAAGGCCGAGCGCCTGATCGGCCTGTACGAAGCGGCCGGCGTGAAGCGCGAGCGCATCCTGATCAAGATCGCCTCCACCTGGGAAGGCATCCGCGCCGCCGAGACGCTGGAACGCCGCGGCATCCAGTGCAACCTCACCCTGCTGTTCTCGTTCGAGCAGGCGGTGGCCTGCGCCGAGGCCGGCGTGTACCTGATCTCGCCCTTCGTCGGCCGCATCATGGACTGGTACGTCGCCAACACCGCGACCAAGACCTACGCGCCGGAAGAAGACCCGGGCGTGAAGTCGGTGCGGCGCATCTACGGCTGGTACAAGCAGCACGGCTTCGACACCGTGGTGATGGGCGCGAGCTTCCGCAATATCGGCCAGATCCAGGCGCTGGCCGGCTGCGACCGCCTGACCATCAGCCCGGATCTGCTGGAGAAGCTGGAAGCGACCAGCGAGCCGCTGCCGCGTGCGCTGCAGGACGACGGCAAGCGCGAGGCGCGCGTGCCGGCGCTGAATGAAGCCGGGTTCCGCTGGGGCCATAACGAGGATGCGATGGCGACGGAGAAGCTGGCCGATGGCATCCGGAAGTTTGCGGCGGATCAGCGCAAGCTCGAGGCGATGCTGGCGGCGCGGCTGTAAGCCTCTGCTCTTGCCCCCTCTCCCCTCCGGGGAGAGGGTTGGGGTGAGGGGCCGGACGGAGCGGTGAGCTGAGGGTCGGTACAAGCCTTAAAGCTTTTCCTCGCCCCGTAGAAGCGTTACCGCGAGCACCCGCCCCTCATCCGGCTGCCGCCACCTTCTCCCCGGCGGGGAGAAGGATTCTCTATTTGGCGCTGGCTAAATCGTCGGTGGTCCACCCGCCACCCAACGCCCGCACCAGCTGCACACTCGCCCGCAGCTGCCGCGTATCCAGATCCAGCAAGGTTCTCTGCGCATCCAGCGCCGCCGTCTGCGCCTGCACCACGTCGAGATAGCCCACCGCGCCCTGCCGATACCGATCCATCGCGATATCCAGCGAACGCTTCGCCGCGTCCGCCGCATCCTGCTGGTCGTTGCGGGCCATGCCGAAGTGATCGAGCTGGGCGAGGTTGTCCTCCACCTGCTGGAACGCGTTGAGCACCACGCCGCGATAGCGCGCGCCGGCTTCCTCGGTGGCGGCCTTGGCCGCTTCGACGCCGGCCTTGCGGCGGCCGCCGTCGAACAAGGTGAGCAAGGCCGTCGGGCCGATCGCCCAGAACTGGTTGGGCGCCGTGAACAGGCCGCCATAGCGGTCGCTCTGGAAACCGCCCTGCGCGCTTAAACCCAGCGACGGGAAATACGCCGCGCGCGCGATGCCGATCCGCGCATTCGCCGCGGCGACGCGGCGCTCGGCGGCGGCCACATCCGGACGGCGCTGCAGCAGCGTCGACGGCACGCTCACCGGCACCGTCGGCAAGGGCAGCGCCGCGGTGTCGGCCTGCAACGAGAAATGGGAAGCGGACTCGCCGACCAGCGACGCGATCGCATGCTCCACCAGCGCTCGCTGCGCCTGCGTCTGCGACCACTGCGACTTGGCCGAGGACAGCTGCGTCTGCGCGCGCGCCACGTCCAGGCCCGAAGCGATGCCGCCGCTGTGGCGCGTCTGCGTCAGCTCCAGCGCCTTCTGATAAGCGGCGATGCTTTCCTTCAGCAGCTGGATCTGCTGATCGAGTCCGCGCAGCACCAGGTAGTTGTCGGCCAGCTGCGCCTGCAGGCTCAGGCGTGCGGAGGCCAGATCCGCGGCCGCGGCCAGCGCATCGTCCTTGCCCGCTTCGACCGTATTGCGCACGCGGCCCCAAAGGTCCACTTCGTAATCGACCTCGGCACCGAGCGTGTAGCTGTCGTAGTTGGCCGGCGAGGTGGCACCGCGCAGCGGACGCGTATCCGACTGGCGGTCGCGCTGCGCATTGGCATTGAGGCCCGCCTGCGGGAACAACCCCGCGCGCGCCTGCTGGCTGAATGCCTGCGCCTGCTGGTAATGCGCCAAGGCAGCGGCTAGGTCGGCGTTGTTCTTCAGCAGGCGCTGCTGCAGATCGCTCAAGCGGGCGTCGCCGTACAGCGTCCACCAGCCGTCGCGCGGCAGCTGGTCCGAGGGCTGCGCCGCCACCCAGCTCTTGCCGTAGGCCTCGCCGTGCTCCTGGAACTGCTCGGCCACCGGCACCTCGGGCGCCTTGTACGCCGGCGCCAGCGAACAGCCGGCCAGCAGCGCGGCCAGTGCGAGGGCGAGAACGCGCTCAGGCCTTCTTTGCATTGCCGCGCCCCTGGTTCTTGGCCAGTTCGGTGTTGTCCTTCTCGGCGGTGCGCACCTGGTCGCCGTCGACCAGGCCGTCCGGCGGGCTTTCGATCACGCGGTCGTCCGCGCCCAGGCCCGAGCCGATCTCCACCGTCTTGCCGTAGTCGCGCAGGATGGTCACCTGCTTGAAGGCGATCTTGTTGTCCGCGCCCAGCGTGGCGATGCGCGTGCCCTTGTCGTCGATGATCAGCGCGCTGGCCGGCACGCGCAGCGCGGCGGCGTCGCCGGGGCGGTCCAGCCGCACGCTGGCGAAGCTGCCGGGCATCAGCTTGCCGTCGGCGTTGTCGACCGCGAGCTGGATCAGCGTGGTGCCGGATTCGGCGGCCACCGCGCCGGCGGAAGCTTCCACGCGCGCCTGGAAGGTGCGGCCGGGATACTCCGGCAGCGACAAGGTGGCGATCGCGCCCGGCTTGATCGACGGCGCGTAGTTCTGCGGCACGCGCACGTACACGCGCAGCTTGCGGACGTCGGACACCACGAACAGTTCCGGCCCGCTGCCGCTGCCGGCGTTGATCAGCGCGCCGACGTCGGTCTCGCGCGCGGTGACCATGCCGTCGAACGGCGCGACGATGCGGGTAAAGCCCTTCAGCGCCTCGATGCGGTCGACATTCGCCTTGGCCGCCTTGGCGATGGCCTGCTTGGCGGTGAAGTCGCCGGTCTTCTCGTCCACTTCCTGGCGCGAGACCGAATCCGAACCGAGCATGGCCTGCCAGCGCTTGGCGGTGGTGGCGGCCAGCGCGGCATTCGCTTCGGCGCTGGCCAGGTCCGCCTTGGCCTGCAGCAGCTGCTGGTCCAGGTCCGGCGTTTCGATTTCCGCCAGCAGCTGGCCGGCCTTCACCGGCGCGCCGATGTCGACCTTCCAGGATTTCAGGTAACCGCTGACGCGCGCATAGATCGGCGCGCGCGCATAGGCTTCGAGGCGGCCCGGCAGGTCGAGCGAGGCGCCGGCGGCGCTGCGTTCGACCGGCACCACGCTCACCGTGGGCACGGCCTGCTGGTCGGTCCAGTCCTTGAGCTTGCGCGCGTCGTTGGCGCGGGTGACCACGCCGGCGGCGACCACGGCGACGACCACGACGGCGCCGATGATGCCGGCGCGGCGCAGGCGGTGCACCGGCACGGGACGGGGGGTGTGAGGAGCGTTAGACATGGACGGGCTCTCCGGAAACCGAAGCCGGGTCGGCGGCGCGGCCATGCCGCGCGTGGATGATGCGGAAGACGACAGGAACGAAGAACAGCGTGGCGACCGTGGCGAAGATCAGGCCGCCGATCACGGCGCGGCCCAGCGGGGCGTTCTGCTCGCCGCCCTCGCCCAGGCCCAGCGCCATCGGCGCCATGCCGATGACCATCGCCAGCGCGGTCATCAGCACGGGACGGAAGCGCACGAAGCCGGCTTCCATCGCCGCCAGGTGCGCGTCGCCGTGCTCGGCCAGGCGCTCGCGGCAGAAGCTCACCACCAGGATCGAGTTCGCCGTGGCCACGCCCATGCACATGATGGCGCCGGTGAGCGCCGGCACCGACAAGGTGGTGCCGGTGGCGAACAGCATCCACACGATGCCGGCCAGCGCCGCGGGCAGCGCGGTGATGATCACGAACGGATCGCTCCACGACTGGAAGTTCACCACGATCAAGAGATAGATCAGCACCGCCGCGCCGAGCAGGCCGAAGATCAGGCCGGAGAACGCGCTGTTCATGGTCTTGACCTGACCCAGCAGCGCGGTGGACGAACCCTTCGGCAGCTGCTTGGCGTGCGCGGCGACGATGTTCTGGATATCCGCCGCCACGGCACCGAGGTCGCGCCCCTGCGTGGTGGCGAAGATCTCCACCATCGGCTGGATGTTGTACTGGCTCACCACCGCATTGCTGGTGCCGCGCTTGATCGTGGCCAGGCCGCCGAGCAGCTGCGAGCTGCCGCCGCCGCTGGAGGTGACGGGGATGTTCTCCAGCGCCGACAGCGAATCGAGCTTGTACTGCGGCGTCTGCATCACGATCGGGTAGGAGATCTGGTTCTGCGGATTCAGCCAGAAGGTCGGCGCCACCTGGCTGGAGCCGGCCAGGTTCACCACCAGGCTGTTGGTGACGTCGCGCTCGGTCACGCCCAGCAGCTGCGCGCGGGTGCGGTCCACGTCCACGGCGAAGGTGGGGTTGGCCTGCGACTGCTGGATGCGCGCATCGGCCACGCCCGGCACGCGGCGGATCTCGCGCAGCAGCGTGTTGGCGTAGGCGAAGTTCTGCGGCAGGTTGTTGCCGCGGATCTGCAGGTCGATCGGCGCGGGCGAGCCGAAGTTGAGGATCTGGCTGATGATGTCCGCCGGCGGGAACGAGAAGGTCACGCCCGGGAACTGCCGCGGCAGTTCTTCGCGCATGCGGCGCACGTACCCGGCGGTGGGCCGGTGGCCTTCGTTGAGCGCGATCTGGATGTCGCCGTCCCAGGAACCGATCGTGCCGGTGTTGTTGTAAGCGGTGTTGATGCCGCTGATCGGCTGGCCGATGTTGTCCACCACCGTGCCCAGTTCCTCCGGCGGCACGATGCGGCGGATCGCCGCCTGCACGTTGGCGAAGATGGTGGCGCTCTCCTCCACGCGCGTGCCGATCGGGGCGCGCACGTGCATCAGGATCTGGCCCGCATCCACCGCGGGGAAGAAGTTGCGGCCCAGGAACGGCACCAGCGCAAACGAAGCCACCACGAAGGCGAGGAAGCCGCCGACGAACACGCGCCGGTGTTCCAGCGCCATCGCCAGCAGGTCGCGGTAGGCCGCGCGCACGCGCTCGAAGCGCGCCTCGAAGCCGCGCTGGAAACGCACCAGCGGGTTGGACGAAGGCGGCAGCGCAGCGCTGTTGCCGTGCTCGTCGGTGTGCGGCGCGTGCGGCTTGAGCAGGTACTTCGCCATCGTCGGCACCAGGGTGCGCGACAGGATGAACGAGCAGATCATGGCGAACATCACCGCTTCGGCCATCGGCACGAACAGGAAGCGCGCCACGCCTTCCAGGAAAAACATCGGCACGAACACGATGCAGATGCACAGCAGCGAGACGAAGGCCGGCGTCACGATCTGGCGCGCGCCGTCCATGATCGAGGTCTCCACGTCCTTGCCGTGTTCCAGATGCCAGTTGATGTTCTCGATGGTGACCGTGGCGTCGTCCACCAGGATGCCCACCGCCAGCGCCAGGCCGCCCAGGGTCATGATGTTGAGCGTCTCGCCCACCGCCGACAGCGCGATGATGGAGCCGAGGATCGCCAGCGGGATCGAGGTGGCGATGATCACGGTGGAGCGCCAGCTGCCCAGGAACAGCAGGATCATCAAACTGGTCAGCGCCGCGGCGATGATGCCTTCCTTCGCCACGCCGCCGATGGCCGCGCGCACGAACAGCGACTGGTCGCCGATGGGCGCGATCTGCAAGGTGTCGGGGAAGCTGTCCTTCGCGTCGCGCAGTTTCTGCTTGACGCCGTCGATGATGGCCAGGGTCGAGGCCGAGCCGTTCTTCAGCACCGTCATCAGCACCGAGCGGCCGCCGTCGACGTGCACGATATTGCTCTGCGGCGGGTTGCCGTCGCGCGCCTGCGCCACGTCGCGGATGTACACGGTGGTGCCGTTGACCGTCTTGATCGGCAGGTCGCCCAGCGCGCGGATGTCCGACGGCGCGTTGTTGAGCTGCAGCGTGTATTCGTATTCGCCGATCTTCTGCGTGCCCACCGGCACGATCAGATTCTGCGCGGCCAGCGCATTGGCCACGTCCTGCGCCGACAGGCCGCGCGCCTGCAGCGCGGCCGGATCGATGTCGATCTGCACCTGGCGCGTCTTGCCGCCGAACGGATACGGGATCGACGCGCCCGCCACCGAGGTGAGCACCGGGCGCACCGCGTTGGTGCCGAGGTCGCCCAGGTTCTGCTCGCTCAGCCCCTTGCCCGACAGCGCCAGCTGGATGATCGGTACGGTGGAGGCGTTGTAGTTGAGGATCAGCGGCGGCGTGATGCCCGGCGGCAGCTGGCGCAGCAGGGTCTGCGCGACCGCGGTGACCTGCGCGTTGGCGGTGCGGATGTCCACCGTCGGCTGGAAGAAAATCTTGATCACGCCGAAGCCGTTGATCGACTGCGCCTCGATGTGTTCGACGTCGTTCACCGTGGTGGTGAGCACGCGTTCGAACGGCGAGGCGATGCGCCCCGCCATCTGGTCCGGCGGCAGGCCGGTGTACTGCCACACCACGCTGATCACCGGAATCTTGATGTCCGGGAAGATATCGGTCGGCGTCCGCATCGCAGACAGCGGGCCGATGATCATGATCAGCAGGGCGAGAACGACGAAGGTGTAGGGCCGCGAGAGCGCGATCCGGACGATGCCAAGCATGCGGGGGATTCCGAGCGCGAATGTTGCGTCGCGAAATTTTGCCACGGCACCCCGGCCGGGCGTTCGGTTATCCGGATGAAGATATTTTCATTATTGATTTACCCCCCCACGCCGAGACGACCTAGCCCCCTCTCCCCTCCGGGGAGAGGGTTGGGGTGAGGGGCCGGGCGGAGCGTCAGGCTGAGGGTCGCAAGAGACGTAAGAGCCTTTCTTCTCTTCGTAGCGGCGCTACCGCAAGCACCCGCCCCTCATCCGCCTGCCGGCACCTTCTCCCCGGAGGGGAGAAGGCTTGCTTCGTCGAGCGGCGCCTGCACCGTGCGCGACAGGCAGGTACCCGGCACTTCCCCCGGCTTCACCGTATAGCCGTACAGCGTAATACGCGAACCGGGCCCTTCCTTCTGCTCGCCGATATCCAGCGCGAAGCCGTGCAGGCGCACGATCGCGCTGACGATGCTGAGGCCCAGGCCCGAGCCGGGCATCGCGCGGCTGTTATCGCCGCGGTAGAAGCGCCGAGTGACGGCATCGCGCTCGTTCGCGGGGATGCCGGGGCCCTGGTCCAGGATGCTGATGCGCGGGCCGCGGCTGTCCATGCGCGCGCGCAGGCGCACTTCGCCGCCGGCGGGGGTGAACTTGATGGCGTTGCCGACCAGGTTGGCCAGCGCCTCGAACAGCAGATGGGCGTCGCCGCGCACCGACACCGTGGGTTCGATATCGAGCACGAAAGGCTGGCCGCGGTCCTCCGCCACCGGCGCGTAGAACTCGTGCACCTGCTGCAGCACGCTGCCCAGGTCCACCTCGTCGAAGCAGGCGCTGCGCCGGCCGTCTTCCAGTTCCGATACGCGCAGCAGCGCGCGGAAGCGGCCGAGCACCTGGTCGATGTCGACGATGCTCGCTTCCAGCAGCGCGGCCTCGGGCTGCTCGGCCAGCTGCTGCTGCGCGCGGTACAGCCGCGCGCGCAGGCGGGTGAGCGGCGTGCGCAGGTCGTGGGCGATGTTGTCGCACACGCCCTTCACTTCGTTCATCAGGCGCTCGATCTCGTCGAGCATGGTGTTGACGATGGCCGCCAGCACGTCGACTTCGTCGCCGCGGCTGCTCACCGGCAGGCGCTTGGCGAGGTCCCCCTGGCGGATCGGATCGGTGGCCTGCTGCAGCATGCGGATGCGTTTTTCCGGGCCGCGGCGCAGCAGGAAGCCGCCGAGCAGGCCGGGAATGATGGTGAGCGACACCGCCCACAGCAGCGCTCGCCACACCACGGCGCCGAGACCGTCGACGGTGCTGTTGTCCTTGGCGATGACCAGCACGCGGCCGTCCGCGAGCTTCGTGGCCAGCGCGCGGGCGCGCACGCGGCTGCCGTCGCGGTCGGGGCGCGGCAGGCCCTGCGCCAGCAGGCGCACCTTGCTGTCGGCGGCCAGCTCCGCCGGCATGCGCGCGATATTGCCGGCCAGCGGCTTGCCGGCGGCGTCGAACAGGCCCACCGACATCACGCCGTGCGGGTCGATGGTGATGGCGGCGTCCACCGTGGCGGGCAGGCGCGAGGTGTCGGTGTTCGCCAGATAGTGCATGCGCTGTTCCAGCATCTGGTCGATCACGGTATTGAGATAGCGCGTGGTCTCCCACTGGATGACGCCGACCAGCACCAAGCCCCACACGGCGAACAGCGCGCCGTAGATCAGGATCAGGCGGGAGGTGGCGGAGCGCCAGGCGTTGGGGCGATTCATGCCGATAACCTCACGGCGGGGCCGCCGCGTTCTGGGGTGCCGAGGTGATCATGTAGCCGGTGCCGCGCACGGTGCGGATCAGCGGCACCTGGCCGGACCCGTCGATCTTGCGCCGAAGCCGGCCGATGTGCACGTCGATCACATTGGTGCCGGGGTCGAAATGGAAGCCCCACACCGCCTCGAAGATCATGGTACGGGTGAGTACCTGGCCGGAATGGCGCATCAGGTATTCCAGCAGGCGGTATTCGGTGGGCTGCAGGGTGAGCGGCTGGCCGTTGCGGAAGGCGACGTGGCGCACCAGGTCCAGTTCCAGCTCGCCGACGCGCAGGCGCGTGTCGTGCGGCTGCGGCTGGCGGCGGCGCAGCAGCACTTCGGCGCGCGCGGCCATCTCGTCGGGGGCGAAGGGCTTGGTCAGGTAATCGTCGCCGCCGGCGCGCAGGCCGCGGATGCGGTCGTCCACTTCGCTGAGCGCGCTGATCATCAGCACCGGCGTTTCGATCTGCTGGCGGCGCAGCGCCTCGACCACTTCGATGCCTTCCAGGCCGGGCAGCATGCGGTCCAGGGTGATCAGGTCGTAGGCCTGGGCGCTGGCGCGGGCCAGGCCCTCGCGGCCGTCGGCCACCCATTCGGCGGTCATGCCGTGCACGCTGAGCTCGGCCACGATCTCGCGGGCGGTAACCTCGTCGTCTTCGATGACCAGGACTCTGGGCATGGCTATGGACGTCCGGACGTCTATCTGTCGTGTCGCAAAAACCGACGGCCCCGGGTGGGGCCGTCGGCAATCGTAACGCTGCAACGGAGAATCAGGCGGCGAACAGGCCGCGCATCTTCTTCATCGCATTGGCCTCGACCTGGCGGATGCGCTCGGCGGAGACGCCGTACTCGTCGGCCAGGTCCTGCAGGGTGGCCTTTTCCTCGTTCAGCCAGCGGCGCTGGATGATGTCGCGCGAGCGCTGATCCAGCTTCTGCAGGGCGTCGCTCAGGGTTTCGAGCTGGTTGTCGGCCTGGTCGGCGTCGGCGATGTTGTCGTACGGGTCGGCGCCTTCGTCGATCAGGAACGCGGCCGGCGCGGGCTTGGCGTCGTCATCGGCGTCGGCCGGGGCTTCGAAGCCGATGTCGCGGCCGGACAGGCGGGCTTCCATTTCGCGCACGGTCGCTTCCGGCACGCCCAGGTCCTTCGCCACCACGCGCACTTCCTCGGCGTTCATCCAGCCCAGGCGCTTCTTGCTCTTGCGCAGGTTGAAGAACAGCTTGCGCTGCGCCTTGGTGGTGGCCACCTTGACGATGCGCCAGTTGCGCAGGATGAACTCGTGCATTTCGGCACGGATCCAGTGCACCGCGAAGCTGACCAGGCGCACGCCCTGGTCCGGGTCGAAGCGCTTGACCGCCTTCATCAGGCCGATGTTGCCTTCCTGGATCAGGTCGCCGATCTGCAGGCCGTAGCCGCTGTAGCCGCGGGCCACGTGGACCACGAAGCGCAGATGGGACATCACCAGCTTGCGGGCGGATGCGAGGTCTTCTTCTTCCTGATAGCGGCGCGACAGCGCCTGCTCTTCTTCCTGGCTGAGCACCGGGATGCGGTGTACCGCCGAAATATAAGCATCCAGACTGCCGACGACGCTGGGCACCGGCAGGTTGGCGGTCACCAAAGCTTGAGACATGTGTGGATCCTCCTGGGGTCGAATTCAGCTTAGCACTCCCTCAGTGAGAGTGCTAAAGCGGTCGGGAGTTCCTCAGCGGGTGATCCCGGCTGCTTTATTGAACCGAATCGTACAGGAATACGGGGTTCCTGTCCAGACGCAGGCCACGGTAGCCGCCCGGCCCTCAAGTCCCCGTTAATCGAACCTCACCGCAAGCTTCACGTAAGGCTTTTCCTACCGTGCGGCGGGGGCTGCGCCGACAGACAGGCGGCGCCCCGGAGGCGTCCCATCGACCGGCCCGGCGGGGTGCCGGGCGTTCCATGCGGACATTCACTCTCCAAGGAGCAAACCAGATGCGCGTTGCAAAATGGCTGTTGATCGCCGCGACCACCGGCGTGGCGGGCCTGTTCGCCGGCTCCGTCGCCGCCGAGCCGAACTGTACGGTGTGCCTGAAGGGCTACCAGGGTTGCGTCAACAAGGACCCGAACAATGCGGCGAACATCGCCGCATGCATGGCGCAGTACTCCACCTGCCTGGCCTGGTGCGGCGAGCCGTCCGCCACCGCGGCCCAGCGCCGCGCCCTGCTGGACGTGCGGCCGTACCGGCCGGACCTGTCCGCCACCTCGACGGCCACCGCCCTGCCCCCGCCGCTGGCGCCGCGGGCGCCCTGATCGCAGGGGATTCCACGGAGGGTGCCGCCGGCACCCTCCTCGCCGTCAGGCGGCCAGTTCGCTGCGCCGGGGCAGCGACCAGTCGATCGGCGCCTGGCCGTGCTCTTCCAGATAGCGGTTGGCCGCGGAAAAGTGCCCGCAGCCCAGGAACCCCCGGTGCGCCGACAGCGGCGACGGGTGCACCGAGCGCAGGATGCAGTGCCGGCTGCTGTCGATCAGCTGCCCCTTGCGCTGCGCATACGAACCCCACAGCAGGAACACCAGCCCTTCGCGCTCGCGGTTGAGCGCGTCGATGGCCGCGTCGGTGAAGCCTTCCCAGCCCTTGCCCTGGTGCGAGGCGGCCTGGCCCTGCTCTACCGTCAGCACCGCGTTGAGCAGCAGCACGCCGCGGTCGGCCCAGGGGGTTAGGCAGCCGTGGTCCGGCGGGGCGATGCCCAGGTCGCGCTGGATCTCCTTGAAGATGTTCTGCAGCGACGGCGGCGGCGGCACGCCCGGCCGCACCGAGAAGCACAGCCCATGCGCCTGGCCGGGGCCGTGGTAAGGGTCCTGCCCCAGGATCACCACCCGCACCTGCTCGAACGGCGTGTGCTCGAACGCGGCGAAGATCTCCGGTCCGGGCGGGAAGATCACCTTGCCGTGCTGCTTCTCGCTGCGCAGGAAGGCCGACAGCGCCTGCATCTGCGGCCGCTCCAGATAGGCGCCGATGCGCTCCTTCCAGGACGGCTCCAGCTTGACCCGGCCCTCGTTCATGCGGCCTGGTCGTCGCGCTGGCGCAGATGCCGCGCCACGCGCAGCTGGAACAGCACCTTGGTGATCAACAGCTTCTCCTCGATCGGTTTCTCCACCAGGTCGTTGGCGCCGGCCTTGAGCAGCGCGGCCTGGTTGGCGGGATTCTCGTCGCCGGTCATCACCAGCACCGGCAGGCGGCCCTTGCCGTAGGCGTAGTCGCGGCGGATGCGCTCCAGCAGGTCGCCGCCGGTGAGCTCGCCTTTCAGGCTGACGTCGGTCAGCACCAGGTCGGCGCCGATCTGGCCCTGCGCCTTGGCCACATCCAGCCAGGCGAGTGCGTCCTCGGCACTGATCACGTGGCGCACGGTCAGGCCGTATTTCTCCAGGATGCGGCGGGTGGCCAGGGCGACCACGCGGCTGTCCTCCACGTAGAGCACCTCGCCCTCGGCCGAGCTCTCCGGGCGCACATAGCCGCGGATGAACTCGGCCAGCGCCTGGAAGCCCAGCGACTTGTCGAAGTAATCGGTGACGTGCTCGCCCAGGGTACGGCGATGCAGGCGGTCGTCGACGTCGCCGGACACCACCACGATGGGCACATAGATCTGCGGCGCCGATTCGCGCACGTAGCGCGCCAGCTCCAGGCCGTCCATGTCCGGCAGGCGCAGAGCAATGGTGATGAAGTCGAACACGCCGCCCTCGAGCAGCTGGTGCGCTTCCGCACCGCTCGCGCAGCCCACCACCTCGGCGTCCGGCAGCTCCACCTTGAGCACGCGGCTGATCAGCTGCCGCACCACTTTCGAACCGTCCACCACCAGCACGCGCGGCGCGGCGCTGACGATGCGGTTGCTGAAACCTTCACTCATTGACCGATCCATCCACGCTCAGCGGCCTCCTTGCCGAACCATCGATGGACGCCCCCTTGCGCCCTCTCATCCGGGCATCTTGCCCTGCCGGCGCGGCAGCTGCCTGCGACCGGCGTCACTTTCGTTATTGTCCTAAGCGGCCTTGCGCAGCTGCCAGGCGCTGACCAGGCGCGCGCCCAGCCAGCCCAGCACCGCCGCGGCCAGCGGCACCGCGCCCAGCAGCCACAGCGGCAGCATGCCGAGCTGAAGCTTGCCCTCGTAGACATGACCGAGCCGTGTCACCGGCTCGGCCAGCGCCATCTCGATCAGCAGCGCCATGCCGGCGGCCAGCACGCCGCTGAACAGGCCGTACCAGATGCCCGCGTACAGATAAGGCCGGCGCACGAAGGCGCCGCTGGCGCCGATCAGCATCAGCACGCCGATCTCCTCGCTGCGGCTGGCGATGTCCACGCGCACCGTATTGCCCACCACCAGCAGCACGGCCAGCGCCAGCAGGCCGGCCAGGATCAGCACCACCCGGTTGCCCACCCCCAGCAGCGCGTCCAGGCGCTGGCGCCAGGTGCCGCTGTCCTGCACCAGGTCCACGCCCTGCAGGGCGCGCAGGTCGGTGACCAGGCGGGCCACGTCGTCGGCGTTGGCGCCGGGCTTGGGCAGCACTTCCACCGCATAGGGCAGCGGGTTGCTGTCCAGCGTGTTCAGCGCGCCGGAGAAGCCCTGCATCCGGGCCAGTTCGTCCATGCCCTGCTGCGGACTCTTGACCGTTACCGAGGCCACGTCCGCGCGCTCGCGCAGCTTGGTCGCCATCAGCTCCACCGCCGGCCCGGTCTGGCCCGGCTGCATGAACACCGACACCGCCTGGTTCTGCCCCAGCGCCGCGCCGAGCTGCTGCACATTGCCCAGCAGCAGATAGAAAGTAAGCGGCAGGGCCAGCGCCAGCGCCATCACCGCCACCGTCAGCAAGGTGCCGACCGGGCGCGCCATCAAGCGGCGCAGGCTGGCGCCGGCGCTCCAGGCGTGGTGGTCGCGCCAGCTGGCGACGGGGCGCGGGCGGCTGCGTTCGACCCGGTTCGGCTCGGCCACGATCGGCGCATCGAGGTTCTGCGGGGCGCTCACAGCACCTCCTCCGAGGCGATGTCCGCCACCAGGCGGCCGTGGTCCAGCACCACCACGCGCTTGCGCATGCGCTTGATCAGCGGCAGGTCGTGGCTGGCGATCAGCACGGTGGTGCCCACCTGCTGGAATTCGGCGAACAGCCCCATGATTTCCACCGCCAGCTGCGGATCGAGGTTGCCGGTGGGTTCGTCGGCGATCAGCAAGGTGGGCTTGGCCACGATGGCGCGGGCGATGCCCACGCGCTGCTGCTCGCCGGTGGACAGCGTGGCCGGCAGCTGCCGCTCGTAGGCGAGCAGGCCGACTTTCTCCAGCGCGGCGCGCACGCGCCGGCCACGCTCGGCCGGGGCGACGCCGCCGATCACCAGCGGCAGTTCCACGTTGGCGAAGACGGTGCGGTCCATCAGCAGGCGATGGTCCTGGAACACCATGCCGATGCGCCGGCGCAGCTTGGGAATGCCGCCGCGGCCGATCTTGGCCAGGTTCTGCCCATCGAGCGAGATGCTGCCGTGCGACGGGCGCTCGATCAGCCCGAGCAGCTTCAGCAGCGTGCTCTTGCCGGCGCCCGAATGGCCGGTGACGAAGGCCATCTCGCCCGCCGCCACCTGAAAAGACAGCTGCGAGAGCGCCTCATGGCCGCCCTCGTAGCGTTTGCTGACTTGGTCGAAGCGGATCACCGCGTGTCCTCGATCCCTGATGCCGCACTGCCCGCAAGGATAAGGGATGCGCGCAGCAAAACGATCACCGCGCAGGCCGCCGCGACGCGATCGGCGTGCGCGGCGGCAAGCAGGTTCAGCGGCCGGTGAACAAGCGCGCGAGGCGGCGGAAGAAACCGGGCTTCTTCGGCGCGGTTTCCTTCGCGTGCACGGCGGCGGTGGCCGCCACCTGGCGCGACGGACGCGGGCCGGCATCGGCGCCGCGCTCGCGCTGGGGACGATGCCCGTCGCGATTGCCGCGCGAACCTTCGCCAGCGGCGGCGGCCGGAGCGGCGTTCTCCACCGGCGCACCCTCGCGGCGGCGGCCGCGGCCGCCACGGCGGCGGCGGCGCTTGTTCGGGCCTTCCGCACCGGCGGCATCGCCGCCGGCCGGGGTTTCCGCATGCACGGCCACGGCCTGCACGGCTTCATCGGCTGCCGGCACGGCTTCGCGCGGCTTGCGCTCGCGCGGCGGACGGCCCTCGCTGGAGCGGCTCTCATTGGAGCGGCCTTCGCCGGAGCGGCGCTCGCCCGAACGGCGCTCGCCGGACCCGCTGCGGCTGCGCGGACCGCGTCCGCCGCCGTCCTTCTCGCGGCTCTCGACCTTGTCGCCGAACGCGGCGCTGTCGGCCGCGGCGTCGGCGGCGTACTGCGCGTCGATCTCGCGCGGCTTGGGCATCACCAGCATTTCGGGATCGATCGCCGCCACCGGAATGCGCTGGCCGATATAGGTTTCGATGTCCGGCAGCGACATGGCGTACAGGTCGCAGGCGAAGCTGACCGCGTCGCCCTCGGCGCCCAGGCGCGCGGTGCGGCCGATGCGGTGCACGTAGTCCTCGGCGTCCTGCGGCAGGTCGTAATTGAAGACGTGGCTGACCGCCGGGATGTGCAGGCCGCGCGCGGCCACGTCGGTGCACACCAGCATGTCGAGCTGGCCGTCCTGGAAGCGCTGCAGCAGCTTCTGGCGCTTCAGCTGCGGCACGTCGCCCGAGAGCGCGCCGACGCGGTAGCCCTGGCGCTTTACGCGGTCGGTGATGCGCTCGGCGGCCATCTTGGTGTTGACGAAGATGATGCTGCGGCTCGGGTTGGTGCGCTCGAGCAGGTTCAGCAGCAGCGGCATCTTCTCCTCCTTGGAGGGGAAGTAGACCACCTGGCGCACGCGGTCGGCGGTGACGTTCTCGGTCTCCACCACCAGCTTCTCGGCGTTGTGCATGTGCTCGTAGGCCAGCTCCAGCACGCGGTGGCTGAGCGTGGCCGAGAACAGCAGCACCTGGCGCTGCTCGCGCGCCGGCAGGCGGCGGAAGATGAAGCGCACGTCCTTGATGAAGCCGAGGTCGAACATGCGGTCGGCCTCGTCGATCACCATCACTTCGACGCCGTTGAGGCCGAACACGTGCTGCTTGTAGTAGTCGAGCAGGCGGCCGGGCGTGGCGATGATGATGTCGCAGCCGTCCTGCAGCTGCTTGCGCTGCTTGTCGTAGTCGACGCCGCCGTAGATCAGCGCGGTCTTCAGGCCGGTGTGGCGGCCGATATTGCGCGCGTCCTTGTCGATCTGGATGGCCAGCTCGCGGGTGGGGGCGATGATCAGGGCGCGCGGGTCGCTGTCCTTGCGCTCGGCCACGGCCGGGCTGGTCAGCAGGCGGTTCATCAGGGCGACCAGGAAGGCGCAGGTCTTGCCGGTGCCGGTCTGGGCCTGGCCGGCGACGTCGCGGCCGGTGAGGGCCATGGGCAGGGTCAGCGCCTGGATCGGCGTGCAGCGGGTGAAGCCCGCCTCGTCGAGGCCCTGCTGCAGCAGCGGATGGAGGTCGAAATTGGTGAAAAAGGTATCGGTAAGAACGGTTTCGGACATGGATAAGAGTCGGTGAGGTAGGCGGCCGGGTGGCGGCTCGCCCTGTCCCGGCGGCGGTCGGAAAGCCTGAAGGACGGGTTAAGGTGCGGCGCCGGCCAGCGCGACGGGTTGGCCGGTCAGCGGCGAGGGCTCGCGGGTTACCGCGGTGCGCCTCGCGACTGGCGCCGAGGTGGCGGGCCCAGGCGACCGGCAGTTCCGCCGACATAGGGAAACAGGCCCCTTGCCCGTTTTCCTATATCGCCGGAACTGCCGCGAAGGCGGCCCTTGAATCGCTTGAATCGTGCCCTGAGTTACGCTGGAATGGAGGCCTGCCGCAACGGCATCACTTCCTTATTCCGGTCCGACCCGCGCTTCATGGGCGCCCCAGTGTAGCCGATGCTGGCCGCGCGGTCGTCAAACCATCCCCCGCCTGTCAATCGGAGACCCCGGTGAGCGACCTGATTACCCACGTGAGCGACGACGCCTTCCAGAAGGAAGTGCTGGAGTCGGATACCCCCGTCCTGCTGGACTTCTGGGCCGAATGGTGCGGCCCCTGCAAGGCCATCGCGCCGGCGCTGAACGAACTGGCCCAGGAGTACGAGGGCAAGCTGCGCATCGCCAAGATCAACATCGACCACAACCAGAAGACGCCCCGCGACTACGGCGTGCGCGGCATCCCCACCCTGATGGTGTTCAAGAACGGCAAGGTCGAGGCCACCCAGATCGGCGCCGTCAGCAAGGGCCAGCTCAAGCAGCTGATCGACAAGTCGATCTGAGCCTTCGATCCGAATACCGGATCTTTCGCACCCGCCGCCCGCTTTACGGCGCCGCGCGGCGGGTGTTAGATTCCCCGGGCCTGTCGGGACTCCCGTCCCCCGCGCCCTTCGCGCCCCGCGCGCACCCTTCCCTCCTGTGATTAACGGCGCCCCGTGAGGTTTGCCCGTGTCTGATATCGAAAGCCAAGACCAGAACGACGCCAAGAGCGCCGAGCCCAAGACTGCGTCCGAAACGCCGCGCACCCGCGCACCGCGTAAATCCGCCGCAGCCGCCGCAGCAGCCGCCGCCGAGAGCGCGCCCCGCGTGGAAAAGCCCGCGTTCGAGCCGCCGCCGCCGCTGCCGCCCATCCCCGTGCAGGCCAGCCTGCCGGTGGACCAGGCGCCCGGCAGCTTCCAGGGCGATGCCGCACCCCGCGAGGGCGCGCCGCCGCAGCAGGCCCGCGAGGGCGGCCAGCCCCAGCAGCAGGGCGGCCAGAATCCGAACAACGACCGCCGCAACGACCGTAATGACCGCGGCCGCCGCCGGCGCCACGAGCGCAACAACAACCAGCCGCAACAGCAGCAGCGCGGCCAGGGTGGCGGTGGTGGCCAGCAGCACGTCCGCAACAACAACGGCCTGCCGGTGGACGACGACTACGCCGACGCCGGCAGCAACGACCGCCTGATCAACCTCACCGAGCTCAAGCGCAAGAACGCGATCCAGCTGCTGGAATTCGCCGAATCGCTGGGCATCCAGGAAGGCGTCGCCCGCGCCCGCAAGCAGGACGTGGTGTTCAGCATCCTCAAGGCCCATGCCCGCTCCGGCGGCGGCATCTGGGCCGAGGGCGTGCTGGAAATCCTGCAGGACGGCTTCGGCTTCCTGCGTTCGGCCGACGAGTCCTACCTGGCCGGCCCCGACGACATCTACGTCTCGCCCAGCCAGATCCGCCGCTTCAACCTGCGCACCGGCGACTACATCACCGGCCGCGTGCGCCACCCGAAGGAAGGCGAGCGCTACTTCGCGCTGCTGAAGGTCGACGACATCAACGGCGACCCGCCGGAAGCATCGAAGAACAAGATGCTGTTCGAGAACCTGACGCCGCTGTTCCCGCGCAAGGCATTCCATCTCGAGCGCGGCAACGGCTCCACCGAAGACATCACCGGCCGCATCCTCGACCTGGTGGCGCCGATCGGCCGCGGCCAGCGCGGCCTGATCGTGTCGCAGCCGAAGTCCGGCAAGACGATGATGCTGCAGAACGTGGCGCAGGCCATCCAGTACAACCACCCCGACGTGCATCTGATCATGCTGCTGATCGATGAGCGCCCGGAGGAAGTGACCGAAATCGCCCGCACCGTGCGCGCCGAGGTCATCAGCTCCACCTTCGACGAACCCGCCGTGCGCCACGTGCAGGTGGCCGAGATGGTGATCGAGCGCGCCAAGCGCCTGGTCGAGCACAAGAAGGATGTGGTCATCCTGCTCGACTCCATCACCCGCCTGGCCCGCGCCTACAACACCGTGGTGCCCAGCTCCGGCAAGGTGCTCACCGGCGGTGTGGACGCCAACGCCCTGCAGCGCCCGAAGCGCTTCTTCGGCGCCGCGCGCAACGTGGAGGAAGGCGGCTCGCTGACCATCATCGCCACCGCGCTGACCGACACCGGCAGCAAGATGGACGAGGTGATCTACGAAGAGTTCAAGGGCACCGGCAACATGGAAGTGCACCTGAACCGCCGCATCTCCGAGAAGCGCGTCTACCCGGCCATCGACATCAACCGCTCCGGCACCCGCCGCGAAGATCTGCTGATCGACCCGGACATGCTTTCCAAGATCTGGATCCTGCGCAAGCTGCTGCATCCGATGGACGAGCTGGCGGCGATGGAGTTCATGCTGGACAAGATGAAGAACACCAAGACCAACGACGAGTTCTTCAACTCGATGAAGCGCTGACGCCTCACCGCGTTCCGCTCGATAAGGCCGGCTCCATGCCGGCCTTATTTTTTGGCGCAGGCGGACGCACCGCACGCCAACTGAAAATTGGGAGTCTTCCCTAAGCCATCGTGGCTAGCCCAAGCCACATGCGGCTTGCGGCGAATACGGCCGCGCATGTGCGCAAATATTTCGGAGTTCGCCGCATTTATTCGGGTTTCTGGCTGAGTGTATTCAAGCTTCTCCCTAACGCGAGAGGCATACGCTCATGCAGCACACGAAAGCGCAGCAACCGGGATTCGCACGTTATCTGCCTCTGCTCCTGCTGGCCTTCGCGCCGGCCGCCTTGGCGGAAGACCGCATTCTTCCCGAGATCAACTACACCGGCACGCTGGTCACGTCCAATCCCAATACCGTGGGCAAGGGCGCGCTCATCCTCACGCCCAATCTCATCTACCTGTATGCGAACGAACGCTACGACCGCTCGGGAAACACCAGGAAGCTCGCGCATCCGTATTCGCAGTGGCAGGTGCTGCTGCCGATCGCCTACGGCATCACGCCGCGCCTCACCGGCAAGTTGAACCTCGGCGCCACGCACACCTCCGAAAACGGCAAGCACACCACCGCCATGCGCGCCACCGACGCCTCGGTGCGCCTGCAATACCTGCTGCAGGCGCCGAGCCGCGACGGCACCCGCGCCGCCATCTCGTTCTTCGTGCAGCACAACCTGCTCACCGCCCCCTACGACTCGCTGCGCGACCACGCCTTCGACGGCATGGGCAGCGGCGCACGCCGCACCACCCTCTCGCTGCTCGCACAGCGCACCTTCTGGATGCCGAACGACCGCCCCCTGCGCATCCGCGGCCAACTCTCGTGGAGCCCGCGCCCACCCGCCGTGCGCCTGCGCGACATCAGCGTGTACAACACACCGCGCGGCTTCCGCGGACGCTACCATCCCGGCGCGCAGTTCAACCTCAGCGTAGGCGCCGAATACAGCATCGATCCGCGCTGGGTGCTGGCCATGGACGTGAGCGCCAACCGCCAGGGACGCGCATGGCTCGACGGCAAGGTGCGCCGCAAGGACGGCCGGCACTGGGCCATGCAGCGTACGGACGACTACAGCTCGGTCTTCAGCGTGACGCCGGGCATCGAGTACAACTTCAACAGCCAGTATGGGTTGATCGTGGGGGCGCAGGTGAGCTTTGCGGGGCATAACACGCGGGCGTTTGTCAGTCCGCGGGCGGCGTTCAATATGGCGTATTGAATGAAGGTCGCCGCGATGGAAGAAGAAGCGGACAGGCCGCTTGCCTTCCTCTCATTGCCACATCGGACGCCTCAAACCTGGCAGCGGGAAACCTATGGCGTCGTCAAGCGCGAGCGGGGGCCAAGTGCAGGCGACACGAGCGGCGGCAAGACAGACAGCGACATGTGCGCGAAGGCGCCATGGTCCGCCAAAGCGGTGATCTGATGCATCCCCGCCTGTGGCAGCGCCACGCGCATCGGGGCAGCACCGGAGCTCGATCCCTGCAACCTTCCATCCACCAGCCATTGCACCTGCTCCACCGTGCCCAGCGCACGCAAGGTGATGGATAGCGGCGCATCGCTATGGGGTGCGGCACGCAGCACCGCGCCATCGCTGATGCCGGCAATACGGATCGGGTTGGCCACTTCCAGTGAATCGGGTTCGCAGCCCGGCGCCAACGGCGGCAGAGCAGAGGCTGCCGCATCCGCGGATGCCAGCCATGGCGTGGCGAGCGCAGGCCAGCGGGCCAGTGTCACGGCGTGCTCGCCTGCACCGTGGCAGGTGGCGCTGAGGCGGCGTTGGTGCGCGTCGACGCGCAAGGTCACCAAGCCGCCCATCCAGGCGGAGACATCGCGCTCGGGAAACGTGGGGGGCACGGCGCCATCCAGCGTCCATGCGGTGCGGCGGTCGCGGCATAGCGCCGGCGACGTGCTGCCGGCGAGGCCACCAAGCGGCCAGCAGATATCTACCGCACTCACCGACGCCGGGCGTGGCGAGCGCGGGTTGGCATGCGTGTTCGGCAACATGCTGGCGACGTTGAACATCAGCGGCAGCGCCGTCACCGCGCCGTATTGGCCTGGCGACGGCGTGCCGTCGGGGCGGCCGATCCATACGCCGAAGGTCCAGTCGTCGGTGACGCCGATGGCCCACGCATCGCGGTAGCCGTAGCTGGTGCCGGTCTTCCAGGCGATGGCGCTCTGCGCGGTCAAGCTACCGTCGAGCGGCGCGCCGGTGACGTCGGCCGGATTGCTGGAGAGGATGTCGCGGATGATCCATGCCGCCCCCGGCGACAGCAGCCGCCGCGGCTGTGCCGGCTGCGCCGTCGTGTAGCGCGGCGTGCCCGCCACGCCGCTGTTGGCGAACGCGGAGTACGCACCGACCAGTTCCTCCAACCGTGTGGAGGCGCCACCGAGAATCACTGCCAGGCTCGGCGAGCCACCCGACGGGAAGCGCAGATCGATGCCGCCATTGGCCAGGCGCGCCACGAAGCGATTCGGCCCGACGCGATCGAGCACATCGACAGCCGGCACGTTGAGCGACTGCTGCAACGCCTGCGCCACGCTCACCGGCCCGCGGAAAGCCTCATCGAAGTTGGCGGGACGATAACCGCCGAAATCCTGCGGCGCATCGACCAGCAGGCTTTGCGAGGTGATCAGCCCATCGTCCAGCGCCAAGCCATAGAGGAAAGGCTTGAGCGTGGAACCGGGCGAACGCGGAGCGCGCACCATGTCGACATGGCCGAGCCGGCGCGGATCGGCGAACTCGGCGGTGCCCACATAGATGCGCGTTTCCAGCGTGGCATTGTCGACCACCAGCACTGCGGCCGACGTGCGCGGCGGCATGCGCGACAGGTACTCGCTGACGCGGTCCTCCACCGCCCGCTGCAGGTTGGCGTCGATGGTGGTGACGATGCGCCGCTCGCCCGGTTGCTCGCGGTGCAGGCGTTCCGCCAGCAGCGCCGCATCCAGCGGCGAGCGCAGCGAGCGTGCGGCCACCGGTTCCAGCCTGGCGTCCGCAACCTCGGCCGCACTCCATAGCCCCTCGTCCTGCATGCGCTTGAGCACTTTGTCGCGCGCACGCCGCGCCGCTTCCGCATGGCGATCCGGACGGAACGTGCTGGGCGATTGCGGCAGCACCGCGAGCAAGGCCGCTTCGGCATGCGACAGCTGTCGTGCCGGCTTGCCGAGATAAGCCCATGAAGCAGCCTCCACGCCTTCGATCGGCCCGCCGAAAGGCGCGTGGTTGAGGTAGATATCCAGGATCTGCGCCTTGCTCAGATGCGCTTCCAGCTGCAGGGCGCGGAAGATCTGCACCACCTTGCCGGTGACCGTATGCGGCATCGGCATCACGATGCGCGCCACCTGCATGGTCAAGGTGGAACCGCCGGAGACAGCACGGCCATGACGCAGCACACCCCAAGCCGCGCGCGCCAAGGCCAACGGATTCACGCCGGGATGGCGATAGAACGCGCGGTCCTCATAAGCGAGCAGCGCTTTCAGATACAGCGGCGACACCTGTCCGGCCGACGTGGGATAGCGCCACACGCCATCGCTGTCGGCAAAAGCGCGCAGCGGCGTACCGTCCTTCGCCAGCACCACGGTGCTGCCGGTATCCGGCGCCGGCAGGCGCAATGGGAAAAGGCGATCCAGCAGCACCGCCGCCAGCAGGGCGCCAAGACTACCCACGACGAGCACGCGCCATAAACGACGCCACCATCGGCGAGGCGGCGTCTTCTGGCTGGAGGGAGCGGAAGTGCTCATCGATCGGGTTGCCAACCGGGCCGCGCGGAGCGCGCGGCCCAGCGACACTCAGGGTTCTTCGACGGTGAGCTGCGCAGGCGTCGCCGCACCGTAGCCACGGATGCCAGGGCGATACATGTCCTCCACCAGCGGCGGCGGCACCGTGTAGGTCCCCGGCGTCACCGCGCGGACCACATAGAACACGCGCGCCACGTTGCCACGCCGCAGCTTGAGGGCTGCCGCATAGCGGTCGTCGCGATACTCCTCGTGCACCACGTTGGCCGCACCTTCGTGCTCGGCGAGCTGGATACCATCGACCACCACGCCCTCCCACTGCCTGGCGCCGCCCAGGTTGAGGTTCTCTACCTCCAGGCCGCCGGGCTGCAGGTCGGTAACCAAGGCATCGGGCATGTCCACCCGCGCTTCCATGCTCACCTCCACGATCAAGGTGTCGCCCTCGCGCAGCTTGCCACCCGGCCAGGGATGGCCATCGGTAGTGAAGTAGCTGCGGCGCACGTCGATCTGGCTGGCATCGGCGGCCGGCGCCTTCTGCGGAATGCCCGCCACGTCCAGCGTGACGAATACGGTGCCCTTGTCGGCGCCTTGCACGGTCACGCCGCTCTCCAGTTCCGCCGGCGTGAGATCGCGCACCCAGATCGTCTGGCCTTCCGGCGCGCTTTCCGTCTTGCTGCCCACCCGCACCGTGGCGGCAAGCGTGCCGCGGCCCGCGGCGTCGAAGGTATGCGCCACACGTGCGATCGCCACCTGCTCCTGCGTGCTCAGATACGACCACGACCAGTGGTAGTACGGCACCTTCTCGTCCGTGGACTTCACCTTGGTGGTCGCGTTGCGAGCCCAGTCGACCAGCTTCGCGTCGTACTCGGCCTTGTTGAGCCCATAGGCATGGGCCAGCGACACCATCACGCCCAGGTCGCGCAGCTCGGAACCGTAGTCACCCACGTACCAGGGGCGCTCCTTGTCCCAGGCAAACGCTTCCTGGATCGCCTTCTGCGCGCGCTCATTGTCGCCCATCAGCTTGAACGCCACGGCAAAATGGACCAGCGGCAGCGGACCCACCAGCTTGTTCCGCTCGTTGTCGAAGACCGCGCGCAGCGTGCCCAGCGGCGCCCGGTTGACGCGGGCGAGCACATAGCCGGAGTAAGCCTCATCGGCGATGCGCATGTGGTCGTGATGCTCGTACGAGTAGTACGGATGCCCACCGGCGAGCAGGTCGTCGTTGAGCCGCAGCAGCGCCTTCTGCAGCACCTCCTGCGGCACGGCGAAACCGCCGTCGCGTGCGTCGAGCATGAAGTCGACCGCATAAGGCGTGGTAAAGGTCTCGATCGGGCTGGTGCCGCCCCAGAAGCTGAAGTGCCCATTGGCAGCCTGGAACGAGGCGATGCGTGCGAGCGCACTCTCCACCGCCGCCTTGCGTGCAGCCTCGCCGAGGCCCGCCGTGTTCAATGCATGCGCGGTCTTCTCGTCGAGGTAGAGCGCCGCATAACCCTTGCTGGTGGTCTGCTCGATGCAGCCATACGGATAGAGCAGCAGATCGTGCAGGGCCGCGCTGTAAGGCAACGGCGGCAGCATGCTCAGGGTCAGGCGGTTGCGCACCGTCGGCAGCACCAGGCCGCTCATCGCACTGCCATCCAGGCGTGCCGGCTTGCCCTCCTCGATCGCCATCGGCACGGTGCTCAGCACTTCCGGCCAGGCGTTACGCACGGCGAACTCGAAGTGGCGATCCACCTTGTAGTCGTTCAGTTCGGCGTGGATGTCGATCTTGGCCACGGCAACGCCGGCATCGGCGGCGACAGGCATGGTCAACGTCGTGCCGGCGCCATCCTTCAACGGCACGCTGCGGGTGGCATCGCTCACCTTGATAAGGCCATCCGCCTTCACGCTGACCTTGGCAACGCCGTCCTTACCCGAAAGATTCTTCAGGTCGATGCTGATCTTCGCCTTGTCGCCGGCCGCCATCACCCGTGGCGTGCTCGGCTCCACCACCAGCGGAGCGCGCACGGTGACCGCGCCGTCGGCGTTGCCGAAGCGCTCGTCCGCATAGGCCAGCGCGGCGAGCCGCAGGCTGCCGTTGAAGTCGGGCACCGGCAGATGCACCGTCGCCCGGCCCTGCGCATCGAACTGCACCGGCGCCGCGAACAGATCGACGATCTGCACCTTCGGGTTGAGGCGCGCACCGTGCGGCAAACCCTTGCCACTCATATCGCCGCCGTAGCGCAGCTTGGCTTCGGCACCCTCCATCGCCTCGATGACGCGGCTATACAGATCGTAAGCCTCCACGCTCAACGCGCGCTTGGCGAACATCCACGCCCACGCGTCCGGCACCGGATAGCTGGTGATATTGAGCACGCCCTGGTCGACGGCCGAGACAGTGACGTAAGCCTTCTTGCCGGAGAGACCTTCCGCCTGCACCGTCACGTCGAGCGCATGCCCGGGGCGCATCAGTGCCGGAGCGGTGAGCTTCAGCGAAATGCGCCGGTCGTTGCGCTCCATCGCCACGTGCTCCACACCCATGGCGCGCGCCGGCGTGGTCTTTTCGGAAGCATCGCCGCCGCGGAACACCGTCGCCACCACGTAGACATCGTGGCGTTCCCATTCCTTAGTGACGGGGATCTCGAACGTCGCGCCGGCGGTGGCGTCGATAGTGCGGCTGTAGAGCAGATGATCCGATTCCACCAGCAGCAGGCCCGGACCATCGTGCGGCGGCGTCACCGTCACCTTCATGGTGTCGCCGGCGCGGTAGCGGGCCTTGTCCAGCGCAAGCTTCACCTTGTCCGGGCGCGCTTCCTTGCCGGTGTTCTGGTCTTCCCAGCTATAGCCGGCGAAGAACGGGAACACCGAGGTGAGCTTGGTTTCGGGGTCATAGACCTCCAGCCGGTAGCCGCCCCATTGCACGGGGAAGTCCACTTTCGCGCGCTGGCCGGCGGCGACGTCGATGTCCTTCTCTTCCACCAGCGTTAGCTGCACGTTGGCGTTGGATTTCCATTCGTCGCCGTGTTCGTACAGCCAATAGAAGTCACGGCTTTCCTGCTGCAGGCGCACCTTCAAGTGCTTGCCCGCCACCAGCTTGCCGTCCATATCGGCACGCATCACTTCGAATGCAGCGCGCCCTTCGCTCGGTGCACCTTGCTTGGGATCGAACAGCGGACGGACGCCCGTCAAGGCAGGCGCCGGCCAGTACACGCGATTGAGCATGCGCGTCACCGCACGGCCGCCGGTCTCGTACACGCTGCCGGACAACGTCGCCGTCAGCGGCGCCACGGGCTTCACTTCGTCGGGCAGGTTGATGTCCTGTTCCAGATGGCCTTGTGCGTCGAGCTTGGCGTCGAGCACGTCCGCGGCATCCTTGGGCAGATCCACCAGCGGGTCGCCGAAGAACACGTCGGCCAACGCCCGCAGCGGATGCACTTCGGGCTTGACCAGCAGCTTGGCCGTCACGCGGTTGCCATCAGCCGGCGCGCCATACAGATAGCTGGAAGACACCGCCAGCTTCAGCGGCTCGGACGGCGCCAGGCGCGCCTGCGGGCTGGAGAGATCGAGCTTCAGGCGCTCCGGAAGAAACTCCTCCACATGGAACGGAAAAGCCTGCACCGCTTCCTTGCTGGCCGGATCGAGGCGGAACTCCAGCTGCCACAGGCCGGTGGGCGCGTCCTCCGGAATGGTGCGGCTCAGTTCGAAATAGTTGAGGTCTTTCGGATCCAGCTTGGTATCGACCAGGCTGCGCCCATCGGGCTGCTTCAGGCGCACGAACAGCGCCTGCTGCTTCATCGCCCGTCCGTCGTAGTCGCGCAGCAGCGCGGAGGCGCGCAAGGTCTCGCCCGGGCGGTACAGGTCGCGGCCGGACCAGGCGAACACTTCGAACGGCGCCTGCTTGCGGCCCGTCACGTCGAAGTTGGAGATATCCAGCGCCGGCCGATTGAACGGCAGCACGGAGACGTCCTTACCCTTGCGGGCGATAAGCACGTCGGTGGGGTCGACCTTGTAGGCGATCAGCGCGTTGCCGTTGTCGTCGGTGGTGGCTTTCAGCTTGGCGGTGCCGTCGGCATTGTCCACCTCCACCGCGACGCCGCTTACCGGCGAGCCGTCATGCAGCGACGCCACATGCAGCAGCGCGTTGTCGCGATAGACGCGCAGATGCAGGCCCAGGTCGCTGACGAAGAACACCGCCGTGTCATAGCTGCCGGAGTACGTGCCGCCTTGCTTGAGCACCGCCATGTAGACGCCGGGCTGGGCCAGCTCTGCCACTTTCTGCACCGGAATATAGGTGATGGTGCGGGCATTCGGCTCGCCGCCCAGCATGTAGTGATTGGCGTAGACCGATTCCCCCATGTCGGTGATGGGGCGGCGGGTGCGCTTCTGGTCGTTGCAGCGATTCCAGTTGGTGATCTCGTGGTCGAGATCGTAATTGTTGCGATGCTTGTTGGCGGGGAAGGCGCAGAACACATCCGAGATAGCGTCATCGCGCACGCGGAAGAACTCGATATCCGCGTCGTGGACATTCATCGACACCAGCGGCAAGCCGCGCGATCCCCGCGCAGGCAATACGCTGCCCGAGGAAGCAAAACCCACGGCAGCCGGCATATTGCCGGAATAGACATCGTGCTTCTGATCCGCGCCGATCGAACGCCCGTCGGCCGCCAATAACCCGCCGCGCACCTGCACCGCGTAATGCTGGTCGGCCTGCACGAACGGAAATACCAGAGTCTTGCCGTCGTCCTTGAGGCTCCAGCTCCCGCTGATCGCTTCGCCATTGGGGCCGGCGACCGAAAGCAGCTTGTCGAAAGATTGTGCGGATGCCAGTGGTGCGTTGAACACCAAAGCTAGTTCCGTCCGTGTGTCCTCGGTACGAGAGCCTGCACTGAGCAGGGCAAAGGCAGCCTTTTCCGCCTGCCCCGCCGAGGACGCCGGCGCGGGGTGCCCCTGCAAGGCGGGCTTATCGCTTTCGTGATGGCCGCAACCGGCCAGGGAGACCGCCACGCACAGCGCAAAACCGACCACGCCAAAGACGCGGCCGCCAAACAGTTTCCGATCCATAGATATTCCCCCAAGGTACGAAAACAGTCTGGCACGCATTTATGGCCGAATCGAGGCTTGGGGGTAGCGCCTTGATTGAATCTGCATCTAAAGTTTTAACCGCCGCTACCGGCGTAGGTTGGGGTGAGCCAACGGCGAACCCCAACATCGCGACGCGTTTGAAGGTACCGATGTTGGGGTTCGCCTGCGGCTCACCCCAACCTACGCCGTCGCCTCTGGATCAGGCGCCGGCCAGTGATTTCTCTATCCGCCGCATCAAGCCATCGAACGCCCGATCGCTCAGCCAGCGCCGCAGGAACAAGATCGTCCGCGCGCCGCCGCCCGTAGCGTAACGCGTGCGTGGACGCGAAGCGCGCAGCGCACGTGCGATCGTCTTGGCTACGACATCCGGCGGCGACACCATCGACGACTTGTCGCTCGCGGCGAACAGGCGCGCATGCATGGCGGCTTGTTCGGCGTAGGCGGTGTGGCCGGAGTAACGCAGCATGCCCTCCTGGGCAATGCCGGCCCATTCCGTGCGAATGCCGCCCGGTTCCACCACCACCACATCGATGCCGAACGGCGCCAGCTCCATGCGCAGGCAATCGCTCAATCCTTCCACCGCGAACTTGGTGGCGTGATACCAGCTGCCCAGCGGCTCGTGCATCTTGCCGCCGATCGAGGTGATGTTGACGATGGTGCCGGAGCGCTGCGCGCGCATCATGGGCAGGCAGAGCTGGATCAGGCGGGCCAGGCCGAAGACGTTGACTTCGAACTGGCGGCGGCCCTCGTCCAGGGGCACGTCTTCCAGCGAGCCGTATGAGCCATAGCCGGCGTTATTGATCAGCGCATCCAGGCGCCCTTCGCGTTGGGTAATGGTTTCCACTGCCTGGACGATCGAAGCGTCGTCGGTCAGATCCAGCGGAAGCACCTGGATGCCGGCATCGGACAAGCTTTTCATGCGGTCCACCCGGCGCGCGGCCGCGTAGACCTTGTATCCCTCTAGCGCAAGGCGGCGCGCGGTCGCCTCGCCTATGCCCGACGAGGCGCCGGTAATCAGTACGGTTTTGCTCATGGCCAGTCACTTGGTGGTTTGCGGACCCTAAGCCTAAACTAGGGCCTATACCCCCTAGTCAAGGCCTACGCCATGCTGATCGCTGAATTCTGCCGGCGCGCCGGGCTGACGCGCGACGCCGTACGCCTCTACGTCAAGCTCGGACTGATCAGGCCTAGCGCAGGCGCGTCCGGCAGCAACCGCTACCAGCAATTCCACGAGGCCGACGTCGATCGCGTCGCCCTGATCAAGGTCGGCCAGCAGCTGGGCTTTACGCTGAAACAGATTGTCACCTTGAACGAGGAATACGAAGCCGGCGGCATTGATCAGGCACGGCGGCTGGCGGTGATGCAGGCGCAATTGGCGCAGGTGGACGAGAAGGCCACGCAGCTCGGCAAGCTGCAGAGCTATCTGCGGGCGAAGATCGCCTGGATCGAAGCGGGCGAGCATGGCGACGAGCCGTCGTTCTGCGGGCTGGAAGTGGTTAATCGCATGGTGGGCGGCAAGCGTACGCGGCTTGCTTGAATGCGTTGAGGATAACTTCGGCCAACGAGGAGCCCGGCACCCGACGCCACCACCGTAGGTTGGGGTGAGCCGCAGGCGAACCCCAACGGCGCGATGCGTTGCAAGGTGGGAATTAATGGGGACAGGTGCAGTTATCTTTATTAATTGGACCCGTCCCTGAGGTATCCCCACGTTCTTCACGCCACCACCCGCATCTGATCCAGCACAGCTGGCGGTAGTGAGCGTAGCCGTTCAATCCATCGAGATGTT